>NZ_JCAJZQ010000009.1:0-317314 GCF_059510335.1 Nocardia sp. PLKS1-43 | reverse complement strand
CTCACGGTGACTATCGGACTCGGCGCGCTGCTTCTTCACACCATCATCGACCCGGTCCTCGGAAACCAGACGTGGAATCTCACGTTGGCGTTTCGTGGTGGCCTGGTTCCGCTCTGGCCTGATCCGCGTGCGGTGACCTGGCCTCCCCGCCTCCTGCACCCCGTCGAGGCATGGGGCGTATGTGATTCCATGCCGTACCTGTTGAGCTGACCAAGCGGCCTCGTGTGATAGTCGGGGGCTCAGCGCAAATCGGGCCACAGCCTGAAATTCAGGAGCGCGCGCTCGACGGCTCTGCTACATATGAGCAAATGCCTGAACGGCACTGGAAACTCGGATAGGCAACACACGATGTCCATCAGATCGGAAGCAGTACGCCGGCAGTGGATTCGGACCCTCCAGGGCGCTCGATTCCTCGCCGACACGGCGCGGCACCAGACCAGCCTTGGCCCGCGGCCGACGAAGTTCGTGCCCAGCTTCCAACAGTCGCTGTGGGAAACGGAACTCGGCGACTTGGTGCGGGAGTACGACAAAGACCCAGGTCTTCCGGAGACATCTTTCGGAGTTGCACTGGCCGAAGCAGTCGGAGCAGTCCGGACCCTCCTCACCCGTCCGCAACCGGTGATGACCGACCAAGTCGCGTCTGACTGCACCGCCGTCGTCAAGGCAGTCGATACGGCCATCGAAGCCATCGAACAGAGCGAGAACGGCCCCGATTCCTTGGAGGAGGTTGTCGCCGAGTTCGAACGTGACTACCTACTCTCGCTGGCCCTGACCCTCACCGGCCAGACCGGAGTAGTGGGCAAGATCGCCGAATGGGAGCGCGGCGGAGGCGACTACCTCGATATCCGGACCTTCAAACTCGTGCCCGCAGACGGGCCCGGACGCGTCCACGTGCGCTATGTCGTGCAGGCCACAGATGCCGGATACATGACGTTTCTGCTGGGCTCGGACGGAAGACCTCGACCCGAAAGCTTTGACCGATACCCGCAGCTGCAATACATGCTCTACAGCCAGTGGTTCGTATACATATTCGCTTTGTGGGACGAGCAGTATCGCGGCCGACTAGCGGCCGCGCACGGGGCCGCACCCGATGGCGAGCCTTGGAACCGGTTCGACATCCGAATTCCGATTTTCGGAGACATCCGAGCGATCCGCAACGACGTCGTGCACAACCGCGGGATCGCGGACGAGAGCAGCGAAAACACCATCCTTCCTTGGTGCACAGATCAGCGCAAGATTGAAATCACGATCGGGCAGATGAAGTCGCTGATTGACCTCTTCCCTCGAGAGGAACTCCTGCGCCCTCCGACCAGGGTTGCGGCCGGTGCACAGACCAACGTCCCCTGGCCTGCCACGCCGCAACTCGTTCAAACTGTGAAACAGCGAGCAGTCGACCTCCGGATCCCGCGGAAGAAACGAAAGGCGATCACTGATCAGGCACTCCAGTTGTGGCTGGACGCCAATCCGCTGCCGTCCGACGAGCAGCTGCCGCCAGCGTCACCGCCGACGGAGTCCTCGGCAGAGGTGAACGACCACGCGACCGAGGCGCCCGTGCTAGGCGTGACCGAGCCCGTAGCGCCGCGCCCGGCCAGCAAGATCTGGAAACGCATCGACGGCGGGTGGACCTCCGCGCGGAGGCAAGTTTCCGGCGCCGTCTACCTTGAGGGTTTCCCTGGGGCGTCCGAAATGGAGAGACGCGCCGCAGAGGAGCGTCAGCCCGGCGGACTTCGTATTTTCAACGGCAACCCGAGCGATGAGCCGGGGGCGGGGTTCGAGGTCGAGCGCTACGACCACGCAAGCCTGATAGAACGCGCGATCATCGTGATGTCGTCGAGCAAACCGCCATTCGGAAAATGGATCGAGCTCGACAACTGGCCGGCCAAAGACGCCTGAGCGCGTTGTGACCGCATGCGGGCTGACGATGCGGCGAGCGTTTGAGCCGGTTCGACGTTACCGTCCAACCTCTGCAACAAACTGGGTCGCCTCTGGCCTGCTGGCAGCAAATTCGATGAGACCTTTTGCACGGCAGATATTCTCGACTCCGAACAGGTCTCCTCGCCCACCTCCGCTCGATGGGCCGACTTCACGTCCCGTGATCGATGTCAAGGGGGTCGAGTTCCGTAGCGGATTAGCGTCTGGGAAGAAGTAGGCCGCAAGGTAGCGAACTTGCGGTCATAGACTCCAGTTGAGCCCCTCCGCTGAGCTCGAGTGGGCTCAGTCGACCGATGGTCGAATTACCGCCCGGGTGATAGCTATGGAGACTCCCTGGACCGGGGCACCTACTGCTTGGGAAGGGAACTACCGCTTGAGCCGGGAGCCCCTGTGGTTCACGAGTGCCAAGGTTCATTAGGTTCGTGTCTGCCCGAGCGGCAACCGGAGACGCGGGGGGCAGCAACGTTCGTGTCAGTAGCGGCGATACGCGAGCATGACTGATACTGGGCCTGGTTCGGCCGGGGATGATTCCGCTCGTGAAGTCGATGAAGACGCTCTGCTCGACCTCGTAAGAGACCTGTTCCGCGCTGTTGCGCCGATTTCTGAGAAATCTGCTCGAAACAGATATGAGATTCATGAGTACAGTTCGCTAAAACGTGACCACGTAATAATGCCCGAGATATTGGTGGCGAGCAGCGTGGAGCGATATATGAGCCACAGTTTGGATTGCCTGTGGGGACTTCATCAGCTGCTAAAACATGAGGGCCAACAACATTTCGCGCCGTATGTGCTGCTTAGAGCCGCACTCGAATCTGCGGCAACTTCCGTGTGGTTGTTGGCTCCAGACGAGAGAGTATCGCGTCTAGAGCGAAGAGTAGCTATCGAGCGGAACGATGCGACCGAATCTATGAAAGCGATCCGATGTGCCGGGGTGCCGGACCCGGAAGGATCAACAGAGGAACGAATACGGTCCATGGATCCTGTTATCGAAAGATTGGGTCTGGATCGCAGGAACTGTGAATTTCGCGGCTATGGTGCGGTGGTCTCTTCCATAGATGAGAGGCCAGCGACTCGGCAGTCTCTGCAATTGGCTTGGCGAGCTACTTCGGGAATGTCGCACGGCAAGTTCTGGGCGTTTAATACGGTAACGACTCAGACGAACCTTGTGAGTACAGGAGACGGCGCTTTCCGGGCCACTTTCTCGCCAAGTTTGCGCCCACTCACAATCATGCTCGATGTCACCGTCGCTACTCTGCAACGCGCCGATCGATTATTTGACCAGCGACGAAGTCCAATCCTGGAGACTGCGTGAATTCTCCGGAACCTGACTTAGTCATAGAATTATCCGCAATTTTCGTTACAAAAAGGAGGCGGTTGGCCCATGGCTGACTTGGGGAGGTTCGTCGCCGTATTGGCGTTTGACGATAGGCCGATAGGAACTGCGGTTCAGATTTCGCTAGAATGCTACGTTACATTCATCGAAGAGGTGCCGAAGGATAGCACTGAAGTTAGGCTAATGCCTTTTGGTACGAAGCATTCGCTGTCGATTGTTAAATGGTTGCCTGTCGAAATTAAGGACGGACTAATCGTAACTGTACTCGTGCTAGCTGACCAATCCAAAGAGCACCCTCCTATAGGGGATTTACGAGGCTATGGGCCATATCGAGAGAATTGTTTGGCATTGATTTCGGAGAGTACCGGGAGGATGCAGGACGCCCAGTCTCCAAAAGAGGTCCCTGGCACTCTGGATATTACGAACCACGTCTATGGAATTGTTGACTTCACACCGTTCGATCCGTCGGCAATTGCCGATGGCACCGAGATTGCTGGAGCGCCCATATTTTACCAGGGCAACCTGGTAGGAGTTGCAATAGGAGTTAATGGTAACGGTCAGATTGGCGTGCTATCGGTGGCGCTGATCCTGGGAAGACTGCTAGAAACTGTTGATGACACAGAAGGTCCACAGCCGAAAGTGTCAATTCCATATATAAGAAAGTTATACCCCGAAGAAGCAACCGCACTACCGCCAGCGTTGGAAGAATTGGCTAATACCGATCCTTCGGATATTCAACGCATCGCTTCGTTGCAGCTGAGGCTGACCGAAAGTTACTACGAAAACGTGCTAAAACAAGCGAACCGAAGCTTTTGGTCGGCTGTTGCGGGGGCGACAATAGGTCTGGCTCTATTCACTGTAGCGGTATTGTTTGCCGTGATGTCAGAGCCCTCAACCACGGCGGCGGTAATTACCGGCCTCGGTGGCGGTATAGTTGAGGTAGTGTCTGGGGTAAATTTCTGGCTGTACGGACGGGCTTCGGCGCAGCTAAATCTTTTTCATGTCCGACTGGATAGAATGCAGCGGTATCTAGTCTCTAACAGCATGGCCCTTAGCTTGGATAATAGCACCAGAAATATAGCAATCTCGAGGCTTGTGAACGTGATTGCAACGGCCGACATTGAAGTATCGAAAGAAGCCATTCTTGGCGGAAACGAAATATAGCGCCAGTGGAGCCAAGTAAGCGTGTACAGGTTATCTTCTTAAGCTGAATACTACAAACCCCGCCGGGGCGAGCCGCGACGGGGTTTCAGGCTAGTGCCGCAGTTCATCCGGCGGTGGACGGCTTGACCGCGTCGGCTGGAACCCACTGCCGCACAGTGACTTCCCGATGCGCGTTGCGGGCACGCAAAGTGATCTCGATCTCCGCGTACCACACGGCTCCAGCGGTGTAGAGCAATAACCATGAGTATTGCGTGGCCGGCACCCATGACAAATCTCTGCCACCCGGAGGCTGGGTGTCGAAACTGCGGGCTCGCATCCCAATCGACTGCTGCCGCGGCGCGGTGCGCGGCAGCACCCACACCCGGGCAGGATCGACCAGGACCGCGCGCGGCGGAACGAGTCGCCGCACACTGTCCGCGGCACCGCTCATCCGGTGTGGCTCCATCTCTGCGCGGCTTGAACTTCGCCCGTCGAGACGCGGGTCCAGGCCGTGTAGTCGGCCGATTCAGCAGCAGCGAGTAGCAGTTCCGCACGGCGCGTGCGTGCGCTGCGGTCGGAGACTTCGACGGCGCACATCATCTTCTGCAGCCGGCCGAACCCCTGGCCCAGTCCGATGTAGGCGGTGACGTGGGAGCGGATCGTCAGGTCCGGCCGGAACCCGGTGACCTTCTCCGTACAGATCAGCACGCCCCGTTGACTGCGGATCCTCTGGGTAAGGGTGCGTGCTCGAGCGGGCGGGACTGCCACGCGACGGTTGCCGGGATCGAGCACCACGACCTCGACGCCATCCGCGAGCACGGACGCGACCTCGATGGGGTCTCCGCCGGTGGGGTTGATGATCGGCAACCGAGACAGATCACCGCCCATCTCCACGACCGCCAGCAGACCGAGCCGCCGCCCGCCGATCACCGCCGCACCTCGCCCAGTCGCGGTCACCCCCGCCAGCAGCCCTAGCAGCACGCCGGTCGAACCATGGCAGGCAACAACCGATCCCCGCACCAGACCGCCTTGCGGGAGCAGGTCACCAATCCCACCGGACACGGCGATGACATCCACGGAGTGCACCCCGGCCTGCGATGTCGCGCCCACTTTGCCGGTGATCTGCGCCATGCGGGTGCGAAGTTCGGTCAGCTGCTGCTCGCGTCGGCCGGCAGCTGACGGAGCTCCACTAGAATCGAACATACGTTCGATGATAGATCATCGAACGTTGCATCCGCTCCCGCCGAGTCGACAGGCAGGCGCCCGACACACCCGCTCGTACGTGTGTTCGAATGATGGTGGGTATTGTTGACGCGTGATCGAAATCGGTGTCGGGCAGCGTGTGCGAATCGGTGAGCATGGGGTGTCCGTGTTCGAGGTGCTCCAGGTCGAGGACGAGACTCACGTGCTCATCCAGTCGGTCGAGGATGTTCCTGGCCGGTACCCGTTCTCGATGCGTCTCGATGAGGTCTTCCCGATCGAGTGACCGCGGCACCGACACCGGGGGTCGCCGATACCTGCGAACATCTAACGATGTCGACATCACCGACCGGTTCCGGGATCATTCCCGAGTTCGCCGGTCGGGGATGCCGCACAGCGGTGGGCGACCGAGCCACTGGCGCCGCCACATCCCGTGGCAGATAAGCAGGTCCCGGACCCGGATCTGGGTGGCGAGATCGTCGTCGTCGGGATCAAGCCCGGCCCGGCTGAGTGATTCTCGATCGATGCTCATACCTGTTCGACGTCGTGACCGCCGGATCGGCTCCCAAAAATGTTGCTACCAGTACGCTGACTGTTTGTGGTGGGTGTGCCAGCGCCGATGCTGGCGACCGCAGGACGGCCGCCGGCCCCTTCGGGCCTGTGGGCGGTAGAGATGAAGTGGGACGGCATGCGCGCCATCACCGTGCTCGACGGTGTGCAGGCCAGACTCTATTCCCGCAACGGTCGGGTAGCGACGGCGTCGTTTCCGGAACTGGCCGAAGACCTGACCCGGCTGGCGGCGGGCCAGCGGTTCATCCTCGACGGTGAGATCGTCGCCCCGCATTTGCCATCGGGTGTTCCGTCGTTCGGCCGGTTGCAGCACCGCATGCACACCGCACGCCCTTCGGCGGGTTTGATCGCCTCGATCCCGGTGCAGCTGTTCGTGTTCGACGCCCTGCAGCTCGACGACACCGACCTGATCGGCCGCGCTTACACGGTGCGGCGAGAGTTGCTGACCGGGCTCGGGCTGACCAGCGCGCTGGTGCAGGTGCCGCCGTACTGGACCGATATCGCGCCAGCGCGGATGCTCGAGGTCGCGGCCGAGCACGGCCTGGAGGGCATCGTGTCCAAACGCCTGGACTCGGTCTACCGGCCGGGACAACGGTCACGATTGTGGGTCAAGACACCGCTACGCCGGTCCACGGATGTCGTTGTCGCGGGCTGGATCCCGGGCAGTCACGGCGGCGGCCTGTTCGGGTCGCTGATCCTGGGCGCGCACAGCAGGGCGGGGGAATTCGTCCACATCGGCAACGTGGGCACCGGCTTCTCCGCGGCGCAGCGACGGATACTGCAGGCGCGCCTGGACGACCTCGCGCGCGAGACGAGCCCGTTCGCGGCGCCGCCGCGGTTCGGGGCCGCGCCGACGTATTGGACCGAGCCCGATCTGGTGGCCACGGTGTACTACCGCGAATTCACCACCACTCTGCGCCACCCCAGCTGGGCCGGAATCCGCGCCGACCAAGACCCACACGAGGTCGGTCTCCCGGACTGACAGAGAGCCGCGGTGGCCGATCAAACAAACGGGTGGCGGGCCAGGACATCCCGTTCTGTGAGAGGAGACGGGGCGCGATTACGCCAGCTAGAGGCCAGAGTCGCGGGTAAGCGGTGGCTTAAGTGCTGCCAGCCACCCTTTCTGGATTCCGTAGGCGACGTACACGCATTCGTCGCACGCAACGAGGTTCGCCCCGCCCGGGTCGTAGATGAATCCGCGGTTCGGGCCGACGATCCGCCGGCAGTCGACGCAGGGCGCGTCGAATCGGTTGCGCTGCATATCAATCCTCCTCGTTCGGGTGAGCCGGACAGGGGTCTCCGGCCTCGGGCCGGAGCCTCGGTGTTGATGCATAAGAATCAAGGTGTTCAAAACAGGCAGGCGATGACCAGGACGGCGCACAGCACGGCCAACGCGATGATGGCGATCTTGCGGGTGTGGATTTTGCCGGTCAGCCGTTCGATCTCAGTCGTCTTCGCCTTCTGGTCCTGTCGTGCTTTGTTGAGCTTGGCTTGCAGATCGTCGACGGCGCCGCCGAGTCGTGCGCGAGCGGTGTTTGCGTCCTCGATCGTGGTTTCCTGGCTGGTGATCGTGAGGTGCTGTTCGCCGAGCGTGCGCCGCTGTCGGATGATCGTGTCGGCTTGATCGTCGATCGTCTCGGCGTGACTGGCGATGGTGGCTCGTGCAGTGCGCAAGTCACGCTCGAGCTGATCGCGCTCCCGTAGCGCGTCGGCGAGTTGCCGTTTCTTCGTGGCGATTTCGTCGGCTTGGTCTTTGGTGTGTTGTTCCCAGTCGGTCACTGTGGCCCATCCTGCGGTCGTGGCGGTGTTGTATGCCCAGGCGAGTTCCTCGGTGCCGCTGCTGGTCCAGTGCTGCAGGAAACGGTCGAGCGAGCACCGCCGCACCGCCATACGTGGGCCCGTCTGTCGCCGGGCGGCCGTGTGAGACAGGACCCCAGTGTGGATTTCGTACCCGTCGCGACTGTCCGGCCGGAAGGTGCGGATACCGACCGCGGGGAGCTTCTCGACCCAGTCGCAGTGGCGGGTCAGCCACACGACGTGATCGCAGCCGGCGGCACGCAGACCGGCGGTGCGCTGGCGTGCGGTGTCCACGTCCAGGTCGCTCCATTGCACCTCGACGGCGTAGGTGACGCCGTTCTTGGTGCCGCAGACGTCGGGGAATTGATCGCCGAGGTGAGGCTCGACCGCGACGTCACGCAATCCGTAGTGCTCGAGCCGATCACGGGCCCAATGCTTGAGGCGGGCGTGGTCGAACGTCTCGGACCCCCTTCCACCACCTGGCAGGCGCCCGGCCGGTGTCCCCCGACCGTGCCGAATGAAGACATTGCCCACCCTCGAGTGGTACGGCTCCACCTTGTGGCCACACAGCAGGCACTGCAGGCCCTTCTTGGCCTCCCAATCGTCGAAGAACCCGGCGTCGCGGACATCGGCGAGAACCCCGTACGGCCCCAGCGCCGCGGTCATTTCACTACCTGGACACAGTCGCCCGCTCGACCCAGCCATGCTCGACCCCCTGCGGCCTAACGAAACACGTTGTATCCGAAGGTAACTCGAGTCACCAACAACTGGTCGGCGATACGGACAGAAATGGCGGCGGTAGGGCAGCGGTCGATGTAACGGAACCCAGGTCAGTGCGCGGCAAGGTCAGCTCGCCCGCAAGACCGGCGGTCACTGAGCCGGAAGTGAGGAGCGCTATGGGCGGTTTCATCCGGCGATCCGTTCCACAGGATCGGTGAAGCGGGTACGCGTCGGCTGGGTGTGGTTGAGGGCGGCGGTGATTCGGTGTCCGAGCCAGCGGGCGACGTTGACCGACACGGCGTTGCCGATCTGGGTTCGGACCTCGTCGACGCGTTTGCCGTTGATGACGCGGTGTCCGCCATGGAACTGGTAGTCATCGGGGAAGCCTTGGGCGCGTGCGCGTTCGAGGTTGGTCAGCCACCGGTGATACACCCGGCCGTCCTCGTCGATGGTCGCGACGGCGTGGTGGTTGCCGCCGGAGGTGATGGTCGCCAGCTGGTGTTGGTCGGCGCGGCGCGCGTGCGCGTGGTTCCGGTAGGTCACCAGATGCGGCACATTGGGTTCGGTGATCTCCTCGAACTGCGGGGTCACGTACATGCGGCGGGTGACCAGCTTGCCGCGGTCGGGCAACAGGATCGCGCTGGCCGGGGTCCGCTGGACCGGATCGACGGTGACGTCGATGTCCGGGGCATCGACGCGGGTGAACAGGATGAAGGCGCGTTTGCGGCGCTGCGGCACAGGATTCGGGCCGATGTCCGCCGAGTCCAGGATCGCGATCTGATACTTGTAGCCCTGCACGGTCATCCCGTCCAGCCACCACCGGAACAGCGTCCAGTCCAGGAATTCCGGGACGTTCTCCACGGCCACGACTTCGTAGCGGTGGACCTCGGTCGCGGCGATGACGGCGAACGCGGTCGCGCGGTCGATGCTGCCCTCGTCGGCGCGCAGCCGCTCGACCTCCGCCGGCGGTTTCTTGCGGCCGCCGGATCGGGCGTGCCAGACACAGCTCGGCGAGAACCAGGCGATATCGGTCCGCGGGAACCTCCGGAAGTCGGTCTCGGACAGGTTCGCCTGGACATGCTCGATGTCCGGGTGATTGGCACGGGCCGTGCGGATCGCGGTATCCCAATGGTTCGCACCGATCACCACCCGGATCCCGGCCTGCCGCAGTCCGGTCGTGCTCCCATTCGCTCCGGCGAAGTAATCCGAAGCTGTGTATCCGGTGTCCGCGGCGATGGGCGCTGGGGTTCGGCTCCTCGACGATCCTTCCTTTGTGGTTGATGCATGCGCCTCAATGGGCAGGGCTAATTGACTTGCGGCGCTACGCATCGGCGTCGTCTCCCTCGACCGGTGCGGCGAACGGTTGGCTGCAGACGCCGCACAGGATCGGTCCGGCGTCGATGGTCTTCTTGTGGGCGCGGACTCGGCGTTGCGGTGTGCACTCGCACACCAGCGCGCTACCGCTACGGGGCGCTTTCGCCTTCCCGTCACTGTCCTCGCCGTTGTCTTGTTCGGCGAGTTCGTGGTCGGATCGGCGGTGCGCCACGATCGCCGCGGACAAGGTCGCGATGTCGTCGGCGTACTCGTGTGCGGTCTGCTCGGGCAAGAGGGTGATCGACCAGCCGATCCGCTTGTCGCGTTCGACGGTGAGACCGAACTCCCGGGCAATGTCACGGAACCGGCCGTTGTGGTACGCGCCGCCGCGGCTGGTTTCGGAGAGTCCTCGGGTGCGCGCGGCGCCGTGCGCAGCCTCGTGCAGCAATGTGGCGAGTACATCGCGGGCACCGAACGCGAGACCTTCCGCACCGACGAACAACTCGGGCAGCACCTGCTGCCCGTGCTTCCACCGATCCGCACCGAACGCGCCCAGCCGCAGCCCGCGCCGGCCGGAGGATCCCGACGCCATCGTGACCACCACGTCCGGCACATCCGGATGCCGGGCACGAAGATTCGCCCACACCGATTCGATCGCGAGCGCCAGTGAGCTGGTGATGGAACTCACGCCCCCTCCTGACCGACGCCGGGGTCGGTGGGGTGCAGAGCGATCGCGCCGCGATGGGGCTGCAGCTCGGGACGGCTGGCGATCTCGGCGACCACGGTGGCGCGGCTGGGTTCCCCGGCGGGTCCGGGAGTCCAGTGCAGCCGCCAGGTATCGGCGCGGTAGTCATACCGCGCGGCCACCTCGACACCGTGCGCGTCGGTCAGATCCGCTGCCACACCGCGCACCAGCGTGGCGCGGGCAATCGGCAGTCTGGTGACTTCGCGCAACGGCGACGGGGCACCGCGCGGCACGACACGGAGCTGTTCCCAGTCGATGCCAGGGATGGCAAGCAGGTCGTCGAGTGAGGCCGTGGTGTACATCGCGACGGTCACGTATCGGCGGCGGCTGATTTCGGTTTCGACATGGGTTGCGGGCGTGAGGAATCCGGCTGCGGTCAGGTAGTCGAAATCGCGGCGGCGGATCTGCAGGTATTCGGCGACCTGGTCCGGCCCGAGCAACCGGGCCCCGCGGACCTGCTCGTCCAGTTCCTCATCCCGGGCCAGCGCCTCGACGTCGGTGGACGACCAGCGCCCGAACCGGCCCGCGGTCAGACCGCGCTGCTCGGCGATCCGCACGAATTCTCGACGGCTCCACCCCAACTCGGCGCACGCCTGCTCGATCGGGGTCGAGGCAAGCTCCCACGCCTCCCGCTCAGCGACGATCTGGGCGATCAGCTCGGCGTGCTCGGCGGCGACCTGGTCCAGATCCGCACGGTCATACAGCGGGTACCCCTTGTACCCGTCGACCGCATCCAGCACACCACGCTCGGCGAGCATCTCCACATCCGCGCGGCTCACGCTGATGCCGTCGACCCGTTCGGTGAGCCGGTCCGCGGACCTGGCCGCTCCGATCGGCGGGCCGTCCGGAAGCTGCGCGCGGATCTGCTCGCAGCGGCCGCCGGCGGCGGCGATCACCTCCGCCGACCACCGGCCACCACGATCAGCCGGCGGGATCAACCCGCGCCGCAGCGCGGCCTCGAACTCCCATACCGCCATCCCCAGTTCACGAGGTGCCTGAACCGGACCGAAACCTTTACTCGAACTCATGACTGCCTTCCCCACAGGCTTGATGAATACGCACCAACGCCAGACGGATACTGCTGCGCGGCAACTGCTTTGACGCATACGAATCAACGAGTCGTTGACGCATACTCATCAAAACGACTGCAGCTCACACGGATTGATTCCTACGCATCAACGCTAGAAAAGACCCCCGACCGGAAACCCTGCGCGACGCGGCGAATCCTCCGGCACAATCCCTGATGCCCCGCTCCTGGGCGCTCGAACGGGACCGCGGAAGCGCCTATCCGCACGTCGACGACCTCCCCCGCGCGCCGACCTCGCTCCCCATTTTCGCTAGAGATGTTCACTGCCTACAGCGATTTCAGCGCCCGGCGTGACGCACATGCATCAACACTCCGGTGCCGCCCCTCCCCCACCCTCCCTTTTGTGGTCTCGATTGGTCCCGCTGCGCCGCGCTCTCAGCGATCCGGCACGCGCCGCGGTCACGGACGGAAGTCCCCGCACGCACGCACCGATTGATGCATACGCATCACACCCACTGCGTCCCAGACGGATTGAAGCGCATGCATCAACTCCCCGGCCGGGCCGAACCCTTCCTTTGTGGTCACATCTCTAGACGCCACGCAACCGCTCGACTCGACCACGGCCAACCAACGCGCCCAGCTATCGCAACCGCAGCCTGCGCACCCGAGCCCCTTCTTGTGGTCATACCCGACGCGCCCAGCTCTACCAAGGTGACATACGCACCCAACCCCTCTTTGTGGTCCTGCCTTTTGTGGTCTCTCTTCTTTATGGTCCTTCCCCCTTCTCTGGTTCCCTTCCCTCCCAAACTGTTTGGTGATGGCTTGCTCCCCGCCCGCCCCCCACTCTCTGCAGCGAAGCGGTAGAGAGTGGGGGGCGGGCGGGGAGCAAGACAGCGCCAAACACCCCAGCTCACAAGGGTTTCTGATCGGAATCTGATCGGAATCCCATTCCGATCAATTCTGCATTGATTCTGCAAGCGTTCTGCATTGGTTCTGCAACGAAAATCGCTGCCACACACAGCAGAAGGCCCGCCCAGCGGGGTGCTGGACGGGCCTGTCGATGGGGCAGTGTTCGTTACAAGCTGGATCCGTGGCTCGTGCTGTGGTGGGTGTCTTCGAGGTAGCGCCACTGGATACGGGTAACAGCCGATTCGGCGGTGCAGCCGGTGTGACTGGCGCAGAAGAAATCGACGAACTGCGCGGGGGTCATGTCCGGGAATCCTTCGGCGCGCACCTCCTCCGGGGTGATCAGGTCCAGGCGCTCGCGCCGCACGGCGATCACCTCGACATCGACGATCCGCACCAGCGGCTCACCCTTGCGGCGACCCATGACCTTGCGGCACAGCGTCAACCGTGTCCCGGGCCCCAACGCGAGCCAGCCCATGCGGCGTGTGACGGTCTTGCTACGGTCCCTGACCTGCGGCTCTGTGAGTGACACCGACATCAGGCGCGGCATACCGAACTCCTGTCCGTCGGGTACTGATCCCAGATCTTGCCGTCCAACTCGCGGCCGTTCTGCTTGGGGGTGCGTCCTCCCCACTGTTTGAAGAAGAACGGGATTCCCGCGTCGGCGCAGTCGTCGCGCAGGTCGCGCACCCACTCGGGGTGCATCGGCCGCGCCGCTGGTCCGGACTCGCCTCCTGCGATGACCCAGCCGATCTCCGGGCTCGGCGCCCAGTCCGAACATGGCCCGTCGCAGGCGCATTCGTTGCGGTCCGCGTCGTCGGGTCGGCGGCGACCACAAAGGGAGGGGCACTGGTTCGGGTACAGCCGACCAGCGAGATCGACCGGTCCGAGCAGTGGTTCGCACGACAGGAACCGCACTGTGGCCGGGATGTTCAGGAGGTGATCGACCCTGGTCATCGCGGCCTGGTTCTCCACCGACACTCCCATCCACAGGTTCGCCGGCCACTCCAGCCGCTCAGCCAGCCGCCGCGCCCGCACTGCGCGTTTCGTCAGCACCTGGTAGGTGTGCTGCGGGGTTTGGCCGATCACCGCGAACACGTCCCGGATGAAAGACTCGGGCACCCGGGCGTGGAACAGGTCGGACATGCTGTTGACGAACACCCGCCGAGGGGCCCGCCAGCGCAGCGGGACCTGCAGCGCGGCCGGGTGGATCGTCACTCCGAAACCTGGTCCTGACGTGCGTGGATCGCCGTCAGTCTGGTATTTCGCGGCACCCATTGCTTTGAGTCGTTTGGCCATTGCGAGTGCGTAGCAGTGATCGCAGCCGTCGCTGATCCGGTCGCAGCCGGTGACCGGATTCCAGGTCGTCTCGGTCCATTCGATGCCGGTCATTCGCCGGTTCCTCCTTCGAGTGCGCTAGTGTGCTCACGCGCCGCGGTGACGGTCCGTGTGACCGCGGAGGCGCTGAGTTCGACGTGTTCGGCGATGCGTGAATGCGACCAGTTCTGCTCGAACTTCAACCGCAGGATGGCGGCGACCTTGTCCGGGTCGCGTCGGCCGGCGGGGTCCGCACTGCACACCGATTCGGCGATCTGCGCCCACCGGTCGTGCGCACCGCGTGTTCCGATCGGTGCGGACGGAGCGGGTTCGATCTCGATCAGTGGCGGCTGTCCAGTCAATTCGGTCGCCGTGGAGAAGGTTTCGGTGCGTACCTCGCGCACCGAGACGGTGCGTACGGGTTCCTCGGTGCGCACCGGCTCCGGTTCGGTCTGCACCACCGGTGCGGACGGCTCGTCGTTGGTGCGTGCGGTGGTGCGGTGGTGCTCACGCGAGATCATGTGCGCAAGCGCAGCGCCCATGCCCAGCACGGCGACCGGGATGCACGCGACCAGGACGGTGACCGGCCATGGCGCGGAGGTGACTTTCGCGGCCTTCATGAGGTGGTAGGCGATCTGCCCGGCGCCGCCCAGCACCAGGCTGCCGATCGCGGAAAACTTCGCGTAGCTGCGGGTCCGGTCCGAGTTGATCCGGCCGGACAGCCACACGTACAGCGCGTACGAGGCGTAGGTTTCCATCCCGATCGGCAGGGTGATCGCCGAGTTGATCTGGAAATCGTTGGCGATGCCGGGCAGCGGGTTCACCGGCCCGAATCCGGTTAGCTCGCCGAGTCCGACCCAACCGGACCAGATCGCGACGAACGCGGGCAGCGCGAGCACCAGTACCGGCCACGCCCGCGGCGGCCCGTCGGTGCGCAGCCCACCATGCTTGATGCGCAGTGCACCACGGTTTTCGGTGTTCGGTGCGCTGCGGTGCGCAGCCTCGTTGCTGCGCACCGGCTCCGCACCGGCGAGGTTGGCGGTCATTTCTGTGCACTCCTGTCGGTCGACATGTGGTGCGTTCCTTCCGAAGATCAGAACAAGGTGTACGTACACCTTATCAACGGGTGTACGTACACCACAAGGGATGGGTATGCTCCTTCTGTACGTACACCTAGCGAGGGGGATGGATGCCGAACCAGCCCAAGACCCAACACCGTTCAGTGCGTGTGGACACCGACAAGTGGGATCGGTTCGATCGGGCTGCCCGGGGTGAGGGAACCGATCGCGCGAAGGCGATCAACGCGTTCATCGACTGGTATCTGCGGGAGCCCGGCGCGAAGCTTCCCGATCGCCCGCCGCGCTCGGCGACGGCGCACGAGTCCGGCTCGGACGGGTGAGAGCATCTCGGGTTCCTTGCTTGTGGTCATCGTGAGCGGGTGGTCTGCCGCGCCGGCGGCGGTTCGCGGGTCGGGGTCTCGGCGTGCTGCTGCTGTTGATGGACTCGTGGGTCGCGGTAGTGACGGTCGAGGTACGGCACCATTTCCAGGTCGTTGATGCCGCGTCCAGCGTCGAGGTGGTCGGACAGGTCCTTGCCGACCGCAGCCTGCACCACCCGGATCTCTCCGACGTGCCCGGCCAGGCTCGCGGCGACCTTGTCCGCGTGCCGGTACCCGGAGCGGTCGCGGTCGGCGACGATGACTACCCGTCCTGCCCCGTACAGCCACGGCGCGTGCTGCTCACTCCAACTGCCGGCGCCCATGGCGTTGCAGGTGCCCACCAGCCCGGCCTCGTAGGCGCGGTTGACGTCCTTCTCCCCTTCGCACACGAAGATCTCCCCCCGCTGCGTGACCGCGGCGCTTACTTCTGGGAGCCGGTACGGTAGAGCGGCGAATCCGCTGGCCTCCCACCGGTTCCCGAGCCAGTGCCGCTGTTGCCACAGTTTCTTGTGGCCGTGCTCGTGGGGTTCGTGCATGCGGATGACTTCACCTTCGACCAGTCCGTCCGGCCACCGGTAGGTGTAGGTGTCGGCCACCTCCGGCGCCCCGGTCACCTCACCGAGATCGGGGCGTACCTGGTGCGGGAACTGCGCGTAGTCGATCGCCTTGTCCACCAGCGACTTACGCGGCGGCGGTGTGTGGCTACGTGGCGGCCGCTGCTGGTGGGTGTGGTTCGGGTTCCGTTCGGGGAGCCGGTCCCACAGGTCCCGTACCTGCAGCCCGATCCGGTCCAGGACCACCTCGTCACCGGAGCAGCGGGCCCAGCAGCGCACCATCGTCTTGCCCTGGGCGGGGTCGTAGCGCACGCCCAGGCTCGGGTTGTGGTGTTGCCCGTCGTTCTCGTGCACGGGGCACAGGTAGTTTGTCCAGTACAGCGGGCCCCGCGGGTGCGGGGCCGGTCCCACCGTGCGAGCCAACGCGTCGGTGATGACGTCGTACGAACGGCCGTGCGTGCTGTGGGGTTCCATCGCTCACCGTCCTCTCTCGGTGCGATCGGGCTGCTCGCCGTGGCCGGCGGCGTGATCGCGGGCCTGGCACAGCCGCAGGGTGAGTTCGGCCAGCGGTCGCGCTTGGCGGATGTGCTTGCGCGCCATGGCCGTCCACTGCCGGTTGTGCGGGTCTTCGGCGGCGTGGGCGAGTTGCCGCATCTGTTCGGGGTCGGCGACGTACTCCATGTAGCAGCGGTGCAGGTCCGACCAGGCTTGCGCATGCGGGCCATCAGCCCAGCGGCCCGCGATGGCGTCCTGGTCGTTCAGTAGCTGTTCGTACTGCTCGGCGGGCAACCCGCGCCCAGCCCCGAGACGGGCCTGGGCACGGAGTGCCTGCTGTTCGAGCTGCACGAAATCGGCGAACTCCGCCCGCAACGCCTCTTCGTGCTCAGCGTGCATCAGGTCACCGGCCCCGCTGCGCGCGTTCGCGGGCGCGGGCCCGATCCGGGGCGGTCAGCTCGCGAGCCTGGTCGTGGCTGCGGACCTGGATATCGGTCACACCGCCATTCCAGCCCTGAGCGCGGTCGTGCGCGACGTTGTCCGCGAACCGTTGCATGGTGGCCGGGTGATCACGCCAATCGTGGAAGGCGTCGTCGAGGTACTGCCAGTGCTCCGCGTGCGGGCCAGCGTTCCAGCGCTTGTCGTATTCGCCGGTCTTGGCGAAGATCTGGTCTATCTCGGCTTCACTGTCGGCCTTCTCGACGCCGCGGGCCAGCTCGACGCGTTCGGTGAACTCGCGACGCATCATTTCCTCGTGTTCGCGTTCCATCGGTTATCGGCTCCTGGTGATCGGGTTGCGGGCGCGCACCGGTTCGGTGCGGATTTGGGTGCGGTGGATGTACAGGTCCCGCACCTGCTGGTGGTTGCGCAGATGCACGTCGGTGACCAGTGGCTTACCGGCCGCGTGGTGGTGTTCGAGGTCGTCGACCAGCTCGAACATCTCCCCGGGCTCGCGGTCCCACTGCCCCGCAACCGCGGTCAGGTGCCGCCACGCCTCGCGCCGGTCGTCGCTGGCGGGCAGCCGGGTGTATTTCGCCTCGATCCCGCGCACTGCCCGGGTGATCGGGGTGGGCAACGGTTCACCGCCCGGATTCGTGATCTGCTTGTGGACCTGGGTGAGCTGGTGGTAGCGGGCGAAGTCTTCGCGCATCCGCTGTTCCTTCTTGGCGTCCATGGCTATCGGTTCCTTTCGATCGGGCCGCGGCCGGGACGCTGGTGCCCGTTGCCGTTGGTGGTGGGTTCGGTTGGGGTGGTGAAGGTTTCGCGGGCCCAGGGCTGGGTGTCGGATGAGTGCTCGGACCCGGAATCGGCGTGCGTGCGCTGTTGGCGGTCCTCGCGCAGCGCTTTCTCGTGCCGGTATTTCACGCCGCCGCCGTTGCGCCACCAGGTGTAGAACTCCCGGGCGTGCTCTCCGGTCCACTCGGGGCCACGGTCCTGGCTGAGCTGCTGCAGCTTCTTGCGCACTACCGGTGAGTCGGCGTCGTCGACCGCCGCGGTCATACCGTTGACGAACTCGCTGATGTACCGGTTGAACTGCTCCACCGTCTCCCCCTCGGGTGTCTCGATGTGGTTGAGCTCGGCGAGCTTGTCCCGTCGTACTTCCCGCCCTAGCAACTCCGCCGGCGTGCGCGCCTCGTCACGGCCCTGGTGCCGGTCAGCCGCGACCCGGTCACTGCTGCCGTACCGCTGCTGCTGTGGTGTGGCGTGCGCGAGCTTGCGAACAGCCTCGTCTCGCTCGGACTTGAGCCGGTCCCGCTCCGCGGTGACCTCGACCAGCCGAAGCGACTGCGCGCGAAGGTCTTTCAGCTCAGCGCCCTGGCGGGTGGTGACGTTCTTCAACGTCTCCACCTCCGCGCGCGCAGTCTCGGCCTGACGCTTGTGCTCGTCACGATCCGCAGTGACCGCGTCCACACCACGCCCCAACATCTGCACCCGGCGCGCGAGATCATCCCGCTCGGCGACAACGCTTTTCAGCTCACGCACCTGCTGTTCGAGTCCGGCCAGCCGCGCATCGAACACCGAGACACGCTCGGGCGCGAACTCTTCACGTTCGAGCTCGCGCGGGGCGATCTCGGGCTGCTCGGCGAATTCCCGCCGCGGCAGACCATCCGGCGCCGCGGGCGTCTCACGGGGGTGTGCGTCTTCTCGGTCGAGCGAGGGTTCCTGCACGGTGACCGGTCGGTCGATCCCGGGGCGCCATTGGGTGACCTCGTCGGCGACGAATCCGGGATGTCCTTCGGTGTAGAACAGCGGCTCGGCACTGTCCCGGCCGGTCGCGGACACCCGTACTTCGTGTGGTTCGCCGATGGTCGCGCGCATGTCGCCCACATGGCCGCTGAGGTTCTCGCGCGTCCAGGCGGCGGCTTCGTGCTCATTCGGGTGCAGCCCGACGTACGCGGCGGAACTACCGTCGAGCGTATTGCCGTTGATCTGCACAGTGACCTGGCTGTTGGCCATCGCGTTGTTGAACTCACCGGTGATCTGATCCGGCGACAAGCCGGCCTCGACCGCCATCTGCGCCGCATACTGACGGGTCGCGTCCCGATGCTGCGGCAGCGGCCCGCCCAGACCGTTGGACTGACTGCGGCGGATCGCCTGCACCGCGTCCACCTGATCGGGCGTATATCCGGTCCACTGCCGGGAAGGACGCGGCGCCGGCGGTCGAACATAGGCGGGGCGGCGTTCGATCCCCGCAGCGGCTTGAGCGCGGGCGACCTGCGCCCGATACCGCAGGGCCTCAACACCTTTCACCCGGTGCGCGCGACCGAACACGTTGCCCAGCCGGTACTCCGGGAACGTGGTGGCCGCGGCCATCCCGTCCAGGGCGATGCCCTGCTCGATCGTGGTCAGTGCCGAGGACCGAAGGATCCGCTCCTCCAGTTCGCTGTAGTGCCGCGCCATCGCCGCGCGGTCCCGCTCGCGCTGCTGCGGTGCCATGTTCGGATCCAGTGCCCGTGAGGTGGTGCTGATCGAGTGCTGGCGGTAGTTCTCCAGCGCTCGCGCCATCCCCGCGAGTTCGTCCTGGCGCATCCGTTCGCGCTGTTTCTGCTCGTCGGTGACCATTTTGCGGATGCTCTTGCGCACGGTGCGCCGCTCCAACCAGCTCGCGGCCTGCGACAGCTGGCTCAACGCCTGGGTCAGCTGGGCGCTGAACCGCGCCGCGTGCTGGGTGATCTCATCCATTTCGGACATGAAGCGAATTCCTTTCGGCGATAAGGGAATTGGTGATTATCGGGTGCGCTCGATCGGACGTCTGGTGCGGCGGCGGTCGAGTTCTTCCGCGGCCTGGTCGGTGAGCTTCAAACGGGTCGCGTACCGACCACGCGTGGCTTCGAGACGGCTTGCGGCTTTTTCGAGGTTGGTGTCGGTCAGTTCGATGCCGAATTGCACGCGGTCGATCGCCTCGACCGGGTCTATCGGAGCGCCGAGCTCATCCACGGCCAGGCCGTCTGGGTGGCGGTGCAGACGGGCGTATTCGTGGCGGATCTCGGTCAGGTCCCGCCGCAGCTCGCTCAGCCGCTCACCGACACCATGCAGTCGTTCGTACAGATCGACCGGGGCGGTGCGGATCTTGTTATTTCTGTTATCGGGCATGGGATTTCGTGGTCCTTTCTGGTTTCAGGCGATGTCGAGGGTGGGCAGGGGGCTGTAGTCGAACTCCCAGGTGCAGTACTCGTCCCAGGTGATCTGGTCGGTCTCGTACAGGAATTCGCGATGGCTGATCTGGTCCATCAGGTCGTCGGCGTCGGCCTGGCAGGCGCGCCACTCGCGCTGCTCGGCATCGGTCAGCTGCGTCCACTGCTCGGCGGTGGTGGGGGAATCGGTGTGCTGCGGCATGATTCGCGCTCCTTCCTTGTGGTTACGCGGTGGCGGTGCGATGGTTTTCGCTGCGAGTGCGCGCGTCGTCGGCGCGGTGCACACCCCGCCGGACGGTGGCGGCGATGCCACGGGCGATGTAGGCGATGCCGTGGCTGATCGCGGTGACGATCACCGCCAGCACCTGCGGCAACGGCGGACGCAGCGCGGCGTTCCACCACAGGTAAGCCACCCACCCCGCACCCAGCGCGGTGACCGGGACGGTGACCGTGGCCGGTTGCCCCCAGGCCGCGAGCACCGCGGCGGCGACCACAAAGGAGGAACCACCCGCCGCGGCACGGAGCATCGGCGACCGGCCCGCGGCGGCCGGGCTCGGCGCGGACTCCGGTGCCGCGGGCGCAGCGCTGGGCGCCGGAGCGTCCTCGGCGCTGTCGTGCGGCGTGTCCTGCTGCGGAACAGTGGGTTTCGGTGCGGGCATGGTCGGGGTGCTGAATGTGCGGTCGGCCGGTGGGGTGTGGTTGTCGGCGTAGTGCACTGCGGCGGTGAGGAAGTCGGTGAATTCGTCGGCGAGGATGTCGGTGACCTGGTCGTCGGACAGGTTCGCCACCAGGTCCCCCAGGTCTTTGGGCTGGCGGTTCTCGCCGCGGTCGCGGCCGTCGTCGTGGTCGTCGTGGTGGTCGTCGTTGCGGATGATGCGCATAGCGGTGGTGCTCCAATCGGATTCGGTGAAATAAGGGGAAGTAGGGTTACGCGGTGGCGGGGGCGGTGGCGATGACCGCGCTGCCCTGCTCGGCGGCGGGGGTGCCCGGCAGTGGGGTCAGTCGGGAGTGGTCGACGCGCACGACCATCCCGAAGTAGGCGTGGCCTGCTTTGGCCCACACGAATTCGCCGGTTTGGAATTCGCGGACGCGCTCAGGCGGAACGAGCCATTTCTCGCCGTAGGAGACCTGGCCTTCGTCGCCGTGACGCTGGCCCTTGATCAGGTGCCGCGAGGGC
This sequence comes from Nocardia sp. PLKS1-43, assembly GCF_059510335.1. NCBI lineage: Bacteria > Bacillati > Actinomycetota > Actinomycetes > Mycobacteriales > Nocardiaceae > Nocardia > Nocardia sp. PLKS1-43. The sequence goes on along the minus strand of NZ_JCAJZQ010000009.1, from coordinate 296,011 downwards.
AGCATGGTCCGGATGGCGCCGAAGTGTTTGCACAGCTCACCGGCGTTTTCGAAGTAGCCGATGATCAACCCGCCCGCCAGCGACTTCAGCAGCCGATCCAGCGACCACTTGTCCCCGGCGACGCTTTCGGGGGACTGTCCGGCGAACACCATCGCCACCCCTTGGGAGCGGCCGCGTTCGGCGACGTCCTCCAGCCCGATCGAGCCTTGCTTGGTGGTCAGCGCGGAGACCTCGTCCAGGTAGACCGTCACCGAGCGACGCATGTCCTTGGCGGTGCGCCCGGCGCGCTGCATCACCAGCCGCAGCGTGGCCGCGATCTGCGCGCGACCGGCGTCCTTGTCCAGACCCGGGACGGTCATGAACAGCACACTCAGCTCGTCCAAGGATTTGCCGCCGTCGAACACGATGTGCCCGTCGTGGTCCTTGAGCGCATCGAACAGGTTCGAGCACTTGATCAGCGCGTCGTCGATCTGCGGGACCTTCTCCGCCTGCAACGCGTCGACCTGCCGGACCACGTCCGGGGCGTTGTTCCAGATCTCCTTGAGGACCTTCTCGTCCAAGCGCCGCAGGAACTCCGCGGGGCTGCGCGGCGGCCCGGTCGGGGCGTCGATGACCAGCGACACCACGCGTCGGCGCATTTCGTCGAAATGCTGTCCTTCGCTGGTGGAGGCCTGACCGGCGTTGAGCAGGTCCCCGATGATGGCGCGCATGTCGCGAGCGGGCAGGCTGGAGAAGATGTCCAGCCGGTCCCCGCCCGGCATGACCAGGGCGATCTGCTCGCGCGGGATGCCGAGTGCGGCCATGATCGACAGCAGTTCCCGGCCCAGGGCCTTGTCGTCCTCGCCGCCCTTGCAGGTCAACAGCACCAGTTGCGGTTTGGGGTGCTTGGCGGCCATGGCCGGAACGTCCTTCCACCGCCACCAGGCCATCCACTCGTAGTAGAACACCGCCACCGCATCGGTCTTGAGCAGCTCGGTCTTGCCCGATCCGGTCGTGGCGAAGATCCCGCGGTGCTTTTTGACGTCCTTGTGCGGGATCAACAGCCAGTGCTGATGCCGCGCGGTCAGCTCCCGCCACAACCCGGCCGGTTTCGAGCTGGTGCGGTCCGCCAGCGTGCCCAGCACGATCGACGACCCCGCGCTGAACGGTGCGCCGAGTTTGGCCGCACGCGCCGCGGCAGCGGACTTGCGCTCGTTGAGCGCATCACGCACCCGCTCGGTGCGGCCCAGGTGCTTCAGCCCGACCGTGTCGGTCTTGAGCAGGAACTTCGCCCAGCAGTAGGTCGCCAGCGCCCCGGCCACCGGGGCACCGAGCACCAGCATCATCCGCAGGCCGGTCAGGTCGCCGGCCGCGACGTGCGCGGCTCCGGCCCAGAACAGGCTCAGCGGGGTCGACCACGAACCTCCGGTGATCGCCGAGATGACCGGCAGCGCCCAGGCGGCCATGGCGAAGTTCCGCAGCCGGTGCGGCGCCAGCGGCCACCCCGCCGCGACGGCCACGATCATCACCAGCATCGCGACCACGACCATCCCGCACACCAGCGACGTGCCCGCCACATGCGCGACCTCACCCAAGTGCGGGCCGTGCAGCCCGGACAGGTGATCGGTCAGATGCCGCACCGGGGCCGGTGTGCCCGGCGGCGCGACGGGATGGATCTCGGCGACCGGGCCGATCTGCGGGCCGTGGGCGGGCCCTGGCACCGTGGGGGCGGGAATGTCGGTGTGGCAGTCGTTGGTGGTGATCAGGTTCTGGCAATCGGTGCTCATGATGCTTCCTTGGCAAGTTGAATGAGGTTGCGGCGCTGGCGGTTCGCGGCCGCTTTGGCTTCGCGCATCGCGCGGCGGGACTCGGCGAACCGGTCCCAGAGGGTGTCGAAATCGCGGATGATCAGCAGCAGATCGAGCTGGTTCAGTTCGGCGGGAAGCCGCTCGGACGCGGCGGTGACCGCGCGGTCGACCTCGCGGCCGCGGCACAGATACAGCAGCCCGATCATCGGGAACGGTTCCGCGTCCCGCGCCGCGCGGATCGCGCCTTGCAACGCGACATCCATCGACGCGCGATCCTTGGCGCTGAGTTCGACTTCGATTGCCCACCAACCGAAGTGGCCTTCGAATACGCCGTGGAACCAGCCGTCATGAATGTGCGGGCGCCCCGGCATGGGTTGGCGGCTGGTGCTGAACTCCAGCACCGGCTTCCCGCGGCGCGATGTGGCGGCCTCGGCGGCGAGTTTCTTGCCCGCGCGGTGCCACAGCACCCGCTCGGACACCCACAACTCCGGATCCGACCCGGCCAGCATCACCCGCGCCTGCGCCACGGCGCGGTAGTGCTTGGCGAACATCAGCGAGGGCTCCCAGTCGCTGGGCCGGTGCCCGAGGTAGCGGGCCGCGATGTCGCGGGTCGCGGGGAACACCCACGCCCGGCCGCGCTGCACCTTCGCGATCCGCACCAGCCCGGCCTCGGCCAGGCGTTTCGCGATCGCGTACGCCTGCGACTCCCACACATTCAGGAACTCGGCCAGCACATCGACCTGCATCCCGTGCATATGCGCGGTGCCCGCGAGCACTTCGGCGCCGCGTTCGGTGATCGCGCCCTTGTGCGGGCCCGGCATGATCCGGGACATCGACCCGGCCGGTACACCCAGTTGCGCGGCGATCTCGGAGAGGCTGAACCGCTGCGCCCGCAACGCGCCGGCCTCACCCAGCATGGTCTCCACCTGCCGCAGGGAAATCCCAAGCTGCCCGCGAATCTCGTTGTAAGACAAGCCCGCCGCCCGCAACCCGGCCACGATCTGCGCCCGATACCGACGCTCCAACGCCGTGTACTCGGCTGGGGTCTTCTTCTTGTGGTTCACCGTGTTCGCTCCCTTCCCGCATGCGCGGTACGGCGAGCCGCCAGATCCGTACGAGCCTGCACGATCACCTCGCGCATCGACTCGATCTGCGGATCCGGCTGCCCGGCATCGGTTTTCGTCGACTCGCGGTCGCGCTGCACCGTGCGCTCGGTGACCCCGAGCCGCTCAGCGATCTGCGCCGCCGACAACCCGGATGCGGTCAGCTCCCGTGTTTGCTCGCGGCGCTCCGCGGTGGCCGAGGCGTGGTTCCAGCGGGCCCGGGTCGGCTTGCTGTGTGGGTCGTCGATGGAGTCCTCGTCCCACTCGAACGGCAACGCCCACCCGTTGCGGCGCCCTTTCGCTCGGGCGCGCTCCGAGGGGCCCGGGACCAGCTCCAGCCGCTCGAACAACTCCTTGATCGCCCGATCCCGCTGCGCAGTGATCGTCTGCTCCGGTTTGTCGGTGCGGTCGCCGCGACCCATCACCAGGTCGTTGAAGGTGGAGTTCTTCGTGGAGATCCCCAGCTCTCGGGCGATCTGCTCGCGCGGGTATCCGAACGCGATCAACGCCCGAACCCGGCGTCGGGCACCGACACTCGGCACCAGGGCCTCCGCGGGCGTCACGTCCGCGGCCCGCTCGGGGATCGGCACCGCCAAGATCGCCGACCGGACCCGCTCGGTGAGCCGGGCATCGCCCTCGTGGGTGAGCCGGGACACGCTGATCGGGTCCACCCCGGCCAGCCGCGCCAACCGGGTCGGCCCGATTCCCACCGCTCGCATCCGCTGCACGTGCGCCCGCACCGCATCAGCCGGCACAGTGGTGTTCGGGGCCCACTTGCCGTAGGCGATCTGCCGATTCCGATGCGTCTGGTAGCAGCGATGGCACATGCCCCGCGCGTACAGCGAGCCACCACAACCACACGACTGCGCCGCCCGGGTCATCGCTGACGCTCCAACCCGCCACGGCCCTCGCGTTGCTGCTTGCGGGCAGCCAGATCCGCGCGGGCCTGCACAATCACCTCGCGCATATCGGAGGCATCCACACCGTGGCGCTCGCACGCCTCGGCCGAACGCACCAACCGCGCGATCCGCAGCGATTCCTGCTGCAGCTCCGACCGCTGCTGCTTCGGGCGCGTGCTGTGGCTGTCGTACAGGTACGCCTGCCGCCGGCCGCGACCACGCACCTGCCCCTGATACTCACCAGCAGGCCGCTTACCGTCCGCGTCCAACTGCCGGAACGTCCGGAAATGCTGCGGCGCCAACCGCCACGGCCACGTCGGCACTCCGTACCGCTTCCCCTCCGGGTCCAGATACCGGCTACTCATCGCGACCGCTCGATCCCGGACCGGCGCGCCCGCTTCTTGACTTGCGCATCCGGAGTGGCCGAATCAGCCGTGCTGGTCCCGGTGATCAAGCGCAGCTGCGCATCGCGCCAGAGTTCGCCGTAGGTCAGGGACTCACCCAACGCCGAGCACGCACGGGTGAACCCGTACTGCGACTTGGCTGCTGCGGCCTCATCGCTGTAGCCGCTGCGGCGGTGAACTTCCGTACCCGCCTCGGCCATGTCCAGCAGGACCTCGTCGACGACACGCAGCCGAGCACGCTCCGCGGCCAGCTCAGCCATTTCCTTCTCGATATCTTCGGCGCGGCTCATCGGGCCACCCCCTGCTGCGGCGCACCGCACTCCGCGGGCAGAACAGCCACCTGCACACCCGGGGCCGGGCACACCACCACGGTCGGCGCCGCAGGCTCCCGCGAGCCGCAAAACCAGCACGCGGCCGCGAAACCAGCCGCGAAAACCGTTGCCGCGCCGTACAAATACAGCCGAGCGCGGAACGCGCCTGGCATCCGGATCCCCGAAGGCTGATATGCGCCCATTGGCACACGTACTGGTACCGGGATCGGCTGGTACACCGGCCCATACGGCGAATACGGGCTCTGCTGCGGTGGCATGTCCTGTGCACGCAGCGCGCCGGGCTGCGACAGATCCGTCACACCGATCGGCTCATTCGTGAACGGGTTGTGCACCAACTCGTACCGCTCGAAATCGCCGCTCATCGCCGACCCCCTCGACGAGGCCGACGCCGCCACATCCACCACAGCACCGCCAAGAACAGCACCGCCAACGCGGTACTCGGCGACCAAACCGCAAGCAGCACAGCAAGAACCAGCGGAACCGCCAGAATCTCCGACGCGAGCCTCATGCCGGATCACCCCCGGCAGGCAACGCGACCGGCACCTCGACTGTGGTCGCCTGCAACGCATCCGCGATAGCGGCATCGACCAGCTCACGCAGCAGAATCGCCTGCTCCAACGTCAACTGCGTCGACATGTACGCCCGCCCAGGCGCACACTCGACCTCTACACAGACCTTGTCGATATGGGCGTAGTACTTCGCCCGGAACGAACCACACACCGTCGTACTGACGTGAACCCCATCGACATTGACCGCGTAGCCGTGCTCGTCAACCTGCGAGACGTGACGACCCATGAAATCCCGCATCACGCCGCCCCTTTCGTGTTGAAAGGCACGCTGAGCAGGGCAGACAGCTTGACCCTTGCCCCCTCCGAAATTGGAGGAGCGGCGGCCACAAGCTTGGCGACATACTCGGCAATTTCATCCCGGCTCTGGTTCTCAGCCGCGGACTGCCGCAGCTTTTTCGAGGCGGTCATGCAGCACCGTCCGCGTCGCCCACGGTCACCGGTCGCGCCAACGCGAGCACTTCGCGCTGTTCCACGCGCCACAACTGGCCGTTCAATCGGTAGCCCTGCAACAGTCCGGCATCGATCCAGTTCCGGATCGTCTTGGGGCCGACGTCGACCAGGGCGGCTGCCTTCTTCAAGCTGATAAGCCCTCGCGCCGCGTGCAGGTCGACAGGTGAAAGATCTCTGCTGTCCACCGGATACCTCCTCTGAGTGGAAAAGTCGTGAAAACCGCTCCCTCAGAGTCGTTTTGGCGCGTGTCTCTTCTCGCCGCCGCACATGTATCAACCTTCGGCATCTATGCCGCACAAAGTCTCTTCTGTGTCTCTTCTTTGTGATACGGTGTCTTCAAGACATCAGCGAACGGCGCAAGGCAGGCGGCTATGAGCACAGTTCTGAAAGCCCTACTTCAGCAGCGCCACATGCAGACGGTTTCAGCGTTCAACCGGGAATACGACCGGCTTGCACGGAAGCTGGATCCAGACCTTGTTGGTTGCGGTCCGAAGAAAGCCCAGTTCTATCGCTGGCTCGGCGGTGACCTCGCGAACCTTCCCTACCCACATCACTGCCGGATACTGCAGGTTATGTTTCCCGACTGGACCATGACTGAACTCTTCAAAGAGTTTTCGGGTGCACCGGAAGACCTGATCCGCAAGAATCCGCCCGAACAGCGACCGGCGAGCAATGCCGACGAGAGCCGGTTTGCAGATATCGAGGCGGTGTACCCGACTCGGCTCTCTTTCCTTCGGGCGATGCCACCGGAAGAGTTGTTCAAGACGGCCAAGCAAATCGACATGGCGGGTCTGTCGTTAAATATATTGTGCCAGCAGTATTCAGACTCCGACATTCTTCGGCTAGTTGAAGGTGGGGCGGAGATCCGCTGTCTCTTCCTCAAGCCAGACGGTGATTCGATCCGGAACAGGGAGGTTGAGGAAGGTCATCCGCCCGGACTTCTGTCGAATCTCACGGATACCAACATCCGGACGCTTGAGCGGGTTCGTCGCCGGATTCCCGCCGACGCGGCGGGATCGTTGACGATCCATGTTTACGACCAGCCAATCAGATTCAATATCACAATCATTGACTCGACGGTCTGCGTCATGCAGCCGTACCTACCGAAAGCTCGCGGTGTCGACTCTCCGACATTCGTTGCTCGAAAGTCTGACAGTTCAGGCGTTTTCAACACCTTCTCCGAAGTGTTTGCGAGCCTTTGGGCAGACAGCAAGGAGAGACTGGAGGAATGAACGATCAGCACAAACTACTCGATATCGCCAAGTGTGCAGTCAGCATCGGATCTGAGCTTCTCGGTACCGGCGGGCCGGGTGAGATCAGAGCTAAGGGCGACCGAGACTTCGTGACTGACCTCGATATTCGAATTCAGGAATCGATTCGCGACTACCTTCGACACGCCACTCCCGACATCGCGTTTCTTGGTGAAGAGGATGCGCATGACGCGACAGCGCACGACTCCGCGCTCCAGTGGGTGCTCGATCCAATCGACGGCACATCGAACTTTGTCCATGGAATCCCCCTCTGCGCGGTCGCTCTCGCATTGGTTAGAGACTCGTCGGCCATCGTCGGAGTCGTCGACGCCCCGCTACTCGGCCTGGCCTACCACGCCATCACAGGTGGTGGGGCCTACTCGAACGGTCGCCGAATCAAGGCGAGTTCGACACTGCACCTTGCAGACTCGATCGTATCGATCGGGGACTACGCCGTTGGAGAGGCTGCGGAATCCAAAAACCTCCACCGCTTGGCCATAACTGCAGAACTCGCTCGCAGCGTCGAGCGGGTCAGAATGTTCGGATCTGCTGCTCTGGATCTTGTATGGGTGGCGGAGGGGCGCATCGACGCCTGCGTGTTGCTCAGCAACAATCCGTGGGATACCGCAGCTGGCGTACTGATCGCCCGAGAGGCCGGTGCACTCGTCACCGACAGCGACGGAAGCCACCATCTCGTAACCTCCGAGCACACGATTGCGGCTACCCGCGGTGTCCATGGACCGCTCCGAGACTTGATCAGTCCAGTGCTCGCTACTGGTGATCCCGAATAGACCAGATCTGCGGAACCCTGGAAGACTGGCAAAGGCAACTGTCGAGCATGGCGAACGGACTGAAGTCTCAGGGAGGAACGATTGGATTCCGCAGCGCGGTCCCGAGAGGTGCTGGTGCCATCTTCGATAGGGCTTGAGCTCGAACAGCTCACCGAGGACTGCCGAGACGGAATCACCGTTGTCTGTGGCTTGCCGGCCTCAGGGAAGTCCACTGTGACTGGATATCTCGCAGACCGTGTCAACGCGGTGGTCATCGACAAGGATACATTCGCACCTGCCCTTGAAGAGTCGGTGATGGCCGAGTTGACTGGGAACCCTCATGATCGCGACAGCGCTGCATACATGCGGGTGATCAACCCGCACATCTATACAGCCATAGTGAATCAGGCACTTGTCGTCGGCGCCCGAACTCCAGTGGTCGTCGATGCCCCGTTCCTCGGCCATGTGCGCCGAGCGGCCGAACGTGGCACCTCTCTGTCAGAACTCATCAAGCCGGGAGAAGCAGGCCCGGTTGTTCGAACCGTCTGGATCTCAACTGATCCCAGCCGCATACGCGAACGGATGGTCCAGCGAGCAGCACCGCGTGACACTCCAAAGCTTGCCGACTGGGCAACATACCAATCCGATGTGCTCGACTCAGACATCGACTCTTTGGCACGTCGCGTCGTTGACTACGTCGTGCGCAACCTATAGCAGCGCTCTGTAACTGCTTCATTTCGGGATGATCGCGACCGATTCAGGGTTGAAAGCCTTGTATCCCCGCTGAGCAGGGTGCAACCGAACCGTACACAGCAAGTCGATGATCGCGCGGCGGGCCGCCAAGTCCGCATCCTGAAATGCCTGCACAGGTGAAGGAGCAAGCAGGATCGAGGATGCGGCGGCGCCAACCGTGAGCGCCATGCGTTGGGTATCCAGCTGCACGATCTCTTCCTCGGCTTCACGCCTGATTTCGAAATACAGTGCGCCGTCGATCAATTCGCGTTTGTAGTCGGCCTTCGCGCGCTCAATTCGGTCACGCAGCGTCTGCTGCTGGTCATTGATCGCCGAGATCTGATCTCCATCTTCTTCGACCAGGAGGTCGGCGAGATCCGGGCGGGCGAGCCTGCCTTCGACGTAAGCGAGGACCATTGCGTCGATCGGAGTTCGCACCCGCATGATATGACCTGCACAGCGGTATCGCGGGCCATGAGTTCGTACGCGGGCATCGCATATACCGCAGAGGAACAGGCCAGAACCGAGGTGCCGCCGCTCAGTCCCCACTCGATTGGATTTACGCGCCGGATCGTCGAGACGACGCTGCACCTCGAGCCAGATCGAGTCGGAAACGATCGGTTCCCATTGCCCGCGAACCGGTTTGCCCGTGCTGTCCCGCACGATCTCACCGGCGAGCATGCTCCAACCCGCATAGCGTGGGTTTCGAAGCATCGAGATGATCGACGTCGGGTTCCATGGCCGGCCGCTGCGTGACGGCAACATCGGAACAGATTTCGGAAGGTCCTGAACGTGTGTCCGGTCGCCGACCGCACGAATGACGGGTTGCGCGCCGGACAGCGCCGCCGCTATCGCCTTGAGGGACGAACCATTGGCGAAGGCATGAAAGACCGCCCGCACGGCGTCAGCTTCCTCTTGGAGGACATCGCCATCCAACGTATAGCCCGTTGCGCGAATCCCACGCGGCGGTCGCCCTTTTCCAGCTCGCTGCTGCTGCGCTCGACTCTGCCGAGCCCCTTTGCGTTCCATTTCCGCACGAGCAACGGCGGCTTTGATCCGTGCGTACATGCGCCCGCCATCCGTCTGAAGGTCCGCCTCACCGTTGGCTGTCACCAGCCGGAGACCTTGGCTTTCGGCAGCGTCGATCCAATCCTCGAGCTGCCGCGGCTGGCGAGTGAGCCGGTCCAGGTCCCAGGTGATCAGGGCGTTGAAGCGGCCGGCGCGGAAGTCCTCGACCATCTGGTCGTAGGCGGGTCGCACCTTGACCTTGCTGAACGCAGAAATACTGTTGTCCGTGTACGTCTCGACGACGGTCCATCCGCGGCTCGCGGCGATCTGCTCACAGTCCTCGCGCTGACGCTCGACCGCGAGGCCCTCGCCGGTCTGGTCGAGGCTGACGCGCAGGTAGATCGCGGCGCGAACCGGGATGAGAGGCATACATTATTTTACTACGAGACATGGTCGAGTTCCGCTTCAACGTATAGCCGACCAACGTCTACCGGAAGGCATTGAGCCCAAGGCGGAGCAGCGCCGAAGAGCTGAGTGGGCGTCGTTATACCGCGATTCGGCCGCACAAAAGCGTAAGTATATATCGTACACAGTCTAGGGGAGGTTATGGTGGATAGAGTAACCAAAGGACTACTCAGGACCTACGTTGAGGCTGCGGGGCTCGGGGATCGTGACGAGAGTCAACAGTTTGAGCGTTTCGTTGCACATATAGTTTTGTCGAAGTTGTTCGGAGGAAGCTTCTCGGCTGATGACTTCTGCGTTGGCGACGGTGTCCAGGGTATTGACACTGCTGCGCTCGCGGTGAATGGCAGCTTGATTAGTGATATCTCAGAACTCGAGGAAGTGCTCTCAGATGAGGGCCCTGTTCTAGCGGAGTTCGTCTTCGTTCAAGCTAAGACATCGGCGAAATTTGAACTCGGCGATCTGAGTATTTTTGCCGACGCTTGCGAGTCGCTCGTCACCTCTGAAGATTCTTCCATTTTGCCGGAATTCTCGGAAATGCTTGACTTGCTGTGGGAGAATTCTGATCGTTTCATTGAGAATCCGGTCGTGCGACTTTATTACATCTCCAGCGGGAAATGGGAGGCCCCTGGTCCATTACAGAAGAAGATTGCCCAGACAAAGAAAACTCTGCTCGACTCCAATCTGATATCACGAGTGGAGTTCAGCGCCTGGGGGGCCAGTGATGTGCAAACGAACTGGAGGGCGATCGACCGCGGGCTAAAAACCACCATACTCTTCGAGAGTAAGACAACCCTGCCTGAAATGCCGCAGATCGAGGAGGCGTTCCTAGGGATTCTCCCTGCCGTTGAGTTGTTGAAACTTGTTACCGATGAGGACAAGGAGATCCGAAAAGCGCTGTTCTACGACAATGTACGCGACTTTCAAGGAGACGTGGATGTCAACGCTGATATTCGAAAGACACTCAGGTCCGGTGATCGAAAGCGGTTTTGCGTATTAAACAATGGCGTGACGGTCGTTTCGAGGATTCTCAAGACGACCGGAAATCGGTTTACTCTGGAAGACTATCAGGTAGTTAACGGCTGTCCAACAAGCCATGTTCTCCACGCCGAGAGGGAGCGCCTGGATGGCGTGTACGTGCCATTCCGTCTGATTGTCACGGCGGATGATGCAGTAGCGAAATCGATTACAACTGCTACGAATCAGCAAACGCAAGTAAGTAAAGAGAACCTTCTCGCGCTACTGGACGAGCAGAAGGCGATCGAGCAGTACTTCAACACATATAAGTCCGACGACGGGCATCGCATATACTACGAGCGCAGATCCAAGCAGTGGGTCGGCTCGCAACAAGTCCGTGGAGCATGGCGTGTTATAACTCTTCGCAACCTGCTCCAATCCTATGCCGCCATGTATCAGAAAATCCCACACACGGCTGCTCGCTACTACACGGATCTTCGCGACCGCGCGAGAAGCGAAGTTTTCACCGCTACAAATCATCCGGCATACTTCTATTCGGCTGCATATGCCTACTGCAAACTCGATCAGTTCTTTCGCAATGAGCAGATTGACCGTAGGTTCAAGCCCGCACGCTACCATCTTCTTGCCGGTATTCGAACGGCGTTCACTGGAACGCGAGAAGTTGATAAGGTGGCAAGCAAAGAAGCGATAGCCGAGAGAGCGCTGGCTTCGTTCAATAAATTCTTGTGGGATGACAAGAAGTACCTGGGTGCGCTACTTGAAGTGGCGGCGGTAGTGGATGAAGCTGCTGAAGGAAATATTACTCGAGATTTCGGTCGCAATAGGGAACAAACCGAGGCACTGCTGGACGCTGTTCTCGCTAAGGTGAAGCTGAAATCGCTATCGGAATGATTATGGGGCACTTGGCTTTTCGATCACCATGGGACGGTGCCTTCGGCGTCGAAGTATCCGCCGGTAGGGCCGTCTTTGTCGATTCGGGCCATGCGCACGATGATTTCGGCGCCCCGCTCGACGGTTTGCGTGCCGGTTCCGGCGTTGAGGTCGGTGCTGGTGAATCCGGGCTCCACGGCGTTGATCCGCATGGTGGGGAACGCGTTTGCGTAGCGCAGGGTGATGGCGTTGACGGCGGTCTTGGATGCCGGGTAGGCGATGCCGGGGTAGGCGTGTGCCGCTGTGCCTTCGATGGAGGCCCGGGTCAGGGATGCCAGCCCACTGCTGACGTTGACCACCACCGCGGCGGCGGAGCGCTGCAGCAGTGGCAGAAACGCGTGCAGTACGCGGACCATGCCGAAAACGTTGGTCTCGAACGTCTTTCGCATCAACTCCGCGGTCACCTCGCCAGCGCCGACAATGGCGTCGGGGGCCGTCCATTCCGGCGCGATGCCGGCATTGTTGACCAGCACGTCGAGCCCACCGTCTGCCTCGATGGTCTCGGCTGCGGCAAGTACAGACGCATCGTCGGTGACATCGAGCTGAACGGCCCGCGCGCCCAACTGTTCGGCGGCGCTGCGACCGCGGTCGACATCCCGGCTGCCGATGTAGACGGTATGGCCCGCCGCAACGAGTCGGCGGGCTGTCTCGTAGCCGAGCCCCTTGTTGGCCCCGGTGATCAATGTTGTTGTCATACCGCGACGTTAGAATTTAGAGCGTGCTCGAAGTCAAACCGCAATCGAGACCCGAATCCGCCCAATCGAATCCGCAGGTCGGCGTGAGCATCGCCGAGGCCGCCCGCCGCACCGGGGTCAGTGTGCACACGCTGCGCTATTACGAACGCGCCGGTCTGGTCGTCACCACCATCGACAGGACTTCCAGCGGTCGTCGCCGGTACCGGCAACTCGATCTGGATTGGATCACCGTATGCACGAAGCTGCGGGCTACCGGCATGCCCATCAAGACCATCCGGCGCTATGCACAGCTCGTCGCCACCGGCCACGGTAATGAGCAGCAACGACTGGACCTGCTCGAAGCCCACCGCGCCGATGTGATCGCGAAACTTACCGAGCTTCGAGAAAACCTCGAGCTCATCGACCACAAACTCGCTGTCTATCGAGGTCGGCTCGACGCGGGCGACGCCGATCGACTCTGGGCGATTCCACCAGACGCCCGTTGAGCAGCTTCGGACAGCACAATGGCCCCTCGGAAACGATCGGTACAACGCATGCTCATCGGCATGACAGTGTGGTTGAGGCCCAGCGCAGCTCGGTCGGCCAACGTCAGGCCCGGTGATCGATGTCAGGGGGTCGAGTTCAGAAGCGGATCCGCGTCTGAGAAGGAGTCAGGAAGCACATATATCGCTGCTCGTAGAGACTCTGTTGAGCGCCTATCCGGCGTCCAGGCGGGGGCTCGGTCGTTCTGTCGGCGCCGCCACTGGCCGGTTCGGTCGGCGCGCCATGCGGCAGATGAGTGCGTTCGTGGCGCCGAATTGCCGGGTCGCCGGTCCGATGATCGGCTCATCCGAAATGCACTTGATCTTGGCGTGGAGTCTGATCTACCGTCCACTTCGCGTTGATCGCGCACTCCGGGTGTGACGGTCGCTCGCCGCTGAACGGAGGTTGTCATGCACAAGCTGATGGTCCTGTATCCCGAGCCCGCAGATCCCGACCACTTCCGCGACTACTACGTGAACAATCACCTCCCGCTGGTCGCGCGCATGCCCGGCCTGCTCGCGTATCGCTACAGCTTCGAAGTGGCGGCGACGCAGGGACAGACGCCGTACTTCGCGGTTTTCGAGGCCGAGTTCGCTGACGCTGCGGCAATGACCGCGGCGAGGGAGTCCCCGCAGGGCCGGCAGGTAACTGCCGATGTCGCCAACTACGCCACCGGTGGTGCGGTCGTCATCCACTATCCGGTGCAGAACGGCACCTGCTGAGGGCAGCACGGCGACGACCTGTACGGATCTCGCCCGTTGCTGGGCTTTGCGACCGGCCGACAGCGTCGGGCATACACCGATCCGCTGCGCGAGTACTTCGGCTCCTCGCCCGAAGTCCGAGTCCGCTCGACCGCACGACATGTCACGAGGCACAAGAAAAACTGCCGTTGAGTTCATGCCCGAGATGAGCTGGAACTCAACGGCTTTCGTATTTACTCGCCAATGATCGGAACACCGGCCCGCGATAGCGCCGGCCGCGTAGAGCTTCGCTGCGCGACCGGCTGTCCGGGGGTCAGGCGGCGAGGAAGTCGTCGATCTGGCCGATCGCGGCGCTGGCGCCCTCGATGATGCCCATCTCCAGGACCTTTTGCAGCCCTTCCGCGGTTTCGTAGGTGCTCGCGTATACGGCGCGGGTTCGGCCGTCTTGTTCGGTGAACGTGTAAAGGTTCTGGGAGACAGGCAGATCCGTGTTCGGGTTGAAATCCAGGTCGGCGAATCCATCCTCGAACGAGAAGCTGTGCGGCTCGTCGACGGCCGTGACTTTCCAGTAGCCGGCGAACTTCTCGCCCTCCGGGCTGGTCATGAAGTAGGTCACCAGGCCGCCGGGGGTGAGGTTGTGGTCGACGACGGTTGCCGGGTATGTCGGTGGGCCCCAGATCTTTTCCAGCTGACGCGGGTCGGCGTAGATCTGCCAGATCCGCTGCACCGCGGCGGCGAATTCGGCGGTGATGGTCAGGGTGCGGGAGTCCAGGTCGTGCTGGACGTCGATGACGGGCATTGTTACTCCTTCTGACTGTGGCGCGGTGGGGGGTCGGATGCGATCAGCTCGTCGATGCGCGCGATGCGGCCACGCCAGACTTGCTCCAATTCGCTGAGCATGGACGCCACCGATCGCACTGCCGTCACGTCGCCGCTGGCCAACTGCTCGCGACCGTCGCGCCGCTTGCTGAGCAGGCCGGCCCTCTCCAGGACGGCGACGTGCTTCTGCACTGCCGCGAAGCTCATGTCGTACTTCGCGGCGAGAGCGGAGACCGAATGCTCTCCGGCCAGCACCCGGCGCATGATGTCGCGCCGGGTGCGGTCGGCGAGCGCGTGGAACAGAGCGTCGGCCCTGTCCTCCTCGTCCGACTCGGTCACGGGAATAATATACAACCAATCGGTTGTAGGTTGTCAAGAGTCGCCGCATCTACCAGGGCAATGCCGCCTCGCCTCGCCCCGGGCTCCGGGCGCAGCGCGGCCACGTCACTCCGATCGATGCGCACACCGCAGCCGCACGACTACCGTTGCGGATTGCGTCCCTTCCCAAAGCGCGACAACCGTTTCCGTGATCAAGCCCTATGAGTCGGGACCGCTGGATGTCGGCGACGGCAATCGGATCCAGTGGAACCAGGGGGAACTCGCCCCAGTCCGGCCCGATGCCGAACTAGAGATCATCGACGACTCGGGACACACCGGCAGCCCCGCAATGACATCCGCCACCCTCGGCTCAGCGGGAAATCCCCACTCACACAAGCTCATCCGATCGTGAATCCGTAGCCGACGGCGCCGGGCCGGGAGTTCAGCTCGCGCAGGATGCCCGCGATACCGGAGTACCAGAACAGGTGGGCGGGCGTGAGCGGGGTGATGACCGACATGAGTCCGACGATCCCGGTCCCCTGGTAGGCGGGGGCGCCCGAATCGCCTACGAGCGAAGCGGTGCCGGACTCCAGGACGTTGTTGGCGATCACCGCGAGGGTGCCTGTGGTGGTGCCGCTGATCTGGCCGTACTTGGTCATTCGCCGGCCGACCACCGGCGTAGCGAAGTGATCGAGTTTCGCACCGTTCGGCGCCACGGCCGAGACGCGCACACCTCGGTCCAGCGCGATAACTGCCCAGTCGTCGGAACCGTCGGACTGTAGTGGCGCCCATTTCGAGCTCCAGGTGGCGTAGTGGCCGATCTTCCCGATGCCGAGCGCATAGACCGTCTCGCCGCCGCCGAGCATGCAGTGTCCGGCCGTGAGCGCAACCGCGTTGCCGTGAGCGTCGTGGCCGGCGGTGGTGATGGTGCACAGCCCGATCGAGGTTCCGGGGCCGACCGCTGGTTCGTTGCTTCTCGCGTTCGCGGCGCCGATTCCCGGCCCGGTCAGTGTGATTGCTGCGGCGATCGCCGCGATCGATCGTCTCACGGTAGCTCCTGATGCAGATTTCACCTGGCGGGGCAGAGGTCCCTCCGAGCCTGCCGGAAGATCCCGCTGCCGTTACGTCGAACCTGTGGCGCTTCCTGTCGACCAGTCTTTCACGTGATCCGTGCGGCGGACGCTCACCGGGCGGTTGACACGGCGATCCGGCGACAACGAGGTCACGAGCTCATTTTCGGCACAGGACGCGGAACCTGCGGCCGATGCGGTCCGACGGCGGATAATCGTCCAGGAACAACTGTCAACCCGCATTGCCGAGTAACACCACGTCCTTCGGGAGTTCGGTAATCCGGTCCCTCCGCCGACGCCCGCCGCTCCTCGAAGGCCTACCAGTTCCCCGAGGAAAGCGAGGATTGCAGATGTCCACTCATCAGGCTGTTCACGTCCGATCCGCCGGTGAGGCGCTGAAACTGGCCGATGTCGATACGACGTCACCGGCTCGCGATCATGTGCGCATCAAAGTGGCGGCGTGCGGGGTCTGCGGTACCGACCGGGCGTTCGTCGGTGGCGGATTTCCGGGGCTGTCCTGGCCGCTGACGCCGGGGCACGAGATCGCCGGAACCATCGCCGAAGTCGGGGCGGGGGTGGACAACTTCGCCGTCGGCGACCGGGTCGCGGTGGGCTGGTTCGGCGGCAACTGTGCCGTATGCGTTCCGTGCCGCAAGGGCGACTTCATCCACTGCGCGAATATGCAGGTCCCCAGCTGGCACTACCCCGGCGGATACGCCGAGTCGGTGACGGTGCCGTCCAACGCACTGGCCCGCATCCCGGACGGCCTTTCGCTGCCGGAGGCCGCGCCGATGGGCTGTGCCGGAGTCACCACCTTCCACGCGCTTCGCGAGAGCAGGGCGACGCCCGGCGACCGCGTCGCGATCCTGGGCATCGGCGGGCTCGGGCACCTCGGCGTCCAGTTCGCTCGTGCGATGGGCTTCGAGACGATCGCGATCGCTCGCGGAGCGGGTAAGGCCGAGGATGCCCGTGAGCTGGGCGCCCACCACTACATCGATTCGAATGCCGAGGACGTCGGCGACGCCTTGCGCCGACTGGGCGGTGCGGCCGTCGTCCTCGGCACCGCGGCCAGCAGCAAGGCCATGGCCCAGACGGTCGGCGGACTCACGCCGCGCGGTGAACTGATCACCATCGGCGTCACGGCAGACCCACTGCCGATCAGCCCGATGCAGTTGATCACCGCGGGACTGAGCATTGTCGGCCACCCGTCCGGAACCGCCCGCGATGTCGAGGAAACGATGCACTTCGCGGTCCGATCCGGCGTGCGGGCCCGAACCCAGGAACTTCCGTTGGAGCGGGCCGCCGAAGCCTATGCGGATATGGAACAGGGACGCGCCCGCTACCGCATGGTCCTCACGATGTGACCCGATCAGGCACATCCGACCCCTGAGCTGACGCAGGGTTCCGCCCCGGCGGTATCACGAAACCCGTTCAGCGAAAAGGTAATACGCAAGCATTGGTTTCGCCGAGGCGGAAGGTATCGGGCACATCCGCCCGGAACTGCAGCCGGGTTCCGCGCTCGGCGAGATCACGAAACCCGTTCAGCGAGAAGGCAATATGCGTCCGGTGGTTTCGCCGAGAGTGAGGGTTGTGCCGTCGGCCCCGGCGGCTCGGGCTCGGAGGGTTACTTCGTCGTTGTCCCGGAGGAACGAGATTTCGGTGCCGTCGGACAGGGACAGGGGTTCGGTTCCGCCCCAAGTGATTTCGAGGAAGGAGCCGCGTTGGTCGGGCCGGGGACCGGAGATGGTGCCGCTGGCGAAGAAGTCGCCCGGACGCAGGCCTGCGCCGTTGACGGTCATGTGGGCGAGCATCTGGGCCGCGGTCCAGTAGGTCGTGGCGTAGGGGGCGGTGGAGACCACTTCACCGTTGAGGACGACATCGACCTCGATGTCGAAAGCCCAGGCGGGAGTGGCGGAGTCGTCCAGGTAGGGAGCCAGGGGTGTGTCTCGTGGCGGCGGGGCGGTGCGCGCCCGGTCGAGCGCGGCCAGGGGAGTCACCCAGACGGATATCGAGGTGGCGAAGGATTTGGCCAGGAACGGGCCCAGAGGGACGTATTCGAAGGCCTGGATGTCGCGGGCGGACCAGTCGTTGGTGAGGGTCAGGCCGAAGATGTGGTCGTCGGCGTCGGTCAGTGGCACTTGCCCTTGCGGGACAGCCGATCCCAGGACGAAACCCATCTCCACCTCGATGTCCAAGCGACGGCTCGGCCCGAAGGTGGGTGTCCCATCGGGTTCGGGGCGAAGCCCTTTCGGGCGCGGGATTTCCGTGCCGCTGGGGACGATGGTGCCCGCTCGGCCGTGGTAGCCGATGGGGAGATGCTTCCAGTTCGGGGTCAGCGGCGGCTGTCCGGGACGGAAGATCCGGCCGACGTTGGCGGCGTGGAACTCGTTGCCGTAGAAGTCGACGTAGTCGGCGACGGTGAACGGCAGGTGCAGCATTACCTCCGACAGCGGAATCGCCTCGGCAACAACGGTTTCGGCTACAGTGGCATCGGTCAGAGCCCGGACGACACCGGTACGGACCCGATCCCAGGCCGCCCGGTCACGGGTGAGCAGCGTGTCGAGATTGGCGGCATTCGTGGCCGCGACGTCATCGGGCGCGGCACCGGCGTGGCCCAGCAGCGCAGCCACACCCAAGACGTGATCACCCAGGCGCACACCGAGTTTCGGGCCGGACTCGGCGGTCGAGAACGATCCGTACGGCAGATGGTTGATGTCGAAGCCTGCGGTCGCCAGGCGTTCGGCGGCGGTCATCGGGTCACCTCTCCACGAGTTCGCTTGTTCATACGCTCCGGATCGTTCGCGCTCACTCGATCGTCCGTCCGGCCCACGCCCAGGCATAGCCGCCGTCGTCGCTCGCGGTGGCGGCCTCACCGAGGTCGAGCGGGCGGAACGTATCGACCATCACCGCCAGCTCGTCGACCTGCTGCACGCCGATCGACGCCTCCATCGCGCCCGGCTGCGGCCCGTGCGCGTGGCCGCCGGGATGCAGCGACACCGAGCCGCTCCCGATACCGGAGCCCTTGCGGGCCGCGTAATCGCCGCCGACGTAGAACATGACCTCGTCGGAGTCGACATTGGAGTGGTAGTAGGGCACCGGGATCGACAGCGGGTGGTAATCCACCTTGCGGGGCACGAACGCGCAGACCACGAAATTCTCACCCTCGAAGACCTGGTGGACCGGCGGCGGCTGGTGGACTTTGCCGGTGATCGGCATGAAATCCTCGACGTTGAACGTGTACGGGTAGAGGCAGCCGTCCCAGCCCACGACGTCGAACGGGTGATCGGCATAGGTGAAGCGGGTACCGACGATCCCGTCCGCGCCGCGATGCTTCATCAGCACCTCGACATCGGTACCGTCGACGAGCAGCGGCTGCCGGGGCCCGTACAGGTCGCGCTCGCAGTACGGCGCGTGCTCCAGCAGCTGCCCGAAACGCGACAGGTAGCGCTTCGGCGGCGCGATGTGGCTGTTGCCCTCGATCGGGTACAACCGGCTCGGCCCCTCGGCGGTATCGGGCACCCACCGATGCGTGGTCGCCCGCGGAATGATGACGAAATCTCCTGTACGATAAGCTAATACGCCGAACACCGTCTCGACGACCCCCTGTCCGGACTCGACGTAGACACATTCGTCGCCGATCGCGTTGCGGTAGTACGGCGACGCCACGCCGGCCACCACGTAGCCGATCCGCACATCGCCGTTGCCCAGGACGAGCCGCCGGCCCGTGACCGCATCGATCCCGGCGGCCGCGCCGACGTCGAACAGATCGTGCAGCCGCAGGTGACGGGGTTTCATCGGATGGTTCGGCCGGGTGGACTGGTCCCCCAGGTCCCAGACCTCACTGCCCACGATCGCCGAGGGGATCGTGCGGTGATACAGCAGCGAGGAGTCGGAGGTGAACCCCTCCTCACCCATCAGCTCCTCGTATCGGAGCGCACCCGCGCTGTCCCGGAATTGCGTGTGCCGCTTGCCCGGTACGTCCCCCACGCGTCGGTAGTACGCCATAGCTCACCTCGATGCTCGACAGAATGTGTTCTATAAACGGTCATAAGATGACCTATTATCGACCATACTGCGCTAGAGTGTGACCCATGTCAATCCCGAAGCTGTTTGCCGCCCTCGTCGACGATGCCGCGATCTATCCGCCGGGATCGCTGCCGCTGCCCGAGGCCGTCATCGCCCATGCCGCACATCGGAATTCGCGCCCGCAAGCGCTCGTGGGCCCATTCGTGCTCGGAACCGGCGACGTCGCGGCCGCCGCACGGCTGGCGACGCCCGAGGTGTTTCCCGAACCCCTGCCGGTCAGCATCGTGGTCCCGACCCCGGACGCTGTGGCCGAAACGATCGGCACGGCTGGCGGGCATCGCGTGGCGGTGCGGGCGCTGGAGGTCAAACTGGACCGATCACGGCCACTGACTCCGCAGGTCGACGCCATCGCGAAGCACGATCGCCGGGACATCACGACGTATGTCGAAGTGCCGCGCCCGACTCATCCGGAGTGGCCCGAAGTCCTCGCCGCCGTCGCCGCGAACGGCCTGCGGTTGAAATTCCGCACCGGCGGCACCCAGGCCGACGCGTTCCCGGACGAGTCCGAACTGGCGACCTGGATCGGCGACGCCGCGCGCCATGACACACCGTTCAAATGCACTGCGGGACTGCACAATGCGCTCCGGCACACCGACGCGGCAACCGGATTCGAGCAGCACGGTTTCCTCAACGTGCTGGGTGCCGCACGCGCCGCACTCGCCGACGCCGAAAACGACACGCTCACAGCGCTTCTCGCCGAACGGAATCCCGCAACGCTCGCCGGCGCACTCGGCGATACCGCCGACGCGACCCCCAGAACGCTGTTCATCTCCTACGGCTCGTGCAGCGTCGTGGAACCCTACGAGGACCTGGCCGCACTCGGACTGCTCGACGACTGAACATCTCGACCACTACCGGATAACTCGACGCTCGACCTCCCCCGGCGAGCGACCGTGCTCGAACTACTCGCCCGTCGAACAACCGGTACGACCCGACCACGTCGACGCCGGACCACCGTCCCGACCGCGACCGAAGCCGAGCAGCCGATCCACCGCCCCGAGGACCGAAGATCGCGCGAACGGACGGAGAGAGAACAATGGCCCCCGTGACACGGGCAGAACCGAACGATGGTGCGCAGACGCTGGAACGCGGCCTGGCGGTACTGGTCGAGCTGAGCCGTCATCCCGACGGTCTGACCACCGCACAGGTCGTCACGGCGTGCGGACTGCATCGCTCCATCACCACACGATTGCTGACCTCGTTGCAGCGCACCGGTTTCGCCGTGCGCGACGACGCCGGGGCCTACCGGATCGGCCCGGCGGTATCGGATCTGCTGGGCCTGGCCCGCCCGCGGCTGCGCGAGGTGGCCCAGCCCGTTCTCGAACGCCTGGCCCGCACGGTCGACGCGACCGCATCACTGGTGGAGGTGGCCGAGGGATACGCGGTCACCACCCTGGTCGCCGAACCGCCGAGCTACGGCCCGCGATTCTCCTATCGACTCGGCAATCGCGATCCGCTCGATCGCGGCGCGGGCGGGGTCGCCGCCCTCGCCGCCGGACCGCCCCAACCGGGTGAGCCCGATCGGGTCGCGACCGCGCGTGCGCAGGGCTTCGTCGTAACCCACGGTGAACTCAACGCCGGGGCGCACGCCATCGCCGCGCCCTTGCCCGGATGGGGCGGGCTCGCGGCGATCAACATCGTCACGAATCACGAGGACACCGTCCGCAACGCACGGCAGCCGCTGCTGGACGCGGTTCGGGAGATCGGCGCGTTCACCGGGTGATGCGACCTCCCGGCCGGAGATCTCGCTCGAGATCCCTCGCCGGAAACACCTGGTATTTCGACGGGCACCCCCGAGAACACACCCGCCGAGAGCGACATCAAGGGCGCGGTAAGAGCCGGTTCACCCCCACACGCCATGCGCCGGGACACGTCCACTGGGAAATACGGCCGCCGGACCGGGTGCCCCCTCACGAACGCCCGGTCCGGATCCGGTGACAACCGGTTCAGTCCACCGCCAGCTCGATCCCCTTGGTCTCCCGCACGAACAGCGCCGCCGCGAGGGTGAGGACAGCGCAGAACACGAAGTAGCCCGCGGGCGCGAGACTATTGCGGGTGACGTCGATCAGCCACGTCGCGATGAACGGCGCGGTGCCGCCCAGCAGCATGTTCGTGATGTTGTTGCCCAATGCCAGACCGCTGTAGCGGACCGATGCCTTGAGCATCTCGACATAGCTCACATATGAGGCCGCGTTGACCACCGACACCGCGATGAAGAGCACCGATTGCCCGAATATCGCCTGCCACACACTGCCGCCGGCCATCAGCATGAACATCGGCACACCGAGCACCACACCGGCCACACTGCCGCCGATCAGCACCGGCCGACGGCCGTAGCGGTCGGCCGCGGCGCCGGCGATGGGCAGCGTGGCGACGCCGAGAACCAGCGCCAGCGAGGTGGACAGGAACGCCACCGAGGACGACTGATGACCGCTCTTCTGCAGATACGTCGCGGCGTACACCGACGCGATGTAGTAACCGCCGGTGATGAAGGCGCCCAGGAACACGATCTTCACCAGCGGCCCGCCGGAACTGCGCAGCAGTTCCATGATCGGCACCTTCTTGGTCTCCCCCTTCTTGGCCATCTCGTCGAACTGCGGCGTCTCCTCCATACTGTTGCGGATCCAGATGCCCACCCCGCCGATCAGCAGGCTCAGCAGGAACGGGATACGCCACGCCCAGTGCAGGATCTCGTCCTTGGTGAACAGCGAGGTCATCGCGAGCGCGATCAGTGACGCGACGAGCGAGCCGAGGTAGGTCCCGGAGTTGACCATCGCGGTATAGGTGGCGCGCCGGTGGGTCGGCGCGGACTCGGAGACGAAGGCGTTCGCACCGCCGAGTTCGCCGCCCGCCGCGAAACCCTGCAGGCAGCGCGCCAGGACCAGGGCCACCGTGGCCCAGATGCCCAGCGTCAGGTAGGTGGGCATCAATCCCATCAGCGCGGTGGCGGCCACCATCAGCAGGATGGTCCAGGACAGCGCGCGCTTGCGCCCGTACTTGTCGCCGACGTGGCCGAAGATGATGCCGCCCGGCACCCGCAGGAAGAAGGCCACGGCGAAGGTCGCGAAGGTGCCCAGCAGCGCCGCGGTGTCATCGCCCTTGGCGAAGAACAGCGCGGCGATGGTGGTCGCCATATAACCGTAGATACCGAAGTCGTAGTACTCGACGACAGTGCCGACCACGGCCGCGCGAACGACCTTGGCGATCGACTTACCTTGTCCGGCAGTGGATTCGGCGTCCGACGACGATGTGGGGGTGTCGATTCCGTGCATGAGATATTCCTTGCTGCCATCGGGCCCGGCCCGATGCGATCAGACTCCGGCCGGTGCCCGGCCCGCGGAGGTCCCACGACGCGCGAGACGCGCGGCGTTGCGGCCGGCGATCCGGCCCATGGTGAGTGCGTTGGCGACGGCGTTTCCGCCGCCGACGTAACGTTGGCCGAGCACTCCGGCGCCGGCTTCCCCCGCCGCGAACAGGCCCGGCACCGGATTACCGTTCCGGTCCAGAACCGTTGCGGCGCTGTCGATTTCCATACCGGCATGGGTGCAGACCAATTCGGCGGGCAGCATCCGCACCGCGAAGTAGGGCGGCTGGGCGATCGGAGCGGGATCGGCCGAGGGCCCCTTGTTCGCCAGGGTGTGATGGCGGAGGAATTCCTCGTCACTCCCGTGCGGGAGTTGCTGGTTCCAGCGCGTCACGGTGTGCGTCAACGCCTCGGCGGGCACGCCCATCCGGTCGGCGAGTTCGGTGAGCGTTCGCGCGCGCAGCGTCCGCCCGGCGTCGGCCTCGGCGGCAACGCGTTCGGGAATCCAATCGGTGTATCCCGACGGCAGCCCCAGCCGCGCGGTCTCGTCGAATACGGCCCACACCTCGCCGGGCTGGGCGGCCATGATCCCGGTCGAGACCGCGTAGGAGGCGTCCTCGTCCATGAACCGGCGCCCCAGGCCGTTCACGTAGATCCGGGATTTCGGCGGAAATCCCGAGGTCCAGTGATGATGACGCTGGAAGTAGGCGGTCGGCAGCAGCAGCCCCCAGCCCTGGCCGGTCACCGACGACCCGATTTCCTCGGCGAATCGGATGTGGTCGCCGCGGCTGCCGGGGGCCGCGACCACGAACAGCGATTCCCCCGCCGCCCGCGCGGCAGGGAAGTACGCGTCGACCAGCGACGCGTCCCGGGCGAAGCCGCCGCTGGCGACGACCACGGCATTCGCGCGCACCTCGACGTCATCGGCGACCACGCCGACGATGCGGCCGTCTTCGCGGATCAGCGACTGCGCCCGGGTCGCCAGCACGGTCTCGATACCGTGTGCCCGGCGCGCTTTGTCCAGGACCTGAATCAGGCCGTACCCCTGATCCTTCGGCACGTGTCCACGCCAGACATCCTCCACACCGGCCTGGCACAGACCGGGCATGTGGGCATTGGAGGAGATCCGGGCCGGAATCTCCACACCCAGGCCGATCAGCCATTCCAGCGTCGGTCCGGACTGTCCGCAGAAGGTGCGGATCAGGCCCGGTTTGAGCATCCAGTGGTTGAGGTCCATGTAGTGCTGGAAGAACCGCTCGGCGTCGTCCTCGATGCCGAGGGCGCGCTGCACACTGGTCGCGGCCGCGGTGAACAACCCCGCCGACAGTTGCGTCGAACCGCCGAGTTCGGTCTCCGATTCCAACAGCAGCACCGTCGCGCCGTGCTCGGCGGCGGTCACGGCGGCGGCCAGTCCGGCGCCGCCACCGCCGACGACGATGACGTCCCAGGAGTCCTCGCTCATGACAGTTTTCCTTCCGCATCCGCGAGCACGCGGTGGTACAGGCCGTTGGAGATCAGCCCGCCGTCC
This sequence comes from Nocardia sp. PLKS1-43, assembly GCF_059510335.1. NCBI lineage: Bacteria > Bacillati > Actinomycetota > Actinomycetes > Mycobacteriales > Nocardiaceae > Nocardia > Nocardia sp. PLKS1-43. The sequence goes on along the minus strand of NZ_JCAJZQ010000009.1, from coordinate 271,294 downwards.
ACGGTGACCTCGGTGCCGGTGATGTAGCCGGAGCGGTCCGAGAGCAGGAACAGCACCGCATCGGTGACCTCGTCCAGGGTCGCCTTTCGGCCCGCCGGAATGCTCCGCAGCGAGGCCGCGACGAACTCGTCCGCTCCCCGCACCAGATCCGTGCCTACCAGGCCCGGATGCACCGAGTTCACCCGGATCCCCCATTTCGCGAGATCTCCGGCCGCCGATTTCGACAGTCCGGTCAGGCCCCATTTGCTCGACGAGTAGGCCGGTGAGAAATATCCGATCAGACCCGCGATGGAGGAGATGTTGACGATCGAGCCACCACCGCGCTCGCGCATCAGCGGCGCCGCGGCCTTGATTCCGTAGAACGGGCCGAACAGGTTGATCCGCATGGTCTGCTCCCAGATCTCGTCCGGGGTGTCCATGAATTCCAGGCGGCGCGAGATGCCGGCGTTGTTGATCAACCCACCGAGAGTTCCTGGGCCGGAACGAATCTCGTCGATCACGCAGGCCCAGGCCGCCGGATCGGCGACATCCAGCCGGTGGGCCGAGGCGCTGCCGCCGGCACCTTCGATCTCGTCGATCACCTCGGCGGTGTCGATGATGTCGGCCACGCAGACGTGCACACCGCGCGCGGCCAGCGCCCGCGCGTGGTTGGCGCCCATACCCCGCGCCGCGCCGGTGATCAGCACGACGTCGGGATACGTTTCGATGCTTCGCGACTCAGACATGCCGGGACCCGCCGTCCACGGCGATGGAATGTCCCGTGACGTATCGGGCGCTGTCCGAGAGCAGGAACAGCAGCGGGCCCAGGACCTCCTCGGGCGAGCCGAGCCGATGCAGCGGCACGACGTCGAGCGCGTGCGCGAGCGCCGCCGGATCCTCGCGCACCCACCGGGTCATCTCGGTGTCGATATAGCCGGGGGCGATCGAGTTCACCCGAATTCCCTTGTCTCCCAGTTCGACCGCGAGCGATTCGGTCAGATGCGCGACGGCCGCCTTGGAGGTGCAGTACGCGCCCCGGCCGCGGCGCACCCGCACCGCGGACACCGAGGACATGTTGACGATCGCACCGCCCGGACGCATGTGCCGCGCGGCGGCCTGCGCGCCGAACAGCACGCCCTCCACGTTGACGTCCAGTACCGCGGCGATCTGCTCGGGCGAGATGTCCTGTGCCTCGGCGAACGGGAAGATGCCCGCGTTGTTGATCCAGAAGTCCAGTCGCCCGAACTCGGCGACCGCGCGCTGGGCCAGCGCCTCGTGGTCGTCGGCGGAGGTCACGTCGACGCGCGCGGCGAGCACGCGACCCGGCTTCTCGACGCCCGAGTTCGCGAGGTCGGCGTCGATCGCGGCGGCGGTGGTCGTCATCTGCTCGTCGTTGATGTCCGCGCCCAGCACGTCCACGCCGCGGGCGGCGAGTCCGGCCGCGAACACCGCGCCCATTCCGCGTGCGGCGCCGGTCACGACCGCCGCCTTGCCCACCATGTCGGGGTGCACGACCTCGATCCGATCGTGCTCGACCCGGCCCGGGTTCGAGGCTCCGGTTGCTGTCGCCATGGGTGTTCTCCTTTGAAATAATCGGGGGCAGAAGGGTTTTCAGCGCGGCGCGTCGTCCCGCTCGACCGCGCGGCGGGTGATCTTCCAGTCATCGCCGACGAGGGTGAGCCGATCGTCGATCGTGGTGACACGCGCGAGCCGGGCCTCGCCCCCGATGCGGGTGGTGACCACTTGCAGATAGGCGCTCACCGCGAGGGTCCGCGCGTCGACCCGCTCGACCAGAAGGTTGCTCAGGACATGCCTGCGGCGCTCGCCGGCCACACGGGCCGCGCGATCGAATTCGGCCGCGAACTCGGTCAGGGCAGCCGTGCCGACTACCGGGTCCGGATAGGTCGGCGAGTGGAATTCACCGTCCGCGGTGAAGGTCCGCGCCCACTCCTGGGCAGCGCCGGAGTCGATCGCCCGGCTCTGCCGGGCATAGAGCTGATGAATGGCCGCGACCGTGCCTGCGTCGACGGCGGGAATCGGTGACATCACTTTCCAAGAACTCCAAAGTGTGCGATAATCGCACGCAACATGTTAAATGTGAACACTGTAGGTGCTTCAGGTCACAGCGGTCAAGGAGTTCAGCTATGCCTCAGTTACGGGCGTCCGGGGAATCGGCGGCCACCAGCGGCGATGTCGGGTCGGATATGTCGAAGACGTTGCACAACGGACTGCAGATCCTGGAGCTGCTCGCGCGCAGGACCGAGGGCATCTCGATCACCGAGATCGCGCACCAGGTCGGGGTGCATCGCACGGTCGCGCACCGGCTGGTGCGCACGCTCGAGCACCACCACCTGTGCCGGCGCGACGATTTCAAGCGCGTCTTCCTCGGGCTCGGCCTGGTGCGCCTGGCCGAACCGGTGGAACAGGACCTGCGCGCCCTTGCCCGTCCCGTCCTGGAGGAACTCGCCGACGGCGTGCGGGCCACCGCGCACCTGGTCGTCCGGGAGAGCGAGACCCAGGTGCGGGCCCTGATGGTGGTCGAACCTCGCGACGCCCGGATCCACGTCGCCTTCCAGACCGGACAGCTCGACCCGATCGACCGTGGTTCGGCGGGCCTGGCAATCCTGGCCGCGCTTCCTCCCGTCCCCGGCGAGCGCGAGGAGGTCACCCGCGCCCGCGAGCGCGGGTACGCGGTATCGCACGGGGAACTCGTCCCGTCCGTGGGCGGTGTCTCGGCCGCGGTCCCGGGCCGCGGTTCGGCCGCGATCGCGAGTATCGGCGTCTCCCCCATCGATCCCGGCCCCGCGGACGAGGAGACCCTGGGCGCCGCCGTCCGGTCCGCCGCCCAGCGGCTCAGCGCGATCCTGCTGCGCTAGGGCTCAGGACGGCCTAGCGTTCACCGAACGCGGCCTCGCCCACCTCGTACAACCGCTGCCGCACCTCGCTGTCGCACAGGGCGCCGTCGACTCCGGCGCGGTAGGCCTCGGCAGGGCTGACACCGAGTCGCTCGGCCAGCTCGTATTCCTTGTCCAGACTGGTACTGAACAGAGCCGGGTCGTCGGTGCCGATGCTGCAACGAACACCCGCCGCGCGCAGTCGCGGAAGCGGGTGTTCGGAGATGTCGGCAACGACCCGGGTACCCACGTTCGAGGTGGGGGTGACGCGAAGCACGATGCCGCGATCCACGAGTTCGGCCATCAGCGCCGGATCCGCGGCCGCCGCGATCCCGTGCTGAAGCCCGTCCGGACTCCAGCGCAGGACATCCCGGATGGCCTCGACTCCCCCGGCTTCACCGGCGTGCGGCACGATCCCCAACCCACCGTCACGGGCTATCGCCACGGCACGATCGAACTGTGCGATGTCACCGCGAGCGAGTTCGTTACCACCGGCGTCCAGGCCGACGATGCCTCGATCCCGATACCGCACCGCCCAGGTGGCACAGTCCTCGGCCAGGTCGCCCGGCACGCCCCAGATCAAGCTGGGCATCGCTCGCACGGTGACTCCGTATCGTTCGGCCGCCACGGTGATGCCGTCGGTGACACCGTCGAACATCGCGGGATAGGGGATGTCGTCCCACTTGTTGCGATTGATGGGCGAAAAGGTCGCCTCGATGTACTGCACGCCGTGCGATTCGGCCTCCGCGGCGTAATCGACGACGGCTCTGCGGAAGTCGTCTTCGGTGCGCATGGTTCCGGTGGTGGTGCGCCACATCTCGAGAAAGTGGCCGAAGTCGCGGTACTGGTAGAGCTCGGACAACGCTTCGACGTTGTCCGCGGGCAGTTCCACGCCGTTGCGTCTGGCCATGTCCAGCAACGACTTCGGCCGAATCGTCCCCTCGAGGTGCACGTGCAGCTCGATCTTCGGATACGGCTCCGAGGAGCCGCTGTTCGGTTCGCCGGTATCGTGCGAACCACCGACCGGGCCGTCGGTTGAGCGGCTGCGATGTGTGAGCGACGAGTTCTCGTCGAGCTCCGCGCCGATGCCCTTGTCGGCTTCGGACAGTTGGCGCGCGGCGTCCTCGGCCCGGCGGGCGACGGGGCCGAGGCAGTGTTCGGCATCGGCCTCCGCCACTCTCGTGAAGCGGCTGCTCAGGTCCTCCGCGGCCCGGATCGCCGCCTGCGCAACATCATCGGAGATCAGCACCACGAGGTCCGTTCACCACCACTTCGTCTTCCGCGCCGGTCACCCTCATCCCGGTTTCGTTGCTTCAAGTCTGCGCCGATGCCCGGAACCGCTCCGCACTGGGAAGATCACGCCACGCCCTGCTCACCGGCCCGTTGCGCCCGGCGGGTGAACAACGCCCTTGAGCTGCCAAACGACCGCCACTACCACACGCAGCGCTATCGGCCCGAGAACCCCTGCCGTACAGTCTGTTTGGGGTCCTCGGCGAGCGGCCGCGGGCACCCGGCACGATAAACTCGAACGACCGCCGCCTGCGGATGTCCACTCGAGTTCCGGCAAGGGGATGATCATGACCGACGACCGGATTGCGGTAACCGAGACGATTCCGTTGCCCGACGTGCTACGGGCGCTCACTCGGGAACTCACCGCCATGACCGATGATCCGGCCGGCGGGTACGAGGCGCGCGCGGCCGAATTGACCGTACGGCTGCTGATCGATACCGATGCGGGCGAGCCGCGCTTCCACGTGGTCGGCCCGCAGACGCCCGAGACCGCCGGAACCACCACGCACACACTGAAACTCACCCTGCAACCCCTTCTGGGCGAGCCGGCTCGGGGCGAGTTCGCGGTGGTCCCCGAATCGGAGTCGCAGGAGGAGAACAACGCCGACACCCTGTCGATCCCGTTCCCGGATACCGGCGCGCAATCGGCGGAATCATTGCGCGAGAACGTTCCCGAACCTGCGCACATTCCCGAGACGGAATCGGCTGAGCCGCATTGGCATACCGACTCGGCAGCTTTCCAGCACAGTGCCGGCCCGGAACCGGCTGCCGATTCCGAACTCGCCTCCGCCGCGCCGGCATCCGATGCGCACAACGCCATGGCCGCGTCCGGCGACGAGGCGCCGGCGTCGCCTGCACCGGTCCGGACTGCTGTGGCAGGTGCTCCGGAAGCGCTGGGCGAGCGCGATTCCGGAGCCGTGACCGGAGAAGAACCCAGCACCGGGTCACCGACACCGCCCGATGCCGGGGAGTCCGGCCCCGGCCTCGTGACGCGGGTGCGCCACAAGGCTTCCCAGTTGCTCTCGCACGACGAGCCCGCGGCGGAAGCCGAATCCCGGAGCGGTACGGCCGCAACGCAGTCCGGCTACGACACCCCCGGCGGCGAACCCGCCGGGGAATCCGTCCGAGCCACCGCCGCCCAGTTCGAAGCGCCGTACGACGAGACACATTCCGAGACCGCCACAGCTGACATCGAGCCGGCAGCGCCGGAGCCGCATCCCGCTATCACCGACGAGCCCGTGGCCGAATTTTCGCAGGCCGACACGTTGCAGAGCGAAACGTCGGCTGGAGATACGGATGCCGCCGAGGCAACCGCGACCGGATCGCAGCGACCAACCGACCTCGCCGCCGAGGATGCCGCCGCCGCACTGCCGGAAACGGCCAGTGCCGAGTCATATTCGGAACCTCCCGGGGCCGCCGACGCAACCGTGACCGAACCGGAGAAACCGCTCGTCGCCCGCGAGCCCACCGCGATCACCCGGAGCACGGCAGCCGGACCGATGCAATCACCCAGCCTCGGCACCGCGACATCCGACGCCGATGGACCTACCGCGAACACCCCGACCACCCGCCTCGAAACATCGCATGGCGAAACCGATTCCGAACCCATGGATGCTCCGCCGGCGCAATCACAGGCCCCGTCCGATCCGATCGACGAGCCGGTCCTGGACGACACGACGGAAGCGGCGGCAGCGGTCGCGGGCGAATCCACCGCGCCCGTCGACGGTACGCCCGCGGGGCACCGAGCCGACCCACAGTCCATGGCAGCGGAACCCACGGCCGAACCCGGCCCCGAAACCGCGGGCCCCGAGGACAATCCGACCGCACCTATCCCGAGAAGGCCCGAGGAGACGAGCGCGGCCTCCGAACCGGACCGAATCGCCCCGGGCGGTGCGTATTCGGACCTGGACGAGGAGCACGCCGAGGTGATCGCGCGCTACGAGAAGATCCTGGTCGACCGGGAACGGGCGATGGGCCCGCTGCATCGGCACACGCTGATCTCCGCCGGAAATCTGGCCCGCGCGTATCGCGAAGCGGGCCGGTCCTCCCAGGCCATCGACGTGTACGAGCGGGTGCTCACCGACAGCGAGAACACCTTCGGCCCACAGGATCTCGACACGTTGATCTTCCGTGGCAGTCTCGCGCGCTGCTATCGCGAGGCCGGGCGCATGGTGGAAGCCATCGACCTGTACGAACGCACCCTCGCCGACAGTGAGCAGGGCTTCGGACCCGACCACAAGAACACGCTCACCGCGCGGCACAACCTCGCCCTGGCCTATCGCGAGGACGGGCGGCTGGACGACGCGATCGAGCTGTACCGGATCTGCCTGGCCGACAGTGAGCGGCTACTCGGCTCCAACCACCGCGACACCCTGATCACCTGTGATTCTCTGGCCTCCTGCCTGCGTGAGGCCGGCAAGGTGGCCAAGGCGACCGCGCTGGACGAACGGCTGCTGACCGCCCGGCGGCGGGTACTGGGCCCGGAACATCCCGATACGCTGCACTCCACGATCAATCTGGCCTCGGACCGGGCCGCGGCGAATCGCGCGAGCGAAGCCGCCGATCTGTACGAACAGGCGTTGAGTACCAGCGAGCGGGTGCTCGGCCCGGATCACCCGCTCTCCGAGCGCGCCCGCATCGGCCTGGCTCACGGGTATGCGGAGGTCGGCCGCGCGAACGAGGCGGCCGAACTGTTCGAACGCCTGCTCGCCGATTGCGAACGCCAACTCGGCCCCGACCACCGGCACACCCTCATAGCCCGCAACAACCTCGCGGTCGCCTATCACGACGCGGGCCGTTTCGTCGAGGCGATCGAGGCGCACACGCGCACCGCCGAGGACCGCGAACGCCTGCTCGGTCCCGACCACCCCGACACGCTCAAATCCCGCGAACACCTCGCCTACAGTTACGAAGCCCAACTCCGGGCCCGGACCTCCGGCCCGCAAATCCCTGTGCCACAGGAGTAGTCGGGCCGAGTCGCCATTCGATCCACGCACGGCATACGCCCCGGCGACGCGACCGAGCCGTCCCGTGTGCACCGGTCTTCCCGGAAACCTCAGCGCCGCAGGCGCGTCCGGCTCCCGTACCGCAGCCGATGCGCGGCGGCCGGTCGATAGGGCTGCGCCCGGCACGATCTCGCTCAGGAATTCGGGCGGAACTCGACTATCGAACGCGTTCCCGCTGGAACGACCTCGCCCAGGCGCAGGCCGGTCGGGGCGGCGAGCGCGGTCAGTTGTTCGAGGGTGCGCTCGCGACCGTTCACATAACAGAGCATCCGCAGGTCACCCTCGGTATCGGGGATGCCGCCGCGGGTGGCGTCGATGTGGTCCACGAGCAGAACCCTGCCGGTCGGGGCCACGGCCTCGGCACATCGTTCGAGGATGCGGGCGGCGTGCGGATCGTCCCAGTCGTGCAGGACACCGGACAGGACGTAACCGCCCGCGCCGGACGGGAGCGGTTCGAAGAAGCTGCCCGCCAGCGCGTCGGCCCGGTGTTGCAGGCCGGCCGCGGTGATGGTCTCGGTGGCGCGGGCGGCCGGTCCGGGCAGGTCGACCACCGTGCCGCGCAGCTCGTGGTGGGCGCGCAACAACGCGATCAGCAGACTGGCGTTGCCGCCGCCCACATCGACGACATGTTCCAGCTCACCCCACGGATAGGCCGCGGCGACCAGATCCGCGTCCGCGACCAGACGGGCGCCCATGATGGCGTCGAAGGATTCCGCACGCGCGGGATCGGCCGCCAGATCGTCCCAGAACGGCCGCCCGAACTGCCGCGGAAATGCGGCCTCACCGGTGCGGACGGTGTGCAACAGCTGGACGAAGCACAGATCGGCGCGACCGATCGCACCCTCCAGATCGAGCCAGGGGCGCAGGCCCTGCGGATCGTCGTCGCGCAGATGCTCGCCGAGGGAGGTGAGGTCGAATTCGCCTGTCTCGGCGCGAATCAGGACTCCGGCGGACACCAGATGGGCGAGCACCCGGCTGAGCGCGTCGCAATCGGCATGCACGGCCTCGGCCAGCGCATCAGGCGTGCGTGTGCCCGCGGCGATGTGATCGGCGAGCCGCAGGGTCGCGGCCACCCGGATCGACATCGGCGTCACCAGATCGGCCGCCGCCCACAGGCCTCCGCCCCACCCGGTCGTCTCCTCGGTCACAGGGCCTCCTCGCTCGACGATTTCCCGCTCACCCGATGGCACGTTCAATCTATCTCCGCCGCCGTTCGGGCAGGCTCACAACCGGCACGCCAGGTCGGCTCGAGCGCCGCATCTCAGGGCCGGGCGGCGATCCGATCGCGCAGCCCTTCGGCGAAGACGCGCGCGGCGGCCAGATCTTCCGCGTTCGGCCGTCCCTTGCGGATTCCGCCGATGGGTTTGAACGGCAGATAGGTGCCGTTCGCGATTCGTGACAGCCGCCGGCGTGTGCCGTGCATCACATATCGCGCCGGGACAGTCGCAGTTGCAGCACGGTCAGCACCAGCAGCAGCGCGAACACCACCCAGGCCAGCGCGGCCGCATAACCGACGTGATAAAATCGGAAAGCGTTCTGGAACAACATGATTCCCAAGACATAGGTGCCGGTTTCGGGCCCGCCGTTCCCATCGGTCAAGGCATAGGCCTGATCGAACGCCTGCACCGTGTTGATCACGGTGATCACGACGACGAACGAGAGCGCGCCGCGCAACAGCGGCAGCGTGATGGACCGGAACCGCCGCCACGGCCCGGCCCCGTCGATCGTCGCGGCCTCGTACAGCGTTTCGGGCACCGCTTGCATTGCGGCCAGCAGGATCACGGTCGCGAACGGCACGCCCTTCCACACCGTGACGATGCTCAACGAGAGCAGCGCCCATCCGGGATCGGTGAGCCAGGGCACCGGCCGCACCCCGATCCAGCCCAGCGCGATGTCGATCGCACCGTCGTCGGTGATGAACAGGAATCGCCACACCACCGCCATGGCGACCGTCGAGGCGACCAGCGGCAGGAACACCACGGTGCGAAACAGCACGATTCCCTTCAGTTTCCGGTTCAGCGCGGCCGCCACGCCGAGGCTGATCACGACCGTCGGAACCAGCGTCAGCGCCGTGAAGATCGCGGTGTTGCGCAGCGCGATGTAGAACATCGGATCGGCGAACAGCTCGCGGTAGTTGGCCGGCCCGGTGAATCGCATGGGCCCGAACAGGTCCCACGAGTGGAAACTCAGATACAGCGAGAAGCCCAGGGGGAACAGCATGAACAGCCCGACCGCGACCAGATTCGGTGCGATGAAGGATATTCCGGCTCGCGATCGCCGCCGGTCCAGCGCGGACCGGCGGCGTGCCGGCCGGGCGCGAGTGTGCGCACCGCTCACGTGGGCGCTCGCAGCAGCGCATCGATGTCCCCGGCCATCGCGCCCAGTGAATCCGCCTGCGCCGCACCGCGCAATACCCGGTCACAGCCGCGCGACATCAGCGATTCGACCTTCCCCCACGCCGGGGTCGTCACCATCGTGCGCGAGGCCGCGGGCCCGCCGGTGCACACCTCGAGATTGCCGATCCGGGTGTGCGCCGCGGCGAATCCCGGTGAGTCCATGGCCGAACGCAGGACCGGAACGAACAGCCCCGATTCGGCGATGATCGCCTGCCCGACCGGCCCGGTCGCGAATTTCACGAACTCCCAGGCCTTTTCGCTTCGCGGACTGTTCGCTGCGATCGCCAGTCCTGTGCACCCGACGTCGGTGATCGCACCCGGCCCGCCGTGCGGGCCGACCGGCAGCACGGTGATGTCGAAATCCAGATCGTCCTGTTCGACGAATTCCGAATAGAGCCAATGCCCGCCGAGCACCATGGCCGCGCGGCCCTGGGCGAACAGATCCGCGGCCGAATCCGACAGCCGATCACCGACATCCGGCGCGACCCCGTGCCGCACCGCGAGATCGGCGTAGAACTGCAGGCCCTCGGCGAAGCGCGGATCGCCGATATCGGTGTGGGTCGGCGCTTCCGGCGGGCTGAACCACTGCGCGCCGTTGTTCATTCCGAAGCAGGCCGCCGAACAGTACGGCACCCAGGCGTCGGTGAAACCCCACTGCCGCACCCGCCCGCGACCGTCCCGGCGGGTGGTAGCCCGTGCCGCCGCGAGGAACTGCTCGAAGGTCCACGGCTGCGACCAGCGGGCCGGAGGCTGAATTCCGGCCTGGGAGAACAGCTTCCGGTTGTAGTAGAGGAACACCCCGGACCACTGCTCGGGCAGCGCGTACTGCCCGCCGCCGTAGTCGAACGTCTCGTACAGCGTCGGATAACTGTCCGCTCGCAGCGTCTCCGCGTGGTGCGGATCGCGATCCAGCATGGAGCGCAGATCCAGCAGCACCCCGCGGTCGGCCAGGCCCGCGAACAGCAGTTCCCAGGCCATCAGCACGTCCGGGCATTTGCCCCCGGCGCAGTAGGTGAGCATCTGCTGCAACGGATCCGGACCGGACATCAGGGTGCGAATCCGGATCTGCGGATGCTGTTCGGCGAAGGCGGCGATCACCCGCATACGGGCGCGTGCCTCCTGCGGCCGCGCCTGGAAGAAGAAGGTCACCGCGTCCTCGTCGGCGCCGCCGCAACCGGCCAGGATCGGTGCGGCGAGCATCGATCCGAGCAGGGTTCGGCGGCGTACCGGGATCACGGACCTCCTCGTCGGCCCGATCGGCGGCGAGGTATCGGCCGGCCCAGACGCACCCGATCGGGCAAAACATCAGCAATCCAATAGAACAGCACGCGCAGCTTACGGTCGAGCCCGAATATCCCGAAGCAGCACACGCACGGACAACGCTTCCCGCACCGGATCCACTCGTTACCGCCCCTGCCTGTCGGTCCGCCGTGGCAAACTGCCCATGTCCGATTTCCGAATGTCGGACCCGTACATGACCACGGGAGAGCTACTCGCATGGCGACGATCGAATACCTCCGGACCGACCCCGACCTGCCTCCGGTCGGGGTCGTGGACCGCTCACCCATCAGCCCGGCGAAGAAGGCGATATTTCTCGTCATCGCGATCTTGGGCGCCGTCGGCTGGGCGGTGCTGGGCATCAGCCGGGGCGAGAACGTCAACGCGGTGTGGATCGTGGTGGCCGCGGTGTGCACCTACATCATCGCCTACCAGTTCTACTCCCGGCTGATCGCGAATCGGATCACCCAGCCGCGCGACGACATCGCCACGCCCGCCGAGGAATTGGAGAACGGCACCGATTACATGCCGATGGACCGGCGGGTGCTGTTCGGTCACCACTTCGCCGCCATCGCCGGTGCGGGCCCGCTGGTCGGACCGGTGCTCGCCGCGCAGATGGGGTATCTGCCGGGCACGCTGTGGATCGTGGTCGGCGTCGTACTCGCCGGTGCGGTGCAGGACTATCTGGTGCTGTGGGCCTCGGTCAAACGCCGCGGCCGCAGTCTCGGGCAGATGGCCCGCGACGAACTCGGCGTGGTCGGCGGTATCGCGGCGCTGGTCGCGGTGCTGGCCATCATGGTGATCCTGCTGGCGGTCCTCGGCATCGTCGTGGTGAACGCCCTGGCCGCCACCAAGGGCGCGGACGGGCACCTGCACGGCGGCAGCCCGTGGGGCGTGTTCTCGATCTCGATGACGGTTCCGATCGCCGTGCTGATGGGTCTGTATCTGCGCTATGTGCGGCCGGGCAAGGTCGGCGAGATCTCCATCGCGGGTTTCGTGCTGCTGCTGCTCGCCATCGTGGCCGGTAAGTGGGTCGGCGATTCCGGCTGGGGCCGTTCGGCTTTCACGATGGACGGCACCACGATCTCCTGGATTCTGATCATCTACGGCTTCGTCGCCTCGGTGCTGCCGGTGTGGTTGCTGCTCGCGCCGCGCGACTACCTGTCCACATTCATGAAGATCGGCACCATCGTGCTGCTGGCGGTCGGCGTGCTGATCACCATGCCGGTGCTGAAGGCCCCCGCGATCTCCCAGTTCGCCGGTAACAGCAAGGGTCCGGCCGTCGCCGGTGGCCTGTTCCCGTTCCTGTTCATCACCATCGCCTGCGGCGCGCTGTCCGGATTCCACGCACTGGTGTCCTCGGGCACCACGCCGAAACTGCTGGAGAAACAGTCCCAGGCACGCATGATCGGCTACGGCGGCATGTTGATGGAGTCGTTCGTCGCGGTGATGGCGATCATCGCGGCCAGCATCATCGACCAGCACGTGTTCTTCGCGATCAACACCGGCGGCCTGACCGCCACGCCGCCCGGTCTGCCCGCCGGAGCCTCGCCCGCCCAGATCGCGCAGGCCACCGCCGACGCCGCGGCCAAGAAGATCAACGGAATGAATCTGGGTGGCGCCCCGATCACCGGCACCGATCTGATCAACGAGGCCAAGAGCGTCGACGAGAGTTCGCTGCTGTCCAAAACCGGTGGCGCGCCGACGCTCGCGGTCGGCATGTCCCATGTGCTGCAAGGGTTTCTGGGCGGCTCCTCGCTCAAGGCGTTCTGGTACCACTTCGCGATCATGTTCGAGGCGCTGTTCATCCTCACCACGATCGACGCCGGTACGCGCGTCGCGCGGTTCATGCTCTCGGACACCCTGGGCAACCTCGGCGGGCCGGCCCGCAAATTCTCCGATCCGTCCTGGCGGCCGGGCGCGTGGCTCTGCTCGGCGCTCGTGGTCGCGGGCTGGGGTTCGGTGCTGCTGATGGGCGTGACCGACCCGCTCGGCGGCATCTACACGCTGTATCCGCTGTTCGGCATCGCCAATCAGCTGCTCGCCGCGATCGCGCTGACCGTGGTGCTGGTCATCGTGGTGAAGAAGGGCCTGGTCAAGTGGGCGTGGATTCCCGCGCTGCCGCTGATCTGGGATCTGGTGGTGACGATGACCGCGTCGTGGCAGAAGATCTTCTCCGCCGACAAGAATCTGGGCTACTTCAAGCAGCACAGCGTCTACAGCGCCGCCCGCGACGCCGGGAAGGTCCTCTCCCCGGCGAAGAACATGCACGATATGGACAAGGTCATCCGCAACAGCTTCATCCAGGGCACGCTGTCGATCGTGTTCGCGGTGCTGGTGCTGATCGTCGCGGTGATCGGTGTGCTGGTGTGCATCCGGGCCCTGCGGCGCGGCGGCAGTGAGACCACCGAGACCGCGGAGGTGCCCTCGAAGATCTTCGGGCCCAGCGGTTTCGTGGCCTCCAAGACCGAGCGGGAGGTGCAGCGAGAATGGGACGAGCTGGTGAAGGCCGGTAAGGTCACCGTGCCCGGCGCGGCGCATCCGGTGGCCGCGGAATGACCTGCGCACCGATCCCGGACGCGAGCCCCGGAGTCCGGGGAGCGCGGCCGAACACGATGCGGGCCGCGCGCGCTCTGCTGCGCGCGGCCCGGTCCGCGGCCGGATACGTCAATGCGATTCTGGGCGGGCGGGATTACGCGCGGTACGTGGAACATCTGCGGCGCAACCATCCCGGGCATCCGGTCCCGACCGAACGGGAATACTGGCGCGACCGGTATGCCGCCGCCGAACGCAATCCGGCCACCCGCTGCTGTTGAGCATATACGTCCGTTTTCCGCTAGCGTGCGGACGCGCAGCCTGACAGGGTGGATCGCGTGAGTGCACACGGTCTCGAGTTCGAGCGCTGTTACCGCGCGGTCACGACCCGCGACGCCCGTTTCGACGGGCAGTTCGTGACCGCCGTCCGCACGACCGGAATCTATTGCCGCCCATCGTGTCCGGCCATCACGCCCAAGCGCGCGAACGTGACGTTCCTGCCGACCGCCGCGGCCGCGCAGCAGTCCGGATTCCGCGCCTGCCGTCGTTGCCTGCCCGATGCGGCACCCGGCTCGCCGCTGTGGAACACCCGTGCCGATCTGGCCGCGCGCGCCATGCGACTGATCGCCGACGGGGTGATCGAACGCGGTGGCGTGCCCGCGCTGGCCGGATCGCTCGGCTACTCCCAGCGTCAGCTGACCAGGGTGTTGACCACGGAGCTGGGCGCGGGGCCGCTGGCTCTGGCGCGTGCGCATCGCGCGCACACGGCCAGGCTGCTGATCCAGACCACGCGAATGCCGATGTCCGACGTCGCCTTCGCCGCCGGATTCGCCAGCATCCGCCAGTTCAACGACACCGTGCGCGAGGTGTTCGCGGTCAGCCCGACGGTGCTGCGCGAGGAGTCGCGGCGGTTGCGCGGCGATACCCTGCCCGCGACGAACGGTGTGCTCACCCTGCGGCTGCCCTATCGCGAACCGCTCGATGCGGGCTGGCTGACCTGGTTCCTGTCCTCGCACGCGGTGCCGGGACTGGACTCGTGGGAAGACGGCCACTACACGCGCGGACTGCGCACACCGCACGGGCATGCCACGGTGCGCCTGAGCGTGCAGCCCGGCCACGTGCGAGCGGGCCTGTCCCTGCACGACATGCGCGACCTCGCGCCGACGGTGGCGCGGTTGCGGCATCTGCTGGACCTGGACGCCGACCCGGTCGGCATCGACGAAGCGCTCACCGCGGCGGGCCGGGAGTCCGGGCGCGGACCGGCATTCGGTCCCGGCATTCGCGTCCCCGGCTGTATCGACGGCCCGGAACTGTTGCTGCGCACCATGATCGGTCAGCAGATCTCGGTCGCGGCGGCCGCCACGCACACCGCCCGCCTCGTCGAGGCGCTGGGCGAGGATATCGGCGGCCCCGTGCCGCGGCTGTTCCCGACTCCCGAGGCGATCGCCGAGCACGGTGCCGGGGTGTTGACCGGACCGGCGCGGCGCACGGCGTCCATCGTGGCGGCGGCGCGCGCACTGGCCTCCGGTGAACTGTCCCTGCATGCCGGCCGCACCGCCACCGACCTGCGCCGCGATCTACTCGCCCTGGACGGGGTCGGGCCGTGGACGGCGGATTACGTGACCATGCGGCTACTCGCCGATCCGGACGTGCTGATGCATACCGATCTGGTGGTCCGGCGCGGCGCGACGCTGCTGGGCATCGACCTCACCGATACCGCGCGCTGGTCGCCGTGGCGGTCCTATCTGTCCATGCATCTGTGGAAGCAGGCACTCGCGGCCCGGCCCGCGCCCGCCCCGCCCGCGCCCGCTCGGGTCGCGAACGCGGTCACCGCGGCGGTCCAATGATCGTTCCCGCCGTGCCGGGTCCCGGCCACACCGATGAACTCACAGCCGATGAGTCGGCGAAAGTAGGTGCAGCACAATGAGTACCGGCGAATTCGCGACGACTTCGACGCCGCTCGGGCCGTTCACCACGGTCGTCGACGCGGACGGCGTGGTCCTGGCCGCCGGATGGACCGCCGATTCCGAGGGATTACGACGGCTCGTACATCCCAGCCTGCGACCCGGTGAACTGCGGCAACGCGGTTCACTCGGCGAGGTGACCAGCGCGGTCGAGAAGTACCATGCCGGTGAGGTTTTCGCGATCGACACCATCCCGGTGCGTCAGGTGTCCGGCCCATTCCTGTTGCACGCCTGGGACGTGCTGCGTACCGTCCCGGCCGGAAATCCGATCACCTACACCGCATTCGCCGCCCTTTCCGGCCGCCCCGAAGCCGTCCGCGCCGCATCCAACGCCTGTGCCCGCAATGCCGCCGCCCTCTTCGTCCCCTGCCACCGCATCCTGCGCACCGACGGAACACTCGGCGGATTCCGCTGGGGGCTGGATGTGAAGGCACGGTTGCTGCGGCACGAGCAGGCCGCGGCAGCCGCGTCCTGATCGGGAAGCAGTTACGCGACAACGGTTTTCAAGTGAGACCCGGTGGGTTGGCGGATGACGTGGAGGCGGCTGGGGATGCGTTGGCGCATCTCGTCGACGTGGCTGACGATGCCGACCACCCGTCCTCCGGAACGCAGGTCGTCCAGGACGCCCATGACCGCGTCGAGAGTGTCGGCGTCGAGGCTGCCGAAGCCCTCGTCAATGAACAGGGTGTCCATGACCAGGCCGCCGGATTCGGCGGCCACCACATCGGCCAGGCCGAGCGCCAGAGCCAGTGACGCCATGAAGGTTTCGCCGCCGGAGAGGGTTTTGGCCGGGCGGATCGCGCCGGTGTAGTCGTCACGGATGTCCAGGCCCAGGCCGCCGCGCCGGCCGTTGCGTCCCGCGACGTCGGTGTGCACGAATTCGTAACGGCCACCGGACATTCGGCGCAGGCGCGCGGAACCGGCGATGGCCACCTCTTCGAGCCTGGCCGCGAGTACGTACGAACGCAGCGACATCCGGCGGTTGTTCTCGCCGCGACCGGCCACGACGTCGGCCAGCGCGGCCAGTTCGTCGTGCGCGCGCTGCATCGGGGTGATGCGATCCACCGCGGCCCACAGTTGCGTGCCCAGCTCCTCGAGCTGCCGCACCCGGTGTTCGGCCTGGGAGTGGGCGGCCACAGCCGCGTCCAGCGCGGTACGCGCTTGTGCGACTCGGGTTTCCAGCTCCCGCGGGTCGTCGAGTTCGGCATCGGCGGCGGTCTTGATATCGGGTTCGGCCAGGACCGCCTCCGCGTGCGCGCGCCTGCTGTCGGCCGCACTCAGCTCACGCTCGATCTCGCTCTGCTGCTGCGGGGTACGGGTGGCGGCGTCGACGACCTTCGCATATGCCGCCAGCACGTCGTAGTCCGGCTCCGAACCGCTCTCGGGCACAACCACATCCGCGAGTGTGACCAGCTCGGCCGCGCGGGCCAGCTGCTCCACTCGGCGCGCGGCCGCGGTGACCTGCTCGCGGGCGGCATCGGATTCGGTTCGGGCCGAGCGCAGTTCGGTGGCATCGCGCACGAGCGCATCCAGGCGGGCCCGGCGACGATCCACCGTGCCATCCGCTCCCGCGGCGGTGCGCAGTCGGTCGGTCAGCTCGGCCATCCGCCGGTCGGCGGCGATGACACGTTCGACCACGGCGCTGTTGCGGACGTCGAGTTCACGGAACTCGCTCTGCAGGCGCGTTTCGTCGGCGCGCAAACGGTTCAGCTCGGCGGTGAGCTCCTCGACGCGGGCGCCGGCGCGGCGGGCGGATTTGTATCGCTCGGTGGCGACATTGAGTTCGGCGGACAGCTCGGCCCGATCGCCCTCACCGCCGCGAGCGATGAGCACCGCGATGTCGTTCTCCAGTTCGGACAACCGGGCCTTCGTGCGGTCACGGGCGGATTCGGCGGTCCGTTCGGCGGCGACCGCACGTTCCTCGTCGGCCTTGGACGCGGCGGTCGCGGTCGGCTGGGCCGGAGCCGGATGCTCCGCGGAACCGCATACGCTGCACGGCTGTCCGTCCGCGAGCGCACCCGCGAGTTCGGCCGCCATTCCGGCGAGTCTGCGCTCGCGGATCGCGAGGGTGTGTTCGCGGGCATCGGCGTGCGCCGCCCGCGCCGACTCGAACGCGGTTGTGGCGCGGGCGAGTTCGGTGCGCCGGGCAGCCAGTTCGGTCGCCGCCTCCGAAGCCGTGCGCAGCCGTTCGCATTCCGCCTGCAATCCGGCCAGCCCAGCCGCTGCCTGCTCGGCCTCGCGTACCCGGACATCCAGTGCGGCAATCATTTCCGGCATCGCCGACCGGTCGGCGGACAATTTGTCCATCGCGGACTCCAGTGCCGACCGCTCCTTGCGCAACCTCGCGAGTTCGACACTCAGCCGCTGCGCCGATTCGGCGTCGCCGCGCACCTCGTCCAGCGCACCGATCTGCGCCGCCCACCGCTGAATAGCCATATCGATGCCGGTGAGCTCGGCCTCGGGTTCTTCGTCCCGGAACGTCTCCCGCACCTCGGACCCGGCGCCCCGATCGCCGCCCGGCTGTTCCCGTTCCGGCTCAGCGAGGGTCGGTTGGCTCGAATCCTCGACTCCAGCGGTCTGTTCGACGCTCCGCCCGGCTTCGGCCGCAACCCTCTGCGAGCCCGGACCCGCCACATCATCGAATGCGTCTGTGACCACACCGGTTTCACCTGCCGAAACCGTGGAGTCATCCGAGTCGCCCGGCGAAGACCCGTCCGCGGCAGGCAACTCCACCGAGAACAACCCGGGCTCACTGTCATCGACAGCCCAACCGGCCGCCGAGTCCAGCACGCGCAGCGGCCGATCCCCCGCAGCGCTCTTGGCCGGCTTGCGAGGCCCGCTCCCGCGCCGCCCGGCGTTCTCACCCGTTCCTCGCCGACCGGCACTCTCCCGGCCCTCGGCGGATTTCCGTTGTCCACCCGCGTCGGGCTCGGCACCCGCGGCCGCCGGGGCCGGATCGATGGAGAACAACTCGAGTTCGACATAACCGACCGTCGCCGGATCGTCCGGCTCCCCCGAAGTACCGACCGCCGCCGCACCATCGGGCATCTTTTCGTCAGCCTCGGACACCTCGCGTCCCGCCTGCCTCAGCGGGTCCGAGGCATCACCGGCCGCGTTCCCATCGCGCGCGGGAAGCGGGCCAGCAGCGTGCTCCCCGGCAGTCCCGGCGGGATCGCCGGAATCCATTCCGCAACTCCGACTCGGTTCCGGAGTCGGCGGTATTGCCGAGAGTTCGGCGGCAAGGTCGGAGTCGGCGAGTTCCGCGGCGGCCAGATCGGCTGCGGCCCAGGCAGTTCCGGGGAGTTCGGCGCTGGCCGGCTCCAGCAGGCGGGTGGCGAGACGTTCGGCGAGGTCGCGGGATTCGCCGGTGCGGCGGCGGAGGATCTTCGCTGCGGTGCGAGCCTCGTCGAGGGCGGCGGCGACCGGTTCGGCGCGACGGGATTGATCCAGTTCGATGCGGCGGCGAGCGCGTAGTTCCGCGGTGGAGGCGTAGTCGTCCAGTTGGGCACGCGCCGCGGACATGCGGCGGTGCAGCTCGTGCAGGCGGCGCTGCTGCTCGGCGGCGGCCTGGGCCACGGTCGAATCGGCACGGCGCTGTGCGAGTTCCGCCTTCGTGTGCGCCAGATCGGTGCGGGCGGCGGCTAGAAGTTGCTGCGACCATTCGGTCGCCTTCAGAATGCCGGCGGTATCGGTCGCGCCCACCCCCGCGCAGACGGCCACCTGGCCGATCAGCCGGTCGATGCTCTGCCGCTGGGTATCGAGTTCGGCCGCGCTGTCCCGTCGACGCTGCGTCAGCCACTGTTCGGCCGTGCCGAATCGCTCCGTGTCGAAGAGCTTTTCGAGCAGTTTTTCGCGATCCTCGTTCTCCGAGCGCAGGAATCGCGCGAAATCGCCCTGCGGCAGCAACACCACCTGGAAGAACTGGTCCGCGCTCATCCCGAGCAGCCGGATCACCTCATCGCCGATATCGGTGAGCCGGGACAGATTCTGGCCGCGACCGTCCAGCCATTCCAGGGTTGCCTTGGGCTGCTCGTCCTTCCAGCCCTCGCCACGCTTCTTGGGCCGCCGGAATTCCGGCGAGCGGGTCAGCCGCAGCCGCCGCCCGCCCAGCGTCGCCTCCAGCGCCACCCGCGGCGGCGTCTGCGGGTCCGCGTGATCGGAGTGCAGCCGCTTGCTGTCCCCGCGCGCCCCCGGAACTTTGCCGTACAGCGCGAACGCGATCGCGTCCAGCACCGTCGTCTTCCCCGCACCGGTCTGCCCGTGCAGCAGGAAGAGCCCATCACCCCCGAGCACATCGAAATCCACCACCGCGGTATCGGCGAACGGCCCGAACGCCGTCAACTCCAACCGATGCAGCCTCATCCGGCCACCCTCCCACTGCCCCGGTCACTCATGCCGTGCGCTCCGCCGCGTTGACCGGTTGCGCCTCGGCGACCTCGCGTTCGGCGGTGGCGGCGACCAACGCGCGCGCCAGCCAGTCCATTTCGGCGTCGGTGGGTTCGCCGCGCACATCGGTGAGGAAGCTGTGCGCTACTTCGGTGTCGCGGCGGCCGTGCACCCGTTCACGGTAGCGCAGGTCCGGATTGCCTTCGGGGCGAACCCATTCCACGTGGACCGCATGCGGGAAACGCTGCCGTAGCCGGCGCAGCGCATCGACCGGGCGGGCGTGGTCGGTGAGGTTCGCCGAGACGTAGTGTTCCTCGGCCTCGGCGTGGGCCGGGTCACCGAGCAGATCCTCCAGCGCGCCGGTGAGCTGGGTGAGGCCACGCACCTGCGGCAGGTCGTGCCGCTCCACGCCGGTGAGTCCCTCGGGGCCCAGATCGGCGATCCACACCGCCTTGCGATGGGACCGCTCGGCGAACGAATAGGGCAGCGGCGAACCGGAATACCGGATCGATTCGGACAGGATCTGCGGTGAGTGCAGGTGTCCCAGGGCCACGTAATCGGCCCCCTCGAACGCACCCATCGGCACCGTCTCCACCCCGCCCACGGAGATGGACCGCTCCGAGCCGGTCGCCTCCCCGCCGACGACGAAGGCGTGCGCGAGCACCACCGAGCGCATACCGCCGCGCGCTTCGAGATCCGCGCGCACCCGTCCCATCGCCGCGTCCAGGATCTCCGCATGCGAACGGGCCTGTGGCACACCCAGTTCCACCCGCGTGATCTCCGGCTCCAGGTACGGAATACCGTAGCAGGCGATCTCGCCGTACTCGTCGCGCAAGATCACCGGACGCCGCAGATCGGCCACGGACGTGCGCAGATGCAATCCGCCGGCCGCGGCGAAACTGCCGAGCGCGCCGAGCCGGGTCGGCGAATCGTGGTTGCCGGAGGTGGCCACGATCACCGCGCCCGCGGCCCGGATCGCCTCGAATCCCCGGTTGCACACCGCGATCGCGTCGGCGCTGGGTATCGACCGGTCGTAGACGTCACCGGGCAGCAGCACCACGTCCACCCGCTGCTCGGCCACGATCTCGGCCAGCGATTCGAGCGAACGCGCCTGATCCGCCAGCAGATCCACACCGTGGAAGGTCCGCCCGATATGCCAGTCGGAGGTGTGCAGCATCCGCATGCCGCGAAACCGTAGGCGATGGCACCGACAGATTCGAATTCGCCACCCCGGGACCGGCCCAGAAAATTCCGCTCCCGATCGGCTCGCGACCGACCGATCCGCGACCGTCACGAACACCCGAGCAAGCGCTGGGTATTTGCCGCGACGCCGAACTTGTCGGTGGTATGCGGCACTATCTGCAGTCATGACCGCACCGACACTGTTAGCGATGCTCGTGGTGTTCTGCGCCGGGCTGGGGCTCGGCTGGCTCGGTCATCTCGCGCGAGCCGGGCGAGCCGAGGCGCAGCTGGCCGCGCTGCGCGCCAACGAGCATCTGCTGCGACATTCTCTCGGCGCGGCGAACGAGGATGCCGCGCAGCGTAATTCACAGGCGATCGGCACGCTGGTGACGCCGCTGCGGGAGGCGGTCGGCGCACTGAATCGGCAACTCGCCGAGGTCGAGCACCGCCGCATCGACGCCTATGCGGGCCTGCGCGAACAGGTCGCGGGCATGCAGCAGCTGTCCCATCGGCTCGCCGCCCAGACCGGGCAGTTGGTCTCGGCCCTGCGCGCGCCACAGGTCCGCGGCCGCTGGGGCGAGATCCAGCTCGAACGGGTGGTGGAACTGGCCGGAATGTCGCGGCACTGCGATTTCGACACCCAGGTCACCCGCGCGGGCCGGGACGGCACGGTACGGCCCGATCTGGTGGTGCGCCTCGCCGGTGACCGCCATATCGTCGTCGACGCCAAGGCGCCCCTGACGGCCTATCTCGACGCCGCCGCCCAGGACGACCCGCGGGCGCGGGCCGAACATCTGACCCGTCATGCCAGACACCTGCGCGCCCATATCGATCAGCTCGCCGAGAAGGCGTACTGGGCGGCCTTCGATCCCGCGCCCGAATTCGTGGTCCTGTTCGTGCCCGGCGAACCCTTCCTGGACGCCGCGCTGAACGCGGACGCCGGTCTGCTGGAGTACGCATTCGCCAGAAACGTGATCCTCGCAACGCCGACAACTCTCGTCGCACTACTGCGCACCGTCGCATACGGCTGGCGACAGGACGCCATCTCGAAAGAGATGGCAACAGTCCAGCAATTGGGCCGCGAACTGTACGCCCGGCTCGGTGTCGTGGGTAGCCATCTGGACCGGCTCGGCGGCCAACTGGCAAAGGCCGTAGACGCATTCAACCAGACAGCGGGCTCGGTGGAGTCACGCGTACTGGTCACCGCGCGGCGATTGCACGAGTTGGACATCGGCGAGAAAGAGGTCCCGGCAATCCGGTACATCGAGTCGCGACCACGCGCCGCGGGGTTCTCGGACATCAACGAGTAACCGGTTCATCCGCCCAGCCTCGATACACGTTCCGGTTGCGACAGATAGTGTGCTTTACGTGGCAGCTACCCAACGCGACCGATCCGAGGTGCCCGCACCGCACCGTTCGATCATCCCGTCGGTGCCCGGCATCCCGGCCGGTGCGGCGGTGTTGATCGCGGTGGCGTGCACTTTGATCGGGTTTTTCATCGACGCAAGCGGCGGCAGCAGAGATCTGACCCGAGTGTTCGCCGGTGCGTACATCATCGGCTGTGCACTGGCCGCGCTGGCGGTGCGCTACCGCGGCCTGTTCACCACCATGGTCACGCCGCCGCTGCTGCTGTTCATCGCCGTGCCGGTCGCCTACGGGCAGTTGCTGGATCATACGTCGTCCTCGATGAAGGACATTCTGCTCAACCAGGGGATCCCGCTGGTGAACCGCTTCCCGGTCATGGCCATCGCGACCGTGATCGTGTTGGCGATCGGCGCGGGTCGTCTGGTGCTGCACCGCCGCCTGGAGGACGCCAGGCCGCGGGCGCGCGGCAGCCGGGCACGCAAGGGCGATTCCTGGGGTACGAGGGCCGAGGCGAGCCGTTCACGACGCGGCCGGGGCACGGGCTCGCCGGACTCCCTCCGCAGCCGCACCCGCGCACAGTCCGCAACGGACGAGAAGACCGCCACGAAGCCGACACGCGGAAGCCGCAAGACCACCGGGCGGGTCGCCGAGCGCCCGCCACGGGTCTCGGCTGCCCCGGGCGCACGCACCGCCGAGCGCGCGAAGGTCGCCGCCACCGCCCGCCAGCGCGCCGAGGCCGACACTCCGCCCCGGCAG
This sequence comes from Nocardia sp. PLKS1-43, assembly GCF_059510335.1. Lineage (NCBI taxonomy): Bacteria > Bacillati > Actinomycetota > Actinomycetes > Mycobacteriales > Nocardiaceae > Nocardia > Nocardia sp. PLKS1-43. The sequence continues at coordinate 248,264 of NZ_JCAJZQ010000009.1, read as the reverse complement.
CGGCCCACCGAATCCGGCCGTCAGCGTCCCGCCGAACCACAGCCGCGCCGCCGGGCCGCGGAGCCGCCTGCGCAGCCCCGTCAGCGCGGCGCCGCGCCGTCCACCGGACAGCAGCCTCGCCGGCGCGCACAGGAGCCGCGCCAGCGTTCCGCGGAACCGCCGCCGCAGCGCCGCGCACGCGGAGCCGACTACGGCGACGTCCCGCCGCATCCGCGCCCGAACGTCCGCTACCGCGAACGTGATTCGGGCCGCATCGAGCACTGACTCATCGACCGGTCCGGGGTACCTCGGGGGTTCACCAGCGATCGGACGTATCACGAAGACTCACCGGCGATCCGGGGCCACCCGAGCGTCTCCGGCGTCGGGGGGCACGAAAGTCTTTCGGACACCGGCCCTTCCGGCTCGGTCGCCGATGCTCGGTGTGATACCGACCGACTCCATGTGATTTCGACCGCGGGCCGCCGGTGGTGATATCGCACACCGCCGCTGGATCACTCCGACGGCGAAACGTAGCTGTCGGTCGACCGCGACAGCCTCGGCAACCGCACGTTTCCCGGCCGACCGGATACAGATCGGTCGGATACACCGCCGTAGCCACGACACCTCGTCCGACCGACCGGCCCGGTGTGCCACCCGGCCCGACACGCCGGTGCGGATGACGAATCGAGCTATTGACGCGCGGCGCGCAGCTCGCGCGGCAGAGCGAATACGAGCGTCTCGTTCGCGGTGGTGACGGGCTGGACGTCCGCGTAGCCGTGTTCGGCCAGCAGGTCGAGCACACCGCGCACCAGGATCTCGGGGACCGAGGCTCCGGAGGTGACGCCGACCGAGCGCACGCCCTCGAACCAGGCCGGATCGACCTCGCGGGCGAAATCGACCAGATGGGCCGCGCCCGCGCCGGCGTTCAGCGCGACCTCGACCAGACGCTTGGAATTGGACGAGTTGCGCGAGCCGACCACGATCACCAGATCGCATTCGGGCGCCATCGCCTTGACCGCGATCTGCCGGTTCTGGGTCGCGTAGCAGATATCGTCGCTCGGCGGATCCTGCAGCTTCGGGAAGCGCTGCCGCAGCCGCTGCACGGTCTCCATGGTCTCGTCGACGGACAGCGTGGTCTGGGAAAGCCAGATCACCTTGTTCTCGTCGCGCACGTGCACGCCGTCTACCGCGTCGGGACCGTCGACGAGCTGAACGTGATCGGGTGCCTCGCCCGCCGTGCCCTCGACCTCCTCGTGCCCCTCGTGGCCGATGAGCAGAATGTCGAAATCGTCGCGCGCGAACCGCTTGGCCTCCTGATGCACCTTGGTGACCAGCGGGCAGGTGGCGTCGATGGTGTGCAGGCCGCGGGCGGCGGCGGCCTCGTGCACCATCGGCGACACGCCGTGTGCGGAGAACACCACCACCGCGCCCTCGGGCACCTCGGTGGTCTCGTCGACGAAGACCACCCCGCGCTCGCGCAGGGTCTCCACGACGTGCCGGTTGTGCACGATCTCCTTGCGCACGTAGATCGGCGCACCGTGCTTGTCGAGGGCGCGCTCGACGGTCTCCACCGCGCGATCCACACCGGCGCAGTAGCCGCGGGGCTCCGCGAGCAGGACACGCTTGGCGGCACCGGCCGCGCTGGGGCCCGCGGACCGGGCGATTCCGACGTTCAAGGGGATTGCCGAGGACATGGCCCCCAGCTTACGTGCGCACAGGTGGCGACACGCGCGCGGTCGCGGCCGGTATCGTGGCAGACGGGCGTGGCGAATTGTGAGTCCGCTCACCCCGCGCGGTGGGTACGGCCCGACGACATGACGACGAACAGATGCGACGAGAATGGCGCACGTGGATCCCCTCCTTTGCTTCACACGGCGAATCGGGCAGGCTAGGGCTATGTTTCGACCGCCGTTCTTCGCCCGTGTCGCCGCCGGGGCAGCCGTCTACGCCCTGGAGGAAGCCCGTCGGCTGCCGACCACCGCGATGCACCTGCCGATCACCGCGATCAGCCAGTTGTTGCAGACCACCATGCACGCCCAGCAATTCGTGACCAGTCTCGCGCTGAAGGGCGACCAGGTGTTCGACCAGCTGACCAATCGTCCGGAGGAACAGCCCGCCTGGGCCACCTTCGACGAGGACGAGGACGATCCCGACCCGGTCTTCACCAGTGCCCGCGAGGCATCGCTGAGCCGCTTCGACCTGTATGCCGCGCCCGAGCCCGTCGTGCCCGCGCTGACCGGGGAGCCCGCCGCGCCCGAGCCGGTGCAGAACGAAACAGAAACCGCCGCAACGTCTTCCAGCAACGGGCCGGGCGCCGGCGACGAGGTCGCCGAGCCCGAGGTCGCGGCCCGCTACGACTACCTGAACATGACGCTGGCCCAGTTGCGCGCACGCCTGCGGATGTTCACCGTCGAGGATCTGACCGCGCTGCTCGAGTACGAGCGACACACCCGGGACCGCGCGGCCTTCGTGACGATGCTGACCAACCGGATTGCCACCGTGCAGGCCAAGTGACCGAATTCACCCACGGCACCCACACCCACGCGCCCGCGGGCCGCCGCCGCGCCGAACGGCGACACGCAGCGGTGACCGAGCCCCGGCACGGCCGCGACCGAGCGCCGAATACCGCTGAGGCGCAACGGTGACCGACCCCGGCACACACGCACCCGGCGACGCGGCGGGCTCCGGCGGGCAGCGGAACCCGGCCTCGGCCCGGCCCTCGAATTCGGCGGAGAACCCGTGGCCGGTGCGCAGTATCGCGCTGAAGGTCGCGCAGTGGATCGACCGGCTCGGCAGTGTCTGGGTAGAGGGTCAGATCACCCAGATGAACGTGCGGCCGGGAACTCGCACGGCCTTCCTGGTGCTGCGCGATCCGGCCGCGGACATGTCCCTGTCGGTGACGTGTGATCCAGCGCTGCTACGCGATTCGGCGATTCCGTTGCAGGAGGGCAGCCGCGTCGTCGTCTACGGCAAGTTGTCCTACTTCACCGGACGCGGCACATTGTCGTTGCGCATCACCGAGATTCGGCCCGTCGGGATCGGCGAACTGCTCGCGCGCATCGAACGGCTCAAGGCACTGCTGTCCGCCGAGGGACTGTTCGATCCGCGCCTCAAGCGGCCGATTCCCTTCCTGCCCGGGACGGTCGGCCTGATCACCGGACGCGCCAGCGCCGCGGAACACGATGTCCTGACCGTCGCCCGGAACCGCTGGCCCGCAGTGCGTTTCGAAATCCGCAACACCGCGGTGCAGGGACCGACGGCGGTCCCGCAGATCCTGGACGCCCTGTCCGAACTGGATCGCGACCCGGACGTGGCGGTGATCGTGCTCGCCCGCGGCGGCGGCAGCGTCGAGGATCTGCTGCCCTTCTCCGACGAAACCCTGTGCCGCGCCATCGTTTCCGCGACGACGCCGATCGTCAGCGCGATCGGGCACGAGCCGGACAATCCGCTGTCGGACTATGTCGCGGATCTGCGCGCTGCCACGCCGACGGACGCCGCCAAGCGCATCGTCCCCGACGCGGCCGCGGAACTGGCCATGGTCCGGGAGTGGCAGGAGCGGTCGGCCGCGGCGCTGCGCGGCTGGGTGCAACGCGAACTTCGGGCGCTGGACCAACTGCGCTCGCGACCGGTGCTGGCCGATCCGCTGCGCCAGCTCGACCAGCGCTACGAGGAGGCCGAACGGTTGCGCACCGCGGCCCGGCGGGCGGTCGAACACACCCTCACCGCCGAGTCCACCGCGACCCGGCATCTGCGCGACAAGCTCACCGCCGTCGGCCCGGCCGCCACGCTCGCTCGCGGATACGCTGTGGTGCAACGTGTTTCGGGCAAGGAGCGGCACGTCATCCACGAGGTGGCGGATTCCCCGCCGGGGACCCAGTTGCGCATCCGGGTCGCCGACGGCGCGATCAGCGCGGCCGCACTGGCCAGTCGGATCATTACGAAGGAGTCCCCGCATGACCGAGAGTGATCTCGCCGAGATCGCGAGTTTCGGCTACGAACGCGCCCGCGATGAACTGGTCAACGTCGTGAAGATGCTCGAGCAGGGCGGTATGGATCTGGACGATTCGCTGGCCCTGTGGGAACGCGGCGAGGCCCTGGCGAGCCGCTGCGAGGAGCATCTGGCCGGGGCGCGCAAACGGGTGGAGGACGCGTTGTCCCGCCGCGAAGCCGACTCGGAGTAGCCGTTGTGCGCGGGCGTATCCTGGGGCCTGCTGATACCGCCGCGTGCAGAATGTCACTCTCGAAATCGAAAACGATACTTGCACAACGGCTCATGGTGCGGTTGTCTGAATGGATGCCGAGCGGCGCTGCCCGCTCCGCCGAGCCGGAGGAGATGCCGTGACCACCGTCGACCGCCCGTTGGACAGACGCCGGCACATCCTGCTCGAACTGGGTTTCGCCACTCGGCGGGTCGGCGACGAGCTACACGGCTCGGCGACGATCACCCCGCACATGCACGTCCCGGGCACCACCCATCTGCGCACCTCCATCCTGGCCATCTGGCTGGACACCATGGGCGGGCTGCTGGCCTCGCTGGTCCTGCACCCCCGGGTGCCGATGACGCTGGAACTGGACGTCAACCTGTTCCGGCCCGCACCCGGAGCGGGTGAGGTGCGCGCGGTCGGCCGCACGGTCAAGGCGGGCCGGTCGGTCTTCGTCGCGGAGATCGAGTTCACCGTCGACGACGTGCCGATCGGTTTCGGCGCGACCTCCTTCATGGCCGCACCGAATCCGGACGTGCAGCTGCCGCGCAAACTCAGTATCGATATGCCGCCGAGCGACCGGCGGCTCGCGGTTCCGCTGGCCGAACGGGCCCGGTGCGAACGCCGCGAGCCGGGCGTCGCGGTGCTGCCCCGTCACGAGGACGGACTCAATGCCGCGGGCACCGTCAACGGCGGCCTGATCGCGCTGGCGGCCGAGGAGGCGACACTGTCGCTCGGCCCCTCGGACGGCCTGAGCTTCCTGGGCCTGCGCTATCTGCAGGCCGCGCGGGTCGGCCCGGTGATCGCCACCGCCACCGCGCGGCACGGCCTGGGCCGGGTGGAACTGCGCGACTCCGGCAACGACAACCGGATCACCACGCTCGCCACCACCAGAACGTTCGACCGGTAGCCGCGCCCGGCTCACCCCAGCAGGCCGGCCAGCCGGTCGTGCACGATCCGCCACAGTCCCGGCGCGAGATCCGCGTCGGCGAGCATCTCCATCGTGCAGATCACCTGCAAGGACCGAATACGTTCCGGCAGTGCGGGTTCGGCCGGATCGATACCGGCTCCGCCGAGGAATTCGGGCCAGGATCGGGCCAGTGCGTCGCGACCGGCGAAGCCGACCGACCAGGCCCAGCGCGCCGGGTCGTACAGCGGATCCGCGACGCGCACCGATTCGAAATCCAGCAGTCCGGTGATCGTGCCGTCCTCGACGAGGATGTTCACCGGTGCGTAGTCGCCGTGCGCCAAAACCGCTGGGCGGCCGTCGAACAGCTCGGGCAGATCCGCGAGGACCCGCTCCAGGGCGGCGCTCTGCGCGGCCGACAACGCCGGATCCAGACATTCGGCCCAGGCATCGGCGCGGGCGGCCAGATATCGGGGCCGTGCCCACATATCGTCGAGTTCCACATCGGCACAGGGCAATTCGGAGAAATCGGCGAGCATCGCCCCCATCGCTCGCGCCAGCGTGGGGAAATGCGGTCCGTCCATGGGGGTTTCGGCACTCGGCGCGCCCGGCAGCATATCGAAGGCGATCCACGGAGGCTGCGCGTCGATATCTGCGGCGCGAATAGCCGGAATGGTAATTCCCTTGGTCGCGGCGGGATCTCGCAACGCATTCATGATCCGCATCCGGCGGTCGGCCTCACCGCCCCGCCGGTATCGCTGCACGACGACGCCGCTGCCATCGGCGACGGTCACCAGACTGGTGTTGTCACCGACTCCCCATTCGGCAGGCGCCGCCTCGATGATCGGTCGATCCAGCACCCGCTCGAGCCAAGCCAAGTCCGCACGATCCACCCGGGCAACGTTAGCCGAAAAGCAGCGAGAGTCGTTGGCGGTTACCCGGATCGGGTCTCAGCAAGCCGAAACCAAGATCACGAATCCGCAGGTGAAATCAGGAACGCAGGGGTTGCGCGGCGTCCACCGCACCGGCAAGAGTCATATACGCCGACTGGTTGCCCGCACCCTTGATCAGCACCCGGGCGGAACCGAAATCGGTGATCCACGCCGGTTCGCTGCCCTGGACGTGGAAGACCGTCCAGGTTTGATCGCCCACTTTCTGCGCGCCCGAGGGACTGCGCGTCTGCAGAATGTGGTCGGCCAGTGCGGATTCGGATGCGTCGGACTGAGTCAGCTGCATATAGGTGCCCTGGGGCGTGATGTACCCGACGGTGCTGAGCGTTCCGCCGCCCGCGCCGCTGATGGTGTCGCGGCTGCCGGAATTGGCGGTCCAGCGCTCGGGCAGGCTCGGCTGGCGGATCGGGAAGGGCAGGGTGTGCGCGTCGTCCTGAAGGGCCGCCTTGACGTCGAAATGCGGAATATTGCCGGTCGTCGGCGCGCCGGGCGAGAAACTGCACTGTTGGGCGAGAGCGGCGAAAACCACGCAGATCAACAGCAACGGAATCAACGACCAGAGCAGGTCCCGATAGTCGTTGAGGATCCGGGGTTTCTGATTTGCCACGCCCCCAGTATGCCGCGCCGCATTCTGCGCACTTCGCTCCGGAGGGGTGCGCCGACCAGGGCGGCTGCCACAACGCGGCCGAGGACCGCTCGGCAACGAGGCCGATATCACAGCGCGCGGACCAGCACCGGGTGCGTTCGGACCAAAGTGGAACGGCAGTACCCGACGGGATGTTCTGACCGTTCTGCGACAATTCAACGCAATAGACAACGAGGAGGCACCGCAGATGACGGCACCCACACCCGCAACGAGCCGCCATGAGGCCCCGGACCGCAACCTCGCACTCGAGTTGGTCCGGGTGACCGAGGCCGGCGCGATGGCCGCGGGCCGCTGGGTCGGCCGCGGCGACAAGGAGGGCGGCGACGGTGCCGCGGTGGACGCGATGCGCCAGCTCGTGGCCACGGTGTCGATGAGCGGAGTCGTCGTGATCGGCGAGGGCGAGAAGGACGAGGCGCCCATGCTCTACAACGGCGAGTCGGTCGGCGACGGCACCGGCCCCGAGGTCGATTTCGCGGTGGACCCGATCGACGGCACCACCCTGATGTCGAAGGGCTCGCCGGGCGCGATCTCCGTGCTCGCGGTGGCCGAGCGCGGTGCCATGTTCGATCCCTCGGCCGTGTTCTACATGGACAAGATCGCGGTCGGGCCGGAGGCGGCCGATGTGATCGATCTGTCCGTGCCGATCGCGGAGAACCTGCGCCGGGTCGCCAAGACCAAGAAATCCTCGGTCTCGGACCTGACCGTATGCGTGCTGGACCGGCCGCGCCACGCACGGCACATCCAGGAGGTGCGCGATGCGGGAGCGCGAATCCGGCTGATCTCCGACGGTGACGTCGCCGGGGCGATCGCGACCGCACGCCCCGATTCCGGCACCGACATGCTGATCGGCATCGGCGGTACGCCGGAGGGCATCATCGCCGCCGCCGCCCTGCGCTGCATGGGCGGGTCGCTGCAGGGCAAGCTCGCGCCCAAGGACGACGAGGAACGCCAGAAGGCACTCGATGCCGGACACGATCTGGACCGCATCCTGGTCACCGAGGACCTCGTCTCCGGGGACAACGTGTTCTTCTGCGCCACCGGGGTCACCGACGGTGATCTGCTGCGCGGGGTGCGGTACTTCTCCGGCGGGGCGTCGACGCAGTCGATCGTGATGCGGTCGAAGTCGGGGACCGTGCGGATGATCGATGCCTACCACCGGTTGACCAAGCTGCGGGAGTATTCGTCGGTGAATTTCGTGGGCGACGAGCACGCGGTCCCGCCGATGCCGTAATTTTGGCCTCCGCTTCGCTCCGGCGGGTTTTCGGCGCTTTAAGGCTCGTCGTTCAGCCCTCGAGACTCGGCCTTCGGCCATGCGCTTCGAGGGCTGAACGACGAGCCCGCGCCGAAAACCTTTGCGGTTGGTGTTGCTGAACCTATCGCTTCGCTGGCGACTACCAGCCGGACGGAGACGCTTCGCCGCTGGGCGCGTTGGTTATCGCCTCGCTTCGCATCGGTTGGGGCGGCGCAAGCCACGCCGAAAACCTTCAAGATGACGGTCCGAACAGTTCGCCTCGCGAGCGACTACCCAGCGCACAGAGACGCCTTGCCGATCAGCGCGCCACGCGAGGGCGGTCCGGGTCGCGAGAGGGCGGTCATGGGTGTTTCACTTCTTGCCTGCGACGTCGGGGATTCTGCGGGGGCGTATTCCTCTGTGGCATGTGCGAAATGACTCACGCGTGGCTGCCCGCTGGGAGTTTGTGCGGGCCTAGGCTCGGAATTATGACTGAGCAGACGGAGTATCGGGTCGAGCACGACACGATGGGTGAGGTTCGGGTTCCGGTGACGGCGTTGTGGCGGGCGCAGACGCAGCGGGCCGTGGAGAACTTCCCGATCAGCGGTCGGGGGCTCGAGCGGGCACAGATCCGGGCGTTGGGGCTGCTCAAGGCGGCCTGCGCGGCGGTCAATCGGGATCTGGGGCTGCTCGATTCCGGTAAGGCCGAGGCGATCATCAGCGCGGCGAACGAGATCGCCGAGGGCGCTCACGACGATCAGTTCCCGATCGACGTGTTCCAGACCGGCTCGGGCACCAGTTCCAATATGAACGCCAACGAGGTGATCGCCGGCCTGGCCGCGGCGGCCGGAGTGACCGTGCACCCCAACGACGATGTCAACATGTCGCAGTCCTCGAACGACACCTTCCCCACCGCCACGCACCTGGCCGCGACCGAGGCCGTGGTTCGCGATCTCGTACCGGCTCTGGATCATCTGCGAATTCGCTTGCTGGACAAGGCGACCGAATGGCGCACCGTGGTCAAGTCCGGCCGCACCCATCTGATGGACGCGGTGCCGGTGACCCTCGGACAGGAGTTCGGCGGGTACACCCGGCAGGTCGAGGCCGGTATCGACCGGCTGACCGCGACGCTGGCGCGGCTGGGTGAGCTGCCCATCGGCGGCACCGCGGTCGGCACCGGACTCAACGCACCCGACGGTTTCGGCGCACGCGTGGTCGCCGAACTCCGCCGCTCCACCGGTCTCGACCAATTGTCCGAGGCCGCAAACCATTTCGAGGCCCAAGCCGCTCGCGACGGACTGGTGGAGGTCTCGGGCGCGCTGCGCACCGTCGCGATCTCGCTGACCAAGATCGCCAACGATATCCGCTGGATGGGCTCGGGTCCGCTGACCGGCTTGGCCGAGATCCGGCTTCCGGATCTGCAACCGGGCTCCTCCATCATGCCGGGAAAGGTGAATCCGGTTCTGCCCGAAGCGGTTACCCAGGTCGCGGCGCAGGTGATCGGTAACGACGCCGCGATCGCCTGGGGCGGCGGCAACGGCGCGTTCGAGTTGAACGTCTACATCCCGATGATGGCTCGCAATGTACTGGAATCAATTCGGTTGCTGGCCAACGTATCCCGCTTGTTCGCCGACAGGTGCATCGACGGGCTCGTCGCCGACACCGAGCGCCTGCGCACGCTGGCCGAGTCCTCGCCCTCGATCGTCACGCCGTTGAATTCGGCAATCGGTTACGAGGAGGCGGCCGCGGTCGCGAAAGAGGCGTTGAAGGAGGGCAAAACCATTCGCCAGACGGTCATCGACCGCGGATTGATCGGCGACGAACTGTCCCTGGAAGAACTCGACCGCCGACTGGACGTATTGTCCATGGCGAAGGTGACCGAGACCGAGTAGACAATTTCCTGTGGCGGCCCCGGCTGATCGTTCGGGTGGATGATTATCCGCCTGCCGAACGATACAGCCGAGAGCCGCGAGATAAGGTCGTGTCAGCGCGCGCCGCGCACTACACGCCGACGATCGAACGCGCCTGATCGAACAGGTGCACGAGGAAGTCGATGACCTGCGATATATCGTTGAGGACCATTGTTTCCTCCTTTCGAGATTGCTCGCGGCAAGCGGCTGCGTCAGATTCCGATCACGTGGCGGACCTGGTCGAACCACCCGACGGCCATATTGATGAGCTGGGAAAGATCTCCGATAACCATTGCGCTTTCCTTTCTCTCTGCCACTTTGCGCGGTCATATGGTTGATCGTCGGTAACAGCTCGAATGTTTCATGTTCCGCCGAATTCGCCGATGACCTGCCGGAAATAGCTCGAGCGCCGTACCCGTCCCCGGAACAATGCCGCCCCCGCGATTCACTCGGCCGCGCCGGCCATTGCCGGGTAATTCAGCAGATCGATATCCTTGGCGGCATTGTCGCCGAAGCGCGTCATGAGACCGAAGGTGCGTGAGCCGACGAACCAGTTCCGCATCGCGATACCGCGTGCGGTCCGCGGCGCGAGGAACCGGCCGGCGTTGGAGTTGCCCGCGATCTTGGCGTAGCGGCGCATGACCTCGTCGTAGCGGTCGAACGCACCCGCGTATTCGCCACCGGCGGTAGCCAATTCACCGGCCAGGACATAGGCTCCGACGACCGCGAGCCCGGTTCCGAAGCCGCCCAAGGTATTTCCGTAGGCCGAATCGCCGACCAGCGCGACCCGCCCCTTGGTGTAGCGCCCCTTCATCCGGACCTGGCTGATCGAATCGAGGTAGAACGGGTCGAGTCCGGGCAGTTCGGCCATCATCGAGGGGATGGGCCCGCCGAGCCCGGCGAACTGCTCCGCAATCAGGCGCTGCTGCGCGGCCACATCGTCGCGGCCGATATCGAGCACCGGCGAGGCGAAGATGTAGTGGTGCGCAGCCTTCGCGCCGCCGCGCACGGCCAGCTTGCCCGGCGCGCTGTAGGCCGACGCCCGCCCGCGCACCCGCGGCCCGCTCGGATCGTGCCCCCATCCGGGCGCACCGGCGATGCAGTAGTAGTAGCCCAGGTGGTGGACGTAATCGGATTCCGGACCGAAGGCCAGGCGGCGCACCCGGGAATGAATCCCGTCGGCGCCGAAGACAAGATCGAAGGTGCGCGCGGGCGCATGCTCGAATTCGACGTGGACGCCCTCGGCGGTGTCGGTGAGCGCGGTGACCGAATCGCCGAACAGGTATTCGCAGCGTCCCGCGGTCCGCTCGTACAGGATCCGCGCCAGGTCGCCGCGCAGGATCTCCACGTCACCGCCGGTGAAATCGCCTGATATCACGGCTAATTCGCGGCCCGCGTCGTCGGCGAAGACCATATCGGTCTTACCGGTCTGCTGCCGCACGATCTCGTCCCACACGCCCATGCGCTCGAGTACCGCGCGATGGGTGGGCCCCTTGAAGTCGATGGCCTGACCGCCGGGGCGCAGCTCGGGCGCGCGCTCGACGACTGTCACCTCGAAGCCGTAGCGGTGCAGCCAGTAGGCCAGGGCGGGCCCGGCGATGCTGGCGCCGGAGATGAGAACGGTCTGATTACGCATGGTGAACTCGGCTTTCCTTTAACTGTGTCTGTTGGACGCAATTTAGCGTACGGTGGACACAGTTTCGGAGTCAAGACCCGATCGGCAAGGATGGTGAAATGACCGCACCGACCGCTATCGAACTGCTGTGGGGCACCGCGCATCGGCCCAAGCGCGGGCCCAAGCCCTCGCTGTCACTGGAGCGCATCGTCACCGAGGCGATCGCGTTCGCGGATTCCGAAGGGCTGGTCAACCTTTCGATGCAGCGTCTGGCCGAGCGCCTGGGCTGCGCGAAGATGGCGCTGTACCGCTACGTTCCCGGCAAGGCCGAACTGACCGCGTTGATGCTGGACGCCGCGATGGGCGATGCGCCCGATCTCGTTGCGGCGACGAAGGATTCGGCCGAACCGCCATGGCGCGCCCAACTGCGCGCCTGGTGCCTGACGACCTATCAGCGCTTGTGCGAACACACCTGGATGCTCGGCATCCTGGTCACCGCACGCCCCCTCGGCCCCAACGAGATCGGCTGGTTCGAGGCAGGTCTGGCGCCGCTGGCCGACAGCGGCCTCACCGGTCCCGAACGTCTGGACACCCTCGCAACGCTCTCCGGCCAGGCGCAGACCCTCGCCCACGCCGCCGCCCTGGGCGGCAGCAGCGACGGACTGGAGGATCAGATGGCCGATCAGCTGACCCGCACCCTGGCCGCTCGGGCCGATCGCTATCCGCACACCCTCGCGGCCTTCAGCGAACCCGTCGCACCCGAGGCCCGCGACAACGCCCTGCACTTCGGCATCGATCGCATCCTCGACGGCCTCGCGGCCCTCATCGCGGCCCGAAAGCTCGACGGCGCCGGTTCCGAACCACCGCCCGCACGCTGAACCGACCCGATCAGTACCAGGGCTTCGGCGATATCCGCGGCCCCTGGCGAACAAAACGCACAGAAGCGGCGAACACGACGGGCCGAACGGGCCCCGATTCCGTGGATTCGGACCCCGCCGCGGCATACAGTCGGACCATGTCCGAAAAACCCGAGCTACGGCAGGATGCGATCACCACGGTTCGCGAATTCTTCGCGGCGTTGGAGATGAGCGCGGTGGACGAGGCGCTCGAACTGCTCGACCCCGATATCGTCTGGAAGAACACCTCACTGCCCGATGTGCGCGGCGTCAGCCGCGTCGGCGGCCTGCTGCGCGGCCTGTCGCGGGAATCGTTCGGCTTCCGCGTCGATATGCACCACATCGCCATCGAGGCCGACGGCCGCCCCGTCTCCGAGGGCGACACCGTCCTCACCGAGCGGACCGACTATCTGCGCGCGGGCCCGGTCGAGATCGCCTTCTGGGTGTGCGGCACCTTCGAACTCGTCGACGGCCGCATCACCCTCTGGCACGACCACTTCAGCTGGGAGAACTTCCTGCGCGGCACGGCGACCGGCCTCTGGAACGCGGTGCGCTCCCCCGCCTCCAAACGTCGTTAGCGCAGGTTCGACAGCTCGGCTCGGGCCTTCTCGCCGTCCGCGCCGAGGTCGGTGCGGGTGAAGAAGTTCCACCGGGCCAGGAGCGGGCCGAATACGAGTTCGGGCTCGCGCGCCGGGTCGTAGATGCCCGCCTCGGCCAGGATCGCGGTGCTGGAGCGGCCGTCGGCGAGGGTGATCTCGGGGACCGCGAAGTCCGCGACCCGGTCGGCGATCGCGCGCGCGGTCTGGTCGGGCGCGCGATCCAGCGCGGCCGCGACGAGATCGGCGAAGAACTCGGACTGGAGTTCGTCGTCGGCGGCGATGCGTTCGGACATCGCGGTGACGATCGGATTCTCGTCCAGCGCCGCGATATTGCGGTGCCGGATCGCCGCGGCCCGCTCCTCGAACGCGCTGGCGGCCAGCACATCGAGCAGATGCAGTGCGGGCCGGCGGAAGCCGGTGGTCATATGCGACATCCGCATCCGCTCGAGTTCGACCGGATCCACCGCGCGGGTGACCATCAGATAGTTCCGGATCATGATCGCGTGCCGGTTCTCCTCCGCGGTCCACCGCCCGACCCAGCGCCACCACGGGCCGGTGCGCAGGTACTTGCCCAGCTCACGGTGGTACGACGGGAGGTTGTCGGCGATCAGCACACCGACGGTCAGCGCCAGCTTCGCGACCTCGCCGAGGCCGGATTGGCCGGGCTCCCAATCGGTTCCGCCGAGGAAAGCGAAGTTGCGACCGTCGTCCCAGGGCACGTAATCGTGCGGCTGCCAGCCGTCGACCGTGGCGATGTGTCGCCGAAGATTTTCTTCCGCCTCCGCCGCAAGCGATTCCAGCAGCTCACGATCGGTCAAGAGAGTTCGCACGCGGACAACCTACCTACTCGGGGACCGAAACGGGGATCTACCGTACAACAGCCCGGGAACATCGTCCCCGGGCTGTCACACACCACGATGCGAACTACTTCATCGTCACCGACGTCTGGTTGTTCACCCAGGTGATGGTGCCGCCGGTGAAATCGCTCTGCTTGCCGTTGGCGATGTCCTTCTCGTCGCTGGTCGGATAGCCGAGTTTGCCGTTGATGCCGCCGTTGCCGTCCCACGCCTTGCGGATCTCGCCCCAGACCACGTGCGCATCGGTCTGTTCGCTCCAGCAGATCGCGCCACCGACGAACTCCTGGCAGGAGCCGCCGTTCGGGCCGTTCATGGAGTTGCCGGTCGGCGCACCGAGTGTGCCCGCGGGACCGCCCATTTCGTTGTACTTGGTCAGCACGTGCCCGGCGACGGTGATCTCGCCGGCGGGGGTTTGGATCTTGGTCTCCGCCGCGGCCCCGTTCGCACCGGTTTCGTTCGCACCGGTTTTGTTCGCACCGGTTTCGTTTGCGCCGGACTCCTTCGCGGCGGACTCCTTCGCGGCACTGGTGGCCGCGGAGGTGGCGGCGGAACTGTTGTTGTTGTCGCTGCTGCACGCGGCGGTGAACAGCAATGCCGCGGCAGCCAGGGTCAAGGTCGTCGCGGCCGACCGTCGAGCGAAGTGGTTCATATCCATCCTCTCGAGAGAGGTTGCCGACGGCCCGCGCGGAACGAACCGTCGGCAACCCGGAGCCGGTGCCCTGCTACGACTCAGCGAATCACTGACGTTTCAACTGAATCGCGCCGAACAGGTATCTCGGCGCAATATACCTGCCGACTCCTCGAGATTGTCGAATACTGCAAACTATCCGCAATCAGGCGTGCGGACCGTACTCCTCCAGCATCTCCGTGACCAGCGCGGCGATCGGCGACCGCTCGCTGCGCGTCAGCGTGACGTGCGCGAACAGCGGATGCCCCTTCAGTTTCTCGATCACCGCCGCGACCCCGTCGTGCCGGCCGACGCGCAGATTGTCGCGCTGGGCGACGTCGTGGGTGAGCACCACCCGCGATCCGCTGCCCAACCGGCTCAGCACCGTCAGCAGCACATTGCGTTCGAGCGACTGCGCCTCGTCGACGATCACGAACGAATCGTGCAGGGACCGGCCGCGAATGTGCGTCAGCGGCAACACCTCCAGCATGCCGCGGCTGAGCACCTCCTCCATCACCTCCGGACTGGCCAGCCCGTCGAGGGTGTCGAACACCGCCTGCGCCCAGGGCCCCATCTTCTCGCTCTCGGATCCGGGCAGATAGCCCAGTTCCTGTCCGCCGACCGCGTAGAGCGGGCGGAAGACCACCACCTTGCGCTGCGACCGGCGTTCCAGCACCGCCTCCAGACCCGCGGTCAGCGCCAGCGCGGATTTACCCGTGCCCGCCTTGCCGCCGAGGGAGATGATGCCGACGCTCTCGTCCAGCAGCAGATCCAGCGCGACCCGCTGTTCGGCCGACCGGCCGTGCAGCCCGAACGCCTCCCGATCGCCGCGCACCAGCTGCACCCGCTTGTCCGGGGTCACCCGGGCCAGCGCGCTGCCGTTCGTGCCGAGCAGGCGAATTCCGGTGTGGCAGGGCAGGTCTCGGGCCTCGTCCAGATCGATCGAGGATTCGGCGTAGAGCCGGTCCACGATGTCGGCGGCGACATCGAGTTCGGTCATCCCGGTCCAGCCGGAGGTGACGACGTCCTGCGCGTGGTATTCGTCGGCCTGCAGACCCACCGCACCGGCCTTGACCCGCAGCGGAATGTCCTTCGACACCAGCACCACCGTGCGGCCCTCGGCAGCCAGATTGAGCGCGCAGGCCAGGATGCGGGAATCGTTGGTGTCGGTGCGGAATCCGACCGGTAACACCTCCGGATCGGTGTGATTGAGCTCGACGTGCAGCGTGCCGCCCAAGGACCCGATCGGAATCGGCTCGTCGAGCCGACCGTGTTCGATTCGCAGATCGTCCAGCAGCCGAAGCGCTTCCCGCGCGAACCAGCCGAGCTCGTGGTGGTGCCGTTTGGCTTCGAGTTCGCTGATCACCACCAGCGGCAGGACGACCTGGTTCTCGCCGAAGCGCGTGATGGCCCAGGGGTCCGACAGCAGTACGGAGGTGTCGATCACGAAGGTTTTCGATCCGGATTTCCGACCGGACCCGGAGGTGTGGGCTCCCTTTCCGGAGCCTCCGCTCACATCGGAGCGGGCGTTCGAGGAAGCGATGACGGAGCGTGCATCAGTCACGGTGGGCTCCTTTGTTGTCCGGGCTACACCCGCCCGGACCTATCTCGCTGGACCGGTCCGACCCGGGGTCATTCGACCCGAGGGCCGGGTGCCGGCCCCCTCGCACTGATTTGCTCAGCCACGATCAGGACCTCCCGCACGAACCACACCTACGCGGCCCGCACATCCGACGTTACTGCGGTTCAGCCGATCCGGCTCGCCGGTTCGGCAAGCGTGTTGGTGAAGTTCCCGTTAACGTGCGGCTGGACCGGGGATGCGAGCCCGATGCCTCGGTGTGATATGTATCTCAGTGAGTCATTCGCGCGATCGGCTGCCGAATCACGAAAAATCCGCTGCTCGAGCGGTTTCGGACACCGCGCGGCACCGCGCGCGGCCGAACCGACTGCGATCCCGGGCATTCCGGGCATTCAGGCGAGTTCCGCGCCGAATTGCGCGAGCAGCACCGGAATGTGGCTGTGCGCAGGGTCTTTCACCGCGGTCACCAGAGTGACCGGACCGGCCGCGCGCAACTCCCGCAGATGCTCGAGGCCCTGCCGGTGTTCGGAGTCCTCGAGCTCGGTCCGATACCTGTCGGCGAACTCCGCGCCGCGCTGCCGGGGGTCGGCGTGGAACCAGCGGCGCAGATCGTTCGACGGGGTGACCTCCTTCAACCACTCGTCGATGTGCGCTTGCTGTTTGCTGATACCGCGCGGCCAGAGCCGGTCGACGAGTACACGCCGGCCGTCGTCCGGGTCTGGTGCGTCGTAGACGCGTTTCACCGCGAAACTCATCGACGGTTGCTGTGCCATACCTCCATGGCAGCACGAATTGCCGCGACGCGCGAGACCCGCACGTTGCGAGCCGATAGAGTCGTCGTATGGCCGATGCTGTGGAACTGGAGAAGCTCTCGTCGAAGGAACTGCACGACCGTGCCGTCAAGTACGCCGTGCGCCATGGTGACGTGCGCTTCCTGTGGCGGTTGCTGGAGCAGATCCCCGCGGCCGAGGCCGCGACGGGCAATGTCGGCGAGAGCGCCGCGGACATCAAATACGTGCTGCCGATGCTGGACGATTACGTGCACGCCGGAGAAGGCGACATCGCGGAGATCCTGCGGCCGCTGTACGTGGAGTACCTCACCGAACACGGATGACGGGCGTCCGCGTGACCCCGTGATCACTCACAGCGAAACCGCGCCGGTTCCCGTTGACATGGAGTGCACTCCAGGTCATAGCGTTTCACCCATGACGAACGCACAGACGCAAGGTTCCGGATCGGCCGGCAAGCGGCGGATCCGGCTGGGGTATCAGATGCCGCATTTCAGTCATGCGGCGTCGGCGAGGGAGCTGTTCCCCTCGGTGATCGAGCAGGCTCGGGCGGCGGAGGCGGCGGGTTTCGACGCCGCGTTCGTGATGGACCACTTCTACCAGCTGCCCAATCTCGGAGCGCCCGAGGAGCCGATGCTGGAGGCGTACACCGCACTCGGGGCACTGGCCACCGCGACCGAGCGAATCCAGTTGTCCACCTTGGTAACCGGGAACACCTACCGCAATCCGGCGATGCTGGCCAAGACCGTCACCACGCTGGACGTGGTCAGCGGCGGGCGCGCGGTACTCGGGATCGGCGCGGGCTGGTTCGAGTTCGAGCACATCGGGTACGGGTACGAATTCGGCACCTTCACCGAACGTTTCGAACGTCTGGAGGAGGCGCTGGCGATCATCGCGCCGATGCTGCACGGCGAGCACCCCACGTTCGAGGGCAAGTGGTACCACACCCGCGAGGCGCTGAACGAACCGCGCATTCGCGACGACCTGCCGATCATGCTCGGCGGCGGCGGGGAGAAGAAGACCTTCGGGATGGCCGCTCGCTACGCGGATCACCTCAACATCATCTGCAACGCAAGCGAATTGCCGCGCAAGATCGATGCGGTGCGCGCACGGTGCGAGGAGAACGGCCGCGATCCGCAGACCCTGGAGACCAGCTTCCTGGGCTTCGCCATCGTGGACGAGGACGGCGACCGCGCCCGCAAGCTCCAGGCCGAAGTGGCGGCCAGGCAGCCCGGCGCGGATCTGAGCGACCGTCAGTTCGTCGGCACCCCGGACGACGTCGCCGAGCAGGTGCAGCGCCGCGTACTGGACCACGGCGTGGACGGCATCATCGTCAACATGGTCACCAACGGCCACGAGCCGGGCGTGCTGGAACTCGCCGGAAAGGCGCTGAGCCCGCTGGTGCACAAGGACTAGTCAGGGGCGTCCCGCCGCCGAGACATCCCGGCGGCGGGAATCGCCTCGATCGGCTCGGGTGCGGATCGCCGCGGCGCTCACCCGAGTTCGATGGGACCGCGGAACTGGCGTGCGGCCGCGGCGGCCCAGCCCAGGTCGTAGCGCCCGCCCTCGTCGAGGAACGCCGCGCGCAGCTCGTACCAGCGCAGCCCCGGGTGATGATGATGCACACCGTGCAGGTTGAAGCTCAACGCGGCCTGTTCCAGGATGCGGGGCAGACGCAGATTCAGCGCCTCCAGCGGTGCGTCCAGTTCGGTGCCGTAGTGGTAGGCGTTGTCGGACAGGGAGATCACGAACGCCCGTCCGCCCAGCGCCGCGAGCAGCATCCAGCCGTGGCGGCCGTAGGCGAGGAACGCCGCGGCGTGCAGCATCACGATCGCGGCCGCGTCCACGCGGAACTGCCGCAGCACCTTGGCCTGCGCGATCCGCTCGAAGAGCGGTCCGGCGACGGAATCGGGCGCCGCCGCCCGCCGGCCCAGTCCGCGTATCGCCGCGACCGGGAGCGCGGCCAGCGGCAATGCCGCGAGTTCGAGCAGGTAGAGACCGCCGCACAGGCGCAGATAGTAACCGGGTGCGGATCTCGCCCAGCTCGACGTCGCCGGATCGTAGATCTCGGTGCGTTCCCGGGTGCGGCTGTACCGGTGGTGCAGCAGATGGCCGATCTTGAGCATCGCGAACGGCGAGCCGTACAGCACCGCCAGTGCGCGCCCGCACCGGTCGTTGACCTCGCGGTCGCGGATCAGGGAGCCGTGCACGGCCTCGTGGATCAGCGACCAGAACGGCGTGGTCAGCAGCACCGGCACCAGCAGCGACCAACCCCATGCCGGATCGCGCGGCAGCAGCGTCGATGGCAGCAGGAACAGCTGGAACGCCCCGACCGCGAGCGCAGCGCCGATCAACCACGAATTGATCACTCGCACCGGCCGCTCGCGAGACCTGCGATTCGTACGACCGGTCCGCACGTCGGTCATGTGCCGCTATCCCTGTTCTCGTCGAGCCTGCCGTCCGGCCTTCATCGTGCCATTCCGCACCGGAAGCGGCCCAGGTCGAACGGGCTTTCTCACCAAGAACTCCCGATAACGTCATCCCCTGGTCGAGCAGGATTCACCTCGGGTGACCGCCCGGGATGCCGAGCAATCGTTCGGCCGTCCCGGCGAACGCCGGCACGGCGAATAGACTCATCGCGTATGTCCGACGACATCTCCCCCGAACTGGTCGTCTATCGCCGCCCAGGCTGCCCGTACTGCGCCCGGCTACGACGAGTGCTGAACCGCCACGGGATCATTCACCGCGAGGTCGACATCTGGGCCGACCCGCAGGCCGCGGCATTCGTGCGGTCGGTGGCCGACGGCAACGAGACCGTACCCACCGTGGTGTTGAAAACAGGCCCAGCCCAACGGCATTGGGTCAACCCCGCGCCGCGAAAACTGGTCGCGACCGTGACCGCCGACGCGCCGGAACTCACCGGCGGCACACGTCGCTTCGTGCTCTGGTGACCCCGCCTACCCTGGACGACACCGAGGCCGGGCCCCGGGGCGATTCTGGACTGATGGCGCGGCCCCGCCCCCGCCGGAGCGGAGCGGGGGCCGAATTTACAGCAGCCCCCAGTCCTCCAGGCCCTGGTACAGCGGCCGGTCGGCGGCGAGCTTGCTGACCCGGGCGCGCAGCGCGTCCAGATCCGCACCGCCGGCGAGGGCGGTCGCGATGATGTCGGAGACCTCGCCGAACTCCGCGTCGCCGAAGCCGCGCGTGGCCAGTGCGGCGGTGCCGATGCGCAGGCCGGAGGTGACCATCGGCGGGCGCGGGTCGAACGGAACGGCGTTGCGATTCACCGTGATTCCGATCTCGTGCAGCAGATCCTCGGCCTGCTGGCCGTCCAGCACCGAGTTACGCAGGTCCACCAGGACCAGGTGCACATCGGTGCCGCCGGTGAGCACCGTGATGCCCTTGTCCTTCACATCGGCCGAGTTCAACCGCTCGGCGAGGATCTTCGCGCCCGAGAGCGTGCGCTCCTGCCGCTGCTTGAACTCCTCGGTCCCGGCGATCTTGAACGCCGCGGCCTTGGCGGCGATCACGTGCATCAGCGGGCCGCCCTGCTGACCGGGGAACACCGCGCTGTTCAGCTTCTTCGCGTAGTCCTGCTTGGCCAGGATCAGGCCCGAACGCGGACCGCCGAGGGTCTTGTGCACGGTCGAGGACACCACGTCGGCGTGCGGCACCGGCGAGGGGTGCAGTCCCGCGGCGACCAGACCGGCGAAATGCGCCATATCGACCCACAGGTACGCGCCGACCTCATCCGCGATCTCCCGGAACGCCGCGAAATCCAGATGCCGCGGATACGCCGACCAGCCCGCCACGATCACCTTCGGCCGAACCGACAGCGCCTGCTCGCGCAGCGCCTCCATGTCGACCCGGTGATCCTCCTTGCTCACCCCGTAGGCGTGCACCTCGTAGAGCTTGCCGGAGAAGTTCAGCCGCATGCCGTGGGTCAGGTGACCGCCGTGCGCCAAATCCAGGCCGAGCAGTTTCTCACCCGGATTCATCAGCGCCATCAGCACCGCGGCGTTGGCCTGCGCGCCGGAATGCGGCTGCACATTGGCGAAGTCGGCGCCGAACAGCGCCTTGACCCGCTCGCGCGCGAGGTTCTCGACGACGTCGACGTGCTCGCAGCCGCCGTAGTACCGGCGGCCCGGATAGCCCTCGGCGTACTTGTTGGTCAGCACACTGCCCTGCGCCTGCAGCACCGCGCGCGGTACGAAGTTCTCCGAGGCGATCATCTCGAGCGTGTCGCGTTCCCGGGCGAGTTCGCCCGCCATCGCGGCAGCGAGTTCGGGATCGAGTTCGGCGAGCGATTGAGAATTCACAGAGGCGGCGGTCGTCTGGGTCACGGACCCAGTGTATTGGCCCGGCGCGCCCTCGATTTCCCCGGCACCTGAATCGGGGTGTACCGGCGCGCGGCCCACCGGCCGAGACTGGGACGCGCAGAACTCGATCACACCGAAAGGTAATTCACCATGCAACCGATCTACGTGCCGACGAATCCGATTCAGGCGCTACTGCTGCAACTCTCGCACCTGGTCTGCACGATTTCCTCCGGCGGGCACTGCGTGTGGCCTATGTGAGCCTGTCGCTCACATGCGGCGGACCGCTCCGGGGGTCAGCGGTTCGTCGAGCAGGCGACGGAAACGATCGGCCCGGTCGTCCTCGTCCACCGCGCGGTCGAGCCAGCCGCCGAGCAGGCGATAGCCCTCCACGTAGGTACTGATGTAGGCGCGCCACAGCGGTGAGGACAGGAAGCGCAGCGACTGCCTGGCACGTTCGGGGGTGGCCAGGCTCCAGCGCTGCAGGAAATCCGCGACCTCGTCCGCGCTGCGGCCGCGGTCGTGCAGCAGCAGCGCGGCATCCTGGCGCACCCCGAGCAGTTGCGCCGACGCGTTCGAAAGCCGTTCCGCCCGTTCACCATCGAATCGCAGGCCGAGGTCGGCGTAGATCTCCTGAGCCCACTTGCCCCAGCCCGGCCCGACGATGGAACGCAACGCCAGATCCGCCAGCCCCTCGGCCATCAGGCACTGCGGGGTGTTGACCACGAACAACGTCTGTTCGGCCTGCCCCGCGCCGACCAACCCGGCCTCCTTGCGGCAGTGCTCGGTGTGGTGACCGGGATAGGCCTCGTGCGCGATGAGCGCGGGCAGATGCGCCATATGCTGTTTGAGGTCGGAGTTGATCGCGACCCGGGACCGGTAGTTGCCCAGGTAGTAGTTGAACCCGGACCACGGCTTGTCACCGACGACCTCGTATTCCACCCGCTCGTGATCGGGCAACCGATAACGCGCCCGGACCAGTTCGCGCAGCGCGCCGGAGAACGCCGCGACGCATTCACTCAGCCGCTCCGGCGGAATCTCGTCGGCCTTGCGGTGCGCGCTCACCCGCTCGAACAGCGTGCCGTCGCCGGCCAGGACCTCGTCCATCTGCCGATGCGCGTCGCGATAGTCCGACTCGTCGCCGGGTGCGATATCCACGTCGAAATAGGCGCGCACCTCGTCGATGAAGGAAATCCGCTCACCGGCGAACTTGCGCGCGGAACATTCCAGGGCGCGCAGATGCGCATCGAGGAATTCGGTGCGTTCGCCGGACAACCCCGCCTCCGGCAGTTCTTTGCGCAATGCCGCGGCCCGCGTGGCCAACTCGCCCGGCAGCGGCGCGGGCCCCTCCTGCACCTCGCGCCGCAGCGCGGGATCTCCGGTGTAGGCATCGACGAACCCGGGTTCGAGGCGATCGAAAGCCAGTCCCAGCCGCAGATAATCGCTCACGAGCGGATGCGCGTTCATGACAGCCGACGATACCGCGACCGGGCGTTCACGCAGTCCGGGAAGTGGGCCCGCTTGCCAAACCCCGAGGCCGGGAGAGAAATGTCACTTATGGTTACTGGCGAGTAATAACACCCCGTGTGCGGGGCGGCCTTCCCGCCGAGGAGAATTCGCCTATGCCAGGACTGCCCACCGGATCCCGTCCCGCCGGGCGCGCGGACGGCGCGGGATCCTCGACACGGCGTCCGGACCGAATGCGTCATGTGCACCGAACCGAGAGCGTGGGTAAATGGCACGGATGAGTGAGCCGAGTCCCTATGTGGAATTCGACCGGAAACAATGGCGCACCCTGCGAAAGTCCACTCCCCTGGTACTCACCGAGGAGGAACTGATCGGCCTGCGCGGACTCGGCGAGCAGATCGATCTGGAAGAGGTCGCCGAGGTTTATCTGCCGCTGGCCCGGTTGATCCATCTGCAGGTCGCGGCGCGACAGCGATTGTTCGCCGCCACCGCGACCTTTCTCGGCGAGACGCATCCGGACCATCAGGTCCCCTTCGTCATCGGTATCGCCGGTAGCGTCGCGGTCGGAAA
This sequence comes from Nocardia sp. PLKS1-43, assembly GCF_059510335.1. Taxonomy (NCBI): domain Bacteria; kingdom Bacillati; phylum Actinomycetota; class Actinomycetes; order Mycobacteriales; family Nocardiaceae; genus Nocardia; species Nocardia sp. PLKS1-43. The sequence continues at coordinate 225,085 of NZ_JCAJZQ010000009.1, read as the reverse complement.
ATCCACCACCGCGCGCGTGCTGCAGGCGCTGCTGGCCCGCTGGGACCACCACCCCCGGGTCGATCTGGTGACCACCGACGGATTCCTTTATGCGACAGCCGAACTCACCCGCCGGGGAATCATGCATCGCAAGGGTTTTCCGGAAAGTTACGATCGCCGCAAGCTGCTGCGTTTCGTGACCGAGGTGAAGTCCGGTGCGTCCGAGGTCTGCGCGCCGATTTATTCACATATCGCCTACGACATCCTGCCCGATCAGTTCCACTGCGTACGCCAACCCGACATCCTGATCATGGAGGGCCTCAACGTCCTGCAGACCGGGCCGCGCCTGATGGTCTCGGACCTGTTCGATTTCTCGGTCTACGTCGACGCGCGGATCGAGGATATCGAGAAGTGGTACGTCAATCGCTTTCTGTCCCTGCGCAAGACGGCCTTCGCGGACCCGAACTCGCACTTCCACCACTACGCCGGATTCAACGATCAGGAGGCGACGATCGCGGCCCAGGAGATCTGGAACGCGACCAACCGCCCCAATCTCGTGGAGAACATCCTGCCCACCCGCCCGCGCGCAACCCTGGTGCTACGCAAGGACTCAGACCACAGCATCAACCGAATCCGCCTGCGCAAGTTATAAATTCGAGAAGTAGGTCAAATCCGCCAAGCCGCGTCCAGTCTGGTGGCGACGTCTATTTCCCGGACCGCGGCGATATGCGGTTTGCGGATCTCGCGGGCTACGTAACGGGCGATGAAGCGGCGGATCTCGTGATCGACGCTGGCCAGCAGGCGTAGCAGCCGACCGCGCCGGGTGGCGGCGGCGACGTTGACGCGCACGTCGCTCGGGCGCGGTTCGGCGATATCGATGATCACGCGCAGCGGTTCGGCGGTGCGGACGATCAGGTGGACGCGGACCGCGCCGTCGACGTCGAAACGGTGGCGGTCCACGGTCAGGTCCAGCAGCAGATCGACCTTCAGCGGGATGATGAGTTCGAAGGTGATCTCCTCGCCGAGGTTGCGCACCAGCACCGGTTCACCGAGTCGTACCTGCGCGCTCACCTTGGCGAGCCGGCCGGGGCCGACCCCGATCGGGCCGAAATCGAAAGCAGCGCCGGTCAATCGGGAGAACGCGCCCGCGATCCGCGCCGGGGACGCCGCGTATTCCAGGAATCGCCTGCCGAATTCCTCGTAACTGATGTACGGCGTCGCGGCCGTCACCGCGCAGCGCTGCCCGGACTCACTCATCTACTGGACGGTACGCGAGCGCGACCGCGCACATCCGGATGATCATGTAATGCAACATATCCTGGGCCGAGCCGTTATTCGCCGGCCCAAACCCGAATGCCCCGAACCCGGGTTCAGGCGCCGTAACGCCGGTGCCGGGCGGCGTAATCGCGCAGTGCGCGCAGGAAGTCGACCCGGCGGAATTCGGGCCAGTACGCCTCGGTGAACCAGATCTCCGAATAAGCGCTCTGCCACAACAGGAATCCGGACATCCGCTGCTCGCCCGAGGTGCGGATGACCAGGTCCGGATCGGGCTGCCCGGAGGTGTACAGATGCTGGCCGATCGCGTTGACGGTGATCGACTGGACCAGGTCCTCGCCCGTCTCGCCGGCCGCCATCTCCTGCCGGACCAGTGAGCGCACCGCATCGGCGATCTCCTGGCGGCCGCCGTATCCGATCGCCACGTTGACGTGAACGCCGGTGCGGCCGTGGCTCTCGTCGGCGGCCTTGCGCATCCGGCGCGCGACGTCCTCCGGCAGTCCGTCGAGCGAGCCGACGATCTTCACACCCCAGTTCAGCTCCGGCGCGGAGAGTTCCTCCACGACGTCGGTGATCACCTCGAACAGGGTTTCCAGCTCGTCCGGATCGCGGTTGAGGTTCTCGGTGGACAGCAGATACACCGTCACCATCTCGATGCCCTCGGCCTCGCACCAGCCGACGAGTTCGGCGATCTTCAGCGCACCGACGCGATGCCCGTGGCTGACGTCGGTGAAGCCGTTCTCCCGCGCCCAGCGGCGATTTCCGTCACACACCACGGCCACGTGACGCGGATGTTGTTTGCCTGCGAGCTGTTTGGACAGCCGCGCCTGATAGATGCGATACGGCAGCTCACGCACCTGACTTGCAAGCTTCACGGAGAGCAACCCTACGCCCCGGAGATATCGGCACGCCGCGTACATCGGGGGGAACCGGACCGCTGACGTGTCATCGGCATCGCGATGGCGAGATCGGTAACTTACGGTACCGTAGGTTACTCAGGAGGTAAGCCTTGTCCGAATCGGTGACGCCCATGCCCGCCGCCCTGGGCCCAATCGGGCTCGCGGCGAACATCCCGGTCAAACCGCGTATGCGGGGCTGGATACACACCTGGGCGGTCGGTATCGCCGCCATCGCCGCAATCGCGCTGGCCGCGGTGTCCGCGACCGTCTCGGCGACCGCGGGCCTGTCCACGCTGGTCTACGGGCTCACGGTCTGCGGCGTCTTCGGGGTCAGCGCCACCTACCACCGGGTGACCTGGACCAGCGCGCGGACCCGCATCCGTATGAAGCGGGCAGACCATTCGATGATCTTCCTGTTCATCGCGGGCAGCTACACGCCGTTCGCACTGCTGGGCCTGCCCGGTCGCACCGGAACCACACTGCTGGCCGTGGTCTGGGCGGGCGCGCTGGCCGGGGTCGCGCTCAAACTGCTGTGGCCGACCGCGCCGCGCTGGGTCGGCGTGCCGCTGTACCTGCTGCTGGGCTGGGCGATCGTGCCGGTCGCGGCGCCCATGACGCACCACGTCGGCGTGCCCGCGATGATCCTGCTGCTGGTCGGCGGGCTGGCCTACAGCATCGGCGCGATCCTCTACGCGGCCAAGTGGCCCGACCCCTGGCCGACCGTCTTCGGACATCACGAATTCTTCCACGCCGCAACGGTTCTCGCGGCCCTGTGCCACTACGTCGCGGTGTGGCTGGTCGTGCTGGGATAACCGCCCGGATCGCACGGCGCACCTGTGACGTACCGGACACGATCCGGTCGAAACCGACGACGCCGCGCGCTCGGGTTCTATGCTCCTCGTTCGTGCTCTACGAATCGATATCGCGCTGCCGCACAAGTTCCACGCCATGATCAATCGGTTGATCCTGTGGGCGCTGCGGATGCGCTGGGGGCTGTCGAGCGTGGTGCTGCTGTGCCACGTCAGCGGGCTCGCGGTCATCATCATCGAACTGTGGCTGAGCGGTTTCCTCGGGCGGCTCGGACCGGACTGGATGAGCGCGCTGGCGCAGACCGCGATCTACCCGATCCTGGGTGCGCTGGTCGGCGTCGCGATCGCCGTGCGCGATCGCAGCCACTATTTCGGCTGGCTGGACACCGGCCGCAAACCCACCGAGGCCGAGGCGCGGCGGCTGTTGAACCTGCCGATGGCGACCACACTTCGGGCCCTGGCCATCTGGCTGCCCGGCGTGATCATCGTGACGCTGCTGTTCGCACAGGTCGTGCCGTCGCGGGCGATCGCGGTGGTCGGCGCGATGTTCGCCCTCGGCGCGTTCGAATCGGCCGGTTTCACCCTGCTGATCGTCGACCGGCTGATCCGGCCCGCGATCCCGCTCGTCGCGACGGTGCTCGGCGGGACGATGCACTGGAGTTCCACGGTGCTCAACCGGGTCGTGCTGTCCTGGACCGTCTCCGGGATGATGCCGCTGCTGATGCTGATCACCGTGCTCGCCGATCCGGTCGCCGCACCGGGCGACCGCATCCACACCGCGCTGTACATGTCCCTGGTGGGGCTGCTGGTCGGCGCGATCGCCACCGCCACGCTCGCCCGAGCGGTCGCCGCGCCGGTGCGGATGCTGCGCCGCGCCCTGGACCGCATCGCGCACGGCGATCTCGAGGTGCGGGTGCCGGTCGGCAGCGCCAGTGAGATCGGCCGGCTCGAGCATTCGGTGAACGAGCTCGCCGAGAACCTGTCCGAACGCGAACGGCTGCGCGATGTGTTCGGCCGCCATGTCGGCACCGAGGTCGCCGAACGCGCCCTGGCCGGGAGCATGGACCTCACCGGCGACGTTCGCGTGGTGACCGCACTGTTCGTGGACGTCGTGGGTTCGGTCGAATTGTCCACCGAACTCGCGCCGCGCGAATTCGTCGCCAAATTGAACCGGCTGCTGTCGATCGTCGTCTCGGCCACCGAGGACAACGGCGGACTGGTGAACAAATTCGAGGGCGATGCCGCGCTGTGCATCTTCGGCGCGCCGATCGCCTTGCGCGACAACGCGACTCCCGCACTGCGCGCGGCCCGCCGGATCCGCGACGAGGTGGCCGCCGGGGGTGAGCTCGATATCGGCATCGGCGTGGCGCGCGGATCGGTGTTCGCCGGAGACGTCGGCACGGACACCCGCCTGGAATTCACCGTCATCGGCGACGCGGTGAACGAGGCGTCCCGGCTGACCACCGAGGCCAAACATGTGGCCCGGCGAATCCTGGTGAGCCAGAACGTCGTCGAGGCCGCCTCGGGTAACGAGAGCGCGGCCTGGGAACTGCACGAGACCATCCACCTGCGCGGCCGCAAGGAGCCGACGGACTGCTGGACCGATATCGCCCCTGCCGTGCCGGGCGGCGGCCGGAACAAGAGCGCCGCGGACGGCAACGGCGCCTCACCTGCCTCGGCCTCGGCCACATCGGACGCCGCGACGAGAGCGGCCGATTAGGTTGCCAGGCGCGACCTCGCCGGGGTGCGGCGCCGACGTAACGTCACGAATGTGCAGCTCAACACGTAGCGGGCGGGACCGCTACAGCGGCCATCGGCATCGACGCGGTGGTCGTCCCCGCATCCCGACGGCCGCACGGTTCGCTGAATCGCGACGGCCGTACGGCTCGCGATCGAACACCGGCCAGCCGCCGCTTTCCGCCGAACCTGCTGCGCCGCAACCACTTTCGATGCAAGGTCACGGGTGCCAGGTGATCCTGCCGCCCTGGAAGTCCTGCGCCTTGCCACCGCGGTAGTCGTATTCGTCGCTGGTCGGGTAGCCGTAGCGGCCCTTCTCCGCGCCGTTGCCCTGCCACACTCCGGCGATATTGCCCCAGACCGGATGCGCGCCGGTCTCCTCGGACCAGTAGATCACTCCGCCGGGGAACAGGTTGTAGCGTCCGGCGCCGTCGTTACCCGCCTTGGACTCGTCCGAGACCGGGAAGCCCAGCGGGCTGCGCTCCCAACCCAGCGCGGCGTATTTGTCGCGGATGAGACCGCAGACGTCGTGCGCGTCGGTGCCGACGGACCAGTAGATCGAGCAGCCGCGCTCGAAGACCTGGAACCGGCCGCCCTGCGCGGCCGATTCGGCGGTGGTCGGATTGCCGAAGAAGTTCGTGCCGCCCGCGCGATCGTATGCCTTCTCGATGGCGCCGCCGACGTCGAAGGCCCCGATATGCCGCGCCGCCGCCGGGCCCGCGCCCGTTACAGTGGCAAATACCACTGCGGCGAGGCCGGCGGTCAGCGCCAGTGCACCGCGTCCGGACGGTCGGTACGAACGGTTCCTACGAGGCTGCATGGTCACATGAACTCCCTGTCCAAGCGGTCGATCCGGACCCCGACGACCGCTTTCTGCACGCCATCCTGCAAGGACTCGCCGCAGTCGGCAAGCCTCCTCGGCCAACCTGGTGAGACTTCATAGCCACATGCTATACATGTCCCGCTGCCAGGCTTTTCTCGAGCACGGCGCGTCACCCGGGCATCCCTGACCACGCCCCGGGCGCTACGGTGATCCGCGGCCGACCCGGGAAACGCGGCCGATCCCGTGGCATCGGTCGGTGGTCGGCCCATGCGCCCGGCGAGCGCGGCACATACGGGAACGACCGGCAGACCGCATCCCGAATCGCCGTCCGAACCGCTCGGAGCCGAGCCCGGCACATCCCACGCACCAGGGAGATCACCTGACGGCCGAGGCGCCCGGGATGAGCGCAGAGGCTGCCTGTCATCGACCGGGATGTCGCAGGCCGGGCCACCGTCACCGAGCCGATCGCGCGGCCGGCCGGTCACCACATGGGGTGAGGAATCACTTCCCGCTCGATGCGCTCGACCCGAGAGACGCGCGCAGTGCCTGCGGATCGGTCACCGGGAGATCGCAGACCGCGCCGCGGCAGACGTAGGCGGCCGGGCGGGCGTCGACCGGAGGGCGACTGTCCAGCAACGGGGCCGAATCCTTTTGTCCGGCAAGTACTACCGATCCACCAGGGGCGGACCAGCGTGCGGCGGTGAGCAATTCGGCCGTGGCCGGGTCCAAGCCCTCGGGGAGCGCGACCGCGATCTGCAGCGGGCCCTGGACCGACGCCTCGGCGACCGTGAGCCAGTGACCGCCCGATCGCGGCGCGCGGGCGAGCACGATCGCGCTGCGGGACAGGGTGGATTCGGCCAGTTCGCGGTAGCGGCCCGCGCGATCCGGATCGCTGAGCGCCGAAGCGGTCAGCAGAGCCTCGGCGAATGACGAAGCGCCCGAGGGGGTTGCGCCGTCGAACGGGTCGCGCGGGCGGGAGATGAGCGATTCGGCGTCGTCGGCGGTGTCGAACCACGCGCCCGCGGCGGACGGATCGGCGAACCGAGTTATGGCGATATCCAGCAGTTCCTGGGCGCGGTCGAGCCAACCGGGTTCGCCGGTGGCCTGATACAGCGCGAGCAGACCGCCGGCCAGCCAGGCGTAGTCCTCAAGAATGCCGGGGGCCGCACCGGTCACACCGCCGAGCGAGGCGCGCCGCAATCGGCCGTCGATCACATGTTCCGACAACAACATTCGCGCGCACCGGGCCGCGGCTTCGATCCAATCCGGCCGTGCGTGGGCGGCCCCGGCCTCGGCCAGCGCGGTGATCGCCATGCCGTTCCAGGCGGTGACCACCTTGTCGTCACGCCCGGGTTGCGGACGCGCGTCGCGGGCCTGCCGCAGCAGGGTCCGGACCCGATCGAAACGCTCGGGATCGACCGGGCCCGAGATGTCGGCGCGGCCCGCGGGCACCGGCAGGGTGAGCACCGAGGCGCCGTGTTCGAAATTCCCGTCCGCGGTCACATCGAAAACCGTTGCCGCCCAGGCTCCGTCGTCGGCACCGAGAACTTCGTTCAGTTGCGCGGGAGTCCAGACGTAGGTCGCGCCCTCGACTCCCGGCCCGTCCGGATCGACGTGGGTGTCCGCGTCGAGACCGGAGGCGAATCCGCCCTGCTCGGTCCCCAGATCGTCGAGAATGAACGCGGCTGTCTCCACCATCACCCGGGCCGGCAGGTCACCGCGCGAAAGCTGTTCCGCGGCAGACTCCTGCGCGCCGGATCGAGCCAGATGTGCGTAGACACGCAGCAATTGGGCGTTGTCGTAGAGCATCTTCTCGAAATGCGGTACCACCCAGGCGGCGTCGACCGCGTACCGGGCGAATCCGCCCCGCAGCTGATCGTAGATACCGCCGCGCGCCATCGCGACGGCCGTATCGAGCACCGCCTGGCGCGCCGTCCGGTCGCCGGTGCGCTCGACATGCCGCAACAGCCCCTCCAACAGGGCCGACGGCGGAAACTTCGGCGCCCCACCGAATCCCGCGTATCGCGGATCCACATCACGCAGCACCGCCGCGACCGCGTGATCCAGCAACTCCGGACCGACCGCGAGATCACTGTCCGGCAGCCCGCCCGCCTGCGCCCGCAACGCGTCGGCCACCTGCCCCGCGGCCTCGTCCACCTCCGCCCGCCGCGTCCGCCAGGTATCCGCCACCGCGGTGAGCACCTGCGTGAACGACGGCATCCCACCCCGCGGCGCCTTCGGGTAGTACGTCCCGCAGTAGAACGGCTCCCCCTCCGGCGTCAGAAAACACGTCATCGGCCACCCGCCCTGCCCGGTCATCGCGACCGTGGCCGACATATAGATCGCGTCGATATCGGGCCGCTCCTCCCGATCCACCTTCACGCACACGTAGTTGGCATTCATCAACTCCGCTGTGGCCGCATCCTCGAACGACTCGTGCGCCATCACGTGACACCAGTGACACGAGGCGTATCCGACGGACAGCAGGATCGGCACGTCCCGCGCCACCGCTTCGGCCAGCGCATCAGCGCCCCACTGCCGCCAATCGACGGGATTGTCGGCATGCTGACGCAGATAAGGCGAGGTCGCGCTGGCCAATTGGTTCACACAGCCAGCCTCCCACAGTCGATGCCCTGGCTCATCCCGCGTGTCGGGCCAGATGGTCGACAGGTGATAGCGCGAAACGGCCGCGCCTGCCTCAAGCAGCCAGGCACCACGTTGTCCACCCGGGCTTGCGCCTTGCGCGCGGCGTACGGCTGCCCGGCGACGAGGGGGAGCCGACTGCCGGCGCGGTGACCGGATCGAGACTCGTCTTCGGCGTTTCGCCGACTCCCGGCCGGTCGGCGCCATCGGCCTGGGCATGCGCAGGGCCCGCAGAGATGGTGCCGTCGCGTCCGGTACGCGGTAGTCACACCGGGGCCGTATCGGAACAAGTTGCATAGCAACCGATCTCGCGCCATCTGCCGCACCGGTGCGGTTCGGCGGACGGCTGGAGGATTCGGTAGTATCGGGCGACGTTTGCGCGCTATGGAGGGGGAAGCATGACACAAACACCTGGACAGTGGGCCGGCCAACCACAGCAGCCCGGTCAACCGCTGCACAGTGGGCCGCAGCCTTATCAACCTGCGCCGGGGACGTACGCACCCGCACCGGCGGTTCCGCCCGCACAGTTCGCGCCACAAGGCGGGTTCGCAGCGCCGCCCCAGCCCTATCAGGCGGCGGCGCAACATTATTCGCCGCAACCGGGCTACCAGCAGCCCGGGTACGCCACTGCTGCGCCGCCGCCCGCCGGGGCCCCGGAATGCCGCGTGTGCGGTGCGACGCCCGCGGCCAAAGCGAGGTTCTCGAGTATCACCGGGATCATCGCGACTTGGACGGTGAAGCAATGGCGTGGCCTGTACTGCCGGACCTGCGGCCTGGCGACGTTCCGGGAGGCGATGTCCGAGACCCTGGTCGGCGGGTGGTGGTTGATCGTCTCGTTCGGGATCATCCCGCTCTACGTCTTGACCAACCTGTACGGACGCTCCCGGGTCGCCCGGCTGGCGGAACCGACAGGTCGGCGATCACAGCCGATGATGTCGGGTCCGCCGGTCTTCGCTCGCCGGAAAGTCCAGGTCGTAGCGACTATCGGCCTTGCGATGTGGGTGTTGTTCTTCACGTTCGCGAAGTGGAAGAGCTGAGCTCAGTTCGACTCGCGTCCGCGCGCGGTGACCGGTTCAGCCAGGTTTTCCTCGTCGCAGCGGCGCTGCCAGGCGTCGATCGTCTCCGCCAGGCCGGCGCCGAGGCGCGGGCCGGGGGTGAAGGTCGCGGGCAGATGCCGCATTCCCTGGATGGTTCCGATGGTGTCGTAGTGCACGGTGCCCGCGGGGTCGCAGACGAAATCCGGCATCCGATCCAAAACCGCGACGAGCATCCGCTTGAACACCATACGGGCCATATTGGAGCCGATGCAGCGATGAATGCCGAGACCGAAACTGAAGTGGCGGTTGCCTTTTCGATCCATGACCAAAGTGTCCGGGTCGGGGAACACCGCCGGGTCCCGGTTGGCCATCGCCCACGACAACCAGAGCCGCTCACCCTCCTTGAACTGCTGTCCGGCGATCTCGCAGTCCTGCGCGAAGGTGCGGCCGTCACCGGGGGCGGGGGTGAAGTAGCGCAGGAACTCCTCGGTTGCCGCGTTCAGCAGCAGCTCGCGTTCGCGGCTGAGCGTTTCGCGCTCGGCCGGGTTTTCCGAGAGCCATTCGAGAGCGTGCGCGGTGAGCGCGGTCGTCGTGTCGAACCCGCCGCCGATCAGCAGGGCCAACTGGCCGAGCAGGTCCATGTCGTCGGCCGGCTCGCCGTCGATCCGCAGCCGAACCAGCGCGTCGATCAAGCCGGGGCGCGGGTTCTCCCTGATCTCCTGCAGATTGGCGAACAGATCCATCCCCATCGCCAGGTGCAGTTCCTTGATCCGGTCCATGTCGGGTGAGTCCGGTGGCGTGTAGACCGAGGCGTGCGCAGGCTCGCAGTAGATCGACCACTTGCGCAGCGGAACACCCAGCATCGCCAGCGTCAGCACGGCGGGTACGACGTTGGCCAGGTCATCGACGAAGTCGATCCGCCCGGACTCGATCTTCTCGTCCAGGCAGGCCCGCACCAGATCGTCGACGAACGGAATCCAGCGCTGTACCGCGCTGGGCGACAGATAAGGGTTCAGCACCGAACGGAATTGACCGTGTTCGGGATCGTCCATCTCGAGGATCCCGTTGCGGATCGGCATCGCCTGCCCGTCCGAGGGAATGGTGATGCCCTGGTAACCCCGCCGTTCCCCCTTCACATCCCGATCGTTGGAGATGTGCGGACAGCGGGCCAGCTCGAAGACCTCCCGGTTGCCGGCGGCCACCCAGTGGCCGCCGTGCGTCTCGGTCCATGCGATCGGGCACCGCTCGTGCATCTCCCGGGTGATCTCGCCGAAGCGATGCCGGTACTCCGGGGTGTGCCGGTCGAAGTGATAGGTGTTGCGCCGGTGGTCGGACTCCGGCCGGACATTCTCCACAGTCATGGTCGAGGCCCTTTCAGCTCAACGAGATCGCGCGTTCGGGACACGAGCCGACGGCCTCCCGGGCCCCGGCTTCGGCCTGGGCCGGAACGTCGCCGTCGACGGCCGTGGCGTGGCCGTCCAGATCGCTCAGCCGAACCAGCTCGGGTGCGACCATCGCGCAGATGGTGTGCCCCTGGCAGCGTGCGGGGTCCACGGATAGCTTCATAATTCCTTCTGTTCGGGTGTATTCGGTTATTACGTTGTCGCGCAGTCGTTATCGAGCTCGATGAGCGGTCGGCGCGGCGCTGATCCGCTGGATGAGATGTTCGACGAGGGTGATCAGCACGCGCTTGCACGAATCCCGGTCGCGGGCATCGCACAGCAGCACCGGCGTCTGCTCGTTCAGGTCCAGGGCCTCGTGCACTTCGCCGGGCGTGTAGTGCGGTGCGGTCTCGAAAGCGTTGACCGCCACCGCGAATGCGGTACCGCGGCGTTCGAAGTAGTCGATCGGGGCGAAGGCCGCTTCCAATCGCCTGGTGTCCGCCACGACCACGGCGCCCAGTGCGCCGCGCGCCAATTCGTCCCACAGGAACCAGAATCGGTCCTGCCCGGGCGTACCGAACAGGTACAGCACCAGGCTGTCGTCGATCGTGACGCGACCGAAGTCCAGCGCGACGGTCGTCGTGACCTTCGCCTCTACCCCACTCAAATCGTCTACGCCCGTGGACAATTCGGTGATGAACTCCTCGGTGCACAGCGCGGGAGTCTCGCTGATGGTGGCGACCATCGTGGTCTTGCCGACCCCGAATCCACCCGCGATGAGAATCTTCACCGAGGTCGCCATGGGCTTGTTCGAATCAGAGCTTTCTGATGCCATCTAGTACCGCTCGCAAGAGATCGAGGTCCTCGGCCGGGGCATGGTGCGCGGCGACCGGAGCACGGGAAACGAGTATGCCGTCGGCGATCAGGTCGCCGATCAGGATCTTGGTGACCGCCAGCGGCACCCGCAGTGCGGCGGACACCTCCGCCACAGCCAGCGGCTGCTGGCACAACTGAACGATCTGACCGTATTCCAGTTCGATGCGACGCAACGGCGGCGCCGCGGCGGAAACCGCGACGATGGTGAGCATGTCGAGCGTGTGGACTCGACCGGACGTCCGTCCGCCGGTCCGTGCGTACGGGCGGACCAGCGGCCCGGCCGCCTCGTCGAACCACCTCCTGGAGTCGGGGTTCATGGCAGTCGCTGGTTGAGGACCTGTCCGGTCAGCTGCGAGCGCGGTGTCGTGGACAGCAGACTTCCGACGCGTTGGACCGTGAGATTCATTTCGTAGGCGACCATTCCGAGTTTCGCGTCCGCGGTGGCCTGCAGCGCCAGACAGGCATGGCTGCCCGCGGCGGTCACGAACAGGATCGCGCGATCCAGCTCGATGATGGCCTGCCGGACGCCGCCGCCGTCGAACCGGGCGCCCGCGCTGCGGCCCAGGCCGTACAGCGTCGAGGACATCGCGCCGAAGTGCTCGGCGTCGTCCCGGGACAGGGACGAGGACCGACCGAGGAGCAGCCCGTCGGTGGAATGCACCACCGCATAACGGGAGCCGACCAGTCGCTCGATCAGATCGTCCAGCAACCAGTTCAGATCATTGGTTTGCGGGTTCGTCATCGGTGCTTCCTCTATCAGAACGTCGGGCTACCGGAACCAGGTGCGCCGGGGTCTGCCCGGCGGCCCTGCATGGTTCCGATCTCGATGGCGGACAACATGTCTCGTGCCTGTTCGGCGGTTCGCACCGGTGGTGCGGACTGCTCCTGCGGCTGCGGCTGGGCGCCGTCGTTCGCCAGCTCCGGCGCCAGACTGGCCTGACGGCGGCGGCGCGGCAGCGAAGGGCGCGGCCGGGCGCCCGATTCGGCGCGGCCGTTGTCGCCGGAACCGCCATACGGCGGGAGTTGTCCGGGAGCGTCGAATCCGATCCCGGTGTCGCCGGCCCGCGCTGCCGCCGGCAACGGCTGCGCGACCTGACCGGACAGCTCGGGTACGGCCGCCGACCCTCTCGCGTCGGCGGCCCGCCACGCTCCGGTGGACGGGAACGCATCGGCGACAACCAGTTTCGAGGGGATGACGACGATGGCGCGGACACCGCCGTAATCGGATTCCGCGAGCCGCACCGCGACGTCGTTGCGCCGCGCCAGCTGGGCCACCACGAACATGCCCAGTCGCGAGTCCTCGGACAAGGTGCCGACACCGAAGTCGGGCGGATCGGCCAGCACGGCATTGAGCCGGGCGAGCTGTTCCTCGCCCATCCCGACGCCCTGATCCACGATCTCGACGGCGACCCCCTTGCCCACGATGCCGGCGCGGACCTCCACCTGCGATTGCGGCGGGGAGAAGTTGGCGGCGTTGTCGATGAGTTCGGCGAGCAGGTGCACCAGGTCGGCCACCGAACTGCCTGCGACCATCAGATCGGGGGCTCGGACGATCTTCACCCGGCTGAAGTCGACCGCCTCACTGACACTGCTTCGGACGACCTCGAGCAACTGAACGGGATTGCGCCACCCGCGTCCGGGCTCGCCGCCGGCCAGAATGATCAGGTTCTCCGCGTTGCGCCGTTCGCGGGTGGCGAGATGGTCCAGGCGGAAGAAGATATCCAGCAGCGTCGGATCCTCCTGCGTGGATTCCGCCTCGTCCAGGAGTTCGAGCTGGCGATGGACCACGGTCTGGCTGCGGTGCGCGATGTTGAGGAAGACCTTGCGCACGCCCTCGCGGGTGCCGGCCTCGGTGACGGCGGCGGAAACGGCCTCGGTCTGGGCATGGTTGAACGCGTCCGCCACTTGGCCGATCTCGTCGCTGCCGAACGCCAGCGGTGCGGACTCGGCGCTCACGTCGACCGCCTCCCCGGCGCGCAGACGCTGCATGATCCGCGGCAGCCGCTCGTTGGCCAGCGCCAGCGTCTCGTTACGCAGCCTGCCCAGGCGCGCGATGACCCGGTTGGCCAGCAGCAACGACACGACGAAGGCCGCCACCGCGGCGGCCAGCAGCAGACCGCCGACCAAGAGTGCGTCGCGCGCTTTGGCATCCGCGGTGTCCGCCGCCAGATTGTGCGCACGCAGCATCTGGCCGTCCCAGAGCGTGAGCAGCGCGTTGTCGGCCTGGGCGGTGGTATCGGCCCAGTCCTGGGCGCTGAACGCCATCGGGGCCGGGGTCGGCGTCGCACCGGATTTGCTGGGCGCCGCGGTGATCGGGTCCAGCGCACGCGCGAGGAGGGTGTTCTCCATCATCACCAATCGCAGCCAGTCCTGGCTCGTCGTGACCGCTTTGATCTCCGCCGATTGCGCGGCCTGCGATTCGATACTGGTGCGATATCCGCCGACCAGCCGCGAGAATTCGATGGCCAGCGCCGGGGACAACGTTTCGTTGTGGGTCAATACCGCGCCCAGCGCCGCACTGCGCGACAGCATTTCCGAGGCGGAGACGATCGTCAGCGCGGTCGCCACCGCGCTCGCCACCTGGGGCGTCGGCGCATCGGCCTCCACAATCTCGCTGCCGACCGAGATCGCGTCCAGGAAATGGCCGAAGTAGTTGTACGCGTCGGCGATCGGCAGCGTTCCGGCGTCGACCTGAGCACGTACCGACAACAAGCGCGATTTCGCGGTCTGAATACCGCCGATGTTGCCGGTCACCTCGGAATGCCCGATCTTGCTGAACTCGGGCGAGGTCTGGTCGAGCGCACTCGAGATGGCGTCGAAACGGGCCCTGGCCTGCGTGAGCGGTCCGGGATCGCCGCCGCCGCTCGCCAGCCGGACAACCGAATATTGCCGTTCGAGTTGTACCGCGGTAACCAATTCCCTGGTCTGCGGGGTTGCGGCTGCCAGGGCTTTCGACCAATCCCGTGCATGCCTACCTTGGGTCACGGCATATCCTGCGCCGCTGACACCGATGACGAGCAATACGAGGCTCGGGACGAGTGCAATGGCCAGAATACGAGCCCGGACACCCAGTCTCGGTTTGAACATTGCCACAGCATATCGGTTGGATCACGATATCGCACCGATGAATCCGGAAATAAAGTTATTGCATTCGAGCATGATAGAACGCGTTTCAAACAATCACCCGGATGAATTACAGAAAAGGCATGAGGAATTGATCGTCCGGAAAAACGAGCCCGGCCGACCTGAATTCAGCGCTATTCCGCAGGAAACTCACATACTCGGAACCGCGGTTGCGGGAAGAAGCTTCGAAGCGATGATCTGTTCGCGAAGCATGCAAAATGTGACGAGCATTCGACATGACTCGGGGAAGCGGTCGAGATGTCGACCATCCGAACGCTCGCCTATACGCCCCCGCAGACCTCGATCGACCAAATCCGCACGGCACAACCCTCCTTCGGCCGACTGACGCTCACCCCGGCCTCGACCGGGGCACCGACCGCTCGCGACGGTCACTTCGGCCCTGCCTGCCATGCAACCGGACCCATGGCGACGACGGAGAGAGGCTGCGAGATTCCGTTACGAAACCGTAATCGGGGAAAAGGTTTACCCCGAGTGTGCGGAGGCCGTCGGCCCGGACCCGCTGCCTCGCAAGATGTCCCGTGCCGGCCGACCGGCCGGCTCGATCGTCTGGCAGAGTGTCGATGTGCGAAAGCAGCGGTCACGGTGGTCGATGCGGGGCGCGCTCGCGGCGGCGGCACCGCCCCTGTTCGTCGTCGGCGCGAACGCGTGTTTGCGAATGGTTTCTGCCGGACGGCGTTTCACCGTGTCGACGGTGCCCCGGGCACCGGTGGTGATCGTGCCGGGGGCGCGGATCGGTCCGGACGGGCTGCCGATGACGTACCTGCGCGGACGACTCGACATCGCGATCGAACTGCTCGCCGCGCACAAGGCCGGCGAGGTGCTGATCTCCGGCGATGCGCAGGGGCACTCCGGTGACGAAATCGCCTCGATGCGAAAGTATCTGGTCGAGCACGGCGTGCGCCCGGGCCTGATCCGCGCGGACCCCGAGGGCCTGTCCACCCGTGCGACCTGCGAGCGGGCCCACGATCTGTTCGGCATCGACCGCGCGATCATCGTCACGCAGAATCAGCACGCGCCACGCGCGATCGCCCTGTGCCGCGGTGCGGGCATCGATGCGAACGGCGTGGACGCCTACTGCGAGTGCACTCGCAGGACATGGGTGCGCAATACCGTTCGGGAATGGCTCGCCGCCCCGAAAGCCGTTGCGGCACTGATCTCGTCGACTCGCCGCCGGGGAACCGCGCCGCGTCGGGTCTTACGTGCCGAAACCGTGACCCCCGGACGCCGCGGGCTGGGTATCCCCACGGTATGAGCAACACCGCAGGACCCGGTCCGGCGCAACGCCGGCCCTGGTTCGCCGATCTCGAGGACGCCGAACGCCGCGGCGCGCACGGAAGTGCCGGAATCGGCTATTTCGACTGTGACTGCGATATCTGCCATCACCGTCATCACGAGCGGCCGTACTGAACACGAACCGGTAGACGTAACTCCCCGGGGCACACAGCAATTCGCCCCCGTTTCCCGAGATCGGAAACGGAGGCGAATCGATGTCCTGCTGTTGAGCGCGCCGGTGCGGGATCAGGATTTCCGTGGTGGCTTCGACTTCGAACCGCCGGAACTCGCGGCATCGGACTCGTCGACCTCGACGGGATCCTCGGCCGGAGATTGGGATTCGGAGTCGGTATGGGATTCCGCCTCGGCCGCACCCGGATCGGTGCCCTCGTCGGCCGCCTGATCCGGTTCGGGATGCTCCGGGGAGAAATCCGCCGGCAGGCCCTTGATGTGCTTGTTCATCGAACGGATCAGCAGCACGGTGCCGGCCAGCAGGATCAACACGATGACCAGCCCCAGCGGGGACGCCTTGCCGAATTCCGGCCCGGTGGGGTTGGTGGTGGTGCCCTGAGCGAGAACGGTGAGAATCATCGGTCCGCGACCTCGATCTGCGGATCCTCGATACCCGCGAACAGATCGGTCTCCGGGATCTCGGTGCGCACCCGGGTCCGGGCGAGTTCGAATTCCTCGGTGGGCCACAGCCGCTGCTGCATCTCCAGCGGAATCGCGAAGAACGCCCCATTCGGATCGATCTGCGTGGCGTGCGCGCGCAATGCCTCGTCACGCTGCGGGAAATACTTGGAGCACTCGATCTGGGTGGTCACCCGGCCCATGATGTCGCCGCGTTCCTCGGCGGCCTTGCGGAACCGGTCCAGCCACTCCTGCATCGGGAACGGCTCGCCGATCCGCTCGTACTCCTGAGCGAAGATCTCCATTCGCGAAATGCTGAATCCGTGGTCGTAGTAGAGCTTGCTCGGCGTCCACGGCTCGCCCGCGCCGGGGAACTTCTCCGGATCGCCCGCGGCCTCGTACGCCGCCACGGAAACCTTGTGGCACATGATGTGGTCCGGATGCGGATAGCCGCCGTTCTCGTCGTACGTGGTGATCACGTGCGGTTTGAACTCGCGCACCACGCGCACCAGCGCCTCGGTGGCCTCCTCCAGCGGGACCAGCGCGAACGAGCCTTCCGGCAGCGGCGGCAGCGGATCGCCCTCGGGCAGCCCGGAGTCGACGAATCCGAGCCAGCGCTGGCGGACGCCGAGCGCCTTGGCGGCCTCGGCCATCTCCTCGCGGCGCACTTCGTCCATGCGCTCGAGGATGCCGGGGGTATCCATCGCCGGATTGAGGATCGACCCGCGCTCACCGCCGGTGAGGGTGACCACGAGAACGTCGTTGCCCTCCGCGGCGTACTTCGCGGTCGTCGCGGCGCCCTTGCTGGACTCGTCGTCGGGATGAGCGTGCACCGCCATGAGACGCAGACCGGTCACGACTCCACCATCTCGCTCACGCCTCCGCCTCGTTGCTCACCGTCTTCACCTCATCGCTCTCCGCCGCCATCCGGGCAGGGGGTGTCGGACCTGTCTCCCTATAGTTCCATCCGACCCTCTTTTGTTCCGAGCTACCCCCTGCAAAGGTGAGGTAGGCCAAATACTTGCGGGAGCGAGCAGATCATGAGCGAGCGCGGTGAGCGCACGACCAGTGCGGACGAGCCTTCACCCGAGCGTTCCGGCGCCGCGGCTCGGCCAGGGTCCGGATCAGTCGGCGATCGCTACGGCCGGATACCCACGCGCCGCCGCTGGGTACTTCCCGTACTGAGCGCCGGGGTGGTCGTGCTGGGCCTGGTCATCGCGTTCATCGGTTACAAGCAGTTCGGGCCGAAGGATATCGATCCGGAACAGCTGGGATATACGGTTGTCAACGATTCGACCATCGAAGCGCATTTCAAGGTGACCCGGACCCATCCCGAAAAGGCCGCGTTCTGCTTCGTGCGGGCGATGGACACCGACGGCAACGAGGTCGGCCGCCGCGAGGTGCTGATCGCCCCCTCGACCAGCGGCACCGTCGAACTGAAGACGATCGTGCGGAGTGTGGCCCGACCGGCGGCGACGGATGTTTACGGCTGCGGCGGCGAGGTACCCGCCTACCTGCGCGCCGGCTGAGCCGCCCTACCGGGCGATCCCGGCGAAACGCCTTGCAATCACGGCTCCGACCTGCATCTTTGTAAATCGTGCTAAAATGATGCGATACACGGTTCCGAACGCTCGGAGCCGTGTTTGCTGCATTGACGGCCAGCGCTGACGGTTTCCGGCACACAATGCCACAAGGGAACAGGGCCTGTCGGGGTTCGACGACAATCCCCCAGGGATCGCTCTAGCCGTCGTCTGTTGCTGTGCGCACCCACATGGGTGTGCGCGGTTGCGGGTATCTGGGAATCCCGGTTCGCCGGGAACAACTACTAGGGAGTGATCGAGATGACTGAGACACAAGTGACCTGGCTCACACCGGAGTCGCATGAGAGGCTCAAGGGCGAACTCGACGCGCTCATTGCCAATCGTCCGGTCATCGCGGCCGAAATCAACGAGCGACGCGAGGAGGGCGACCTCAAGGAGAACGGCGGCTATCACGCTGCGCGCGAGGAGCAGGGCCAGCAGGAGGCCCGCATCCGCCAGCTGCAGGAGCTGCTGAACAACGCCAAGGTCGGCGTCGCTCCGACGAAGTCGGGCGTGGCGCTGCCGGGTTCGGTCGTCAAGGTCTACTACGACGGCGACGAGACCGATACCGAGACCTTCCTGATCGCGACGCGCGAGGAGGGGCTGGGCGGGTCCGATCTCGAGACCTACTCGCCGAACTCCCCGCTGGGCGGCGCGCTCATCAACGCGAAGGTCGGCGAGACCCGTGAGTACACCCTGCCCAACGGCAACATCATGAAGGTGACCCTGGTCAGCGCGGAGCCGTACCACAGCTGAGCCCCGGTCGGCCGGCAGCAGGCCGACCGCGCGGAACGACACAGCGGCCGCACCGACACCGGTGCGGCCGCCGCTGTTTTCAGAACGCGAACCGGGTCCGCAGACCCAGCACAACGCCCGCACGTGGTTCGCGGCCCGTCTCGCTGGTGGGTAAGACCTCAGGGGGCCGCGAACACGCCGGAGCGGAGCGCAGGCCGAACTTACAGCCCCTGCTCGATATCGGTGAGCAGATCGCTGATGTCCTCGATGCCCACCGACAGGCGCACCAGGTCGTCGGGCACCTCGAGTGCCGAACCCGCGGTGGAGGCGTGCGTCATCGCGCCCGGATGTTCGATCAACGACTCCACACCGCCCAGCGATTCGGCGAGGGTGAACAATTTCGTGCTCGAGCAGAACTTCAGCGCCGCATCGCGACCGCCCCGCAATCGCACCGAGATCATCCCGCCGAAACGGCGCATCTGCTTCTGCGCCACCGTATGTCCGGGATGCTGCGGCAGCCCCGGATAGATCACCTGCGCGACGGCCGGATGCCCGGACAGGAATTCGGCGATCGTCTCGGCGTTGTCGCAGTGCCGATCCATGCGCACCGCAAGGGTTTTGATGCCGCGAAGGGTCAGGAACGCATCGGTCGGCCCGGGTACCGCGCCCGCGCCGTTCTGCAGGAACGCGAATGCCGCGTCGAGTTCGGGATCGTCGGTGACCAGCGCGCCGCCGACCACATCGGAGTGTCCGCCAAGGTATTTCGTGGTCGAGTGGATCACGATGTCCGCGCCGAGCAGCAGCGGCTGCTGCAGATACGGCGAGGCGAAGGTGTTGTCCACCACCAGTTTCGCGCCGCCGCGGTGTGCGACATCGGCCAGCGCCGGAATATCGCCGACGTTCAGCAGCGGATTGGTCGGCGTCTCCACCCACACCAGTTTGGTGTTGGGGCGCAACGCATTACGCACCGCATCCGGGTCGGAGACCGGCGCCACCGAGTATTCGATGCCCCATTGCGTGAACACCTTGTCGATCAGCCGGAACGTGCCGCCGTACGCGTCGTCGGGGATCACCAGGTGATCGCCGGGCCGCAGCGTGGCACGCAACGCACAGTCCGTGGCCGCCATCCCGGAGGAGAAGGCCCGGCCGTGCCGCCCCGACTCGAGCGCGGCCAGGTTGGCCTCCAGCGCGGTGCGAGTGGGATTGCCGGTGCGGGCGTACTCGAAGCCGCCGCGCAGTCCGCCGACGCCGTCCTGGGCGAAGGTGGAACTGGCGTAGATCGGCACGTTCACCGCGCCCGTCTGCGGATCGGGATCGAATCCGGCGTGCACGGCACGGGTGGAGAACCCCAGCTGATCGGTCATGCCGACCAGCCTAAATCCGTGCGCAAACTCCCCGTACGAGGGGCCGGGTGCCATTGTTACCCAGGTCTCCGCGCCATAGGGTGAGCGCATGGTCACCGTGGACGAACTGTTTGCCATCGATTCCCTGCTCACCGATACCGAACGCCAGATCCGCGACACCGTGCGCGCGTTCGGCGAGCAGCGTCTGCGACCGCATGTGACCGAATGGTTCGAGCAGGGCACGTTCCCGGCCCGCGAACTCGCGCCCGAACTGGGCGCGCTCGGTCTGCTGGGCATGCATCTGGACGGATACGGCTGTGCTGGCACCTCGGCCACCGAATACGGACTGGCCTGCATGGAGCTCGAGTCGGTGGATTCGGGCGTGCGCAGCATGGTCTCGGTGCAGGGTTCGCTGGCGATGACCGCGATCCACAAGTACGGATCCGAAGAGCAGAAGCAGCACTGGCTCCCGCGGATGGCGACCGGGCAGGCGCTGGGCTGCTTCGGACTGACCGAACCCGATTTCGGCTCCAATCCCGGCGGTATGCGCACCCGCGCGGTCCGCGACGGCTCGGACTGGGTGCTGGACGGTTCGAAGATGTGGATCACCAACGGATCGGTGGCCGACGTCGCGGTGGTGTGGGCGCGCACCGAGGAGGGGGTGCGCGGTTTCCTCGTTCCCGCGGACACCCCCGGCTTCAGCGCGCGCGAGATGCTTCGCAAACTGTCGCTGCGCGCCTCGATCACCGCCGAACTCGATCTGTCGGGGGTGCGAGTGCCGGGGGACGCGCTACTGCCCGACGGTAAGGGGCTCTCCGCGCCGCTGGGCTGTTTGTCCGAGGCGAGGTTCGGCATCGTCTTCGGCGCGTTGGGCGCTGCCGCGGACTGCCTGGCCGCCACCATCGATTACGCGCGCACCCGCGAGGTCTTCGACAAGCCGCTGTCCGCCTATCAGCTGACGCAGGCCAAACTGGCGGATATGGCCGTCGAACTGGGCAAGGGACAGTTGCTGGCGCTGCACCTGGGCCGGTTGAAGGACCGGGGTGAGCTGCGTCCGGAACAGGTCAGTGCCGGAAAGCTCAACAGCACCCGGGAGGCGATCGCGATCGCCCGGCAATGCCGGACCATTCTCGGCGCGAACGGCATCACGCTGGATTATCCGGTGCTGCGACACGCGAACAATCTGGAATCGGTTCTCACCTACGAGGGCACCGCCGAGGTTCATCAACTCGTCCTGGGTGAGGCATTGACCGGATCGAAAGCATTTCGCTGACAACGTGTTTCGGCGTGATATCGCCGCCGGTCGCGGATTTCGTTCGATGCTGCCGAAAATGCCCGGAAGTTGCTAATCTGTCCCGGTGTTTTCGCTCGGCTCCGCGTTGCTCGAAGTATCAGCGCGTAAGACTTTGAATCGCCTGTACAAAACGCACGGAGTGCCCGCGATTATCGCGGCCGAACGATCACCGGCGGTCTGCGCGGCGCTGGATCAACACGGCGCCGCCGTCCGCGACCTCGTCGAACGCGGAGCCGAGCATTCCGTCACGGTTCCGCCGGCCGTCCTGCTGGCCGGATACGCACGCGGGCTGGTGGAGAATTCCAGCCGGGACGAGATCATCGCCCCGCGCGACCTGACCGGGTGGGTGCGAGCCGACTGGCTGCCGCTGCGGCTGGCCGCGATCTGCCTGTTCGACACGAATCGGGACTGACGCTACCGCCGATCGTGCGGCGGCCCCTGTTGGGACAGGGCATTCGCACGGCCGGGTCGAGCCACCTCGGACTTTCCGTGCCGGGCCGAGACTCGCTCCCCGGCCGGCGCCGATCCGCCGGCTCGGCATGCGGGCGGATTCGGACCTATGGCCAGGGCCAGCACGGCGCCGACGAAGACCAGGACCGTGCCCAGGATGGGCAGGGTGATCGACGCCGGCACGCCGACCAGCCGCAGCGCCGCGGCCGCACCGAGGCCCCAGACGAGTACGGCCGCGTATCGGCCGAGCATGCGCCCCCGGGCCGGGTGGCGGAGGAGTTTCGCGATCGGGGCCATCATCGCGCGGCCCGCTATGACCGCGAGACCGGCGATGACGAGCGCGCTCGCGACCTTCGGCCACCACGCCCCGGCCTGCATCCACATCGTGTCCATCGCTTGCACGGAACACCCCCTCATCACGTGTCCCAGCCCGGGTGCCGAAACACTCCATGCCCGGTTATACCCCGGTGAATCATCACGTTATGCAATTTGCGCCGATATTGCTGATCCCCTACAACGCACGGCTTCGGCGATCGGCAGATGTCAGTGAAAGAAACCGGTCAGTAGGCCGAATCGACGTTGTCCATCGAGCCGTACCGGTGGGCGGCGTAGTTGCA
Organism: Nocardia sp. PLKS1-43; assembly: GCF_059510335.1. Lineage (NCBI taxonomy): Bacteria > Bacillati > Actinomycetota > Actinomycetes > Mycobacteriales > Nocardiaceae > Nocardia > Nocardia sp. PLKS1-43. The sequence goes on along the minus strand of NZ_JCAJZQ010000009.1, from coordinate 202,560 downwards.
CGCCGCGGCGATATTGGCGACCGGATCCCAGACATTCCAGGAAGTGCCGTCGACGTGATACGCCTGGAAGGTGGGATCGATCACCTGCAACAGACCCTTGGACGGAATGCCGGCCGCGGCATTGGAGTCGTAGAGATTGATCGCCTGCGGGTTCCCGCTGGATTCGCGCAGGACGTTCCGGTAAATGCCTTCGTAACTGCCCGGAATGCCGTGCGCGGCCATGATGTCCATGGCCTGATGGATCCAGCCGTCCAGATTGTCCGGATAGCTCGGCGCGGGCGGCGGGGGCGGAACCGGGGCAGGCGCGGGCGCGGGAATAGGTGCCGGCATCGGCGCGGGAGCCGGTATGGCGGCGGCCGCGGCCTGCACCGGCGCGGCGGGCGCGGCAGGTGCGGGTGCGGCGGCCGGGTGGGTCGCTCGGTCGATCGTCGAAGCCAGGGCGACGGGCTCCACGTGCGCGGTGCCCTGACCGGCCGCCGAGGTGATGGCGGCGAGGGCGGCCACGGCCAGCGTGGCGGCACCGGCGGTGCGTGCGACCGACTTGACTCTCATGCTCTTGCTGGACATTCGAAGTGGGTTCCTACTCTGGGTTTCGGCCGTTGCCGGCCTGGCAGCAGGCAGCACGGAACAGGGCGAACACCGTTGTTTCTCGGTAGGCTCGCCCGAGCGCTGCATGCTGTTGGGCTCAGAAGAGGGGAGACGGGACTCCCCGCTGATGCGACGCGCCTCAGCGGTTGCCGGGTGGCGCGGCTACGCGGCGGACGAGCGCAGCCCCAGCAAACGCTGCGGCTGTGGCGCCGAGTGGCGCGACAAGCGCGGTCGTAACCTGCATAGCGTTGACAACTCCTCGTGTAATCCGGACATGCGGTCCGATAACCAACGAGGTCACAGGATGATTGCGGTAGGTTACCGTAAACTTAACTAAAGATGAACAGATAGTGTTTCTGCGAGCGTTTATGCATGATCAACTCTCGCTATCACGCCCTGAGCGGGGAGTTTGACCGGTAGCGGCGAGTGCGCCAGATCACAGAAAAAGTTAGCGTGTCGTGATGGACGTACCCGTTTTGTCCGGTTTTCGCGCAGCTTCGGACACGGCCAGGTAACGAAAAAAGCCGGACCCTCGAACCGTGTCGAGGATCCGGCAACCGGAAGGCGATCGCGCACTCAGTGCACGGCGGGAATCCCGGAGGCGCTCAGGAAGCCGAGCAGATCGTGCCGGGTGATGACACCGATCGGCTTGCCGTCCTCGACGACCATCAGCGCGTCGGTGGATTCCAGCTCCTTGGTCAGCGCCGAGACCGACTCGCCGGACCCGATCAGCGGGAACGACGGGCTCATATGCTTCGACACCGGATCGGTGAGATGCGCGCGTCCCTCGAAGACCGCCGAGAGCAGGTCACGCTCGCTGACGCTGCCCGCGACCTCGCCGGCCATCACCGGCGGCTCCGCACCCACGACGGGCATCTGCGACACGCCGTACTCGCGCAGGATCTCGATGGCGTCGCGCAACGTCTCCTGGGGGTGGGTGTGCACGAGATCGGGAATTGCGCCGGATTTGCCACGCAGGACATCGCCGACCGTCGACTCGGCGGTGCTGCCGTCCAGACGGGACTGCAGGAAGCCGTAGGAACTCATCCACTGGTCGTTGAAGATCTTCGACAGATAGCCCCGGCCGCCGTCGGGCAGCAGCACCACAACGACCGCGTTCGGATCCCGCTCGGCCACGCGCAACGCCGCCACCACGGCCATACCGCACGACCCGCCCACCAGCAGGCCCTCCTCGCGGGCCAGGCGGCGGGTCATCTCGAACGAGTCCGCGTCGGAGACGGCGATGATCTCGTCCGGGACCGCCGGGTCGTAGGCGGTCGGCCAGAAATCCTCGCCGACGCCCTCGACCAGGTACGGCCGGCCGCTGCCGCCGGAGTACACCGAACCCTCCGGATCCACGCCGACGATCGTCACCTTGCCGCCGGAGACCTCCTTGAGATACCGGCCGGTGCCGGTGATGGTGCCGCCGGTGCCGACGCCCGCGACGAAATGCGTCACCTTGCCGTCGGTATCACGCCAGATCTCCGGGCCGGTGGTCTCGTAGTGGCTGGCCGGGCCGCCGGGGTTGGAGTACTGATCCGGCTTCCACGCACCCGGGATCTCGCGCACCAGACGATCGGAGACCTGGTAGTAGCTGTCCGGATGCTCGGGCGGGACGGCCGTCGGGCACACCACGACCTCCGCGCCATAGGCCCGCAGCACGTTCCGCTTGTCCTCGCCGACCTTGTCCGGGCACACGAAAACGCATTTGTAGCCGCGCTGCTGGGCGACCAGCGCCAGGCCCACGCCGGTGTTGCCGGAAGTCGGCTCGACGATCGTGCCGCCCGGGGACAACAGCCCCTGCTCCTCGGCGGCGTCGATCATCTTGACCGCGATGCGGTCCTTGGAACTGCCACCCGGGTTCATATATTCGATCTTGGCCGCCACCAGGCCGGATTCGGGCCCCACCACCGAGTTCAACCGAACGAGCGGGGTGTTGCCGATCAGCTCGACGACATGGTTCGCGATGCGCATGACGCCCATCGTTCCAGAGATAGCCGACAGTGCTGCTGTGACCCCGGCTTACGCTCGCGCCCCGGAGCGCCGCTTCCTGCCCTATCATCTCCGGCGTGAGGATGCCCCGGACTGCCCGCAATGCCGCAATTCTGCTCGGCTCCCTCGGAGCCGCCGCCGTGATCGCGTCGTCCGCCGTCGCGGGCGCGCAGAGCGTCGAATTCCCGCAGACACCCAGCCTGTTCCACGGCGGGCTCTGCGGCGGAAATATCCGGACCTGGGCCGATACCAGCCCCGATTACGCCGGCCGGGCCGTGTTCAACGTTCAGGCTCTCGCCATCCAGGGCCTCGGCTCGGGCTCGTACCCGCTGGCCCCGCTGTGCAATGTGGACACCACCGTCGCCTGGCGCAACCTGAACACCGGCGCCACCGGTCAGTGGCGGGTGAACGTCGTCTCGGGCATCTACGGCAGCATTCTCTACGCCGTGTACCAGAACACCGGCCCCGGCCGGATCGACGTCACTGTGACGACCGACAACCTGAGCGTCCCCAGCCACGCCACCTTCGACGTCCCGGCGCCTCCCGGACACTGACCAGCAGATTTTCCGCAGATTCCGCACCTCGTCCGGTTTGCCGGACGAGGTGCTCTCGACTTTTCGGACAGGTGGGTCGGACGGGCTGCGTCACCGGCCGGGGTGTCAACGCTCTGGGCCGGGTCGTTCCCGCTGGTCGATCCGGCAGCGCTCAGAACAGTTCGTTGGATGGTCTGCTGCCGGTGCCGCTGGAAGAAGGCCGGCGCATATGGTCGCTCGATCCGCACCCGATACAACGCGCGGAAGATGTGCGAAGCCGGGTAACGGGTGCGGCTGACAATTCGAGGGGTGCTCGCGGGCGGGTGATGGGGCACCATGGATGCGAACGGTCGAGCGGGCCGATGAACAGGGACTAATCGGATAACGAGGACGGAGAGGCACTGCCGTGGTAAAGGGCTGGCGCACATTCGCGGTGACGAGTGCCGCGACAGTCGTGGCGGGTTCCGGGGCCGGAACCGCCTCGTGGGCGACCTACCGCCTGCTGATGTCGCAGGCGCAGGCCGCGCGCACGGTGATCGGGCGGGACACCTCCAAACCTCCGGAGGCCGACGGCGTGTACACCGCGGGGTGTATCGCACCCGAAACATGGCGCACCGGAACACCTTTCGACATTCATCTGATGATCTTCGGCGATTCCACGGCGGCCGGTGTCGGCTGCCGCAGCGCCGAGGAGGTGCTCGGCGTGCGGATCGCCCGCGGTGTGGCCGAGGCGACCGGGCGGCGAATCCGGTTGAGCACCAAGGCCATTTCCGGCGCGACCTCGAAAGGCCTGGCCGGACAGGTGGATGCGATGTTCGTGGCCGGGCCGCCGCCCGACGTGGCGGTCATCCTGGTCGGGGCGAACGACGTCACGAAGAAACATTCGGTCCTGCAGTCCGCCCATCGCTTGGGCAGCGCGGTCGAACGCCTGTACAAGGCCGGAAGTGTCGTCGTGGTCGGCACCTGCCCGGATCTGGGTACGGTGGCGGCGATCCCGCAACCGCTGCGCACCCTGGTGCACAGCTGGAGCGTCCGGCTCGCCCGCGCACAGGCGGCGGCGACCCGGGCCGCGGGTGGATGTGCCGTGCGAATGGGCGATCTGCTGGGTCCCGATTTCCGCAGTACCCCCGAGATCCTGTTCTCCGCCGACGGTTTCCACCCGTCGGCCGCGGGATACGAACTCGCGGCCGGACATCTGCTTCCCGCGGTGCTGCGGGAGATCGCCGATCGCGAGGCCCACGCCATGGCCACGGTCTCGGACGGTAAGCCCGCCGTGGCCGACACGCCGGACCAGGCATGGTCCGATTACCGCATACCGGGTGTCGGACCCTCGACCCAGGCGACGTAAATTCGGAGGGGAATTCCGCACTCGAGTACCGAATGACCGGCCGGTCGTTCACTCGCCCGACAAAGGAGTCCTCATGCCAGAGGCCGTCATCGTTTCCTTCGCCCGCTCCCCCATCGGCCGCGCGGGCAAGGGTTCCCTCGTGAGCATGCGCCCGGACGACCTCGCCGCGCAGATGGTCCGCGCCGCCCTGGACAAGGTCCCGGCTCTGGACCCGACCCAGATCGACGACCTGATGCTCGGCTGCGGTCAGCCCGGCGGCGAGGCCGGTTTCAACATGGCCAAGGTCGTGGCCACCCAGCTGGGTTACGACTTCCTGCCCGGCGTCACGCTGAACCGGTACTGCTCCTCCTCGCTGCAGACCACCCGCATGGCGCTGCACGCGATCAAGGCCGGTGAGGGCGATGTGTTCATCTCCGCCGGCGTCGAGACCGTCTCCCGCTTCCCGAAGGGCACCTCCGACGGCTGGCCCGACACCCACAACGGCCAGTTCGCCGAGGCCGAGGCCCGCACGGTCAAGCGCGCCGAAGGCGGTTCCGGCGGCTGGACCGATCCGCGCGAGAGCGGCGAGCTGCCCGATATCTACATCGCGATGGGCCAGACCGCCGAGAACGTCGCTCAGCACACCGGGATCTCCCGTGAGGACCAGGACCACTGGGGCGTGCGGTCGCAGAACCGCGCCGAGGAGGCCATCAAGGCCGGTTTCTTCGAGCGGGAGATCAGCCCGGTGACGCTGCCGGACGGCACCGTCGTCTCCACCGACGACGGCCCGCGCCCCGGCACCACCTACGAGAAGATCTCGCAGCTCAAGCCGGTCTTCCGCCCGGACGGCACGGTCACCGCCGGTAACGCGTGCCCGCTCAACGACGGCGCCGCCGCGCTGGTCATCATGAGCGACACCAAGGCCAAGGAGCTGGGCCTGACCCCGCTGGCGCGGATCGTGTCCACCGGCGTGTCGGGTCTGTCGCCGGAGATCATGGGCCTGGGTCCGATCGAGGCCGTGCGCAAGGCACTGAAGATCGCCGGTAAGACCATCGACGACATCGACCTCTACGAGATCAACGAGGCCTTCGCCGTGCAGGTGCTCGGCTCGGCGCGCGAGCTGAAGATGGATCTGGACAAGCTGAACGTCTCCGGTGGCGCGATCGCCCTCGGCCACCCGTTCGGCATGACCGGTGCCCGGATCAGCGCCACCCTGATCAACAACCTGCAGACCCACGACAAGCAGTTCGGTCTGGAGACCATGTGCGTCGGCGGCGGCCAGGGCATGGCGATGGTGCTCGAGCGCCTGAGCTAGCTCTTCCTGCCGATTCGCGGCGATCGGCCGCGATCGCGAAGCGCGTTCGACGAAGGGCGGTCGCCTCGTGCGGCCGCCCTTCGCCACGCTCGAGCAACCCGGCAACCCGGCACCACGATCAGAATCCATCGGCGCGGTCGACAACCGTCGTCGTCACGCCCGCCACGGCGGCCCGGCCTCGCCCAGCACTGCCGACGCCGAGCACGACACCGCGCTTGGCATGCCCTGTCGATGAGGACCAACACTTGTTTGCGCCAATCTGGGCGACACCAGGTTCACCGCCGACCGCCAGGGGCGCCGGTGCGGGCCGGCCGGGTGGCGGATGTCCGGAAACACTCCCTCACGCGACGGCCGAGGCGAGAAAATCCCGCACCAAAGGGCTTGCGGTGGAACGGAATTCCTCGAAATACGCATGCCTCGCTCCGGCAATCAGCTCGAGTCGCGCGCCCGGAACGCGTTCGGCGAGCAACGGGGCGTTGGCCACGGGGTTGAACCGATCGTCCGCGCCGTGCACGACGAGTGTCGGCGCGATGATGGTGGGCAGCACGTCCCACGCGTCGTGCCGATGGCTCGCGATCAGGTGCCGGCGCAGCGCGTACGAGGGCATCGCCGGGTCGCCGAGCGTCTGATACGGCCCGGTGGTGCGGGCCAGCCAGTCCGGTGTGTACATCAGATCCAGCAGCGTCCGTTGTGCGGTGGCCGGATCGGCGAGCAGACGGCGGATATCGTTTCCGCGATCCACGCCGTGCCGCCCGCCCGGTGAGGTACAGCCCAGCACGAGAGCCCGCACCCGGCCGGGATATTCCGCCGCGATCCACTGCGCCACCCGACCCCCCATCGAGGTGCCGTACACATCGGCACGATCGACTCCCGCCGCGTCCAGCACCGCCATGGCATCGTCAGCGAAACCTCTTGTGCTGTAAGGGATATCAGGCTTGGCACTGTCACCGGTACCGCGATAGTCGAACGTGATGGTGCGATGCGACCCGTCGAAGTCCTCGCGAACGCCGTCCCACCAGTGGTGATTGTTGGACTGCCCGGCCAGCAGCAACAACGGGAATCCGTCCCCCTCGCTCTGATAGGCGATGCGCACCCCGTCCGCGGCCTCCGCATACGGCATCGCCGAACTCCTTCCTCACACGCCCGCAAATCGGCCGACCGTCAACATTACTGTGGGCGACCAGCCGATCTCCCAGGCAGCCCGGGGTCCCGACCGGCACGGCGAAGACGTGAACGCACCCGCCGATGAGTTTGCGCACCCCTGCGGATCTATATCGGTGACCGGTACAGATCCGAAGGAGTTCGACGTGGACAGAACAGTTGTAGTGCGATATCGAACCCGCGATGACGCCAGGGCGGAGAATCGGCGGCTGATCGAGGAGGTATTCGCGCAGTTGCATCGCGAGCAGCCCGCCGGCGTGACCTACTCCGCCTTCGAGCTGGAAGAGTCGGGGCAGTTCGTGCACACCGCGACCGCTACCGGCGACGCGCTGTCGGCGCTCGACGCCTTCCGGCGGTTCCAGCGCGATATCGGATCGCGGGTGATCACCGCCCCCGAAGCGCAGGTGGCAACGGTGATCGGCGCGTACCGTCCCGTCCCGGCGAGCGTCGCCGTGGCGATGACGTACATCGAAGCCTTCGGACGGCGGGACCTGCCGGCCGTGACCGCCCTACTGCATGAGGACGTGGTATTCGACAGTCCCCGAACGCATCTCACCGGCGTCGCGGATGTGTCCGCCGCCATCGGGGCGTTCGCCGAGGCGATGACCGGGGTCGAGATCATCGACGCATTCGGCGACGACGACCGGGCGGTGGTCGTCTACGACATGCACACCGGCCCGTTCGGCAGCTTGCGCGCAGTCGACCACGTCACCGTGCGAGGCGGTCGGATCACCTCCGACACAGTCGTTTTCGATACCGCTCGGTTGCCGCGGTGACCACCGACCCGTTCGATATCGCCGCGCAGCGGTATCGCACCGAACTGTTCGCCTACTGCTACCGCATGCTCGGCTCACCGCACGACGCCGACGACGCGGTTCAGGAAACCTACCTGCGCGCCTGGCGGGGTTACGACCGGTTCCAGGGCCGTTCCTCGCTGCGGACCTGGCTGTACCGGATCGCCACCCGCACCTGCCTGCGGGCGATCGAGCGCCGAACGCGTCGCGCGTATCCGTCCGGTCTGGGCGGCCCGGTGACCGACCCGACCGGGCCGCTGCATCCGCGTCGGCTCGAAATCGCCTGGGTGGAACCTGTTTCCGATACCGAGCTGGATCCGGCGGAGGTGGCAGTGGCCCGGCACACGCTGCGGTTGGCGTTCATCGCCGCACTACAGCATCTGCCCGGTCGCCAGCGTGCGGTGCTGATCCTGCGCGAGGTGCTGATGTTCCACGCCGACGAGGTCGCCGATCTGCTCGGTACCACCACCGCGGCGGTCAACAGCGCACTGCAACGCGCGCGGGCACAACTGGCCAAGACCACACCGAACGGTTACGACCTGGCCGAACCGGAGGATGCTCGCCGGCGCTACCTGCTCGACCGCTATGCCGACGCCTTCACCCACGGCGATATCGACGGATTGATGGAAATCCTCACCGAGGACGCGGTTTTCGAGATGCCGCCGGTGCCGTCCTGGTTCCGGGGCCGCGAGCACATCGGGCGATTTCTGGCGACCCGGCTCACCGAACCCGATGGCCGGATCCTGGTACCCGCCGCCGCGAACGGGCAACCGGCCTTCGGCCTGTACACCCGGGGCCACGGTGGCGTTCACCGCGCCCACGCATTGCAGCTGCTCACCGTCGGCCCGGGCGGGATCGCGCGAATCGACATGATCCACGACCCCGCCCTGTTTCCGCGCGTCGGCCTGCCCTATCTGGCGCCGGACGACACCATATCGAATCTCGTTCCCCCACAAGAAAAGAGCACACCATGTATCTTCTGACCGGCGTCACCGGCCTGTCCGGATCCATCGTCGTCCGGGAATTCGCCCGACAGGCGGTTCCGGTTCGCGTCCTGGTCCGCGATCCGGACGCCGCACCCTGGTTGCGCGAGCTGCCGAATGTCGAAGTCGTGCGCGGCGATATGACCGTGGCCGAATCGCTGACCACCGCATTCGACGACGTCGATCGCGTGCTGATGATCTCGTCGCCGCGCGGCAATATGGTCGAAACCCAATGCCGTTTCATCGATTTCGCAGCGGCGGCCGGAGTGCGGCATATCGTCAAGTTCAGCGGCAAGGACTCGGGAACCACCTTCGATCCGCAGGCATTCCGCGGCACCCGCTGGCATCTGGAGATCGAGAACTATCTGGAGAATTCGGGACTGGCTTGGACACATCTGCGCCCGAGCCAATTCATGCAGGCCTATCTGCCCGGCACACTCACCGGAGTGGATCCGAAGCGCCGGGCATTGGTCATGCCGATCGGCCAGAGCCGGCTCGCGCCCGTCGACATCGCCGATATCGCGCGGGTGGCGGTGGCCATGATGGAAGCCGACGGCATCGAGGGCCTGGCGTTCGACATGACCGGGCCCGAGGGGCTGACCATGTCCGAGATCACCGCTCGGATCAGCGCCGCCACCGGCCGCACGTTCGGCTACGAGGAGGTGACGCTCGAACGCAAGCGCGCGCTGCACACCGCCGAGGGGCTGCCGCCGGAGGTCGTGGATCTGCTGGAGGAGATCTACCGCGGCCGGTACGCGTCGCCGGAGTGCCGGGTGGACCTGTCCACTCATCGCGAGTTCGGGGTCGAGCCGACCACATTCGCGGATTTCGCGCGCCGGCACGCGGACGACTTCGTCGCGGAGGCGGCGGCCTGAGCGCCGAGCCGCACTCGAGTAGCCGGATATCACAACGGGTGGCCGCCGATTCGGCGACCACCCGTTGTGCGGATCAGTGCGATCTCGCGCTAATTGCGTTGCAGGTAGCTCAGCAGGCGCAGGATCTCGATGTACAGCCAGACCAGGGTGACGGTCAGGCCGAGAGCAACGCTCCAGGCCGCCCGCTCCGGCGCGCCGGCGCGGATGAGCTGATCGGCGGCGTCGAAGTCCAGCAGGAAGCTGAAGGCGGCGATTCCGATCACGATGAGGCTGAACACGATCGACAGCGGGCCGCCGTCGCGCAGGCCGAAGCCGCCGGGGGTGAAGAATCCGGCGATCAGGTTGCCGACCAGCAGGACCAGCACACCGATCATGGCGGCGACCATCATGCGGGTGAATCGCGGCGTGACGCGGATCGCGCCGGTCTTGTAGACCACGAGCATGCCGAAGAACACACCGAAGGTGCCCAGGACGGCCTCACCGATCAGGCTCGCCCCGCCGACGCCGCCGAACTTCACATTGGTGAAGACGAACGACAGCGCGCCCAGGAACAGCCCCTCGAAGGCGGCGTAACTCAGCACGATGGCCGGGTTGTCCTGTTTGCGGCCGAAGCTCGCGATCATCACCAGCACGAAGCCGACCAGCGCGCCGACTCCGACGAAAAGGCCGGCGAGGCCATTGTTCATCGAGGTCAGGGCGTAGGAGATGATCGCCATGACGGTGACCACGCCGAGCGTGATGCCGGTCTTGGTCACCACGTCGTCGATGGTCATCGGCCGGGTGGCCGGGGCCTGCTGGTAAGGCTGCTGCTGGTACGGCTGCTGATAGGGCCGGCCGTACTGGTCGAATTGCGCGGCGCCGGCAGTCGGCGAGCCGAACCCCGCGTAGCCTCCGCCGCGCTGATTTTGCGGCAAGTTTCTGAAGATCGGGTTGCTTGTTGTGCGCACCGTTCTCGTGCCTTTCCGGAAGTCGCGGTCCACGGCGATCGTGGCCGTTCTGAGTATCCAACGTGCCGCGCGGAAGGCAAGTTCCCAACCGGACAGAAATCGGACAAATCAGACTGTACCGTCCGGAAAATCGAAGCGCACGAAACCTAGTCCGGGCGGCCGTCCCGGAGTCCGCGTACCGAGCGGGTCACCGTGAACTTCCGGTTGCGCCCCACCACGTCGGTCATTCCGACGAAACGCTCCACCACACCCCGGTAGTTCAGATGTGAGTTGTACACGGTCCACAGCTCCCCGCCCGGCCGCAGCACCCGCCCGGTCTCGGTGAACATCTTGATCGCCGACCCGGTGTGCACGGCGGCCCCGACGTGGAACGGCGGATTGCACAGCACCAGATCCGCACTGTTGTCCGGCACCGCCGACATCGCGTCGTCGCGCACCACCCGCACCCGGTCCGCGACGCCGTTGACCGTCGCGGTCGCCCGCGCCGAGGCCACCGCCGCCGCGGATTGATCCGTACCGATCACGGTCACGTGCGGCCGCGCCTTGGCCAGCGCCACCGCGAGAATCCCGGTGCCGCAACCGAGATCGATCGCATCGCGGGCATCGGGTTTCATCCGGGGCAGATGTTCGATCAGGAATCGGGTGCCGATGTCCAGGCGCGGACCGGAGAACGCCGCACCGTGCGCGACGACCTCGAGATCCAGTTCGCCGAGCTGTTTGCGGATCGGATACGGCGGCTCGCCGACGGTTCTGGGCCCGCGCGCCAGCAGAATCCGTGACTTCTGCCGCCCCCGGCTGGCCTGAACCGACGAAAACGATTCGGCCAGTACCTCGTTCATCGCCGGGGTCAGGTACTTGTCCCGCGCGCCGGCGAACACCCGCACCTCGGGGTCGGCGTAACGGGCTATGGCGTCGGCGATCTCGGCCAGACCGGACAGTGCGCGCGGTAACCGCAGCAGCACCACCCGCACGCCGTCGAGCAGGTCGCGATCGAGGCCATGGGTGGTGTAGCGGTCGGCGAGCGCGACCGCGCGAGCGTTGTGCGACAACGCGAGTTCACCGGTGAGCAGATCCTGATGCACCCGCACACCGCGCAGATCGTGCGCGGCGATGGCGCCCAGCGTGAGCGCGCCGTAACCGTCGTCCACCACCGCGACCCGGCCGTCGCCCGCCGCAGTCAGCGCATCGGCCGCGACATCGAGAATCAGCCGGTCGGCGGCATCGACCGCATACAAGTTCACCGCTTCCACGTCGGGGTATCGCCGCAGCCGGCCCAGTACGTCGTCGACCTCGTGCACACCTACAGTGTGCTAGATCGTTGCCATGCCGTCACGCCGACCCCTTTGGTTGACCCGTCCACCATCCGCCCCACCAGTACCAGCCGGGCGTCCGTCGCGGTGCGCCGATCTGCGCCGAGGCCGGTTTGCTGATGCGAAGCTGGATCCTGCGAAACGCTCACCACCCGACATCCGAACCCCGGCTCTTCCGGCTCCTCGCGGCTGCCATCGCCGTTTTCGTCCGCTGTTAGCGGAGTCCGAACCGGCGACCGGTCGCGACTCGCAGCCTCGCCTCGCCGAGCGGCAACGAACGCGGTCGGCGACCCCTATCCGGGGTATACGGGCAGGGGGTATCTATGGCCCGCTACACTGTCCGCGTGAGCCGTCGGCCCGAACATCTCGCCACCGGATACGTCCGGGTGGCGGGTCTGCTCACGCTGTTGATCGGGATCGCGGTGATGCACGTGCTCATCGCCGCCCATACGACCGGCCATGCGACCGAACAGCTTGCGGCACAGTCGATCACGCATCGTTCGACCGCACGCGATACCGCCGGTGATCCCGCGGTGCCGATGGCCGCGCACAGCGCCCTCGACTCCCATGAGCAGCGCTCGACGTTCACCGAAGCGGCGGCTGCCGTGCCATCGATGCCGGAAACGACCGCCGCGCCCGCCACCGGGCATCATGAGCCGAGCATGATGGCGGCCCTTACCTCGATGACGATGCGCGGCGACGGTATGGGGCCCGGCTGCGCCGACGGCTGCTGCCCGATATCCGGCGGCACGCATGCCTGCGTATTCATCCTCACCGCACTGATCCTGCTGCTGGGCTTGGCATTTCTGGGCCGGGTCGGTGACGGACCGGACGCGTCCACCCGAACGGTGCGCGGCTGGGCGGCCCGGTATGCCCGGCCGCCGCCATGGACGACGCCCTCACTGGCCGAATTGTCGATTCTGCGGATCTGACGGACCGCCGTGCCGGCGTGCAACCCGCACGCGGACACGGGTTTTCCGAGACCTCGATTCAGACCTTCGCAATTCCCCAGGAGTACAACCATGTTCATCTCACGTGCACGAATCACCGTGGCGGGTACCGGAATCGCCGTCGCCCTGCTGGTCGCCGGTTGCAGTAGCGACTCCGGAAGTTCAGCCTCCGGCACGACCACCCCGATGGCCGATATGCCGGGTATGAGCCACAGCTCGGCGAGTTCGACCGCGCCCGCCCGCACCGATTTCGACGCCGCCGACGTGACGTTCCTGCAGATGATGTACCCGCATCACGCACAGGCGGTCGAGATGGCGAAGATGGTACCGAGCCGATCGCAGAATCAGCAGCTCATCGCGCTGGCCGCGAAGATCGAGGCGGCGCAGGCGCCGGAGATGACGAAATTCGCCGATCTGCTGCACAGCTTCGGCAAACCGGCCCCGTCGGCCATGATGGATCACCCGATGGGCGGTGTGATGTCACAGGGTCAGATGACGGCGCTGCGGCAGGCGTCGGGCGCGGCGTTCGACAAGATGTGGTTGCAGATGATGATCGAGCACCACAAGGGCGCGGTGACCATGTCCGGCACCGAAACGGCCCAGGGCAGCAACGCCGAGGTCAAGGCGCTGGCGCAGGGCATCATCACCGCTCAGCAGGCGGAGATCACCCAGATGCAGGACATGTTGCGCAGCTGATCACACGCTCGCGGGAAGGTCCCCCGCAACCGGGACCTTCCCGCGAGCGGCTCGTTCAACTGCCGATGACGGCGTTCATGATGGTTCCGGCGCTGGTGGCGGTGGCGCCGCCGATCATCGCGCCCGCCACCTGCTTCGGCGACTCGAGAGAGCCGCCGTTCCACTTCTCCCAGGCGAATTTACCGCCGCCGTAGGTGACGGCCGTGACGCCGGAGAGCAATACGAACCACGTGAAATACCGGACCATCTTGAGCAGCTTGTCCGCCGCCGGCGGTGTCTCCGGAGTGGGGTTGCCGACCTGGGCAAGCACAGTCGTGTACATCTCATGTGCGGCGAGAACCATGCTCACGTTCGTTGTCCTCTCGGATGCTGAGGTGATGCTGGCGTGACCACCCGCCCGAATGTCGCAGAGATGCGGCGGGGACATGCAGGAAGAACTCGTCGATCCCTCCTATTGAACCGCATTTGCCAGCCGCCGCGCAGGCAGACACACCAAATCGCCCGCCGGACGGCCCGAGGCGGCTGATCGCTTGCTCGCCGCACCGCGACGCGAACCCACCGAACCCGGCGATTCGGCGCGGTGGGGGTCACGTTCCGGTGGGACGAATCCGGTCGGCGTGCCGAATCGGCCGGACAGGTTGTGTGCCGGGGGCTTCGGAGCGAATCGGACGAGCGGCGAGCAGACGGGCGGTGAGGCGGGCCATGGCGCGGTGCCCGCGCAGAGCCCGGCGGGTGGCGGCGACCGAACGAACGGTGCTGATGCCCGGGGTGGCCGGGACAGCGGCGAAGCGGTCGGCGATCCAGTCGAGCATGGCGGGAATGGCGATGAACTGCAACGGAAGATGCAGGCTCAGGCGGTCGCGGAGGTAGTGCACCTGGGCTCCGGCCGCGATGTAGCGGTCGACCAGGGCGTCGATATCGGCGACGGCGATGATCTCGTCGTTGACGCTCTGCACGATCAGCAGCGGCATATCCGGCGCCACCGCGCCGGGCCGGATGTCCGCGATGACGGGCAGCATCTCCGGCAATCGCATCAGGGCGTCGACGTCGTGCTCGGAATATCTGCCGACATCCCTGCGCGCCAGGCGGGCGAGAAGCGGAAGTGTCGCACTCACCTCGGCTTTCGCGAGCATATCCAGATATCCGGTGCGCAGGTGTGTGCGGGCGAGCGGCTCCAGGCCGGGATAAGCGCGCCGCAGACCGGCCAGGAAGACCATGGCGAATCCGGCGTACAGCGTGCCGTTCAAGCGCACGAATGCCGCACCCGGGTCGCCGACCGGCGATCCGGCCACCGCGCCGACGATTTCCAGCTCCGGCGCGTACCGCGCGGCCACTTCGGCGGCCCACACCGTCGCCAGCCCGCCACCCGAATAACCCCACAGCGCAACCGGTGTGCTCGAATCCAGGCCGAGCGGTTCGAACGCCAAGGCGGCCCGAATCGCGTCCAGCGCACGGTATCCGGGCTCGCGCGGTGCGCCGAATCGCCCGCCCGCGCCGCCGTGGTCGGGTACCGACACCGCCCACCCGCGCGCCAATGCCGCGACGATCAGCGGCACCTCCAACTGCGGAATCGCCCCCAGCGCCCGTGCTCCCCGCCGCAACGCGTACGACGGAAAACACTGCGGCGCTATGGCGTCGATCGCACACTGCAAGGACACCAGCGGACGCCGCCGATCCGGCGCCGCACCGCGCGGTAGCAGCACGGTGGTCACCGCGGCCTCCGGCTCGCCATTCAGATCGCAACTGCGATACAGCAGCTGCCACGCCGAAACACGAAGCGGCACAACACCGAACACGGCCACATCGACCACGCGGCTGCGCAGCAGCGCACCCGGCGGTCGATGTTCGAATCCGGCGGGTGGCCGGTAGAACGGATCACGATCGGGCCGCAGCGGCCGGTGCCCTCGCACCACCGGCTCCCTCACCGGCGAACCGCGGATCGAACAGACGGCGCCGATTCCCGATCGGCACCACGACATTCGGCCGCGCGCCGCGCGCCGAAACGACCGGATGCGGATATCCGACGTTCGAATGTGCGCTCCATAACGCCCCTTCCGTGAACTCGGGACGAAATGTATGCCGAGGAACCGGGCACTGTCACTGCCCTCATATGTACAGATAATCCGGATAGGATTGTCTCGCAATACAAAATCTCGTGCGGTGCGGACGAAACCTTGCCCGGCCTGCTGTTTCCGGTAACAATCGGCGGCATGTCCGACGCCAGCTCCGCCCCGCCTCGACGCGCCGGCCTCGCCATCCGCATGCTCGACCAACTTCCCTTGATAGCCGAGCGAATCCTGGCATCGGGTCTGGGTGCGACGCCACCGGCCACGGATCTTCCGGACGGGCATTTCCGCGAGGTTCTGCCCGCCATTCACAGCTGTGCGCACGCCTTTCTGCGTTCGGTGGATCAACAGCGGGAATTCACGCACGACGAGGCCGCGAAATTCATCGTCCCGGTGGTGGAACGCCATGCCCAGGACCGGCTTCCGCTGCGACTGCTGCTCGAGGCCGTGCACGCCTCGGCGCGGCAGGTCTTGCGGGAAGCGGTGGCATTGAGCGAACCGGAGGATATGGATCAACTGGTGGATTTCGGCGATCGCATGCTCGGCCTGCTGATGCATATCAACGCGATCACCGTGGAGTCCTATGCCGAGGCCGAGCTGTCGATCCATCACGCGGAACGCGAGGCGCGCCGGGCTCTGTGCCGTGCCCTGCTGCGCGGAATCGCGCCGGGTGAGCTCGCCGTTCGCGCCGGAATCGCACTCGCCGAACGGTATTCGGTCCTCGCGATCGAGCTGCCGCCCGACGATCACCCCGCCGCGGCGGCGCATCTGCTCACCCGGCGACGCATCCGCCTGCTGCAACAGACCCTCGATCAACTCGCCGGGGTGGCGGTGTTGAACACCTTCGACGGCTCGCACGGCACGATCCTGCTGCCCGGCGGTTCCGAGGGCGCCGGGCACGCATCCTCAGCACTGGCCGAAGAACTCGCCGCGCGATTCGGCACGTACGTCGTGATCGCCGAAATCCCCAGCGTCGCACGCGATTCCGTGCCGGACGCGGCGCAGCTGGCGACCGAGCTGGCAACTTTGGCACGACTACTGGGGCGCCCCACCGGCGCTTATCTGCTCGACGATCTGCTCCTGGAATACCAGCTCACCCGTCCGGGCGCGGCGCGAGATCGGCTCGCCGAGCGCGTGGCCCCGCTGCTGCGCAGCCCGCATCTGCTGGAAACCCTCGACGCACATTTGCGGCACGGCTCGGATCGCAAGGCCGCCGCGGCCGAAATCCACGTACACCCGAATACTTTCAGTTATCGGCTGCGCCGGATCGCCGAGCTTACGGGTACCGATCCGAATGAACCCACCGGTTCCCGGCTGCTGTCGGCCGCGCTGATCGTGCAGCGCATGTACCCGCCGACCGAAGCCGCCGCTTCCTGAGTTCGACGATGCGGTCAGCAATCGGACAGCACGCGAGATAGCCAAGCTGCATAATCCCGCCGAAGCGGCCAGCGATCTTCTATATCAGCACATTAGTCGAAGAGCTTCGAAAATTGCCGCCTCGCACCTATGGGCAAATTGTTTGCTAAAAGGTAGCCTTTCGAAACGACAGGGCGGCCCCCCCGCCCCGTCGGATGGTGTGGTGCCCAATACACGGCGGGGAGGCAGGTAGTAATGGCTACGAACGGACAGCTCAGGGCGGTCTTGGCGATTCTGCACGCCGATACCGACGCCGTCGAGGAGCAGGTGTGGCAGCGGGCGATGGCCGGCGCGGACAGCACCGGAGTCGAACATGCCATGCTGGCGGGACTGCTGTACCGGGTGATCGGCGCGGACCTGCGGGATTCGCTGGCCACCGCCCCCGACGTCGGCAGCCTGGAGGACCGCGCCCGCGCCGCCGGTCCCAGCGCGGTCGCGGTGCGCGGCGAGGATCTGTACGGTCAAGCGCATTTCGAGGCGTACTGGCTCACCGACCGCATCGCCGAACTCTACGGCGAGTTCGACGCGGTCCCGCCGCCGCTGGCCGCGGCCGCATATACCGCCGAGGTCACCCGCACCCTGCTGCGCATCCATCGCGATCTACTGGACAGTCCCGGAACGCAAGTCGCCCACCCCGGTTGGGAGAGCATTCTCGATCAGCTCGACCGCGCCTGCGCACTGGCCCGCGCCGCGTACGCGGCCGCCGAGCCGGTCCCGCAGCGCAGCGCGGGCCGGCCGCCGACGCGGCAGGGCTTTCCGGCCGCCCGATGACGCTCGGCGGCAGGTGGTGTCACTTGCCGCTCATCGAGAAGCTTTGCGCAGCAAGGAATGCCGCACACCGTAGGTGAAGTACAGCGCGAACCCGACGATCATCCAGATCACGAATCGCAGCCAGGTCTCCACCGACAGATTCAGCATCAGCCAAACGCAGGCCAGCACAGCGAGAATCGGAATGACCGGCACCAGCGGAACCCGGAATCCGCGCGGCAGTTCCGGACGGGTGCGCCGCAGGATCAGCACGCCGACGGACACCAGCACGAACGCGAACAGCGTGCCGATGTTGACCATCTCCTCGAGCGTGCCGAATTGCACGAAACCGGCCAGCAGCAAGCAGATCACACCGACGATCACGGTGATCCGCACCGGTGTGCCCTTCTTCCCGGTGTGCGCGAGTCCGCGCGGCAGCAGTCCGTCGCGGGCCATCGCGTAGAGCACGCGGGTCTGTCCGAGGAACAACACCATCACCACGGTGGTCAGACCGGCCAGCGCGCCGACCGAGATGAGATTCTTCGCCCAGGTCACCCCGTGCACCGCGAACGCCGTGGCCAGCGTCGCGTCCTTCGCGGCCAGATCGGTGTACGGCACCATGCCGGTCAGCACCAGCGAGACCACCACGTACAGCACGGTCACGATCGCGAGCGAGCCCAGGATGCCGCGCGGGACATTGCGTTGCGGATTCTTGGTCTCCTCCGCCGTGGTGGCGACGACGTCGAACCCGATGAACGCGAAGAACACCAGACTCGCCGCCGCCAGCAGCCCGTACCAGCCGAATTGGCTGTTCCCGGCGCCGGTCAGCCAGGAGAACAACGTCTGGTGGATGCCCGATCCGGCACTGCCCGGCTTCGACCGAGGGATGAACGGGCTCAGATTCGACGCCTTGAAATACCGCAGGCCCACGACGACCACCACGGCGATCACGGCCAGCTTGATCGCCACCGCCACCGCGGACACCCGCGAGGACACCTTCGTACCGATCACCAGCAGCACCGTGAGCACCGCGATCAGCAGCACCGCGCCCCAGTCGAAGGACACCGAGCCGAACTGCGCGACCGGACTGTAGGAGCCCATCACCTCGCCCAGATACTGCGACCAGCCCTTGGCCACCACCGAGACGGCCAGGGCGAATTCCAGGATCAGGTCCCAGCCGATGATCCACGCTGCCAGCTCACCGAAGGTGGCGTAGGAGAAGGTGTAGGCACTGCCCGCGACCGGAACCGTCGAGGCGAATTCCGCGTAGCACAGCGCGGTCAGCCCGCACGCGATCGCGGCGAAGACGAAGGCCAGCGAGACGGACGGACCGGCGACGCTGCCCGCGGTCTGCGCGGTGAGGGTGAAGATGCCCGCACCGACCACCACGGCCACGCCGAAGATGGTCAGGTCCCAGGCCGTGAGGTCCTTGCGGAGCTTGGAATCCGGTTCGTCGGTGTCGCGGATCGATTGTTCGACCGATTTCGTGCGGATCAGCGCCGCCCATCGCCCGGCCGGTGCGCTCGAGGTCCCCCGCTGTTCTGGCTGGTCAACCAACGTCACTACCTCCCTCTGCGCCGCCGCCGCGACACGATCACATGAGGCCCGAACTTAGCAGAGCCGGTGTGGTCCGTATTCCCAGGTTTGCTGCCCGGCTGCGGGCTCAGCGCGAAAGTTCGCCGAGCAGCGCTCGGAATTCCCGGCCCTGAGCCGATGCCGACCATCGCAGATGTCCCAGAAAATAGCTGCGATAAGCGATTTCGGCGTTTTCGCGATTCGGCCGGGGCAGTACCGAAAGGAAAAAGTCGATCTCGGAGAGTTCGTAATGGATGTGGACGAGCGGGAAGAGTTCGGGCAGGGCCGCACGTTCGCGTTCGGAGAGCGGGCGGACTTCGCGATAGGCATGCAGGAATGCGGCGAGCTGCCCGGTGTGGACGCGGACCGGTTCGTCTCGGCACGGTGCGAGCCAATCTATCGCGAAACGTTCGATCGCGGTGGCGATGTCGAAAACCGCCGTGGTGCGGTCGGCGAGACCGAAATCCAGTACCGCGGTGATCTCGTCGCCACGCCACAGCAGATTCGTGCCGTGCCAATCATTGTGCGTCCACAGCGGTTTCAGGCCCGTGAGATCCACCGCGCCCGGTGCGGCGACCGCGCGCAGATCCGCACGCCAATCGCGTTGGGCCAGAAACTCGGCGAGTGCGGGGCGGGAGGCGCAGTGACGTTCGACCGCGACGACCGGATCGCAGCACAGCGCGGCTTGCAGCGGTCGCAGCGGCCGGGCCGGGGCATCGTAACCCGCAGCGGCACAATGCATCCGGGCCAACATCGCGCCCGCCGCGGCGGCGTGCGCCCCCGACAGATACGGCGACCAGGAGAACGCCCCCCGATAACGATCGACTCCCGCGCCCGGAACCTGGAATTCGTAACTGGACTCCGATCCCGTGTACGACCACACCTCGGGCACCGGAATGCGTTGTGCACGAAGGTATCTCATGAACGAATGTTCCTCGGCGAGCGCATCGGCGTCACGCAGGGCCACCGGTACCCGCTTGACCACCCGCCGCGCACCGTCCGCGAAACGAACCAAGGCGGTCGTCGACAGCGGACGCGGACTGTGCCATTCGATGTCCTCGGCCTCCGCTCCGCTCCGGCGGGCCGCGGCCCCCGAAGGGCCGATTCTTCCCTCCTCCGCTCCTCCGCTTCGCTCCCCCGCTCCGTCAGTCCAGAATCGACCTGGGCCGCGGCCTTTGGGTTGGTGTTGTCGAGGGTCGGCGGAACTCGGGTGATCGCGGTGATCGGACGGATCTGTTGTCGCGATCTCGGGCTGATTCTTCCGTGAAACGGATTCCCGCAGAACAGCATTGATCTCCGCTACGGTCAGCGGCGGCCAGTCGGGTTCCGCGGTCGGGGACATTCCCATACCGAAGACCCGGTGATCGCCGCCTTCAGCCACGGGCGAACCGGCGTTCGGCCAGGGCCAGCGCACCGGTGGACAGGCCCGCGGCGACGAAGGAGAACAGCGACGCCGAGGACCACCAGCCCGGATGTACGTGCAGGAGATTCTGCGCATGCGTCCACAGCCGCGCCCACCAGCTGACCGATCCGGGATTGAGCAGCTGGTAGACGGCGAAACCGAGCAGCCAGGGCAGCAGCATGAGCGGGCGGGCCGGAGCGCGCTCGTCCAGATCCCAGCCGTGCCGACCGCGCCCGAAGAAGTAGTCCACCACCAGCACCGCGCACAGCGGAACGAATACCGAGCCGATCAGCCCCAGGAAATTCGAGAATCCGGTGAAATCGCGCACGCCCAGCGCGAGCACGGTCGCCAGCGCGCCGACCGCCCCCGCGAGGAGCCGGCGGTCCACCCGGGGCAGCAGATTCTGCAGCGACATCGCCGTGGAGTAGACGTTGGCGAAGGACTGATCCGATTCGCGCAGAACCAGAATCGCGAAGAACACCCACCCCGCCGCGACGCCCAGGAAGGTGTCGAAGATCCGGTTCGGATCGCCGCCGACCTGGATCAGCGCGACGACCCCCAGCAGATAACACCAGGTTTGAGCCACCGAATAGCCGAGCATCGCAGCGCCCGAGGCCGCGCGGGCGGACCGTGCGTGCCGGGTGTAGTCCGCCGCCAGCGGGACGAAGGACACGGCAACGGCCAACGCGGTGTCCACCCCGGGGAAGAATCCGCTCCACGATGTGCCGTGCACCGCCGGGAGCGGATTGCGCAGCAGTTGCACGGTGAAGTACAGCATCGAGATCGCCACTGCCACGGTCACATATCGCCGCAGAATATGCAGCACCCGCAGCGGCCAGATCGACATCGCGGTGCACAGCACGCCCGCGGCGATGATCACCGGCGCGTGCGCGATCCGTCCGTGGGTCAGCGCGAGAACTCCGCCCGCGATGACCGTCAACTCGAATACGCCCCACCCGATGCACTGCACGATATTGGCCACGGTCGGTAGGTAGGACAGCTTCGTTCCGAACAACCCGCGGAAATTCGCCATCGCCGGCGCACCCGTGCGCGCCCCGACCGCACCGGCCGCCACCACCATTCCGGTGCCGAGTACGGTCCCCAGAATCGTCGCCAGCATCGCGCCCAGAATCGGCAACTGCGGATGCCCGGCGGGCTGTAATACGTACACCGCTCCGGTGAACCCGATGAGGCTCACCCCGAGGTTCGCCCAGAAGGCGGTCTGGTCGGCGAAGGACAGGCTGCGCGGCGGCTCGGTCGTCAGCACCAGCGGCGCCTCATCGGTCCGGCGCCGTGGTCGGATGATCGTCATAGCCATTCCGATGCTACGGGTCCGACCCGCTCGCTCGAGCGGTGCGATCGATCGGACGGGGGTGCGGTGGGGCCGGTGGACAGCAGGTAACCTCTTACCGGATGGTTAGTGTCACGGCCTCCGTTCGTCAGCCACCCGCCACGCGCCGCATGCGTCGTGTCGCCTGGCTGGCTCCGCCGACTCTGCTCACCGTTTCGGTGCTATGGCTGGTCTTTCCGTCGTGGCCGTTGAAGCCGATCAGCCGTGGATTCATCGATCTGCAGGTGTATCGGCTCGGTGTGCAGGCCGCCATGCACGGGGTCGACATGTACGGCTCGCTGCCCAAGACCACACTCGACATCAGCCTGCCGTTCATCTACCCGCCGTTCGCGGCGATCGCACTCGGCCCGTTCGCGCTGCTGCCGTGGAATGCCGCCCAACTCAGTTTCTTCGTCGTCTCGACACTGGCGATGGCGGTCACGATCTATCTGGCCGCGCGACGCCTGTGGGGTTACGGCGGCACCGAACTGGTGTTGTGGGCGACGGCCTGCGCCGCGCCGCTGGGCATGCTGCTCGAACCGATCCATTCGACGCTGGACTTCGGCCAGGTCAATCTGATCCTGATGGTGCTCGTCGCCGCGGACTGCCTGACCGAACGCCCGAAGTGGAAGCGCGGCATCGGAGTCGGTCTCGCGGCCGCTATCAAACTCACCCCGGCCGCCTTCGTTCTCTACTTCCTGGTCCGCCGGGACTACAAGGCGGCCATCACCGCCGCCATCACCGGCGCCGCCGCCAGTGCCCTTGCTTTCGCGCTGATGCCGCGCGAATCGATGCGGTACTGGTTCGGCGGTATGGGCAACGTGTCCGGGCTCAGCGGTTCCGCGTTCCACACCAACCAGTCGATCCAGGGCGTCCTGGCACGTCTGCGGGTCCCCGAACCGGCCTTCACCTGCCTGTGGCTGGTGCTGAGCCTGGTCCTGCTGGTGCTGGTCGTCGCGGCGATGCGCCGCGCGATCGACAACCCGCCGCTGGCGATGTCGTTCAACGCCGTCTTCACCCTGCTGGTCTCTCCCATCTCCTGGTCGCACCACTGGGTATGGATCGCCCCCGCCCTGCTGGCCGCCGTCGGCGCGGCCACCAAACTCCCCCTCCGCACGGCCCTGGCCTGGTATGCCGTGGTCCTGGGCACGGCCACGATCTTCGTGATCGGTCCCCAGAACCAGCTGCCTGGCGACGACAACCGCGAATTCGCTTGGACCGCATGGCAACACGTCTACGGTGACACCTATGTGTGGTTGAGCGTGGTACTCGTCGCGTGGTATGTCCTGACCACCCCCCGCAACCCCGAACCACTCCTGCCCGCTTCGGTGCGAAACCTGCGTTCACGAGTGTCGCCCGGGGCCTGAACGGCTCGAGGAACTCGGCATCACCGCTGATACCTACCGGTCCACCGACGCACCGATGCTTCCCACATCTCGCTCGGATCTGCCGCGAGTGCGGAGTTCACCGTGGAGCCCGAGCGACGCGACCGGATAGTCGACTACCGCCAAAGCCTTGGCCGGACCGTTCGGCTACCACCCGATCACATGACGAGGCAAGCTTCCGCCCAGCCGAATGCTGCGAACACACACCGGCGTCAATGTCGATGGGGAAACCGCATTGCGAGATAATCGTTCCTGCAAGGCAATTGGAGACAGTGCCGGACATCCGGCGTCGCACGCGGGCGGCGAAGGGACCGCGCCTCCGGGGCTGTTTCCGAGGCCGAGCGAATCGAGCCGAATGCGGGGCATTCGGGGCCAGGGGCCGCCCGGCACGGGCCCGAACTTGTCACAACCCTCGGGTATGGTCCCGGTCGATCAAGAGATGAGGTTGTTATGCCAACGCCCGGCTTCCCGCCGAATACGCTTGACGACGAAGGTTTTCCGCTGTGGATCAGCGGCCTGGAGGACGAGGATCCCAACCACTGCGTGCACGTGGTCAAGGGACTCGATCCGGCCGGCGCGCTGGAGGCACTCGGCGCGAAGCCGCGCCTGTTCCGGCCGTGCGAGCTGCCGGAGCACAAGCCGGCGAGGATGTCCCTCCCACAGGCCGCGCTCGGGGAGTCCCGAGACGGTGCATCGGCCGCGCTGCTGGCGGGCCGAATCGGCGAATGGACCTTCGTCTACGACGATTTCGGCGCCACCGAGGAGGTAGCGGAACTCTCGGCCGAAGGGCGGATCGCCGCCATGAGTTACTTCTCCATCAACGCCGACGCCAGCCTGACCTACTGCGCCGACGGCGACGAACTCGTCCGGGTCGATGTGGACGACCTCGAACTCGAGACCGACCTCGCCGACATGCCGGCCGACCTGCGCGCCGCGTTCGAGGCAGCCGGAACCGTCGCATTCGACTACCTCGACCCGGGCAACGCCGACTATGCCGTCTGCATGCGCGCGATCAGTGCACTCGCAGGCATCTACACCCTCGATGAC
Organism: Nocardia sp. PLKS1-43; assembly: GCF_059510335.1. NCBI lineage: Bacteria > Bacillati > Actinomycetota > Actinomycetes > Mycobacteriales > Nocardiaceae > Nocardia > Nocardia sp. PLKS1-43. The sequence goes on along the minus strand of NZ_JCAJZQ010000009.1, from coordinate 178,121 downwards.
CTACGCCGAATCCCCTTGCTGGTAACGCCTTTCGGCTGAACGGCCCGATCGCGACGAAGTACACAGCAGCGCCTCGCGGCAACGGCCGGTCCCGGCGAGACGCGTCGGATCCCATACCTTCGCTCGACGAAGCGGCGCACGCGCCACCGCGATCCCGGCATCACCGCGCGCGGGTGTTCGAACTCACCATCGAAGGCATCGAACATCGCCAGTCGTGCGACTCGCCGGACCTGGTCGTATCCCCCGCGATACGGCTGACCTGGACGCCAGTTCAGATGTCGTTCGCGAGCCGGACACCCGCAGACAACCTCGCACTGGCAGCTTGGCGGCGTGCACGCTGTGGCGAAGCCGGAAACGGCGCGGGCGGTCGAGCGGTTCCACCGAGCCTGCGAGGTGGTGGTCGCGCGGCTCCCGTTCGGGCTGAATTCCCTTGTGGCGCCGACTTTTCTGGGCTTCGCGGTGATCAACAGCGGAACGTTCGGAATCGATCTGCTGCTGTTGACGCTGCTGCGGAGCGGGCTGGGGTGGCCGGTGCCGGTCGCGGTGACCGTGGCGTACGGTTGCGCGTTCGCAGTGAGCTACGTGCTGAACCGGACGCTCAACTTTCGCTCGCATTCCGCGGTGGGACCGCAGCTCGCGGTGTACATCGGAGCCGTCGTCCTGAACTATCTGGCGTTCATCCTCGGGGTTTCCGCGGCACTTTCGGCCCTCGGCGTCGAATATCATCTGGCCCGCCTGGTCGCCGGGGCCTGCGAGGCGGCGTTCATGTACTGCGCGATGCGGTGGGTGGTGTTCCGGCGCTCGGGGGAGAACCGTCCGGTGTGAACCGGCTCAGAGTTGTGCGGCCGCCTCGCGCAGTATTTCGCGCGAGCGGTCCGGGGTCTCGGCCTGGACGCTCACCCGGTCCATGACGCGGCGGTAGTTCTCCAGATCGTGCTGCCGGTCGAGGTACAGCGAGCTGGTCAGCTGCTCGGCGTAGACCACGTCGGGGAGTTCGTCCTCGGCGAAACGCAGCATCGTGAACGAACCGCTCATCGCCGCATGCCCACCCGCGGAATACAGCAGCACCTGGATGGTGACGCGCGGATTCTCCGACATCCGCAGCAGATGTTCGAGTTGCGCGCGCATCACGCTCACACCGCCGATCGGGCGATGCAACACCGACTCGTCCAGGACGGCCCACAGCGTCGGCCCGGTGTCCCGATCGAGCAGCTCCTGACGACGCCTGCGCAGCTCGACGCGGCGAGCCGCCTCGATGTTCTCGTGGCCGAGCGCGACCACCGCGCGGGCATACGCCTCGGTCTGCAACAGCCCCGGCACCAATTGCGCCTCGAACGTTCGGATCGATCGCGCCGCGTGTTCCAGGCCGAGGTAGGTCTCGAACCAGGCGGGCATCAGATCGCCGTAGCGATGCCACCAGCCGGGTTCGTTGGCCCGGCGAACCAGTTCGATGAACGGCTCGATTTCGGCGGGATCGCTCACCCCGTACAGATGCAACAGATCCCGGACGTCACGTTCCTTGAAACCCGTGCGCCCCAACTCGAGCCGGCTGATCTTGGCATGCGAACCGCGAATCCGGTCGCCGGCCTGCTCCGGGCTGACCTCGGCCGCGAGGCGCAGTTTGCGCAACTGTCCCCCGACCACGATGCGCAGCGCGGTCGGGCCGCGCTCGGCCACGCTGCTGTCCAAGCCCGAGATCCGGGAGAACTCTGCGGCCATGAATCTGCTCCGATAGTCGAAGGTCCGGCGTAGGCGAGCCAGAGATCCATGCTATCGCCGGGCAACGGAGTCGGTCGAATCTCCCAGCGCACCGCGCCGAGCGCGGCGCCGGAAAATCGAGTGACTCCGTCCGGCAGCGCTGGAATACTTTCGCGCGACCGATGAGTTGTGGGGATCAATCCCGTCCGTACTCCTGTGGCACCGAAATCGACGCCGGATCACCGGCATCGGGCCACGCATCGTTCAACGCCCGATTGTCGCCCCGGAGGTACCCGATGTCCGCCCAACTAGACGTTCGTCCAACGAAGCGGCGGACGCCGGTCGTCATCCGGCTCCTGGTGCTCGCGACCTTCGTGGTGATCCTGAACGAGACCATCATGATCAATGCGATCCCGCGCCTGATGACGGATCTGCACGTCACCGAGATCGCCGCCCAGTGGGTGTCCACGGCGTTCATGCTCGCGATGGCGGCGATCATTCCGGTGACCGGCTGGTTCCTGCAGCGGGTCAGCACCCGCCGGGCCTACGCGATCGCGATGGGCGTCTTCCTGACCGGCACCACGATCGCCGCGGTCTCCCCCTCCTTCGCGTTCCTGCTGGTCGGGCGCGTCGTCCAGGCGGGCGGCACCGCGGTGATGATGCCGCTGCTGATGACCACCCTGATGACGGTGGTCGCCGAGCACGATCGCGGCCGGGTGATGGGCAACGTCACCCTCGCCATCTCCGTGGCCCCGGCCATGGGGCCGGTCATCTCCGGCCTGGTGTTGCAGATCGCTTCCTGGCGTTGGCTTTTCGTGCTGGTGCTGCCGATCGCGGCGAGTGTCACCTGGCTGGGGATGCGGAAGCTGGAGAACATCGGGGAGACGGAGACCGGCTCGATCGACTGGATCAGCGTGGTGCTCGCCGCGCTGGGGTTCGGCGGCCTGGTGTACGGGCTGAGCCTGTTCGGACAGGGCAGCGTCGCGGAGCCGGTGCTGGTCGTCGTCGCGGGAATCGCACTGATCGGCGCGTTCGCCTGGCGGCAGACCCTGTTGCAGCGCAACGGGACTCCGCTGCTGGATCTGCGAACGCTGATGCACGGCGCGTACACCAAGGGCCTGATCCTGATGTCGGTCGCCTTCCTGGCGATGCTCGGCGCGACCATGCTGCTGCCGCTGTACCTGCAAAATATGCGGCATCTGAGCCCGCTGGAGACCGGTCTGCTGGTCATGCCCGGCGGTCTGGCGATGGGCGTGCTCGGCCCGAGCATCGGGCGGGTGTTCGACCGGTTCGGCGGACGAATCCTGGTGATTCCGGGCTCGATCGGCATCACCGTCGCGCTGGCGGGCCTGACGCAACTGTCGCTGACCACGCCGTACTGGATGCTGCTGGCCCTGCACATCCTGCTGATGCTCTCGCTGGCCGCGGCCTTCACGCCGGTGTTCACGCTGAGCCTGGGTGCGCTGCCGCAGCATCTGTACTCGCACGGCAGTTCCATGCTCGGGACCTTGCAGCAGGTCGCGGCCGCGTTCGGCACCGCGCTGGTGATCACGGTGATGTCCAGCCGCGCGACCTCGCTGATCGCGCACGGCTCGGATCCGATCTCGGCGAATCTGGACGGATTGCGCCTGGCATTCCTGGTCTCCGCCGGATTGTCCGTGCTGGTGATCGTCACCGCCCTGTTGCTGCCCAACCGTTCCGGCACTACGCCGTTGGAAGAGTTGGCCGAATCGGATTTCGCCACAACGGCACTGGTCGAGGACTGAGCCGAACCGCTGGAATTCGCCGAGGGGCGCGGGAGTACGAGCCGCGCCCCTCGGCGTCGCGTACGCCGAAATCGCTTGCGGCAGCTCAACTCGCCGAGGGCGACCGCGCGGTGAACAGGTCGCCGACGCGGTCGTGGCGCAGTACACCGACCCGGGCGATCACCGCCGCGAGACCTGCCGATGAGCATCGTCCGGGGCGATAACCCCCACCGCCGGCCGGCGCGATCGCCACCCACCTGCCCGGCGGGCCAGGACCTCATCGGCGAGGCGCCGGCCGCGTCGATGGGCGCCGCGGTACGGATCACGCGCCCTGCTGCGCCGCGATCACCGCACGTCCATGGACGCACCCGCAAGCACCGACGTATGCCGTCGCGCACACCTCTTGCTAGAACTACATTCTCCAAATAGAAGAATGCTGCTCTAAGATAGGCCGGTGTCCAGTCCAGAACTCGAGCCGGATCCGACCATTCCCGAGTTGCTTCGGCGCTGCGTGCGGGCGGTCGGGCCCGAACCGTATGTGGTGACCACGGACGAGCGGCTCAGCTACGCCGAGGCCGACGAACGTTCCGCGCGGATCGCACGTCACCTGCTGCACAAGGGGATCGGCAAGGGCGCTCGGGTCGGGCTGTTCTTCACCAACGGCCCCGAATGGGTGACGTGGTGGCTCGCGGTCGGCCGCATCGGCGCGCTGGCGGTGCCGCTGAGCACGATGTATGCCCCGGCCGAGATTCGGAAAGTGCTGCGGCTGGCTGATGTTCAGCTGCTCGTCGCGCCCGGGCGCGTACTCGCCACCGATACCGCCGACACGTTCGAGGCGGCACTGCCCGGACTGGGCTCGGCCACGGCCGGCGCACTGCAACTACCCGAGACGCCGTATCTGCGGGAGATCATCCTGACCGCAGGACCCGGCCGCGACTGGGCGACCGAGTGGAGTGACGAGCTGCCCGCGGCGCCGGCGGAGATCCTGGCCGCGGTCGAACACGAGGTGTCCCCGGCGGACCCGGCGATCATGATCCACACCTCGGGCTCCACCGCCGACCCGAAAGGTGTATTGCACACGCACGGCACCCTGGTCCGGCAGACCAGCACCTGGCCCGCGGCGATCCGGCACGTCACCGGAACGCCGGGCACGCCGAGCGTCCTGTGCGCGATGCCGATGTTCTGGATCGGCGGCGTCCTGGCCGCGACGGGGGCGTTGCACGAACCGGTCACGCTGCTGGTACTGCCCCGGCTCGATCCCGGCGCCGCACTGGATCTCATCGAACGCGAACGCGCGGTCGGGGTGATCGGCTGGCCCGCGTTCACTCAGCGGCTGCGCGAGCACCCCACCTTCGGCGAACGCGATCTGTCCAGCGCGCCCATGCTCGTGGACGGACCGCTCGATATCGCGATGTCCGGTGTGCCGGAACAGTTTCCGGTACACCGCAGCCTGACCGAGACCGCGGGCAGCTTCGCGTACACCGACATCCGGATCATCACGCCGGACGGCGCGGACGCACCCGACGGGAAAGTCGGCGAATTGCTCATCCGCGGCGCCGGCGTGATGGCCGGATACAACAAACGCGAACGCTCCGAGGTCTTCGACGCGGACGGCTGGTACCACACCGGCGATCTGGTGTACCGCATCAGCGGCGACCCTCGCCTGTTCTACGTCGGCCGCACCAGCGAACTGATCAAATCCGCGGGCGCGAACGTCTCGCCCCGCGAGGTCGAGGCCGTCGTCGAATCCTTCGACGACGTAAGGCAATGCGTAGTCCTGGGCATCGAGGACCCGGCTCGGGGCGAACAGGTCTGCGCCGTCGTCGTCCCGGCCACACCGGAGATCGACCTGGACTCGCTGCGCGTTCGCACCCGCGAACAACTGTCCGCCTACAAGGTCCCCACTCGATGGCACCTCTGCGCGAGCGATCGCATCCCGACCCTGCCCTCGGGCAAACTCGACCGGCGGCGGCTGCGCGCGCTGATCATGGAGGATGCGCTGACGTAGCCGCGCGGTCCGGACCGTACACCTGATCCGGATGAATCGTTCCGGACGAATGCCGAGGTGGCGGCGGTATCGAACCGGCCGCGCGGTAACCTCCGGTTCCACCGCACCGACGAGCCCGCTCGTTGCCGGGGATACTTCGCGTATCTGCCGTCCGGGATGCGCGCCTCGCGGCCGGAGGGATGCTCGTCCCGCCGGACTCCTCCTGCGGGACGAGCCCGTTCCCGAACTTCCTTCCACCGGAGGAACTGTTGCGGCGCAGCGCTTTTCGATACTGGATACATGAAGACCAGGCTGGGATGGATCGGTAACCGCAAGAATTCGGCGCGTCGGCGCGTCACCGTAGGGCTCGCGGCCGTGGTCACGCTGCTGCCGTCGACCGGAATCGCGCATGCCATGGCGAACGGGACCCCCGTGACCGACCCGAACGCGGCGCCGTGGGTCGCCACCATCGATCCGGTCGGCACGGGTTCGCTGTTCGACACCGCCGAATGCGGTGGAGCGCTGGTGAGTCCGGATCGTGTGGTCACCGCCGGGCACTGTGTGGCCGATATGGATCCCAGCCGGATGCGAATACACGTCAACGCCCGGGTGTTGTCGAAGGAGCCCGGCATCGTACGCGGCGTGCGGGGTGTCGCGACGGCTCCGGGTTACGAGATCCTGCCGACCCCGGTCGATCCCACCGTCAATTCCGGCAGCGCTCGCAACGACCTTGCGGTGATTCTGCTCGATCAGCCGGTCACCGGCGTGCCCGTGCTGCCGATCGCGCCGAGTCGTCCCGCGCCCGGCACCGCGGTTTCGTTCTTCGCTCACGGCAATACCGGCAAAGCGGTCGGCTTCGAGGATCCGGGCTACCGCGATGACACGCTGAATCGGGGTGATCTGACGGTCGTCTCGCAGCGCGACTGCGCGGCCGCCACACCGGCGAAGGTCGACGAGAAGTCGGTGATGTGCGCCCAGGACCGCACCTTCCACGCGGTCGGGGCCTGTTGGCGCGACAGCGGCAGTCCCGCGGTGACTTACCGTGCGGGACGGCCGGAACTGTCGGGCCTGTTCAGTTTCGGAGGCGAAACCCTCGGCAGGCCGTGCGGACCGACGATCGCGGCCTTCGCCGACGCGACCGCGTTCCAGGACTGGATCTTCGGCGGGCTCGGCCAATTCGAACCGTTCCCCGTGGCGAAGCCGGTCGTCCGCCGGACCAACGGGTCACTGCACTGCGATATGCCGCAGTGGGATCAGGTCCGCGGCCGCCGGCCGTCGAGCACATCCATCGGCTGGTCGACCATCACCTGGATGGGGACCCTGCCGGGATTGACGCCGATTGTCGGGGCGACGGCCGCGGACCTGCCGAATGCCGATGCCGCACAGCGCGAGAACGTGGTCTGCGTCGTGACGGCGAGCAACTTCGGCGGCCGCATCCAGACCTGGTCCGACCCGGTCCAGAGCGCGGGATGAGATCTGCGATTGCGGTGTGATCGGGATGCGAACGAGCGCTGGAAGGCTGGTTGTCGAAGCGAAAAAGCGCTTCCGCGAATACAATTGATGGAGAAAATCATGTCGGACTTCGATCTCGACTTCCAGGTGCGTTCGATCGGCCTGGACGGCCCGGCCAAGCAGGTCACCAGCGTCTCGCTGTGCACTCCCGGCTGTGTCACCGGCGCACTGCAGACCTGCCCCGCGCAGACGGCGACCTGCGGATGCCCGATCAGCAAGTGAGCTGACGCGTGAGGGCGGCTGCCGGATCGGTGGCCGCCCTTATCATTTCCTCCGACAACAACTCATCACCGGAACCGGGGGGAAGATGGGCGCCGCGTACCGCGCGATCCCGCGCGCGGACATCGTGCTGGGGATCATCGCGCTGCTGTGCGCGGGAGTGTCGTGGCTGCTGGTCGCCCTGACCGTGCACGGCCATCCGATCGAGTACGTCGGTCTTGCCGTGCTTGCCACCGGCGTGGCGCCGGCCGTCCTCATTCGGCGCATCCGGCCCGTTCCGGCATTCGTGGTCACCTGCGCACTGTTCGGCGGCATGGCGCTCACCGCGCAGTTGTCGCCGGTTTATCTGAGCGTGCCGCCGATCCTGATCTTCGCCCCGATCTCGTTGATGGCGGTCACCGAATACGCGCGGTCCTGGTGGTGGGGTCCGGCGGGGCTGATGGTGGGCATCGTGGAAAGTCTCGGCAGTCCCGCCATCAGGACGGAGAATTATCAGTGGTCGATGGCCTACCACATCGTGGTGCTGTCGGCCGCGTACATCTGGGGCAGCCGCCGTCGTGCCGTGCGCACCGCGCACGAGCGCGCACTCGAGGCCGCCCGGACCAGCGAACGCAGTCGCATCGCCGCCGAGTTGCACGATGTGCTCGGCCACACCCTCGCCGCGGTGCGGGCGCAGGCCAGCATGGGACTCGTGGTCGCCGAGCGCCGCGGTGAATCGACCGCCGAGGTATTGCGGACGGTCGCCGACATCTCCAAGGACGCCCTCGGCGACGTCCGGCACCTGGTCGGGCTGCTGCGCGATGGTCACGACGGGACCGCGTCCGCGGACTCCTTCACCGACCTGCGCGACACCGTCCGGCGGGCGCGTGCCGCCGGAATCACCGTCGAGGACGATCTGCCCTCCGACGAGACGCTCACGACGTGGCAGCGGGCTTGGCCCGCGGCAACGCGCCTGGCCGTTCTGCGCGTAGTCCGCGAGGCGGTCACCAACGTCATCAAACATGCCGGACCGGCGGCCACCATGCGAGTGACGGTGGCACTGGAGTCCGGAGAGTGCGTCGCGGTCATCGAGAACGTGGGCGTCGTCCCGCACAACCTGGACGCCGGTCGGGGCCTGGCGGGACTGCGCGAGCGGATGGCCTCGGTCGGCGGCACGCTGGACGTGGCCGCCACCGCGACCGGGGTCCGTTTGACGGCGCGGCTGCCGGTTGACGTCCAGGACGCCGGCCCCGTCGACACCTGGTGATACTCGATTCGAAACCGTTGACGCCCTTCACGTTCCGGCCGCCCGCCGAGTGAATGCGCGATGGGCCGCCAGCGCGCAGGCGATCGCGATCGCCATCGCGATCGGAACGGTGATGATCGCCCGAGCCGGCAGGACCGCCCACGCCCACGGAACGACGAGTCCGAGCCGCCCGGCCAGACCACTGCCGCCGACGAGCGCCCCGAACACCGTTCCCACGACGCCGACCAGCAGCCCGGCCGACCGCCCGGCTGCCGCGGTGACCGCCGCGCCCAGCATCACCAGCATCGCTCCGGTCACCGCCGCGACGAACGTGCACTGCACCGCGAGTGCGGGTCGCTGCCCCGCGACCACCGCACCCGCGCCGACCGCGACACACACCAGCGACTCGGCGGCCAGCAGGATCGCCGTCAACCGGACGACCAGCTTGCGCGGATCGTAGGGGCGGCTGGCAAGAGCCCGGAAACCGTTGCGCAGGCGAGGAATCCAGATCGCCGGCAGGACCGCACAGCCCATCGGCAGGATCAGCAGGGCGAAGAACTCGTATGCCACGCCGGGCTGATACCGCTGCTGCGCCACGATGACCGCCAGCACCGCGGCCACCACCAGCGCGCCCGCCCAGGCGCTGCGCAGAATCAGCGCCAACGCGCGAACCGGGCTGTGGTGCAGATGGTTTCGGTTGCGGCGGCGTGTCCGGGTGAACGGTCCGGGCAGGCGATACCGCACGGCTTCGGCGGTGGCGCGCACGCCGGGCGCGAGCAGCAGCACGATCAGCGTGCCGAGGACGCCGAGCACAACCGCCATCCAGCCGTGGGCTATCCGATCGCCGCCGAGGCCGACGCCGTTCGCGTGGGTACCGATGAGCGGCAGGGCCGGGCGGACGATCCACGCCGGCGGGACCAGATACCAGTTCGGCGACTCGGCGTACAGCGTGCCGAACGTGCTGAAGACCAGCCCTGCCGCAACGCATCCGGCCATACCGGCGATTTCGCCGAGCACGGTCAGCACCGCGCAGTAGCCCAGATAGGACACCCACAGGGCGAGCAGCAACCGCGCGCCGTCGAGGACGGCCGTGCCGGTGCCCGCCTGCCCCGACAGCACGCCCGCTGCACAGGTCGTGATCACCACGACGGCATGGGCGTGCAGACACCACGCCGCGGTCACCGCCCACCGGGCGGTGCGCAGCGTCGAGGGCGCCACGGCACGGAATTCGACTCCGCCCGACCGGGAACGGCGGTCGAACGCGGCCATCGCACCGGTCTGGACGGCCACGAACAGCGGTCCCACCGCGACCACCCACATGTTCAGATGGGTGAGCGAACCGGTCCAGGTCGTTGTGCCGGTGGCCATTTGCAACCCGACCGCCAGCGCGACGTAGACCACCGCGGTCAGCGGCAGCGCGAGAAGCGTTGAGTGGAGCCATATTCGAGCCTGCGACCGCAGTGCCTCGGAGAGGCCGGGAACAAGCACACCCATCGGATTCATGCCCGCACCCCGCACAGCTCGAAGTACGAATCCTCGATATTCCCGGTAGGTGCGAATTCGGCCAGGGTGCCCTGAAAGACGGTGCGCCCGGCCACGATACAACCGATGTGGTCGGCGGTCGCGGCGACCTCCGAGAGCACATGGCTGCTGAACAATACCGTGCGCCCCTGGGCGGCGATGGACCGCATCAGCTCGCGCATCTGCCGGATACCGGCGGGGTCCAGGCCGTTCTGCGGTTCGTCGAGTACCACCAGCGGCGGATCACCCAGCAATGCGATCGCGGTCGCCAGCCGCGTCTTCATGCCCGTGGAATAACCCCTTGCGCGCCGGTCCGCGACCGCGGTCAGATCCACCAGCGCCAGTGCGCGATCGATCTCCTGGTCCCCGGCGCCGATCAGGTGGGCGTGCACCCGCAGATTCCCGCGGGCCGACAAATGCCCGTAGAAGCTGGGCCCGTTCACCGACGCTCCGATACCGGCCAGTGCCTGCCGGCTCCACTCCCTGCCGAACAGCCGCAGCGTTCCCCCGTCGGGCCGTAGCAACCCGAGCAGGATGGACAGCGTCGTGGACTTTCCCGCACCGTTCGGCCCCAGGAGCCCGTACACGGTTCCTGGCGCGACGGACAGGGTCAGGTCGGCGAGCGCCTGCGTGCGACCGAACTTCTTGCTTATCCGCTGCATATCGACTATCACTCGAAAAGTGTCTGGGCACACCGGGATTCGCCGCTTCATCCGGCGGGACGAATCCGGCGTCCGGCTCCTCCCACGGGATGAGTGCTCAGCGCACCAGACCCGCCGCGTGCGCGAGCACCACCAGCGCGACCCGATCCCGGCACCCGAGTTTGGCCAGCAGATTGCGGACATGCGTCTTGACCGTCGTCTCCGCGATGCACAACCGGTCGGCGATCTCGGTGTTGGTATGCCCGGTACCGATCAAGCCGAGCACGTCGAGTTCGCGCGGACTCAGCCGGACCAGGGCCTGATGCGTGCCGGTGTCCCGGCCCGCGGGCGGCTGCTCGGCGGCGGTGTGGCCGCGCCGATACGCGTCGAACAGGTGGGTGGTGGCCGTCGGGGAGATCACCGCCCCGCCCGCGTGCACCGCGCGAATCGCGGCCAGAAGTTCCTGCGGCTCACAGTCTTTGAGCAGGAATCCGGCGGCACCCGCCGAAACCGCGTCCACCACATAGGCATCGACGTTGAACGTGGTCAGCACGATGACCCGTGGGCGCGGGCCCGCGCGGGTGATCTCCCGAGTCGCGGTGACGCCGTCCATATCCGGCATGCGGATGTCCAGCAGCAGCACGTCCACCGGTTCGGTGCGACACAGCCGCACCGCATCGCGTCCGGTCCGCCCACCGGCGAGGACCCGGAAATCCGGTTCGTCGGACAGCAGCATCTCGAATGCCGAGGCGACCAGCGGTTGATCGTCCACGACCGCGACGTTGATCGGGCTCACTACACCCCCTGTACGGCTCGTGGCGAGAGTTCCGGCCCGGTGGCCGGCGGTGCTCGCAAGAATAACGTCAGTACTGGCCGAGCGAGCCTCGTCGCCGGCTGGTGCGCAGACCCCAGCGGAGCAGCAGCGCGCCGGCGGGCACGCTCAGACATGCCCACAGGGTAAGCGGCAACGCTGCGGCCAGCACACTGCGGATACTCGCACCGCCGAGCAATGCGGCCCGCAGCAGATCCAGTGCGGTCGTGGTGGGCAGGAAGTGCGCCACCGCGCGCATCCATCCGGGCAGCGCCTCCACCGGGTAGAGGACACCGGACAGCAGCGTCATCGTCGTCACCACGAACCAGGTCACCGGATCGCCGCGCTTGGTGACCAGCACGGTTCCGCATCCGGCCATGCCGAATCCGCCGAGGGCGATCAACGTCAGGAGCAGGCTCACCACCACGCCGCCGACGTTGACATCGAGCTGGAATCCCAGCAGCACCTCGAAAAGTCCCATCATCGCGAACGACCCGATCGCGGTGGCCGCGCAGCCGGTGAGAGCGGAGAAGATCATCATCCGGGTGATTCCCGGAGGGGAATCCGCCACCGATTCCAGCGTTCCGGTCATCTGTTCCTCCTGCACGTATCGGCTGAAACCGTGCAGGGCCACCGCGACGAATCCGGTGAACACGGTGCCGGACAGGAAATACGAGACGATATTTCCACCGTATCGGGTTATCTCCGGAAAAGTGTTGCCGCGCTGCAGGAATGTCCCCATGAAGGCGAATTGCGCCAATCCGACGACGCTGGTCACGCCGCCGAGCACCATGGCCGTGCGGTAGGTGCGCCGCTCCCAGTACAACCGCAGCAGGTACACGCCGTATTGGCGAAACCAGTTGTGCCGGTTCATCTTCTGCCCGGTACCTAGCGCATCCATGGGGTATCGACCACCTGTTCCACCGCCATGCCGGTCGCTTCCACGAGACCGACCACCTCGGACATCTTCATATCGGTCGGCACCTCGATCGCGAGTTTGCGCCCATCGACCGCCGTGACGTATCTGGCCGACAGCGGGGTCGGATCGAATCGCAGCTTGCGCGATCCGACAACCGTCACGGTGCGCACCCGCTCGACGCCCCCACTGTGCGCGCATCCCAGATCCGTGATCGCGGCCGCGCCGTCGGCGAGGGTGACCACCTTGTTGACCACGCCGCGCACGTCGGCCATCTCGTGGGTGGTGAACAACGTCGTCAGACCGTGCGCGCGACGCTGTTCGACGGCGTCCACGACGACAGCGGTTCCGGCGCCGTCCAGATTGGCGAACGGCTCGTCCAGGACGATCACCGGCGGATTCCCGATCAACGCACGCGCCAGGCCCAATCGCTTGCGTTGTCCCAGCGACAGTTCCATGAACTTGGTCCGGGTATGCGGGGTCAGGCCGACCTGTTCGATCAGGTCGGCGCGTTCGCGGGCCGCACCGGCGCCGAACCGGTTTCGCAACGATTGGAAGTAGCGCAGATTCTGCTCCACGGTCAGGCGGAAATAGAAGGCACGCTCGGAATACATACTGACGCCGATCAGTTCGGCGATCTGCCGCCGATGCCGATCGGTCGCGAAACCCGCGACCCGCACAGTTCCGCAGGCGGGCAGGATATTTCCGGTGATCAGGCGCAGCAGCGTGGTCTTCCCGGAACCGTTGCGGCCCAGGACCGACACACAGTCTCCCGCCTCGAAACTCAACGACACGTCCCGCAGGACCCGGATGTCACCCGCGAAAACCACTCCGGCGTCGCGGATCTCGATCAGTGCGCTCATTCCGGCCACCGCCCGGTGAACATGCGCACCGCATGCAACGCATCCGGGGGCGCCGCCAGCGACAGCAGCGCCACGGCCGCGCCGCCGGTTCCGTCCAGCAGTCCGGGTGAATCCAGGGTCGGACAACTGGGCTGGACGTTGTCGAAGCCGAAGACTCGCTCCGGATTTCGTTGGGTGAGCAGGCCGGAGACGTTGTCGTGCACCGTTTCCGGGCCGAGCATCGCCCGCTCGAGCACCAGCTTTCCGGCCGTGCCGTGACACGGGGTGGGATTGTCCAGGCCCATGTCCTCCGGGGTCCGACCGGAGGTGTCCAGCAGGCGGGCGAGCAGGCCGGGGTGGCGGGCCGCGAGATGCCGGCTGTTGTGGAACGGCAGGGCGGCCCCGAGATTGCCGTAGCACCAGGCGTAACGCGTTCGCGCACGGGAGAATTCGCGTTCACCGTCGTGAAAGCGATGCAGCGGCACGTTCGCCGGGACGTCCAGCGCCGCCGGGGTCGTGGACACCTCGACGAGCTGATCCGCGAGGCGGTCTGTGGCCTCGACGACGAGATCACCGCCGATCCCGCGATCACATGCCTGCCCGAGGAGGTTGAGCACCCCCGCGATCCCGTGCGCGAATCCGCAGTTCAGATAACCGGCCCACAACTCGGGTCGCAGCCGTCCCTCCAATTCGCCGACCTTCTCCGGCGGAGTCCACAATCCGCCCGGCGCATCCACCAGCGACAGCGCAGCCACATCGCCGATCGCCCGCACCGCGAGTTCGGCCAGCGCCGTTTCCCTTGCGGCCGTGGTCATCACGTACGTCACGGCGCCGGCGAGCCCGACGATCACATCGTAGAAATCGGTCGCCACACCGGCGTGCGCGTCGACCCGCTGGAGTTCGCGCCGCAGCTGTGTCGCCAGCACCGCCTCCACATCGGCGATCGCACGGCCGTAGCGTTCGCCGTCGCGGGACAGCGCCCGCAGGCAGAAGGCCAGAGCGCTTGTGCCCGAGAACAATCCGACACCGGCCATCGGCGTGTCCGGGAAGCGGTCCGCGGCGGCGCGCACGTGCTCCATGGCGCTGCGATCCCAGCCACCTTCCGAATCCAATTGATCGGCGGCCGAATACACCAGGGCCAGTCCGAGGTCGCCGTGCCCGACCCCGAGCGGCTGCCACGTGATGTCGAATTCGGGGTCGAACCCGTAGGGGAACGACATCGTTCTGGCCCGCTGGGCATTCGACCGGAACAGCTCGAGCAGTTCCCAGCCCTGTTCCACCGCGAGCCGTTCGACCGGGCAGTGCGCTGTCGTCGCCGATCTATCGCCCGGCATCGTTCTTCCGTCCCTTCGTCGTGATCTCGGTGTTGATCAGCCACATCGCCGCGAACTCCTCGGCTCGCGTCAGGCCGAGCCGGTTGCACATCAGATGACTCGCGCTCTGCAGGATCGCCGGCGTCCGGACCGCGCCGGCCGGGGGCGCCGCCCAGAATTCGCGCACCGCGGATTCCATTCGGGCACTGGCGTCGTCACGGGCGACGGTTCGCCCGCGCAGTTCCTTCTTGATGCGGTGGGCCGCCCCCTCGATTTCGTCGAGATATCCGGCGACCGCGAGACCGACTGTGGCCCGCAGCATCTCCGCCTCGGGCGCGATACCGGTCAACCAGCCGGACAGAACTCCAGCGGCCCGTTCGATGCCATCGCGGATTCCGGCTCGCTCGGCCGACGGCTCGCCCATGACCGGCAGCAACGGCAGGATCACGCCGGTCTCGCGACAGAACAACCGCTCATAGCTCGGGTTGCTGCCGACACCGCCGTATCGTTCCAGTTCGCGGTGATGGATCGGCAGGCAGAATTCGCCGATCGCGCCCGAGAGCCTGGCCTCGGTCAACCACTCGAACGCGCGATCCAGCTCGGACAGCGGCCGGCGTATCCGCAGTCTGAGCTGCCCGCTGGTGTTCTCCCGGTACCTGACGAAGTACCACTGCCCATCCAGTTCGGGAACCGCGGCACGAAAGTCGGTGAGCACGCGATCGGTCAGCGTGGCGGCGAGCCGCACGGTGAGATAGGTCCACTCCCCGCCAGGGGCGAGCAGACGCAGGGCGTCGGAACGACTGTCGAATACCGGATACCGCACGGCCCGTTGCGGTTTCACCGCCTCGGTCGAACTCGCCACGGTGACGACGATCTCCGTCGCGTGCCGCCGCCCCGCGCTGTCGCGAACCACACCCAGCGCTTGCGGATCGGGAGCGTGGTGAACCCAGCGGCGCCCCTTGGCGATTTCCTCCGCCAGGAGATCGAGATGCAGCGGGTGGCGGGTGTCCAGATGCAGCCGATTGTCCATCTCGCCGACCAGGAGGTACCGGCCCACACCCGCTTCCGACAGCCAGGCGGCCACCGTATCCGATTCGGCGGCAACCGCTTCCGGGCATCGCCACCGTCGTTCGGCGATGACGACGCCGCCGTAGCGGACCTCGGGGAAATAATGCAGGGTCTCGTCCGGATCTCCCCACCCCCAGTACGGCCGGACGATTCCGTCATTTGAGATGTCCCGAAGCAACCGCACCACCTTGGCGCTGGTCTCCACCGCCACCATGTTCAGCTGCTGACAGCGCAGCGGGGTCCCGTCCGCGAGGAACAGGCGCACGCGTTCGCCCACCAGGCCGAGATGAATGTCGGCCAGGCCGAGCGTGCGCCCGGAACGCCCGGTGGGATCGGAATTCACCACCAGGGTGGCGGGGAAGAACCGTCCGGTGGCGGCGACTTCGTTGACGCCGTCGCGACTGCACGCGTAGTCGATATCGGCGACGAGGCCGGTCCCGCCGGTTCGCTCAGTCGACCACCACCGGGTTTCCCACGCCGCACACCGGCGCGCATGAACGTCCGCGGGAGCGATTCCGGGAGTGAAACGCCCCACCGCCGCCCCGCCGGGGAAATTCGCTCCGACAACGGTCGAGGTCGGGCCCGCCGAATCCCGGTGCAACCGAAGGAAGATGTCGTATCCGGAGGCGAGTTGGTCGGGCTCGGGCAGGCCGGCCAGGTCGTCGTCGGTGATGACGACCGTGTCGGCGCCGGCGCGGCGAGCCCGTTCCAGCAGGCGGCCCCGCAACTCTCGCTGGGCACGCAGCTCGGGAGTCTCGACACGCCGGGGCACACTGCCGGGGTCATCGTAGCCGCGCGGGAAGCCTATCCCGAGTTCCTCGTCCACCACCCGCATGAGCGGAACCAGGGTGAAGCCGTAGCGTTCCTGGAACTCCGCGCAGAACTCGTCCAGCGTGATGTCCCGGCCACCGAACAGCGCGGTGCGGGTGAGTACGTGCGCGGCCTTGGCGGCGTCCTGGGCGCAGGTGGGTGAAATGCCCCCTCGCGCAGTGAGTTCCACGTCCACCCGCACGTCCTGCTGAACCTCGCGCTCGGACCCGCAGGCGTTCAGCAGCGCTCGCAGGGCGGCGGTCGACTCGGTGGGCGGCGCGCTCGCGTAGCGGCCGATCGCGGCGCGGATCTCGGTCACCCGCTCGGTGTCCGGCAGCCGATCCAGCACGTCGACGTCGAAGAACGTGGCATCCGCGGTGCTGAGCAGAACTTCGGCGCCGATCAGCTGGGTGACGAGCTTTTCCACGGTCTCGCGCGGAACCTCCGGATAGCGAGCCGCGATCCGGTCCTCGACATCGCGGCGCGGGCGCGGCGTCGCGGCGAACTCACGGGCCAGAGTGACCGGCCCGGTTGCCCGCACCGACGAGACGTCGTGGGGCGAAGCACTGCCGCGCATCACCGCGACGACATAACGCCCACCGCGTTCCAGCACGGCCGGATTGGCGACGAGGCCGACCGCGGAACCGCCGCGGACGCTCTCGGCCAGTCGTCGTCCCAGCGCCCTGGACGCGAACACCAACCGGCGATGTTCGCTCGCCAGGACCGGTTCCTCATTTCCGAACGGCAGCATGGTCATACCGGCGAATGTGCCGAACGGAGTACAGCGCGAACTCAGTCGCAGCGCGTATTTGAGCAGCCCCCGGTGAATTCGCCGCCGTTTCTTGAGCGGAGTTCCCGATTCCCCGGATTCGAGCGCCCGCGCGGTTCGGTCGGCGAGTACCGGGCTTGCCAGCAGGACCGCCTCGCGCAACGTCGGGTCCGACCACAGCTCGCCGATCGCCTCGATATCACCCCATTCCGCCGGAAAATCCGGATATCGGTCCACCGCGCCGATCGAGCAGCGCAGCGCGGCGAATTCACTCAGGGATTCCGGAAGGGGCCGTTCATCAGCAGACATCGGCAATGCTCCACTCCGACAGTATTTCTCGTATGTCGTTCAACGCCTCGTCGACACCGTGACCGGCCGCCGCCACTACGCGCAAGGCGATCTCATCGATTCCGCATCGGGCGCATGCGCGCATGCGCGCGATGGTCTGTGCCGCCGAGCCGTAACGGAACGGTCCGGAATTCAGCGCGGCCGCGGCGGTTCGCGCCGCGGGCTCGGGGTCCGGCGCACCAGGCGGCAGACGCTGCCCGTTGCGACTTCCGGGCCCGACACAGTACATCATCGGCCGGCCGCTGATCACCGCCGGCGAGCGGGCCGGCAGCGCCGACCGCGCCGGGCGCTGCAATGTCGTGAGCATGACAGCGGTCCCCGGCGCGGGGCGGATGCCGCGTCCCGCCAGTTGGGCGAAGGTCGTCGCGGTGTCCACACCGTACGATTCGCCTTGCCAGAGTCGTTGCAGGACAGTAGATTCCGCCACCAGCCGGGCCGGCTGTCCGGCCTGCTCCGGGACCGCGGGCGCGTTCGGGAGGACCGGGGATACGCGCATCAGCGGCTACCGCCCCGACCGCAGTTCGACCGCATCGAGCTTGGTCGCCGCGAAGTCGATGAATGCCGAGTCTCCGGTCGCCAGCACCGCCCGGGTCAGGCGCGTATCAATCATCTCGCGTGTTTCGATCGCCAACGGCGAACGACTGTTCGCCAGACACGGGCCGCCATAGAGCCACAACGCGGTGCGGACGTCACCGGCCCGCAGCGCCGCGAGCAATTCGACCGCATCGATGACCATCGGGGTCAGCACCCGATAACTCGCTCGCATGGGAATGAATTCGGTGTCGATGCCCAATTTCCGGGCACGATAGGCCAGGGTCGGTATGGCCGACTTCGACGCGCAGTCGGAGAACAGATCGCGAAGCAGCGACGACTGTCTGCGTTCACCACCGGCAAGCGCGATGGCCAGCAGGAATTCGAGCGTCCTGGTCGAGACGTACCGGCGCCCGTCGACCGACTGATTGCCGAGCACCGTGATGTTGCGACATCGCCGCGTTCCGGGATATCGCACCCGAAAATCCGTCGTCGTCATCTGCGGTGCTCACAGATACAGCTCGGGCCGTTCGGGCAGGACACCGCCGAGCACATCGCGAACATGCTGTAATTCCTGAATGTGCCATCCGCACTGGATCGCACAACGACGTCGAGATCGAATTCGGTCGTCATATTTCCCTCCGGCGCGCCGACGCATCGTGTTGCCGGCGTTTCACGCAGGCACTCTCACACGGCGATCACGACAGCGGCAATGGAATCGCCCGCTTTGCGACGCGAAACCGCAGGTCAGAACCGTTCACCGGACGTCCGTTCCGGACGTGCGGGAGCGCACTCATCGCATCCCGGCGAGCGAGCGCGACGGGTCTTCGCGCCTACCTCGGTCGATTGTTTCGTCAGGCCGCAGTGACGCGGGAGCGGTTGCGGCACTTTACTTTTCGTGCTATGGTGAGGTTTCGTTCTGCTAGCGTTGTGCGCATGAGCATCAATGCGCGCGATATCGCCTATTCCGATCTCGATACCCAGCTCACCGGAGTGCATTGCTGGGACGACGAACGATCCGGGGAACGGCCGGGCGTCCTGCTGATCCACGGCGGCGCCGGACTGGACGAGCACGCGCGGGGCCAGGCCGAACGATATGCGGCGCTCGGCTACGTCGTGTTCGCATGCGATCTGCTCGGCGACGCGGCCGGTGATCGCGAGCGGGTCGTCACCACTCTCACCGCGCTCCGGGACGATCCCGCGTTCATGGTCCGCCGCACAACAGCGGGCCTGGCCACGCTGCTCGAGCTGCCCGGCACCAACACGAGCGCGGCCGCGGTCGGCTTCTGTTTCGGCGGCCTGACCGCACTGACGCTCGCCAGATCAGGTGCCGAGATCGCCGGGGCGATCAGCATGCACGGCAGCCTGACCACCGTTGCCCCGGCGCAGCCCGGCACGATCCGAGCCCGGCTACTGATCTGCCACGGCTCCGCCGATCCGCATGTTCCGCAGGCCGATGTAGCGAGCTTCGTCGAGGAGATGAACAACGCCGACGCCGACTGGCAGCTGAACGTCTACGGCAACGCGCAACACGGTTTCACCCACCGACACGCCGTACCGGGCGCCATCCCCGGCGTCGCATACGATCCCGCCGCCGACACCCGCTCCTTCGCCGCCGCCCGCGATTTCCTGGCCGAGATCTTCGGCTGACACCGCAGACCGCTCCGGCACACCGCGGCACCGCATCCCACAGCCTCACCCGCCGGACTGCGCGGCGTCCAAGGCACCGAACCACCCGAGACCTATTCGCCGACGCCCCGGACTCGGCAACGCCGCGGACCAGCAGCGGACCGAACCCGCCGCGAGGTAACCGAAAATCCGGCCTACCCGCGGTGTCGCGGTGCCCCCGGTCGGGCTCGAACCGACACTGTGCGGATTTTAAGTCCGCTGCCTCTGCCAATTGGGCTACGGGGGCGACCCGGTTAGCGTACCGAAGTCGTACGTCCGTCTCGGAATTCTGCCTAGGTTGAGTGGTACGGAGTCAGTGAACTCCTTCCATCAGGCGGCTGATGCCGGGGGCCAGGAAGTGGACGACGATGCCGACCACGATGGTGACCAGGCCGATAATGCCGAAGTAGGCGACCTCGTGGTGCGGGCTGTAGTAGTCGGACAACACGCCGGACATGGATGTGCCGATGCCGACGGAGAAGAAGTACAGGGCCATCATCTGGGCGCGGAAGGCCTCGGGCGCGAGTTGCGTGGTCACGGCCAGGCCGATCGGGGAAAGCATCAGTTCCGAGACGGCGAAGACGCCGAGGATGAAGAAGACCAGCAGCGCGGGCACCGTTCTGCCCTCGAATCCGGCCAGCAGGACGAACAGCCCGAACGCCGCGCCCATCCCCATCACGCCGTAGGCGAATTTGCGTGGCGTGGTCGGAGCCCGGTTCCCCAGTCGGGTCCACATCAGTGCGAACAGAGGCGACAGGGCGATCACCCAGACCGGCTCCTCCGACCCGATCCAGTTCGACGGCGCGGTCCAGCCGAAGACCGACCAGTTCATCCGCTCGTCGGAGTACACCGCGAGCACGGTGAAGATCTGCTGGAACAACGACCAGAAGACCGCGTTGGCGATGAACAGCGGAATGAACGCACGCACCCGAACCCGCTCGAGCGGCGTGACTTTCGGGCTCGTCAGCATCAGATAGAAGTAGACGGCCGACGCGACGGCGATGACACCGGTGATCCACCAAGCGACGGCGGACAACTTCACCATTCCGGTGAGCCCCGCGATCGCGACCACCACCACGACCGCCACGACGAATCCGATCACGATCGGAATCTGGTTGCGCGGCAAGGGGTTCGGGACGATACGTCCGTGTGTGCCCAGATTGCGCCGGAAGACCACGTACTGGATCAGCCCCAGGGCCATGCCGATCGCCGCCGCGCCGAAACCGTAGTGGAAGCCCAGATCGGTCTGCAGGACGCCGGTGATCAGCGGGCCGATGAACGCCCCCAGATTGACGCCGAGATAGAACAGCGTGAACCCGCCATCACAGCGCGGGTCGCCCTTCTCGTACAGGGTGCCCAGCAACGAGGACGCATTCGCCTTGAGCGCACCGCTGCCGAGGGCGACCAGCGTCAGGCCCGCGCCCACCCCGGCCAACCCGGGCAATACCGCCAGCGCGATGTGCCCCGCCATGACGACCACGCCGCCGTAGAAGACCGTGCGCTCCATGCCCAGCACCCGGTCGGCCAGCCAGCCGCCCAGCACAGTGGACATGTACACCACGCCGCCGTAGGCGCCGACGATGCCGGTCGCGGTGGTCTTCTCCAGCGCCAGCCCACCCTCGGTCAGGGAGTAGTACAGGTAATACCCCAGGATCGTGACCATGCCGTAGAACGAGAACCGTTCCCACAGCTCGACCCCGAACAGATTCACCAAGCCGATCGGATGTCCGAACACGGTGCGTTCGGATGCCCGTCCGGGCTGGTGGCCCACCTCCGTCATGCATTCGACCTTTCCATGACACGCAATTTTCCAGCAACCAGGGTGACGGTTGCGGCGCAGGATGCGAACCGGTCGGGTCCGCCGCCGAAGGAAGAGTAGTCAGTTCGCCGGGTCTGTGACGATATTTCCGAGCAAGATGATCAGACTATGAGCATTCTGCTCGCACAAGGTCAAACTTCAAGGAGGCCGACTGAACATTATGCTTTCTCGAACGATCCATATGTGAACGCTCACAGATGAGCGTAATGGCCGATCGAGGACAATTCCGACCGCCTTGTCGACCAGTCTCGGGCCCAGCTGGGAAACGCACAGCCACGCATGCCGCACCGATCGGGACAACTTCTACCGCCTCCCCCTCGGCAACCGGAAACCGTTCCCCCACTACAGGACTCAGGACAGGGATAATGCGATTCCGTCGAGGATGTCGTGTTCACTGACGATGAGTTCGCCGATTCCCGCCCGGCGAGCCAGGTCGTCGGCCAGCACCTCGGCGATCACCGCACCGCCGCCGATCACATCGACCCGGCCGGGATGCATCGGGCCCAGCGCCGCGCGCTCGTCGTGATTCATACCGACCAGCCGATGGCACACCGTGCGTAGTTCGTCGAGGCTCAGCCTGGTGAGATGCACCTTCTCCGAATCGTATTCGGGCAGATCGAGCGCTACCGCGGCGATCGTGGTCATGGTTCCGGCGACGCCGACCCAGGTGCGCGCACGCTCCACCGGCACGACGCCGAACGCCTGAGCCAGCCGCTGCTCGGCGAAGAACCGCGCGGCGGCGACCTCCTCCGGGGTCGGCGGGTTGCCGTGCAGGTGGCGTTCGGTCAGGCGGACACAGCCGATATCGGCCGAGTAGGCGGCATGCACCCCCGTCGCGTCGCCGAGGACGACCTCAGTGGACCCGCCACCCAGGTCGACGACCACGAAAGGACCTTCGGCACTGGATAATTCACCGACCGCACCGGCGAAGGACAGCCGGGCCTCCTCGTCCCCGGTGATCACCTCGGCCTGCGCGCCCGGTACCACACGTCCCAGTTCCGCGGCGGTCATGGCGAAGAAGTCGTCGCGATTGCCGGCATCGCGGGTGGCGGAGGTGGCGACCATGCGGACCGTCGAGACCCCGGCCTCGCGCATGAGGTCCACATAATCGTGCAGGGCGACGCGGGTGCGTTCGATCGCGTCCGGATTCAGCTCCCCGGTGGCGTCCACCCCCTGCCCCAGCCGCACGATGCGCATCTCCCGGTGCACGTCGGTCAGCTTCGGCCGGTCCGGCGGCGACCCGGCCGCGACGTCCGCGATCAGCAGACGGATCGAATTGGTGCCGCAGTCGACCGCGGCCACCCGATCATTCGCCGCCATCCGAGCCTCCTGTGGAATCCGCTTGGTACTGATCGTATTTCGGCCAGTCGGCCGGGATCGCGGTGCCGCGCAGACGCCCCTCCGCGGCCAGGGCGACCGCCTCGTCGCCGAACGGGTTCACCCCCGGCCCCTTGGCCAGGGCGTGCGCGATCAGCACGTGCAGGCATTTGACCCGCTCGGGCATGCCGCCGCCACTGAAATCGGTATCCAGCGATTCGATGGCGTCGCGCTCGGCCAGATAACTCTCGTGGGCGCGACGGTAGGCGGCGGCCAGCGCCGGATCGGTGGCGATCCGCTCGGTCATCCCGCGCATCAGCCCCTCGGCCTCCTGACGGCTCGCCTCCGCGGTCAGGCGCGGATCGGTCAGGTAGTACAGGGTCGGGAACGGGGTGCCGTCCGGGAGCCGCGGCGCGGTCTTCACCACCGCGGGCTGCCCGTCCGGGGTGCGGTAGGCGATGGCGAGTACGCCGCGCGGCGAACGGCCCAGCTGCCGGGCGACGATCTCCAGATCGTCGGCGCTGGGTGGGGTGTCGGTCACCGGGGCTGTCCTTCCGGGGTCGAGGGTGGCGGCGTGCCGGTCTGCGGCGCGGCCGCCGGAGCCGGTTGCGGGTTGTTCATACTGCGCCACAGCTCGGTGTACCAGGGGTCGGGTTTGCGGGGTGCGGCGGTCGGGGCGGGCACCGCGGGTTGTTCGATGCCGGGGACCTGCACGATGTACGCCGTGTCTCCAGGCATCACCAGCCGCAGCCGCTCGCGCGCCTCGGATTTGATGTACGCCGGATCCTGTTGCTGGGCACGGCGATCGCGCAGGCGGGCGACGTTCTCCTCGAGCTCGCGGCGCTGCTGAGCCAGCTGGGTCGCCTCGGCGCGCTGACTCAGGTAGGTGCGCATCGGCACCGCCAGGGTCAGCGCCAGCGCGCAGAGCACCGCCGCCAGCAACACCGCACGTCCGGTGGAGAGACCTAGGAACCGGCGCTCGCGCTTGTCCTTCGCGTTCCGGGCGCCGGTGCGGCGCGAGGACTTCTGCGCGCCCGGGCCGGATTCGGACCGCGAACCCGTCGTCCGCCGCTGCGCGGCGCGTTTTCCCGCGGCCGTGCGGGCCGGCGGAGTGGAGACGGTCCGTTCCGGGCGGGTGTGGGCCGACCGCGACGAGCGGCGGTCACCACGTCCGCCCGGACTGGTGCCGCGCGCCCGCCGTTCGGTCATCTCTCACACCTCCGCCGCCACAACGACTCCGACGGTACTATCCCTCGACGGCAAAGCGCGGGAACGCAACGTCCCCGGCGTAGCGGGCCGAATCGCCCAGCGCGTCCTCGATACGCAGCAGCTGGTTGTACTTGGCGACACGCTCGCTGCGAGCCGGGGCGCCGGTCTTGATCTGACCGCTGCCGACCGCGACGGCCAGATCCGCGATGGTGGTGTCCTCCGTCTCGCCCGAGCGGTGGCTCATCATCGTCTTGTAGCCGTTGCGGTGGGCCAGGTCGACCGCGTCCAGGGTCTCGGTCAGCGTTCCGATCTGATTCACCTTGACCAGCAACGCATTCGCCGCGCCCTTGGCGATACCGTCCTCGAGCCGTTCCGGGTTGGTGACGAACAGGTCGTCGCCGACCAGCTGGATCTTGTCGCCGATCTCGTCGGTCAGCGAGACCCAGCCCGCCCAGTCGTCCTCGGACAGCGGATCCTCGATGGAGACCAGCGGGTAGGCCGAGAGCAGCTCGTTGTAGAAGGCGGTCATCTCCGCGGCGGTGCGCACCGAGCCCTCGAAGGTGTAGCCGGTGCCGGCGGTGTAGAACTCGGTAGCCGCGACGTCCAGGGCCAGCGCGACCTCGCTGCCGACCTTGTAACCGGCCTTGCCGATCGCGGCGGCGATCAGATCCAGCGCCTCGCGGGTGCCACCGGGCAGATCGGGCGCGAAACCGCCCTCGTCGCCCAGACCGGTGGACAGGCCCTTGGCCTTCAGCTCGGCCTTGAGCGCGTGGTAGACCTCCGCACCCCAGCGCAGCGCCTCCCGGAATGTGGGCGCGCCGATCGGGGCGATCATGAATTCCTGCACGTCGACGCTGGTGTCGGCGTGGGCGCCACCGTTGAGGATGTTCATCATCGGCACCGGCAGCACATGCGCGTTGGGGCCGCCGAGGTAACGGAACAGCTCCAGACCCGAGGATTCCGCCGCCCCACGGGCCACCGCGAGCGACACGCCCAGCAGCGCGTTCGCGCCCAGGCGGGACTTGTCCGGGGTGCCGTCCAGATCCAGCAGAACCTGGTCGACGGTGCGCTGCTCGACCGCGTCCAGGCCGATCACGGCCGGGGCGATCTCGTCGAGCACTCCCTCGACGGCCTTGTGCACCCCCTTGCCGCCGTACCGATCACCCCCGTCACGCAGTTCGACGGCCTCGTGCTCGCCGGTGGACGCGCCCGAGGGCACGGCCGCGCGGGTGAGCGTGCCGTCGTCGAGAGCGATCTCGACCTCGACGGTGGGGTTTCCGCGCGAATCCAGGATCTCGCGAGCTCCGACCTGTTCGATGATGGCCACGAAAACGACACTCCTTCGGCAGCAACGACGGCCCTGCTCACCGCCGTTCATGAGCAGGTCGCACGGTGACCCCGTGCGACAGCGAGCGTAACCCAGGCGATGCACGTCCACCCGAGCCACATGCCCACCAGCACCCCTTACCTGCATAAACACCCACAGCAGCCCATACAGCGTATGCGGATCCACGCAACCGGTGCGGCCTCCCACCCGCACCCAAAACATGAGGTAATCCCCCACCCCAAGCCCCACTCAGCGGCGAAGCGTCCTACCCAACCAGCCAGGCCGTACCACGCTCAACGGCGAAGCGCCCCCAACCAGCCAAGCCGTACCACGCTCAACGGCGAACGCCCCCACCCAACCAACCAAGTCGTACCGCACCCAGCGGCGAAGCGCCTCGGTGCGCTGGGAGTCGCCCGCGAAGCGATATGTTCAGCAACACCAACCCCAAGGTTTTCGGCGCGGGCTCATCGCTCACCCCTCGAAGCGCACGACCGAAGGCCGAGTCTCGACCGCACGACGACCCCCTCAACCAAACCTTAACCAGCCGATGCGAAGCGAGGCGATGGCCAACGCCCCCAGCGGCAAAGCGTCTCCGTCCCGCTGGAAATCGCCCGCGAAGCGATAGGTTCAGCAACACCAACCCCAAAGGTTTTCGGCGCGGGCTCGTCGTTCAGCCCTCGAAGCGCATGGCCGAAGGCCGAGTCTCGAGGGCTGAACGACGAGCCTTACAGCGCCGAAAACCCGCCGGAGCGAAGCGGAGGCAGAAATCACGGCTGTCTACCCACACCGTAAGCCGCAGCGTCGCGGCGGACCTCGGCCATGTAGGCGGTGGACTGGTTGTAGGTCAGCAGGGCCTGCTGCCAGCCCGCGGCGGTCGTGAGGTTGCCGCCGCTGGCGCACAGGTAGCGCGCGGCGGTCAGGGATGCGTCGTCGATGCTGTCCGGATCGGCGACGCCGTCGCCGTTGGCGTCGACGCCCCAGCGCTGCCAGGTCTCGGGCAGGAATTGGAACGGGCCCATCGCGCGTACGTACACCGGACTGCCCGTGCGCGCGGTGGCCGCCTCGTCGAGAATCCTTGCCACACCGGGTGATCCGTCCAACGGGATACCGCGGATCGGCGGGGTGACCCGGCCGTCGGACGCGATGTGCGCGCCGCCGTGACTGCCGTGCCGGCTTTCCACGTACGCGATCGCGGCCACGGTGGTCCAGCCGATTCCGCAGTCCGGCCGCGAACGCGCCAGCACGGCCGCGGCGTAACCGTAGGCCTCCAAAGCGATCACGGGGACTTTCAGCGCGTCGGACCGGTCGGCGGCCCAGCCGTGCAACTGCGCGGCGCTGCGTCCGGGCGCGTCGAGATCGATCGCCGGAACCGCCGCACCCGGACCGGGCGGAATCCCGTCCGGAATCGGCGGAAGACGTTCTCCAAGACCACATCCGCACAGCACGAGCAGCGCCGCGACGAGGGCGAACCCGCCGACGGCGCCAGCTGGAACGACGCGACCACCGGTCCCCGCACTACGCACCCCTCCATCATCCAGATGCGTGGAATCGGACACCGATCAGCTACGGTGTTCTCTGCTTTGTCGCAATGCCCGATAGCTATCTTTGCCGACACAAATTAGGTAAGGCTTGCTTAATAAGGTTGAAGCGACTACCTTCCCAGACGAGTGGTCCTCCTGATGCTTCACCATGCCTCGCAGAAGGGAATCCCTGGTGAATCACGTTCTTTGCGAACGTAACCCGCGCCACCCCGTCGACACCGCGTTACCTCATCGCTCCGACGACCGGATCGAGCATCGCGCGCTCACCGCGCCCGCGGCGCACGCCGTGCGCACCGCCGCGACCGAGATCGTCATCACATTCCGGTCGCTGCCGAACGTGTCCGCAGAGGCCTGTCGCACCCTCACCGATCCGCGACTGATCGATCTCGTCGACGCGCACGCCGCCGCGTTGCCCGAGTCCGTGCGCGGTGCCGTGCGCCCGCCCGCGACCCGCGCCGGAGCCGCCGTACTCACTGGATTACCGCTGCTCGAGGACGATCTCGGGCCGACTCCGCGCGACTGGCGCGAGGCCGCGGCCTGGAGCAGCGACCCTGCCGGCAGCCAGGCGTCGTTCCGGCTGGACATCACCATGTTGCTGCTGGCCCGCAGCGCGGGCGAGCCGTTCGGCTGGCACGGGCAGCAGGGCGGCCGGCTGGTCAACAACATCCTCCCGTCCCCCGGACACGAGCACGAGCAGTCCGGCGCGAGCAGCACCACTCTGCTGTGCCCGCACACCGAGGACGCGTTCCACCCGCAGCGGGCGCATCTGCTCATGCTGGGATGCCTGCGCAATCCGGACCGGGTCGGCACGACGGTGTCCTCGGTCCGCCAGGTGCGCCTGAGCCGCGAACAGCATCACCGGCTCGCCCATCCGCGCCTGCCGATCCTGCCGGATGTGTCCTACGGCACCGACTTTCACCGCTATCCCGCCGCACCGGTCGCCACCGTCGGCGGTGACCAGTCGCGTCCCACACTGCGCTACGACCCGGCCTATACCCCGCTCGACGACGCCGACGACGAATTCCGCAGCGCCTACGACCATCTCGGGGCGGAACTCGAAAGGGTTTGCCACACAGCGGTTCTGGATCCAGGCGAGCTGCTGCTGGTCGACAACGACGTCGTGGTGCACGGCCGGGTGCCGTTCACGCCGCGCTACGACGGCACCGATCGCTGGCTCAAACGGGTGAACGTGCGCCTGGCGCGCGATCGCCCGGCCGCCGAGTCGGCGGAAAATGGCTATGGACAACGTACGGTCACCCCGTTCGCCGGGAGGGCCGGTACCCGCGGGACACGAGCCCACGGGCAGACAGAGGCCGCAGACGACCAGTGAACCGAGGATTGTCGTGAGTACCCGAACCACACCGCTGCGTGTGCTCAGCCGCAGCGACCTGGCAGACGTTCCGATCACGCCCGTCGCGGTGGTGCGCGCGGTCGAGGAGGCGTATCTGGCTCTGGCAGCACAGGAGTCGGACAACCCGCGCAAACTCAGCGTGGCGCATCCGGACGGCTGGTCGGTGGCGTACGCCATGCTGGGCCGGGACGGCCGGCGCCGCGTGGTCGCGATGAAGACCTCGTACAAATTCGATCCCAGCCACGACCGCAGCACCAAGCGCTACTACACCACCATCACCCTGTACGACGATGCGACCGGTATGCCTATCGCGATGATGGACTGCGCCCGGGTCGGCGCGTTGCGCACCCCGGCGGTCTCCTCGCTGCTGGTCCGCGAGACGCTCCGTCCGGGCGCGCGCAGCGTACTGCTCATCGGCACCGGCACCCAGGGCCGGAACGCGTTGCCGCACTTGCTCGCCGCCAATCCGCAGCTGGACAAGCTGATGCTCTACGGCACTCACCCGGAAGGGTTGAAGGCGGTGCACGAGTACCTCGCCGCCCACGATCCGCGGCTGGAGCTGAAGGATGTGGCCGATCCGCGCGAGGCCGCCCGCAGCGCCGACGTCGTGCTGGCCACGGCCGGTCCGGGCACCTCGGTCGCACTCGAATCCAGCGATCTGGCACCGGGTTCCACGGTGGTGCTGGTCGGCTACGGCCTGGCCCCCTCCACGCTCGTGGACGCCGATCGGGTGATCGCGACCAGCGCCCAGCAGATGGCGCTCACCGGAACCGATATGGCGGGCCCGGACGGGCGGCTGCGCGGCGTCGACGCCGAGCTGCCGCAGATCCTGAGCCGTCGCGTCGAGGGCCGCACCCGCGACGACGAGCACATCTTCGTCTACAACAGCGGTCTGGTACTCACCGATATCGCCGTCGCGCACGCCCTCGCCGAACGGGCGATCGCCGACGGACGCGGTACGGAGGTGGCTCTGTGGGATTGAGCATCGGCACGGCGGCCGGATCGGTGCGCACGAGCCCGATCGCCGCTCCGGCGATGCCCGCCCATCGCGACGAATGGGAACTGCGACTGCTGGCCGACCCGGATCTGCTGCGGGACATCGCATTCGCCGTCGGTGGGCCGTTCCACGTGATGTATCCCGAACGGGTCGGCGACAATATAGACGGCTTTCACGCGACGTTCGCGCAGGCCGGTGTGGACGGCGCGATCTACTACGGCAAGAAGGCGAACAAGGCGGCATGCGTGGTTCGCGCCTGCGCCGAACACGGTGCGGGAGTGGATGTCGCGAGCGCCGGCGAGCTGAGTTCCGCGCTGGCACAGGGCATCCGGGGCGAGGACCTGATGGTGACCGGCCCGGCCAAGTCCGCGGAGCTGCTGTGGCTGGCCGCGCGGCACGGCGCGCTGATCGCCGTCGACGCGCCGGGCGAATTGGATGAGCTGGTGCGCGCGGGCCTGCCCGCCCGGGTGCTGCTGCGCATGCTGCCGCCGGGATCGAACAGCCGCTTCGGCATGACCGACACCGAACTCGACGAGGCGTTAGGTCGCGCCGACCTCGGCCCGGTCGCCCTGTCGGGCTTCAGCTTTCACCTGTCCGGTTACGATCCGATCGCCCGAGCGGAGCTGGCCGCCGCACTGGTCGACCGGTGCCTGGCCGCCCGCGAACAGGGCCATCGCACGAGCACCATCTCCATCGGCGGCGGATTCGCGGTGGACTATCTGAGCGAACCAGCCTGGCGGGATTTCCTGGCCGACTCGGACGCACGACACTTCCACGCGGACAAGCGGTTCGGCTCCTATTACCCGTATCACACCGACTGTCCCGGCCCCGACATGCTGCGCGCGATTCTGCGGCACCGGAACTTGGCACAACGCCTGCGCGAGAACGAGATTCGGCTCGCGATCGAACCCGGACGCGCCCTGCTCGATCGAGCCGGCAGCAGCGTCTTTCGAGTGCAGGGCGTGAAAACCCGTACCGCGCAGGGGGACTCGTACCAGTTGCTCACCGTCGACGGGACCAGCCTGAGCCTGTCCGAGCAATGGTTCGACAGCGAATACCTACCCGATCCGGCGCTGTGGCCCACCCGGCCGGGCGCCCCCACACCGGCGAGCGTCGGCGCGGCCACCTGCCTGGAATCCGACATGCTCAGCTGGCGGCGCATCCCGCTGCCCCGAGCCGCCGAGATCGACGATCTGCTCGTCTACCCCAATACCGCCGGCTACCAGATGGATTCGAACGAGTCGGCGTTCCACCAGCTACCGATACCGCCGAAAGTGGTGCTGTACAGCACGTCCGGCGGGCGGTTCCGCTGGACGCTCGACGCTCGATGAGCGCCCGGCAGATTCCTTCGCAACATTTCACCGCACTCTGGACCGAGGAGACCCGAATGCCGCTCGTCACGCGTGTGACGGACCTGATCGGCAACACACCGCTGTTCGAACTGGCGGCGACCACGGCCGGTACCCGGCTGTTACTCAAGCTCGAGCAGTTCAACCCCACCGGCGCGGCCAAGATCCGGATAGCCCGCGAAATGGTGCTCGATGCCGAGCGCCGGGGTTTGCTGCGAGATGGCGGGCATATTATCGAGTCCACATCGGGAAATACCGGACTCGGACTGGCGGTGGTGGCCGCCGAACGTGGGTATCGCTTCACCGCGGTCGTCGACCACCACGCCTGCAAGGACAAGTTGCGCGCGATGCGAGCCATGGGAACCGAACTCGTGTATGTCGCCGACCCCGGCGACGCCCGTCTGGGCGGTCAGGGCCCGGAGGAGGCAGCTTGCGTAACCACGCAGGGCCCCCGCGCAGACGGCATAGAACCCGGCCTCGCTACCTCGGCGCGGGAGGATCTCGCCGAGGAGATGGCCGCTGCCCGGCCCGACGCGTACTTCACCGAACAGCACAACAACGACGCCAACGCCCTGGGCTACTACGCGGTCGCTGATGAGTTGCTGGAAGATCTGGAACGGGTCGACATCCTGCTGTCGGCAGTCGGCACCGGCGGGTCGCTGTTCGGCACCGCGCGGCGGCTGCGCGAGCTGGGCCGCCCGGCGCGGGTGATCGGCGTGGAGCCGGAGGGATCGATCGCCTTCGGCGGTCAGGGCGGTCCGTACTGGCAGTCCGGTACCGGCACCCCGCCGGGCGCGACGATCGGCACCGCGGTGGATTATTCACTGCTGGACGAGGGTCTGAAGGTCTCCGATGTGGCCGCCTTCGCCACCGCCCGCGCCGTCGCGCGCAAGCTCGGGCTCATGATCGGCGGTTCGGCGGGCGGTTCGGTGCACGCCGCGCTGACCCGGCTCGAGGAGTTCCCGCCGGGCTCCACGGTGGTGACCATCGTGTGCGACGGCGGCGAGAAGTACCTGGACACGGTCTTCGACGATGCCTGGATGAGCGAGCGCGACCTGCTCGACGAATCGGCCGAGGCCGAGGTGATAACTCTCCTGAACCGCTACGCCCCCGCGGCCACGGAGAATCTGGTGGGCGCGCGATGATCTCACCACCGCTCCCGCCGCCCCGGCCGAGTCACCCGAGCGCCGCGACGAGAACACGGTTTCCAAGTTACCGCGGAAGTAAGGTATACCTAAGTGAGAATGCAATTCTCACCGATGGGGCGGCACGATGAGCAACACGACGGTGCGGTCGGACGGGCGGCAACTGACCGCGCTCGCCACGCCGATCGCCATGACACAGCTGGCCCAGGTCGCGGTGTCGACCACCAATATCGCCCTGATGGGCTCATTCGGCGTGAACCAGGTCGCCGCCGGCGGGCTGGCACTGGTGTTGTTCAACCAGATCCGAACCATGTGCGTCGGGCTGATCACCGCGACCGGTAATCGGGTCGCGACCGTGGTCAGCCGGGCGGAGAAGCGAAATACAACGGCGGACACCGAG
This sequence comes from Nocardia sp. PLKS1-43, assembly GCF_059510335.1. NCBI lineage: Bacteria > Bacillati > Actinomycetota > Actinomycetes > Mycobacteriales > Nocardiaceae > Nocardia > Nocardia sp. PLKS1-43. The sequence continues at coordinate 146,042 of NZ_JCAJZQ010000009.1, read as the reverse complement.
ATTCGCGAGGTGGTCCGGGCGAGCCTGCTGATCTCGACCGTCGCGGGCATTCTGGGCGGGCTGGTGCTGATCGGTCTGGGCTGGGCGCTGCGCTGGCTCGGCCAGGACGAGGCGGTACTCGCCCAGGCCCGGCCGATGATGGTGGCGCTCGCGCCCGGCCTGCTGCCGTGCCTGTGGTTCCAGGTGATCCGGCAGTACACCGTCGGCATGCGCCGGCCGCAGGCGCTGCTGCTGGTCACCCTCGGCTCGGTTGCGCTGAATCTCGTTGCGGCCCTTGCCTTCACGCACGGCTGGGCGGGCATTCCGGCGATGGGCCTCACCGGTGTCGGGGTGGCCACCGCACTGGTGTTCCTGCTGATGTTCGTGGCGTTCTGGCTGATGGTGCACCACGACGACGAACTCGGCGCGACCCTGCCGCTGCGGCCGTGGCCGGTGCGCCGGGCGACCGTGATGGCGGAATTGCGTCTCGGCACGCCGATCGCGCTGACCTACGGCTCGGAGGCCGGCCTGTTCTCGGTGCTGGCGCTGGTGATGGGCACCCTCGGCCCGGCCGCGCTGGCCGCCCACAACGTGGTCTATCAACTGGTGTACATCGTGTTCCAGGTGGCGGTGGGGCTCTCACACGGCGCGTCGATACTGGTCAGCCGGACTGCGGCGCGCGAGGAGTACCGGCGCGCTCGCACCCTGGCCTGGCTGGCGCTGCGGCATGCGGCGATAGTCGCGGGGCTGGTGGGAGTGCTGTACGTCGTCATGCCGGACATCGTGCTGCGCCCGTTCCTGACCAGCCGTGATCACGCCACCATCCATCTCGCGCACACCCTGCTGCTGATCGCGATCGTGCTGCAATTCTTCGACGCGGCGCAGAACATCGGCAACGGACTGCTGCGCGGGATGACCGACACCAAGGCAGGATTCCGGCTGTCGCTGATCGGTTACTGGATTGTGGGATTGCCCACAGCACTGCTGCTCGCCTTCCCGCTGCGACTGGGCCCGGCGGGGGTCTGGTGGGGTCTGGCCACGGGTCTCGCGACGACCGCCGGACTGATGCTGCGCCGGTATTTCGCGCATCTGGACACGCGTGAGCAGGCCGAGCCCCGGCTGCTGGCCGATAGCCTTCCGGGGCACGGCTGAGTCGAAGTTCTCATCTGCGCGTAAGCATGTCGTCACCGGGCACGGGCACTGTGGAGTGGACGGGTTTCGCTATTCTCGGCAACGAGGACGAAGCCACAGTGCCCGTCACGACGACGAGCGAGCGCGGGGAGGAGTCCGGTGCCCAGCAACAGAGTCGCGGAGTATCCGCGACCGGACCACATTCTGTTCCATTTCAGCGATACCCATCTGGTCGGCGACGGTGCGCTCTACGGCGCCGTCGACGCGGTCGAGCGGTTGCGCGGGCTGCTCGCCCAGGCCGAGGCCAGCCGGATCACCCCCGCGGCGATCGTCTTCACCGGAGATCTGACCGATCAGGGTGAGCCGGACGCCTACGACCGGCTGCGCGCACTGGTCGAACCGCTCGCCGAACAGCTCGGCGCACCGGTGGTGTGGGTGCCGGGAAATCACGACGACCGGGCCGCACTGCGCGAGCACCTGCTCGACGAGTCCGCTTCGGCCGAACCCCTCGATCGAGTGCACCTCGTGGACGGACTTCGCATAGTGGTGCTGGACTCGACGGTGCCGGGTGAGCACTACGGTGAGCTCACCGACGCGCAATTGTCTTGGCTGCGTTCGGTTCTGGCCGAGCCCGCACCGTTCGGCAGTATCGTGGCCATGCATCACCCGCCGGTGCCGTGCATTCAGGATCTGGCCGTCACAGTGGAACTGCGTGACCAGCGCCGCCTCGCCGAGGTCCTGCGCGGCACCGATGTGCGCGCCATCCTCGCCGGTCACTTGCACTTCTCGACCACCGCGACCTTCGCCGGAATTCCGGTTTCGGTGGCGTCATCGGCCTGCTACAGCCAGGACCTGGCCGTCACCGACGGCGGTCAGCGCGGCCGCGACGGCGCGCAGAGTTTCAACTACGTGCACGTCTACCCGGATACGGTCGTACATTCGGTGGTCCCGCTCGACCACGGCCCGACCGTCGGGCGCCCGGTCACCCCCGAGCAAGCGGCGCAGCGATTACGCGAGGCCGGGATCGTCATCCCGGAGGCCGGGCGCATCCCGCACGTCCTGCCCGGCCGCACTGCGACGCCGGAGGTCGACGGCGAAGCGGTGCCCTGAGCCACGGCCCGGGGCTGCCCGACACGATGGCGTGCAATCGCTGAGCCGGCCGGGCAGCGACCGGCCCACGCACGGGTGACACCCAGGGTGCGTCCCGGCTTCGGCGAGCCGATGCCCGTGCCCGCCGCCGAGTTCGATGAATAATCGAATCCGGTTATGCCGCACCGGGTTCGAGGGCGGCGAGCGGATCGTCGTCGGTGATCAGTTCCCACGGGGCCGGGTCCGGGAAATAGCCCTGAAGGAATTCCGAGACCGCCCGGACCCGTTCGGCTTCGGCGACCTCCGGGAAACTGCCGTCGTTGAGACAGAAGAAGTCCACGTTGCGGCGTCGGGCCAGGGTCGGCAGCAGGCTCAGGCCGCTGTGGCTGGTGGTGTCGACGTAGCGCATCTTCGCCGCCTCCTGCGGTACCGCCCGGCCGGTGAACAGGGCGTAGTAGTGATACAGCGAATTGGTCACCGAGATATCGGTGGCCGCACGGAACCGGCTGGCCCGGGTTCGCGCGAAATCCGCGCCGAACTCGTGTTCCATCTCGTGCAACACGCTGCGGCGCAACGGAACCGGTGTATGTTCCAGATGCCGGGTGATCAGCGGCCCGAAGCGGCGGGCCAGCAGCTGCCGGTTCACCCGGGCCGCATTCTCGAATCCGCTGCGCCGCTCGTTGTTGGCGCCGGGACCGATCCGCGTACCGGCCTCGATGAAGCGGCTGATCCCGGCCGGGGTGAAGAACATCGAAGGCCGGATCGGGCGGGCGAAGAACATATCGTCGTTGGAGTACAGGAAGTGTTCGGACAGGCCCTCGATGTGGTGCAGCTGGCATTCGACGGCGTGCGAGTTGAACACCGGCAGCCCGGCGGTATCCGAGAAGTGGTCCACCGCGCGCACGATCGTCACCTTCGGATCCTGGGCCAGCCAGGCGGGCACGGCCGAATCGGTGGCGATGAAGATACGCCGGATCCAGGGCGCGTTCTTGTGCACCGAGCGCAGCGCGTACCGCAGCTCGTCGATCTGACGGATGCGAGCATCGGCGGCATCGCCCTCACCCACGACGACCTGTGCCATCATTCCCGCACGGCGAGCACGGAATTCGGGATCGGCGCCGTCCACCCAGGAGTAGACGATATCGATGTCGAAGCCGACGTCGGTAGGATGCGGCGCGAACATGCCGTCGAGGGTCGGCCAGCTGGTATCGAACAGCAGGACCGTGCTGCGGGTGACATCGGCGAGGTCGAAAACGGTGCGGGTCAACGCGTTCGGACGCGGGCACTCGACGGTATCGCCGTGGTGATCCCACAGCTCGATATCGACGTGATGCGCCGGATCGGCGTCTCTGCCGAGCCTGACCACGTTGTGCCGCAACTCGTTACAGGAGAATCCGGCGATCATCGAGGCTCCGAGCACTCGCCGCAACGCCGTGCGATACGTCGAGTCCACGGCCAGCACCGGCCTACTTGCCGCATCGCGCACCAACAGGTACGGCACTTCCGCCGCGGCGAATTCACCACGCAGATAACGCAAATCGTCGATCACCGCGGCCGATACCGACAGATTGCGCACCGCGCTGGGGCCGTCGGTCCACCCGGTCACGTCCACTGCATCGAATTCCGTCATCGTCGATCTCCTGTTTTCCACATCGGCCCGTGCCGGGCGAACCGGCGGAATACGGGCATTCACACCCCTGAACTACAAACACACAGCGCCCTCCACCTGGACGGCGGAGGGCTAGCGGAACCGTTGTGCGCTAGGGAAGAAACCGAATTCGTCCCGGCGCGGTGAGACTGTTCGGAAAGGCTGCCCATAACCGATGGCGAGAGGATCGCAATTCCATTCGTTCTCACCTCACTCACGGACGGACGCATTCGAGCGTCGCTGATTGCTGTGCCGACCGCCGACATCGCGTGCATGCACCACGCGTGGCGGCATCGGCGAACTTCACCGGGCGGCCATCGGCCGGTAACTCTCCAGACCTCGACTCGACGAGGAACTGTTACGAATGATGCAACGAACGAGACCGATTAGTCAATCCATACCCGCGCAGGTCCGAACGCATTTTTCACAGCGGTAACGAAAACGCCGCGAAAGTTCGGCGGCCGGCTCAGGCGCACATACCGCTCGGTCATGAATTGAGGATAGGCATACCACCGGACCGCAGCCGGTGTGCGCGGCCAGCGGTCATGCGGCGCAACGGCTTACACTGCTAACTGTGGCACAGCCCGCCGCATAGCCGACCGTGAGGTGAGCAGAGATGGTAACCGGAGCCCGAGAACGTCACGAGTCCTCGACCGAACATCCCGAACTCGACGTCCTGCCGGAGTGGCCGCTGGACACGATCGCGGTTCTCGTGACGACCGACCCGGCTCCGCACGCCATCCCCGTCTCCTGGCCGGTGCGCGCCGGAGATCGCCGAATCCTGTTGAGCCTCAAGTCCGATCGTGGTTCCCTGGCTCGGTTGCGGGCGCGTCCCGAGGTGGCGCTGCTGATTCTGGGCGGCGGCAATGTCGCGTTGTGCGCACGGGGCCGGGCGCATGTGCTCGCCGATCCGATGCCGGGCGCCGAGGATTACACCGCCGTGGACATCGACGTCGACGTGATCGACGATCACCACCAGTCCGCGTTCGCCATCACCACGGGTATTCAGCGCCAGGTGCTGGACGATTCCGAACTGCACTATCTCGAATCCCGGGTGGCGACATTACGCACGATGGCCGAGGCCCGGCAGTGATCGCCGCCTTCTCCATCACGCCCATCGGGTCCGGCGAGGAAGTCGGACGCGCGGTCGCCGAGGCGGTGCGCGTCGTGCGCGCAAGCGGCCTGCCCAATGAGACCACCGCCATGTACACCACCGTCGAAGGCGAGTGGGACGAGGTCATGGCCGTGATCAAGCAGGCCACCGACGCCGTCATGGCCGTCTCCTCCCGGTGCAGCCTGGTGATCAAAGCGGACGTGCGTCCCGGGGTGAGCGATGCGATGACCGCCAAGGTGGCCAGCGTCGAGCGCTACCTCGCGCAGGAGTAGGCCGTGCCCGCGATCCAGGTCGCCGTCTGCGGTCCTCGGCAGTGCACCGCTGCCGAGGCGGAGAATGCCCTGGTCGTCGGCGGGTTACTGGCCGAGGCGGGGGCGACCGTGCTGTGCGGGGGCGGTACCGGGGTGATGGCGGCGGTGGCCGCCGGGGCGGGCGAGGCCGGTGGCCTGGTGATCGGGATCCGGCCGGACGACGATCCGGGCGCGGTCTGCGCCGGTGTGTCGGCGGTGATCCGGACGAATATGGGCGAGGCACGCAATGCCGTCATCGTCTCCTCGGCCGACGCGGTGATCGTCATCGGCGGTTCCTGGGGCACACTGTCCGAATTCGCCCTCGCGCACCGCCGAGGTGCGCGCGTGGTCACTCTCGGCGGCTGGCAACTGCTCGACAGCACCGGAAACCCGGTGCCGGATCCATCGTTCCGGGCGCACTCCCCCGCGCAGGCCGTGGAGTACGCACTGTCCGGAATCGACAGGCCTGCCGGCGCCTGATCCCGCGAATCCTCCGATGTCGCAACGCGGCAACAGCATTCGCGCTGATCCATCGAGATAGCGCTGTGGTCAACGGTTTCGCGCCCTCTGCCGCACTTGGTGATTCAGCGCGGTTCGCTCATCGCCGCCCATTCGCCGAGCGCGAAACCCGCTCCGGCGCGGCGAACTTCGACCGCACCTGAGCCGCCGAGATGGGCGGGTATCACCAATTCCCTTTGGTCGGAGGCACGTTCGACGACTCGGCGGCGGGTGATCGCGGCTTCCCGAGGGTTCAGGCACAGGCAGCTGCTACAGGACGGGTGCAGCAGCTGCATGGGACTGTGCACCATATCGCCGACGAAGACGGCCCGGTCGCCGCCCGATGCCAGGCGGACCACCGAGGAACCGGGAGTGTGACCGGGGGCGGACTCGAGGGTGAGATTCTCGTCGATGCGGTAGGCGTTCTCCCACAGGATGCTCTGACCTGCGCGATGAACGGGAGCGATGCTGTCCTCGTACATGAATTCGTCGTCGGGGCGGCGGCCGTCGGCGTAGTTGTTGCCGGGGCCGAAGTACGCTTCGTCCGCCGCCGGAATCAGGTACTGCGCGTTGGGGAAGGCCGGAACCCACTCACCGTCGACGTCGTGCGTATTCCAGCCGACGTGATCGCCGTGTACGTGGGTGTTGATCACGATGTCGACATCGTCGGGATGCACGCCGGCCCGTGCCATGCGCTCGGGGAAGTCACTGTGCCGCCGGTGGAACAGCTCACGTCCGGGCCGCTCGCGATCGTTGCCGACACCCGTATCGATCAGGATCGTGCGGCCGCCGCTGCGCAGTACCCACGTCTGAATCGCGGCCACGGCGAGTTCGGTATCGGCATCCCAGTGGTCCGGTGCGAGCCAGTCCGCGTTCTCTCGCCAGGTCCGCTCGGTCGTGTCGGGCAGCAGGGCCGGGCCCGGCATCAACTGTCCCCGCCACTCGATGACGCGGAAGATCTCCACCTCGCCCAGCACGATGCTCTGTGAACTTTCCATATTCACAGGCTATGGCGGGCATATGAGTCGTTCAATGCTCGCTCACGTCGAAAAAATACGTGTTCATCTCACTGATGAGCTTGATCGCTATGCTGGCTGCATGGATGTGCTGAGCGATGCGATCGCCGCGATGCGCCTGGGACAGCCGTCGTCGAGCCGGCTGCGCACTCGGGAGCGCGGCTGGTCCACTCGCCTGACCGCCTACGACGGCGCGGGGTTCCACGTCGTCCTGCGGGGCAACTGCTGGGTCCTTCCCGAGGTGGGCGATCCGGTGCTGCTGGGCCCCGGCGATGCGGTACTGCTGCCGCACGGGACCGAACATGTGCTCGCCGACCATCCACTCGACGAGCACGCCGCGACCCACGCGATACCGTTCGAGCGATGGCGCGCGGGGCAGAGCCCCGAAATACCCTCGGACACTGCCGATTTCGAGGTTCTGTGCGGCAAGTACCGGCTCGACCGCCGCGGGCAGCACCCCCTCGTCGCCGAACTGCCGCAGCTGATCCACCTGCCGACCCGCATCGGCGACCGGATCGAACTGCGCTCCGCGATCGATCTGCTCGGACTCGAACTGGACCGCCGCGGCCCGGGCTCGTGCATCGCCGTCCCCGGCCTGCTCGACCTGCTGCTGATCTACATGATCCGCGCGTGGATGACCGAATCACGCACCGGTCTGTGGCCGGCCGCGCTGACCGATCCGATCACCGCCGCCGCCCTGCGCGCCCTGCACACCGACCCCGCCGCACCCTGGACCATCGACCGCCTCGCCGCCGAGACCGGCGTCTCGCGCGCCACGCTCGCCCGTCGCTTCACCGCCCTGGCCGGCCGGCCGCCCATGGGATACCTCACCTGGTGGCGCATGACCCGCGCCGCGGTCCTACTTCGCGACACCGAAGACCCGTTGTCCGCCATAGCATCTCAGGTCGGCTACGCCACCCCGTATGCCTTCTCCCACGCCTTCGCCAGACAATTCGGCCTCTCTCCCGGCCGCTACCGCACCACCAGCGCTCGAACTTCCGCTCCCACAAGGCCTTTCGTTACCACTGCGGAATGATTCGTTACACCTGTTGCCACGCATCGCATCCGCGCACGACAGGGTTCGGAGATCACGCGCGGGCATCCTCGGGTCATCCCGGCCTGTGGTGCCGGCACGTGATATGCCACGACGGGTGCTGACCGGTTGCGGCCCGATCGATTCCGAGCTTTCCCGCCGCGCATGATGCGGGCGGGACAGAGGGTCGTCCCGCGGTCCGGGTGAGGATTGCCGCGCCTGCCAGTATCGTGTCGGCATCTACCCGCGCGCCGGTGTGTCGCTCGGCCAGCATCAGACAGTGGCAATCGGTGGCGATTTCGACCGTGGCGGCCGGGAACATGCGCCGCACCGCGTCCGCGAGCGCGAATCCATGACGCCACGACTGTATCCCGGCAGGGGCGATCAGGCCCGTGGTGTGCCGGATCGGCCCGGCACACGCGATGCCCACCGCGGCGATTTCATCGTCCCCGGCGACATCGAGCAACAGTTCGCGGCAGCTCTCCCACACCGCGTGCGCCGGTGTCGGAATGCGGCGGGTACCGGTGATACCCGGCCATGCGGTGATCCGGCCCGCGGCGAAAGTCACAGGACCGATATCCAAAGCCAGCGCACTCATGAGTAGTCCACCGCCACAGGGCTTTTCGGAATGGTTCGATAATTGTTCGGCCCGTGCGCGGTTACCACCTGCTGATCGGGGCCGTGCGCGCGCACCACCGGGAGGTAGCGGCGGCCGTCACGCAGATCGCGTGCCAGATCTCCGTAGGCGACCTCCAATTCGGCGAGCCGAGTCCACTGCCGATGCACTCGGTCGGAGGTTGGGCCGTCGGTCGCCAGGAGCAGGAAGGCGTGCGCCGCGACCGCTGCCATGCCATCGATGGTTTCGCCGAGCGTGTGTTCGTGCGGTCGTGCCCCCACCGCCGGGCTCGGCAGGTTCCGGATCGTCCACGCGTCGATATCGGCGATCAGCACGACACGGCGGGAGCCGAGCTCATCGACCAGGTTCGGGTGAACGCCCATCTGCCGATGCACCTCGGTCAGTTCGCGCGCCAGGCCGCACAGCGCTTGGCTGATCACTCCACCGCGCCGGCGCTCGGCTCCGTCGTGCGCATGGGCGCGGCGTGCCGGTGCGTCGTTCCGCCGCGCTGGACTGGCGTTCTGCCCGGCGAGTGCACGCAGCAGCGCGCTCGGGCCGGGCAATACCGCAGCTACGGCGGTGTCGTTGTAGGGACGCCGGTGATGCATCGGTCTACCTTTTCCGGATACCCGTGCGGTCGGGCACCGAATTCGTTCCAGGGTTCACAGCGGTGCTGTGAGTTCCAGATGGATGCCGTCCGGGTCGTCGAAGGACAGGATCGAGATCCCGAACTGCGGCATATCGATGATCTGTCCGTGCTCGATGCCCGCCTCCTCGAGCCGGGTGGCCGCGCGATGCAGCTCGTTCTTGGATTCGACCGAGAAGCTCAGGTGGTCCAGGCCGACCCGCTCGGAGTCGAAACGGTCCGGCGCCGGTGCGACCGGACGCAGCCCCAGCAGCATGCCGTTGGCCTGGAATACACAGCCGCCGTACAACCGGAACGGGTCCGCACGTACCTGCGGATCGTCCGGGCTGCCCGGCGACTCCGCGGCTACCTCGAACCCGAGGACATCACGATAGAAGGCGCGTGAGCGATCAATGTCGGTCACGGTCAGGCGGATGTGATGGGTGCCGGTGGTGGCCAGGACGGGCATGCGCACTCCAAGGGTGGTGGATGAACGGATGAACGGGCGGGGTGTTCGTGTGCTTGAAACCGTATGCCGCGCAAATTCAGGAAAGTAGTGTCGGATACGACACTTTCCGTACCATTTCCGACATGCGTGTAGCCATCTTCGTGACCGACGGCGTCGCGGACTTCGGGTTCACCGCCCTGCTGGAGACGTTCGGCATGGCGAATGCCCTGCGCTCGGAGCTGCCGGTGCCACCGGATTCGTGGCAAGTGCAGGTGGTCTCCCTGGGAGCCAGTGTGCGGTCGGGCCACGGCCATACCATCCCGACGGTGCGGCTCGACGACCTGGCCGGGGATCCCGACGTGATGGTGGTGCCCGCGGTCAACGTCCTCGACCTCGAGTCACTGATCGGCCTGGTATCCGGATCCGGTAATCAGGCTGTGCTGCAACGGATCAGGGATACGCGGGCGGCCGGCGCCCACCTCGCCGCCGCTTGTACGGGCACATTCTTCCTGGCCGAGGCCGGAGTGCTCGACGGTTCACCGGCCACGACCAGCTGGTGGCTGGGACCGGGCTTCCGGCGCCGGTACCCACAGGTCAGCCTGCAGGAGAATCTCACGTTGTGCCGCGGCCGGCACGTCACGACGGCGGGGGCGTCGCTGTCCCACCTCGACCTGGCGCTGTCACTGGTGGGGGCCAAGAGTCCGGCGCTCGCCGATTTGGCCGCCAGATACCTCGCCGCCGGAAACCGGAAGACCCAGGCCAACTTTTCCGTCTCCGAGGTCATCGCCCGCGACAACTCCCTCACCGCGGCCTTCGAGCGATGGGTCCGCGAACACATCTCGCAGCAGTTCCGCGTCTCCCAGGCCGCACACGAACTCGGCATCACCGAGCGAAGCCTGCAACGCGCCACCCAGAGCGAACTCGGCATGTCCCCCAAGGATTTCGCCGACGATATCCGCCTGGAACGGGCCGCGGAACTGCTCCGCACCACGGCGTTGACGGTGGATGCGATCGCCACCAGGGTCGGCTATCTCAACGCCGGCACGCTACGCAGCCTCGCCCGCCGACGAAGGGACATGTCGCTGGCCGAGCTGCGATCCGCGCGACTGACCTGGTGATGGCCGATCGGGCATCCGCCCCTTGTCGCGGGCATCGGTTCTCGCACTGTGCCGCGACCGGCCTCACCGCGGCCAATAGGTGTGCCAGTCCTCGGGGGCGAGCGGGAGGCGTTGTCCGCGAGCGTGTTCGGCGGCGTCCTCCGCGGTACGGATGGCGGCGGCGAAGGACATGGTGGCCTTGCGGAGGCGTTCCTCGGCGCTGTCCGAGGCGCCGAGATGGATCACCCGCAGGAGTTCCGGCACGAGATCGTCGGGCAGACCGGCCTTGGCGCTGCGGGAGCGGACCTTCTCGGCCAGGGCGAGGGCGGGTTGGGCCATGGCTATGCCGTCGAGGCAGGAGCGGCGGGACTTCTCCGCGGATTTCCTTTCCTCCCAAGCCTTTTCCTGGGCGGCGATCTTCTCCTCGACCGTGGCGCGCGGATCCATCGAGGCGTCGCGCAGGTGCGGGCTGCGGTGCACGAGCTTGGCGACCAGGGCAGCGGCTACGTCGTCGACGGTGAATTCGCCTGCGGCCTCGGCGATTCGGGAGTGGAACAGCACCTGCAGCAGCAGATCGCCGAGTTCCTCCTTGATGGTTCCGGTATCGCCCTGCTGGATGGCGTCGAGCAGCTCGTAGGTCTCCTCGAGCAGGTACGGGCGCAGCGAGTCGTGCGTCTGGGTGACCTCCCAGCCACCGAAACTCCACAGCCGGTCCATCACCTGCACAGCCTCGGTGAGGCCGTGCGCAATCTGGGCGGAATCGGCCGAGTGCGCCGGATCCGCCGCGCTGTCCGCATTCGGCCGAGTTTCGTCCGCGCGCCCCGGCACGCCGTCTCGGCGGGCCGCGGTCACCGGCCCCTCGTTGTCACGGCCCTGCGGGCAGTTGTCCAACACCGCGTCATCGCGCCGCCGACACCTCGGTCGCGACCCGCAGATCGACTGTGCCCTGGGGCTTTCCGTCCAGCGCGAGCAGCATGTCGGCGATGAACTGGAGCAACTGCACGTCGCGTACGCGGGCCGCGCCGACGCTGTCCTGCACGCGCGGCAGCGCCAACTGCACGATGCCGGTGGTCGGACGGTAGGTGGCGGTCGGGTAGAGGCGCTCGAGGCGCAGCTGCTTCGAATCGGCCAGCTGCATCGGCGAGATCTTGAGCGTCGTCCCGGTGACGCCGACCTCGGTGAGTCCGTACTCGCGGCACAGCAGCCGCAACTTGGCGACCGACACCAGCCTGCCGACCTCCACCGGCAACGGGCCGTACCGGTCGACGAGCTCCTCCACCACCGTGGCCAGCGCGGCATCGTCCTGAGCCGCGGCGAGCTTGCGATACGCCTCGAGCCGCAGCCGGTCGCTGGAGATGTAGTCGGGCGGGATGTGCGCGTCCACCGGAAGATCGATGCGCACCTCCTTGACCTCCTCGTCGGTGACGATCGGACGGCCGTCGGCGGCGGCGCGGTATGCCTCCACCGCCTCCCCGACCAGCCGCACGTACAGATCGAAGCCCACACCGGCGACATGTCCGGACTGTTCCGCGCCCAGAACGTTTCCGGCGCCGCGGATTTCGAGATCCTTCATCGCCACGGCCATACCCGCGCCCAGATCCGAATTCTGCGAGATGGTGGCCAGCCGGTCGTAGGCGGTCTCGGTGAGCGGCTTCTCCGGCGGATACAGGAAGTAGGCGTAACCGCGCTCGCGGCTGCGCCCGACCCGGCCGCGCAACTGATGCAGCTGCGAAAGTCCCAGCGCGTCAGCGCGTTCCACGATCAACGTATTGGCATTGGAGATGTCCAGGCCGGTCTCGATGATGGTGGTGCACACCAGCACGTCGGTCTCGCGCTCCCAGAAACCCTGGACGGTGCGCTCGAGCGTGTCCTCGTTCATCTGACCGTGCGCGATCGCCACCCGCGCCTCGGGCACCAGATCGCGAATTCGCTTGGCCGCCTTGTCGATCGAGGACACCCGGTTGTGCACGTAGAACACCTGCCCGTCACGCAGCAGCTCGCGGCGGATGGCGGCGGCGACCTGTTTGTCGTTGTATCCGCCGACGTAGGTCAGGATCGGATGGCGTTCCTCGGGCGGGGTCAGGATGGTCGACATCTCGCGGATGCCGGCCAGGCTCATCTCCAGGGTGCGCGGAATCGGCGTCGCGGACATGGTCAGCATGTCCACGTGCGTACGCAGCGCCTTGATGTGTTCCTTGTGCTCGACCCCGAAACGCTGCTCCTCGTCGATGATGACCAGGCCCAGATCCTTCCACCGCACGCCCGTCTGCAACAGGCGATGGGTGCCGACGACGATGTCGACCTCACCGGTTGTCATACCCTCCAGCACTTCTCGCGATTCGGCCGGATCGGTGAAGCGGGACAGGCCCTTCACCGTCACCGGGAATCCGGCGACGCGCTCGGCGAAGGTCTGCAGATGTTGCTGGGCCAGCAGCGTCGTCGGCACCAGCACCGCGACCTGCTTACCGTCCTGCACCGCCTTGAACGCCGCGCGCACCGCGATCTCGGTCTTGCCATAGCCGACGTCGCCGCAGATCACCCGGTCCATCGGGACCGCCTTCTCCATATCGGCCTTGACCTCGGCGATGGCGGTGAGCTGATCGTGCGTCTCGGTGAACGCGAACGCGTCCTCCATCTCCTGCTGCCACGGGCTGTCCGGGGCGAAGGCGTGTCCGGGGGCGGCCTGGCGGGCGGCGTACAGCTGCACGAGTTCGGTCGCGATCTCACGAACGGCCTTGCGCGCCTTGCGTTTCGTATTCGACCAGTCCGAACCGCCGAGTTTGGACAGGCTCGGCATCTCGCCGCCGACGTAGCGGGAGAGCTGATCGAGCGAATCCATCGGCACGAACAGCCGGTCGCCGGGCTGGCCGCGCTTACTGGGCGCGTACTCGATGACCAGGTATTCCCGGCGCGCGCCGCCGACCGTGCGCTCGATCATCTCCACGAAACGGCCGATGCCGTGCTGATCGTGCACGACCATATCGCCGGAGTTCAGCGCCAGCGGATCGACCTGGTTGCGCCGGCGCGCGGGCAGTTTCTTGCCCTCGCCGGGTGCGGTGACGCGATTGCCGGTCAGATCCGATTCGGCGATGACGACCAGTTTCGCGTCGTCGAAGACCACCCCGTCGTGCAACGAACCGCACAGCACACCGACCAGCCCGCGCACGGGTTCCGCACCGGGTTCGAGCGTCGCGGCGGGGACCTCGGCATCGGCGAGACGTTCCAGAACGCGTTGTGCCGTACCGTGTCCGGCGACCACGATGACCGCACGCCCGCCGGTGCTCACATGCGCGCGCAGCGAGGCGAAGACCGTGGCGACCAGTTCCTCCGAGCCGCGAGCGACCGGTGCGGCCAGGACGGGCAGCACGACCTCGGCCGGATCGCCGGAGGACAGCGGGCTCAGCGTCCACCAGGGCAGTTCGCGGGCGTCGGCGCCGGCGTGGATGACATCCAGATCGCGGTAGGCCGAGGCCGCCAGGTCCAGACCGTGCGCGCCGAGCGGGGCCGCGGCGCCGAACGAGGCCGCGGTCCAGGAAGCCTCCAGGAATTCCTGACCGGTGCGCACCAGATCGGCGGCGCGGGTGCGGATCTTCTCCGGATCACACAGCAGCACATGGGTTCCCGCGGGCACGACGTCGGTGAGCAGTTGCAGGCCGGGTCGATGGGGCATGAGCGGGGGGCCTACGTGGTTACGCTCCGCTGCCGCCTCCGGCCCTGACCCGCTCATGCCCGGCGGAAGCAGCACCGGCAGCAGCGCTTCCATCCCCTCGACCGCGATGCCCTGGGCGAGCTTGTCCAGCATCTCCACCAGCGCGGCGTCGGCGGCGTGGTCGGCGGCCACCTCGGCCGCGCGGGCGCGCAGATCCTCGGTGAGCAGCAACTCGCGACATGGTTGCGCCACAACGATTTCCACCGCGACATCGGTCAGCGAGCGCTGATCGGCGACCGAGAACGGCCGCAGCTCGCTGATCTCGTCGCCCCAGAACTCCACGCGCACAGGATGATCCGCGGTCGGCGGGAAGATGTCGAGAATGCCGCCGCGCACCGCGAATTCGCCGCGCTTACCGACCATGTCGACCCGCTCGTACGCGAATTCGACCAGCCGGGCGGCCAATTCGTCCAATTCGAATTCGGCCCCGACTCGCAGCACCACCGGTTCGATATCACCCAGGCCCGAGGCCATCGGCTGCATCAGCGACCGGACCGTCGTCACCACGATCCGCAGCGGCTCGACGTACGGGTCCTCCGGATGGGCCAGCCGGCGCAGCACCTGCAGGCGCCGCCCGACGGTGTCGGCACTGGGGGAGAGGCGCTCGTGCGGCAGGGTCTCCCAGGAGGGAAACAGCGCAACGCCGGTCCCGACGATCTCGGCCAGCTCCACCGTCAGATCGTCGGCCTCCCGCCCGGTGGCGGTCACCACCACCAACGGCCGCTCCCCGGCCAGCGTCGCAGCCACGAACGGCCGCACCGCCGAGGGCGCGATCAACTGCACCGGCGACTGCCCCACCAACCCTCTGACCTGGGCAAGCGCGGTATCGGCACCGGCCACCGCGGCCAGTCCCGCGAGAGATGGGCGTTGGGTGGACATGAACAGACTCCTGGCGCAAATGGGCATCAGACGGCGGCCAACCGAGTCTAGTCACCACCCCCGACAACCCCGAGCCCAGTCCCCGCGCGGTCGCGAGCGACCGCCTCCGTCAGCCGCCCGGCGTCGGCCGATCAGCGAAGCGGATACGCGGTCGCATGCCACGAGTCGAAGTCCGCGGCCGACACGAGCACCGCGTCCCCGCGCTCAGACCTGATGTACACCGGCACATGGTCGTCGTTGACCTGCCGGATCAACGAGAGAAGCTGTGCGCGAGCATCTCCGGCATCGATGACCATCCGAGATATCCCTCCGCTCGAAAGCATTCCCAATGTTCCCCCGTGCTGCCGAACCACCGTTGAAGCAGACAGGCCACCCCGGCAGTCAGCTGCACGATCACCTCTGTCGCAGAGCATATCCGCGAATCAGGCAGCCGGGCCGACCGTGGCCCGCGCGACCGTTCATCACCCCACGTCGATCGCGGTCAGCGGCGAAG
Organism: Nocardia sp. PLKS1-43; assembly: GCF_059510335.1. Lineage (NCBI taxonomy): Bacteria > Bacillati > Actinomycetota > Actinomycetes > Mycobacteriales > Nocardiaceae > Nocardia > Nocardia sp. PLKS1-43. The sequence goes on along the minus strand of NZ_JCAJZQ010000009.1, from coordinate 130,377 downwards.
CGCCTATGCGCGGCTGGAGTCGAAGCGAAAGGCGCAGCAACACCAACCCCAAAGGTTTTCGGCGCGGGCTCGTCGTTCAGCCCTCGAAGCGCATGGCCGAACGCCAAGGTCTCGACCACACAACGACGCCCTTCGCATCAAACCTGAAACCAGCCGAAGCGAAGCGAGGCGGTGACCAACGCGCCCAGCGGCGAAGCGCGTCTCGGTGCGCTGGGAGTCGCCCGCGAAGCGATAGGTTCAGCAACGCCAACCCAAAGGTTTCGGCGCGCCGAAAACCCCGCCGGAGCGAAGCGGAGGCAGATATTACGGCACGTAGCGGCGTAAACGCCGCGCGGCGAACTCGCGGAAATACGCGACCTTCTCCTCCGGGACGATCGAGGGCAGCAGGAAGTACCAGAGGCGTTCCATGCGGACGGCCATCTGGTCGATCGACTCGGTGCCGACGGCGGTGATGTGGACGCCCGCGGTCATCTCCTGCAGGAGCATGCCGATCGTGTCGGGATCCAGGTCGGGCTTCAGATCCCCCTGGGCGATGGCGCGTTCGGCGAGCAGGCGGTGGGTTTCGCCCCAGGTCTTGGCGATGTTGTCGCCGCTGGCCCCGCGGTAGTCGCCGATCTGGTGGGTCAGCTTGAGCATCGCGCCGACCATCGGGTCGTTCATGGTGAGATCGGCTACCACGTAGGTGATTCCGATGGATGCCTCGAGTGCGGGCACCCGCGGGTCGAAGAATCCCTGACACGCGCTGACCAACCGCTCGTTACCCTGGTCCACCACGGCGCGAGCCAGCTCCTCCTTGGAGCCGAAGTGAAAGTACAACGCGCCCTTGGTGACATTGGACTGCGCGATGATCTCGCTCAGGCTCGCGTTCGCGTAGCCCAGGCGCAGAAAGACATCGGCCGCGCCCGCAAGGACGGAATCGCGCGTGATCTCCGCGCGCGCTTGCCTAGCCATCAGATCCGCCTGTCCTCAATCCAGCCATCCCGAAGTAGACCGACATCCCGAAGTTGACCGACATCACAGCTCGAACAGCACTTGAAGGATGGGTGAACCGTACCATCCGACCGGCCCTCGCCAGTGGAATCGAGCATTCAGACCGGCCTCCGTCGCTAATTTTGGGTTAACTGTCCAGTTCCTCCCCCGATTACGTCCCGTCCGATGCGCGACGCGGCTCAGGGTGTTGCGCCGCCGGAGGATTCGGGGATACCGCTCGGCCATTCCGACGCCAGCTGCGGATCGGCCTCGAGATGGGTCAGCCCGTTCCAGCAGAGATTGACCAGATGCGCGGCGACCACTTCCTTCGAGGGTTCGCGCTCGTCCAGCCACCACGTCGCGGCGGTGGCGACCATACCGACAAGCGCCTGCGCGTACAGCGTGGCCAGGCTCGTGTCGAAACCGCGTCGGCCGAAATCGCCCGCGAGAATATGCGCGACCTGATTGACCGCCTCGTTCAGCAGGCTCGAATAGGTGCCCTCGGCCGCAGCGGCGGGTTGATCGCGCATCAGAATGCGGAATCCGTCGCTGCGTTCCTCGATATAGGTCAGCAACGCCAGTGCCACCTGTTCCAGGCGGACCCGGGAACGGTTCTGGGTCAGCGAGGAGGTGATCATCAGCAGCAGCGAGGACATCTCCCGGTCCACGACGACCGCGTACAGCCCTTCTTTACCGCCGAAATGTTCGTAGACAACGGGTTTGGACACCTGAGCCCGCTGCGCGATCTCCTCGATCGAAGTGGCGTCGTAACCGCGTTCGGCGAACAGTGATCGCCCGATTTCGATCAACTGTTGCCGCCGCTGGGTTCCGGTCATGCGCGCCCGCCCCGTCCGGTTGGAATCACCCGAGGTCATACCCCACCGCCTCCCTGCGCATCCGTCCAACTTGCCTGGACAACTCTTGCAGACCGCCCCGCAGCTCTTTCGCATACCCTCTCGCCCCCACTGTCCCGCACCACATCCCCTCCCCCGATTCCCAGTGCGAATTCCCATTCCCACCCCTCCCGCAACGCCCCGGCCACCCGAGAACCGCCAGTAACTCAGCGCCACACCCCATAACCGGCAACCCACCCCACCCAGTCCCCGGATCGAACCCACTCCCCGCCCCCGACCGCCGCCCGGCAACGCAAATCACACGGCGCCAACCGACCCGATCCCCCGCAACGACTGATTTCGCACTCACATTGGTAACTCCCCGGGTACGCCCAGAACTCGCCCCCGCTCCCAGCCGCCGGCCCGACGCCCAAGCCTCCACCCACCCGACGACCCGCCGAAGTCCCGGGGAGGCGGGGGAGCGAGGCGGTACAGAGTGGCGGATGGGGGGTCTCGCATGCGAGGATCTACGCGCATGCCGTGGCGCAGCGGCGGGTTCGTGGATCCGCCGGTGTGGCAATCCGCCGTAGTGTAATGGCAGCACCACTGATTTTGGTTCAGTTAGTCCAGGTTCGAGTCCTGGCGGCGGAGCTCGGGAGCGCGGTGACTATGGTGGTCCGCGCCCGACACATCACGACGACATCCGATACTGACGACGACACCCGACGACGCCAGCCGAGGGAGATCCATGCCACAGCAGACCGCCGTCGTCGTTCTCGCTGCCGGAGCCGGAACTCGAATGCGGTCCAAGACACCCAAGGTGCTGCACTCGATGGCCGGACGCAGCATGCTCGCCCACGCGCTGCATGCCGCCGACGAGATCGACCCGACCTACCTCGTCGCCGTCATCGGCCACGATCGCGAACAGGTCGGCGCCGCGGTGAATGCCGTTGCGGCGGAACTGAATCGGGAAATCGTCCCGGCCATCCAGGAGCAGCAGCTGGGCACCGGGCACGCCGTGCAGTGCGCACTGGAGACGCTGCCGGAGGACTTCACCGGCGATCTGCTCGTCACCTCGGCCGACGTGCCGCTGCTGGACGGGCACACCCTCTCGGCGCTGCTCGACGAACATCGCAGCTACACCGAACGCTCCGCGGTCACCGTGCTGACCTTCGAGCCGGAGGACCCGAACGGATACGGCCGCATCGTCCGCGACGGGAAGGGCAGGGTGCTCGAAATCGTCGAGCATGCCGACGCCACCCCGGAACAGGCCGCGATCAACGAGGTCAACTCGGGTGTGTACGTCTTCGACGCCACCGTGCTCCGGGTGATGATCGGCCGGCTCACCACCGCCAACGCCCAGCACGAGCTGTATCTGACCGATGTGCTCAAGCTCGCCCGCGAGGCCGGGCATCCGGTGCACGGCGCTCGGCTGATCGATGCGAACAAGGTGACCGGGGTCAACGACCGGGTGCAAATGGCCGCGGCCGCCCGAACCCTGAACCGCTACATCCTCGAACGGCATATGCGCGCCGGTGTCACCGTCATCGATCCGGCCACCACCTGGGTCGATGCCAGCGTGCGGATCGGCCGCGACGCGGTGCTGCGGCCCGGGGTGCAGCTGATGGGCAACACGGTCGTCGGCGAGGACGCCGAGGTCGGCCCGGACAGCACGCTCACCGATGTGATCGTCGGCGACGGCGCGCGGGTGGTGCGCACGCACGCCGAAGGGGCGACCATCGGTCCCGCGGCCACCATCGGCCCGTTCGCCTATCTGCGGCCCGGCACCATCGTCGGGATCTCCGGCAAGCTCGGAGCATTCGTGGAGACCAAGAACGCCTCGATCGGCGCGTACAGCAAGGTGCCGCATCTGACCTACGTCGGCGACGCGACCATCGGCGAGTACAGCAACATCGGCGCGTCCAGCGTGTTCGTCAACTACGACGGGGTCAACAAGCATCACACCACCATCGGCTCACACGTCCGGACCGGCAGTGACACCATGTTCATCGCCCCGGTCACGGTGGGTGACGGGGCCTATTCGGCGGCGGGTACTGTGCTGCGTAGAAACGTTCCGCCCGGCGCTCTGGCCGTGTCTGGCGGTGCGCAGCGCAATATCGAGGGCTGGGTGCAGCGGAAACGTCCAGGGACCGCATCAGCACAGGCCGCGGCCGAGGCGATCGAGGCCGCAGACACAGCGAGTCAAGCAACCGAGCAAAAGGATGGCAACAGAGAGTGACCGCGTTCTCGACCGATAACCAGAAGAACCTGATGCTGTTCTCGGGGCGCGCTCACCCCGAATTGGCCGAGCAGGTTGCGAAGGAACTGGACGTCTCCATCACCCCGCAAACGGCTCGCGACTTCGCCAACGGCGAGATCTTCGTCCGGTTCGAGGAATCCGTGCGCGGCTCGGACGCCTTTGTGCTGCAAAGCTTTCCGGCCCCTCTGAACGAGTGGCTGATGGAACACCTGATCATGATCGACGCGCTCAAGCGCGGGTCGGCCAAGCGGATCACCTCGGTGCTGCCGTTCTACCCGTACGCGCGCCAGGACAAGAAGCACCGCGGCCGCGAGCCCATCTCCGCGCGCCTGGTCGCCGATATGCTCAAGACCGCCGGTGCGGACCGCATCATCACCGTCGATCTGCACACCGATCAGATCCAGGGCTTCTTCGACGGCCCGGTGGACCACATGCACGCGCTGGTCCAGTTGTCGGAGTACGTGCGCACCCACTACTCCACCGAGAACGTCACCGTCGTCTCCCCCGACGCGGGCCGGGTCAAGGTCGCCGAGAAGTGGGCCGACTCGCTCAGCGGCGCGCCAGTGGCGTTCATCCACAAGACGCGCGATCCGCTGGTTCCCAACCAGGTGAAATCGCACCGGCCGGTGGGTGAGGTCGAGGGACGCACCTGCATCCTGATCGACGACATGATCGACACCGGCGGCACCATCGCCGAGGCCGTGCGGGTGCTCCGCGAGGCCGGTGCGGGCGACGTGGTCATCGCCGCCACACATGGCGTGCTGTCGCATCCGGCCGCCGAGCGGCTGTCCTCCTGCGGCGCCAAGGAGGTGATCGTCACCAATACGCTGCCGATCACCGAGGACAAGAAGTTCCCGTCGCTGACGGTGCTGTCGATCGCGCCGTTGCTGGCTCGGACCATTCGTGAGGTTTTCGAGAACGGCTCTGTCACGGGCCTGTTCAACGGGAACGCCTGAGCTGGATTTTCGGCCTCCGCTTCGCTCCGGCGGGGTTTTCGGCGCTTCAAGGCTCGTCGTTCAGCCCTCGGGACTCGGCCTTCGGCCATGCGCTTCGAAGGCCGAAGGCCGAGCCCGCGCCGAAAACCTTGGAGTCGGCGTCGCTGAACCTATCGCTCAGCGGGCCACTCCCAGCCCGACAGAGACGCTTCGCCGCTGAGCATTAGGCCCCACGTTTCCGGGGGCTCACCTGTGGCATCGCGGGACATTGACGTACTCGATGTGTCGGCCAGGGTATCGGCTCGCTTCTCTGGCCGGTGAACAGCTTCGGCCGCAGAAAGCGTCATGGGGCCGGGTGGTCTCACCCGTAACGGCTCGTCTGACGCGTGAGGTCGTATTGCGCGTGTTGAGCCTGCTTGTTGTTCGGTGTGGGTGCTGTCTCGACATTCTATCCGGGGGCGATCGGCGGTAGCGTTGGGCTATCAGCCATGGTGGCTTGCGGTGGAGAGGCGGTGTGCCCATGACCACGGCATCGGGACCGGATCAGGAGCGGGATGCACTGGTCGACGAGGTGCTGGATATCGACGAGGACGAGGTGGACCTCGATTACGACCTGGGGGATGACGAGCAGGCCGACGAGGTGCGCGAGTACCAGCGATACATCGCCGACCCACCGAGCAATCTGATCATCGACTATCACGAGGACGGGGGGCGGCAGGGGATCGCCCGGGATCTCGATCAGTCCTGGACCCGGCGGCGGCACCGGGACGAGGAGCGTGCCGAGGACGACCGGCCGGCCGAACTCGCGGCGATGGAAGTGGTCGACGAGCCGGGCGACTGAACCGGTCGCCGCGCGCGCAGCGCGCTGTCGTGGTAACCACTACGTACAGACGATCACCGATAGCGAGGGGATGCGGCGTGGGAACGGAATCCGACAATCCCGACGCCAGCTGGCAGTACCCGGGCGGCCACCGGCCCGAGCGTCCCGGCTCCCCCGACGACGACGCGACCGGCACCTGGAAACGCCCCGGCCCGGATCCCGTTCCGCCGCACTGTGTTCGATCCGCGTCGCCGCTGCACCCGGTCGCCGGGCTGTTCTCCGCGATCGCCTTCGTCTGCGCCGGGCTCACCCTGCTGTCCTGCCTCTGGCTGCTCGGTCCGATCGGCGCGATCCTGGGCGCGGTGGGGCATGTGCGCGGCGAACGTCTCGGGAAATGGGCCAGTCTGGCCTCGATCCTGGCCACGGTGGTGAGCCTGGCCGTGTACCACTTCGCCCCGCGGGATCTGACCCTCGACGGGTCGCGCTAAGTTGACACCATGAGCCGATTCATCGGGTTCCCGCTGGCCGGACTCGACTTCTACGAGGATCTGGAAGCCGATAATTCGAAGGCGTTCTGGACCGCGCACAAGCACATCTACGATTCCGCGGTCCGCGAGCCGATGACGGCGCTGGTAGCCGAACTGGAAAAGGATTTCGGCCCGGCCAAGATCTTCCGCCCTTACCGCGACGTGCGCTTCTCGAAGGACAAGACGCCCTACAAGAACCATCAGGGCGCGGTCGCGCACGTCGCCCCGGGCGCGGGCTGGTACGTACAGATCGGCGCCCCCGGACTTTTCGTCGCGGGCGGCCTGTATTCCGCATCCCCGGAACAACTTTCGCGCCTGCGTAGCACCATCGACGACGAGGTTCGCGGACCGGAACTCGAGGGCATCCTCGCCGCGCTGACCGCCGCCGGATACACCGTGGGCGGCGACCGCCTCAAAACCCGGCCCAAGGGCTATCCGCCCGACCATCCCCGAATCGACCTGCTGCGACACAAATCTCTCGTGGTCAGCCGCGAGTTCGGCGCGCCCTCCTGGCTGGAAACGCCACGGGCCGCAAAATATATCCGCGGTTCCTGGGAGACGATGCGCCCGATCGTGGAATGGCTTGCGGCCGTGGTCGGTTGAGCGTGCGAAATCACGCCCGGGTGCGTTGCGCGGAACGCCGGACACCCAGGCCCAGACGCTTCAGCGCGTAGGAATCCAGTTCGCTGAGCATCCCGTTCAGGATCAGCGTCATCACGACCAGAATGATCAGCCCGGCGAACTCCCCGGCGGCGTCCAGCGCCATCGCGGAATTGAACAGTTCGTGGCCCACGCCCTTGGACGAGGCGATGAACTCCCCGCCGATGACGCCGAGAATGGCCAGCGGGCCACCCGCTTTGAGCGCGGCGAAGAACGGCGCGGCGAGCGTCGGAATCGTCACGTAGAACAGGACGTGATGTCTGCGCCCGCCCATCATCTGAATGCCCTGTACGAGTTCATGATCGGTCTGCCGCAACCCCAGATAGAGGTTGTAGAACATCACGAAGGCCACCCCCATGGCGGCGATCGTGATCTTCGACCAGGCGCCGATTCCGAAGAACAGCATGAACAGCGGGGCGAGAGCGATCTTGGGAATGCCGTTGATCGCCGCCATCAGCGGTTCGAAAACCCGGCCGGCCGTCTTGAACGAGCCGAGCACCAAACCCAGCACCGTGCCGAGTGCGATTCCGAGACCGAAACCCACCACCACCTCGACGGTGGTCGCCCAGATATCGATCCATCCCTTCGCGGAGATCAGCAGATTCCACAGCGATACCGCCACCTCGGTCGGCCGGCTGATCGCGTAATCCGGAATCAGCCTCCCGCTCACCAATTGCCAGACCGCCAGGAATGCGGCGATCACCACGATGCGCATGGCCACGACCATGCCGTTGCTCCACCCCGCGCCCTTCGGCCGCTTGCGCGCCGGTGCGACGGTTTCTGCTTTTCTCGTCTTCGGTTCGATACTCTCCGCGGTTACCATTTCGGTTCCTTCCGGGTCCACCCTGAACGTCATTGCGGCAGATATTCATTTGTCCAGTTGGAATGGGTGATCTTCGTTCCCTTGGGAAGCGCACCCTCGGCATTGAGGAATGCCATGGTGGTTTTCCATCCGGAATCGTTCATGGTGTTGCTCTCGGGCCAATCGACCTGCCTCAGACTGCGCAGCAACACCGCGTCCGGGACCCCGGTCAATACCTTCTTCGCCACGCCCAGCGACTCGTTCTCGTGCGCATGCATGTACTGCGTGGCCTGTTGGATGGCGCCGACGAACCTGCGCACGATGTCGGTGTGCGACTGGACGTAGCTCTGCCGGGCCACCACGATCTGGCCGTATCCGGTCTTCGGAATCGACCACGCCGGAACGGTTTCCGGACTCGCGACGACCACACCGTCACCGGCCGCCTGGACCGCCAGCGGAATCGGCTCCGAGGTGACGAACCAGTCGATCTGGTTGTTGTTCAGCGCGGCCTTGTCCGCGGCCGGACTCGGCAACATCACGTAGCGTGCGCTGGACGGCTGAACACCATAGGCGCGCATGAAGATTCCGGCCTGCCCCTTGGTCGTGGCCGAACTCGCCCCGCCGGTCGAACCGATCAGCGCCTTGGCCACCGTCGCGGGCGGAGTCCGCTCGGTCAACCCGTGCGCCTGGGCGAACTTCTTGCTGACGATCAGGCCGATCGGGTTGCCCACCGCATTCATCGACACCCCGACCTCGGGGATCTTGCGGCCGACTGCGGTCAGGAAGTCGGTCGGGCTGTCGTTGTAGAACTGCACCGAATCCGATTCCAGCGCCGCCGCGCCGATCGAGGCCGTCAACGTCACGAACTGGACGTTCAGGCCGGCGGCGCGGAAGTAGCCGTTGGCATCGGCCACATGCAGCTGCGTGTCGAAGATACTTCCGCCGACGCCGACCGATATCGTTGTGCGCCCGTCGGAATCGTCACCGCACGCGGTCACCAGCGCCGCGCCGAGAACCACAATCACCGCGAGCGCACCGAGCCGGATGCGCCGCGCCACTGTCGAATCACGCATCACACTCAGCCACCGAGGCGCGCGGGCGGCACTGCGAGAGCGTCGCACGACTGTGCCACCAGCTCGTCGAAATCGACGGCCCGGGGCAGGACCTGCTGTTCGAGCGCGAAGGCGGCGGCTTCGGTGATCGGGCCGCGCAGGGCTTCGAAGCCCGCCGAATCGCGTTGCGCCGCACCGGATTCCGCACTTTCGGCCACGACGTCGCGCATCGCGTCGTAGACGGCGCAGATGGTCTCGGAATTCGCCCGCGCCGCCGCGACACTGACGCCCATGACATGGTTGACCGGGGCGAAGCCCTTACTCGCCGACCACCGCGCGGCGACGTCGAGCGCGTCGGGAACGGCCGTGCGGATGCGATCGTCGGAGGGCAGTTCGTTGCCCATGATGCCGAAATCGAGCCGGCCGTCCAGGAAATCGCGCTGCAATTTCTCGCCCGCCGGCGCGCGGCTGACCCATTCGGGATCGGTGTATTCGTCGACGTGCCCGCCCTCGTACACGATCCAGTTCACCTTGCGCAGGTCCACGCCGTACTGCTGGGACAGGAATCCACGCATCCACACGCCGGTGGTCTGACTCCAGGACCGGATGCCGACACTGCGGCCCTCGACATCCTCGACCGACAGATCCGCGCACGTCACGAGGGTCTGGTGCTGGAACCGGGTGAGGGTGGTGATCGGCAGCAGCACCACCGGTTTGCGGTAGGCCACCGCCTGCAACAACGTCACGATCGCCAGTTCACAGATCTCCGGCGAGCCGCCGTTCAGGAAACCGCGCGACGCCTTGTGCACCGGTTTCACATCGAGCCTTTCCAGCGGGTTCCCGGCCCGGGCGGCCGCCTTCTCCGCCGCGGCCGCGAGATCGTCACGACCAGTTACCAGTTTCATCGTTCCTCCACGTCGATAAGCATTCGAATTCGGTTCTCACTCGTGCGGGTCATGGCGGTGCGAACCATGACTGTGCGGTTCATGGCCGTCCGGCCCGTGATGGTGTCGCTCGTGGTGCTGGCGCAACAGGTCGACGCCGTAGTCGTTGCCGTTGGGTGTGCGGACGATGGTGTGGATGTGGCGTCGGCTCGGCACGTCGTTGTTGAACATCACCCCGGCCATATGCTCGAATTCGACGAGTATCACCGGACTGTGGATGCGGTAGTAGAAGACCCCGTCGGCATCGCCGGCCCAGGCGAAATGGGTGTCGGATTCGTGCGCCACGACCTCGTCCATGCGCACCGCGGCGTGCCCGTCGTTGGCGCGATTGACGTACAGCCCCAACAGGTCTCGCGCGATCGCATGCTGCTCGGCGGTCAGCTCGCCGAACGGGATGCCCGCGTAGTTCAGCTCGAAATTGTCCCGGAAGGCACCGACGAACAATTCCGGAGGCAACTCGTCCGCGATCGTCGCCAGCTTGCGCTGCGGATCGCTCAGGCTGGCGAACAGGTTCCGGCCCACGGCCTCCTCGCGTCCGAAAGCCCTTGTGCCCGCGTACTTCCCGGATTCGGCGAGCACCGGTTCGGCGCCCAGGAAACTCGGGGTGAGCACCATCTGGTCGCCCACGAATACGCAGTTGACGTTGACGTGGTGGCCGTCGAGCTGCCAGCCCCAGGGGCCGCCGGTCTCCGGTTCCCCGTAGACGCTGAACCAGTACATCCACTCGTGCAGCAGATCGACCTCGTCGCGCAGTTCGCCGATCGTGAGGTTGAGGTGCATCAGATCGATGACCTGCGAATACCCGGCCGCGCTGAGGCTGCGGCGCAGGATCTCCAACACCAGGTCGCGGGTGGTCTCGTCGAGATCCTCGAGACACAGCCCGTGGCGCAGGAAATAGCGTGCGCCGTTGTTCCAGTGCCGCCAGGACACATCGCCCATCGCGAAGCGGCCCTCGGCCAGCTGCGCGGGGGTGAGTGCGGCGAGATAGTTCTCGGCGGCACGCCGCATCCCGCTGACGTCGACGCCCGTGCCGCGCACCGGGAACAAACCGGGCACAACGCCGTCCGAGGTGCTCAGGCCGCGGAATGGCTCGGCGGCCGCGCGCTTGCGCCACTCGACCTTCGCCAGCAGCTCCGGAGTCCACACCTGCGGCCGCCGGGTGGGCGCGGAGCCCCGCTTACGCAGTCCCATTGATACTTCTCCTTCGCGGTCCGCGCTCGGCGCTGCCGGACCTGGCTTACTCATACGGAGGCGTCGGCGGTGTCCAGTTCCGCCTTGAACAGGCTCCACAGATCGTTGTAGAGCTCGGCGAATTCACTCGTCTCGATCAGCGAGCCGATGTGCCGGGGACGTTCGAACGGAATCGGCAGGACCCGGCGAACCGTCCCCGGCCCCCGGGACATCACGATGACCTCGTCGGCGAGGTAGATCGCCTCGTTGAGGTCGTGGGTGACGAACACGAGTGTGCCGTTCTGCTCCTCCCACAGATCGAGCAGATCCTGCTGGAGTTTGAGCCGGGTGATCGCGTCCAGCGGCCCGAACGGCTCGTCCATCAGCACGATCGACGGGTCGTAGATCAACGCCCGCGCGATCGAGACGCGCTTCTGCATTCCGCCGGACAACTCCCGCGGGTAGTGATTCTCGAATCCGGTGAGCCCGACGAGTTCCACCCAGCGGGCGATCCGGTCCTCGCGTTCGTCCTTCGGGACGTTGCGGAATTTCAGCGCCAGCCCGATATTGGCCCGCACGCTGAGCCAGGGCAGCAGATTGGCCCGCTGGGTCACGTACGCGGCCGTGGAATTGACGGTGGTGACGGGTTCGCCGTCGAAGTAGACCCGTCCCTGCGAGGGCCTGAGCAGCCCCGAGGCGAGGTCCAGCACGGTGCTCTTGCCGCATCCGCTCGGCCCGATCACGGCGATGAACTTCCGCCGGGCGACCTGGAACGACACATCACGAATGGCGGGTCGATGACTTCCCGGGAATTCCAGTGTGACGTCCTCGAAGCGGAGCACTTCCGCAACCGGATCGCGCTGACTGGTCGACATCGTTGTCTCCTTGACGTGCACGCGGGTACTGGGATCCCGCAGCCTCGTATCTGGCGTCGAGTGCACTGTCCGGCAGGACGTTTCGGGCACTGCCCGCGATGACGTCCCACACGGTCACTCATAGATTGTCTAACAATTTGTGACTAGAAACTAGCACGGCGAGATCTGCACCACAAGCATCGCAAGGTCATAGCTGATGACATCTGCGGATTTCGCAACACAGCCCCTTGCGCAACAAAGTGTTGTATGACAATCTGCATGTGACCTGCGACATACCGGCACCCGCGCCCGCGACGTGCGGATGCCGGGTCAGCGGCGGCGGCGCAACTCGATGCCACCCCATCCACCTCCGGCGGGCTCGATCACCGAGCCGACCGTCTCGACCGGCGACCGGATCGTCCGATCACCGCCCTCGAAGCTGATCTCGCGTATCGCAGGTAACCGAGAAGAAAGTGACAATGATGAGGAAAATAGCCGCAGCATCGGTGCTGCTCGCCGCCGCACTGAGCATCCCCGCCGGTACCGCGAACGCGGCCCCGGCCACCCCGGGCGACGGCGCGGTCGACTTCCGGACCAGCACCACGAACACCTCCAGCATCATCAGAACCGACGCCGGTTCGATGGACGTCGAGAACGGCGTCTTCGAGATCAAGGCGGCGAACGGAAAGGTGCTGGCCGGAACGCCGCTGAAGTTCCGGGTCGATGACTTCGAGTTCCCGATCGCGGCGAACATCGCCGACCACACCGCGACGCTCACCCCGCAGCTCGACATGGCGCACGCGGTCTACAAGCCGGTCGCGTTGCCATACCAGGACAGCGCACCGTGGAAGACCCCGTACGACCGCGAGCAGGCGGCCTGGAACCGGATGAAGGACACCATCACCACCGGCGCCACCATCGGCACCCTGGTCGGCGGGCTCAGCGGTGGCGCGGTCGGTTGCGTGCTCGGCGGCATCGCGGGCGCGACCGTCGCCTCGGCGACCATCGTGGGTCTGTTCGGCGCGTTCATTCCGGCCGCCGTGATCGGATGCATGGGCGGCATCATCGCCGTCGGCGCGCTGGGCACCCTCGCGGGCCAGCTGCTGGTGACCGCCCCGACCGTGATCGCGGCCGTGGCGCAGTACTTCACCACGATCAACGAACCGTTCCACCCGTCGAAGTAGATCGGTTGCCGCGGAGCATATTTCGCTGACCCACCGGCGACGGCCCGCCCGGTTCCACACCGGGCGGGTCTCGCCGTTGCCGGCGCCCGACGCATCGCGACACCCGCAACCGCCCGTCCGCGGGTGGATCCCCCGACCCGACGATCGAGGAGAACCCTTGGCGCACAACACCATTGATCGAACCGCAGGCCTGCGCCGCGGGGTGACCACAGCGTTGCACGGGCGGGAGTGGGCTTCGGTCGCCACGATGGCCGCCGTGATCCTCGCACTGCACCTGGCGGGATGGCTGACGCTGACCACCCTGGTCGCTCCCCGGCATTTCGGCATGGGCACCAAGACATTCGGCATGGGCATCGGTGTCACCGCGTACACCCTGGGAATGCGGCACGCCTTCGACGCGGACCACATCTCCGCCATCGACAACACGACCCGCAAACTGATGAACGACCGGCAACGCCCCCTGTCGGTCGGATTCTATTTCGCCCTGGGCCATTCGACGATCGTGTTCACGCTGGCATTGCTGCTCTCGCTCGGCGTGCGCTCCCTCGCCGGTCCCCTGGAGAACGACTCCTCGGCACTGCATCACTACACCGGGCTGATCGGCGCCGGCGTGTCCGGGACGTTCCTGTACCTGATCGCCGGAGTCAACATCATCGCCCTGATCGGCATCCTGCGGGTCTTCCGGGATATGCGCGCCGGGAGCTACGACGAACAGCGACTCGAAAACCTTTTGGCCGAACGGGGATTCATGAACCGGGTGCTGGGCAGGTTGACGAAGTCGATCGGCAAGCCCTGGCAGATGTATCCGGTCGGAGTGCTGTTCGGGCTGGGCTTCGACACCGCCACCGAGGTCGCGTTGCTCGTACTCGCGGGCACCAGCGCCGCGGCAGGCCTGCCGTGGTACGCGATCCTCTGTCTACCGATACTCTTCGCCGCCGGGATGACGCTGTTCGACACCATCGACGGCTCGTTCATGAACTTCGCCTACGGCTGGGCCTTCGCCGAACCGGTCCGCAAGGTCTACTACAACCTCACCGTCACCGGTCTGTCGGTCGTGGTCGCGCTGCTCATCGGCAGTGTCGAACTGCTCGGCCTGCTCGCCCGGCAGTTCGGCTGGACCGGCGGCTTCTGGGGCTGGATCGGCGGCCTGGACCTGAACCTGCTGGGCTACGCCATCGCCGGCCTGTTCGTCCTGACCTGGGTGGCCGCCGTGCTGATCTGGCGCTTCGCCGGAATCGAGCGGAAGTGGTCCGCCGCAACGGATTACGCCGCATCGCCGGACTGACGCCGAGCTAGCAGCTGTCGGCGTGCGGGGAATCGTCCGGCATCGTGAAATTCAGCTGCAGCGCCCGCCGGACCGCCGACAGATGATGCCGCATGGCCGCCGCGGCCGCCTCCGGATTGTGCGTGACGATCGAGGCGAGGATCGCCTCGTGCTCCTTGACCGAATCGAGCCGCGGATTCGTGCGGTCCGCATTGCTGTACTGGCGCAGGACGAGCGGATACAGCAGGCTGTCCACGAATCTGGTGAGGGTGGACTGCCGCGCCGCCTGCCGGATCTGTTCGTGGAACCGGTGATTGAGCCGCACGTATTCGTCACGCCCGCCGGGCTTCTGGTGATCCCACATGCGCCGGCAGGTTTCGGTCATCGCGGCGATGTCCGCGTCGGTCGCGCGTTCGGCGGCCTTGGCCGCGAGCGCGGCTTCGAGCACCGCGCGCGTCTCCAGGATCTCGACGGCCTCGTCCACCGTGAACGAGCGGGTCCGGGCGCCGCGATTCACCTCGGTGCTGACGTACCCCTCCTGCGCGAGCCGCGCGATCACCGACCGGACCGTACCGCGCGAAACCCCCAGCTGCGTGGTGAGTTCGGATTCGGTGAGGCGGGAGTCCGGGGCGTAGTGACCGGACAGGATCAGCGTGCGCAGATCCTGATACGCCTGCGCGGTCCGGTTGGCGACCGAATCCGCGCCGACCTCGTTACCCAGAGACACCACCATGGCGCACTACCTCCCCGCGACCCGAGAACAGCGCACACAATGCCGTGTTGTTCAACAACACTGGAGCGTTGCTCTATGATTGCTTGATCATCATCCAGCCCGCATCAGAACGGCTGGATACTTGTGTTCAGTATTGTTGCACAATGTGACGGTCGTTCGCGAACGCAACAGGCGGTCGGGCGCCCGGTGTCCCGGGCGCCCGACCGCCTGCGTGCGCTTATTTCTTCGCCAGGGCCAGCGCCTCGGTGCGCAGTGACAGGTCGGTGTAGCTGCCGTACTCGAGCAACTTCTTCTGAGTGCCGCTGGCGATGTTCTGTTGCTGGATGAATTCCGCCTTCTTCTCGGGGAATTCGAGTGTCGGCGAATAGCACGCGTTCTGGTTGATGAACTGCCATTCCAGTTCACCCTCGGCCGCCGAGCCCCCGGCGCCCACGTACGCCCGCACATACGGGTCCTTGGATTCGGGAGTCCCCAGGTAACCGAACAACTGCGCGTACGCGGCCAGCACCTTCACCAGTGCAGCGCGTTTCCTGGAGATCGCCTGCGTCGAAGCCACCGCCGCGTTGTTCATCCACAGCGGAAGTTCCTCGTTCACCGTGGCGATCATCCGGGTGTTCTTCTTCTCCGCGAGCGCCTTGTTGCCGACCTGCCCGTATCCGCAGTCGACCTGCCCGGCCAGGGCCGCCTTCAGCGAATCCGCGCTGCTGCCGACATTGCGGAAGGTGGCACTGTCCTTGGGGATCCCGTACTTGGCCAGCAGCGCGGCGAATACGGCGTACAGCTCCGACCCGACCGCGCCCACGCCCAGCGTCTTGCCGCCGAGATCGCGGGCGGAGGTGATCTTCGGATCGGCGCTGAACAGGGCGCTGGTGGACACGACCTGCGTGCCGCCGACGACCTTCAGGCGCATTCCCTTCTCGATCCCGGGCAGGATGCCGATCAGCCCGCTGGTCATGGTCAGGTCCGAGGATCCCGACGCGACCGCGGCGAGAACCTGGTTGCCGGAGCTGACGTTGGAGATCTTCGTCTTGACCCCGAGCTTGTCGAAATACTTTCCGTCGCTGAGCAATTGGTTCAGCGCGACGGCCGCGGTGGCGGAGGTGTTGATGATCGCGATGGTGTTGGGATCACTGCCGCACCCCGCCAGGAGCCCCGCCGCGCCCAGCCCGGCGGCCAGACCGAGAAAGCCGCGCCGCGACAGACGTCCGGCCGAACGCTGGACATGCGTCGTTGCATGATTCATTACTGTCTCCGAGTCCAGGTGAGAAGGGGGCGGCAGCTAGCCGGCGAGTCCGGGATAGATCCGGGTCGCCGTGCCGCCGAGAATGTCGGCGCGCTGTTCGGGGGCGAGTTCGGCGAGAGCGTTCTCGACGAAGGCGCGCAATTCCGGGAGCGCCCCCTCGGACGCGGGGAAGTTGGAACCCCAGGCGATTCGATCGGAGCCGAATCCCTCGACCAGCCGGGCGATCAACTTGGCCGGGTCACCGTCCGGTTCGGCCGCAGCCCGGCGGATCGTGATCGGGGTGATCTTCAGGAAGACGTTCGCGAACGCGGTGAGCTCGAACAACTCGCCGAGCCCCGAATACGGCGGGCCACCGGCCAGATTCGGCCGAGCGCCGTGATCGAGCGCGACGACCAGCCCGGGATGGCGGCGCAGGACCGACGCCAGAACCGGCGCGTGCTCGGAGTGCATCTGGATGCAGACCGGAATCCGGTCCGCCGCCAGACGCGCCCAGGCCGGCTCCAGCCGAGGATCGTCCAGGCTCGCCGCATTGGCGACCGCCGTCGTGCCATCCGCCGCCCGCACGCGCACCCCGGCGAATCCACGATCGCCGATCCACTGGTCGATCCGCTCCAGGGCATCGTCGGCGACCAGGTCGATCGAGCAGACGCCGATCAGCCGATCATGGTGCGCGCCAAGGGAATCGGCGACGTAGCTGTTGTCGAATCCGTACATCGTCGCCGCCTGCACCACGGCCGCCCGCTCGATCCCCGCCTCGTCCAGCGACCGCAACAACTGGTCGAGCGAAGCGGGCCGCTGCGAGGACCAGGTGGATCGGTTGCCGCCGAGCGGGCGGGCCGGATAACGCTCGGTGTCCGGCGAAATGATGTGCGTGTGCAGATCGAAGAGTGTCATCGTCGTCCTTACCTCGTTCAGTCGCGCCACGGCGCGGCGATCTTCTCCAGCCAGCGAGCCACACCGGTCAGCGCGACACCGATCAGCATCAGGGTCAGCACCGGGACCAGCATGGAATCGGTCTGATAGGCCGCGCCGTAGGTCTGGATCCGCCCGCCGAGTCCGGAGATGCCGGTGAAGAATTCGGCGGCGACCGTACCGATCAGCGCACGGCCGATCGAGATGCGCAGGCCGGTCATGATGAACGGCACCGCACTCGGCAGGATGATCTTGCGGAATACCTGGCCCTCCGAGGCCATGTACGCCCGGCTGACGTCGAGCACGTGCTGATCCACCTCGTGCACGCCCGCGGCGGTGTTGAACAGCATGGAGAACACGGTCAGCATGAACACCGTGATCACCTTGGATTCGACCCCGAGGCCGAACCACACGATCACCAGCGGGATGATCGCCAGCAGCGGTGTCGCGTTGAGCGCGCTCATGATCCACTCCACCGAGGACGCGACCAGCGCGTACCGTCCGATCAGCAGACCGCCCACGACACCGACGACTACCCCCAGCACCAGCCCCATGGCCAGGATCTGGAAACTCTGCCCGATGGCGGTGAACAGCGTGCCGGAGGTGATCTGCTCCCAGGCCGCCGCGGCGACGGCCGTCGGGTAGGAGGTGAACAACGGGTTGCTCTGCCCGACGATCTGCCAGCTGACGAGCAGTACCGCGGCCACGGCCAGCCGCAGCGCCCACACCAGGCCCAGGCGGCGCAGGCGGGCCCGGCGCTGCTGCTGGGCCCACTCGCGCTCCTCCGCGGTCGGCTGGTCCGGCCGATCGGAGCCCGGTGCCTCCGCGGATCCGCGAACCAAGTTCTGAATCGTCGTCATCGGTCGCCTCCCGCTCGGATTTCGTGGGCTACGGTGTCGCGCGCGGCCAGGAACGCCGGATCGGACTTCACCTCGTCGACCGAGCCGCGCGGGCCGGGCAGTTGCACGTCGATGATCTTGTGCACGCGTCCCGGATGCGGTAGCAGCACCAGGATCCGGTTGCTGAGGTAGACCGCCTCGTCCAGGTCGTGCGTGACGAACATGATCGTCTTGCGGGTGGTGGCCTGCAGTTGCAGGAGTTCGGCCTGCAATCCCTCGCGGGTCTGGGCGTCCAGAGCCGAGAACGGCTCGTCCATCAGCAGGATCTGCGGATCCACCGCCAGCGCCCGGGCGAGTCCCACGCGCTGCTGCATACCGCCCGAGAGCTGCTTGGGGTAGTACCGCTCGTAATCCTTCAGGCCGACGAGTTCGAGGGCCTCGCGCGATCGCGCCAGGCTCACCTCCTTCGCGGTCTTCTTGAGCTCCAGACCGAACTGCACGTTCCGCAGCGTGGTGCGCCACGGCAGCAGCGAGGCCTGCTGGAAGACGATGGCCCGGTCGTGGCCGGGTCCGCTGACGTCCCGGCCGTCGACCCGGACCGCTCCGGAGTCGGGTTCGAGCAGTCCGCCGATGATGCGCAGCAAGGTGGTCTTACCGCATCCGCTCAGGCCGACGACCGAGACGATCTCCCCCTCGTTCATCTCGAACGAGATGTTCTTCAGGACCTGGACGAATTTCGCGCGCTTGCGGTCGGCCATCGAGCGGAAACTGCGCGATACGCCCTCGACCGCCAGCTTGGCCGGTTGCACCGCCGTCCGCGGCGCCGTCGCGGCCGTCATCGCTCGCCCAGGTAACGGTCGTAGTCCGCGAACAGTTCGTCCACGCTCGGCTTGCGGTCGATCAGATGTTGTTGTGCCGCATAGTCGATGGCCAGTCGCAGCGATTCGCGGATGCTCTCGGTGCGGCCGTGGCCGAATCCGCGCGGGCCCGGCTCGGCCTTCGCGGTCCACGCGTCGATCTGCGCGGCGAAGGCCTCGTAGACGCCGCGCACCGCTTCGGGGTCCGCGCGCAGCACGTCGGTGCGCACGGTCAGCAGATGATTGATCGGCACCGTCGCGTGCCGCTCGTACCAGGCGTTCTCGACCTCGCGATAGTTCTCGATCAGCGGTTCGAGCGGGGCGCCGGCGGGCACCGCCTTCGGGCCCATCACGACCGCGGCGATATCACCGGAACGGGCGAGGTCGATCAGCGATCCGGAGGTTCGTTCGACATTCCCCGGCTCGACGTATTCGGCGACGTGCGGTCCCTCGGTGGTGACCCAGGTGATGTCGTCGGGGTCGACCCCGTAGTCCTCGGCGAGTGCTCCGCGCACCCACATCCCGGTGGTCTGGGTATAGGCCCGGACCCCGACGCGCTTGCCCGCC
This sequence comes from Nocardia sp. PLKS1-43, assembly GCF_059510335.1. Lineage (NCBI taxonomy): Bacteria > Bacillati > Actinomycetota > Actinomycetes > Mycobacteriales > Nocardiaceae > Nocardia > Nocardia sp. PLKS1-43. The sequence goes on along the minus strand of NZ_JCAJZQ010000009.1, from coordinate 110,952 downwards.
AGATCTTTCGGATTCTCGACCGGACCGCCGACCAGCCGGCAGATCGACCGGTGATGGAAGTTGCCGTGCAGGGACAACGGCAGCAGGCTGAGTTCCTTACCGGCCTCGCGGGCCTGGAGATAGGTGGCCAGCGCCAGTTCGGAGAAGTCGAACTTCAGCTCTCGCACCATCGGGGCGAACGCCCGGTGGATCGGTTCGATCTCCGCGAATTCGACCCGGCAATCGCGCGGTGCACGCTCGCCGGACTTCACCGGCGTCGTGTACGGGTAGTCGCGAACCGCCGCTGTGTAGGTCTTCACTGTCCACCAGCCTCCCAATGCATTTCGCGCGTGGCCCGGCCGTCGTCCGCGATCGCGCCGAACGGGGTGGCCGCTCGCGGCGTGACGTTTTCGATGCGAATTCGAGGGCGGGCGAGGTCGAACCATCGCTCTCAACGCAGATTGTCTAACAAGATGTGAGATCAAGCTAACATCGTTGTGGCATCACGGCAAGTATCTTGCCCAATCTAACGAGCCACTGCTAACGTGCCATGGAAAGTTGTTAAACAATCCAGGCGGTTCAATCCAGGCGATTGGGACAGCTTTTCCCTCAGCCACAGAACCGACTCCGGCGTCCGTCCAGCCGAGCACTGCCCGTCCGACGCCACCGAGCCAAGCGAGGTCCCTTGCCTTGATCACGATCACAGAAGACATCGACGTCCCCTGCCCACCCGACCGGGTCTGGGAGGTGGTCTCGGACCCCTCGCAGGTCGTGGGCTGCATCCGCGGCGCGGAACTCGGGCAATCCCATGACGACGGCTCGTTCGACGGCGCGCTGGTGGTCAAGTTCGGCGCGGTGCGGGTGAAATTCGGCGCCCGCATCGCCCTGGATCTCGACACCGAGAGCCAGGAGGGACATCTGACCGCCCGGGGCAACGACGGACAGGGCGCGACCCGGTACAAGGCCGATGCCACCTTCGGCGTCTCCCAGGGCCCGGCGGCCGGGACGTCGCGCGTGAGCGTCCGGGGCGAGATCACCCTCACCGGCAAGCTCGTTCCGCTGATCGAAGCCGGTGCCGGAGCGGTCATCTCGCGCATGACCAAGGACTTCGCCGACGAACTCGTCCGCCGCTGCGCGGGCGATGAGCAGGTCAGCGTGGTCCCGGTACGGCGATCCTGGTGGCTTCGCCTGCGCGACTGGTTGCGCGGCCGCACGCACAAGCCGCAGCCTCGGCAGGAGGCCCTGCGATGACGAGGCTGAACAGCGTGATCGGCGCACTCGAAGCGGGCGGGCACGCCTTCGCGGCGTTCGCCGCGCCCGAGCCCGCCGTCGCACTCGACTTCGCCACCAGCGATTACGACGGCCTCGTCTTCGAGGCCGAGCACAAGCCTTGGGACGCAACGACTTTGCGGGACAGCCTGCAATATCTGCTGAACCGGCGGCGGATCTTCGAGGCCGGGACGCTCGCACCCTCCCCCACCCCGCTGGTCCGGGTTCCGGTCAACGGCGCCGAATTCGGTCAGTGGCATGCGAAACAGGCCCTGGACCTCGGCGCCTACGGCATCGTCTGGCCGCACATCTCCCGCGTGGAGGAGGCGCGCAACGCCGTCGCCGCGTGCCGGTATCCGCGACTGCCGGGCCGGGAACGTTTCGAACCGGCCGGTCTGCGCGGCGACGCGCCCGCGGCCGCCGCGCGCTACTGGGGCGTCTCCAACACCGAGTACTACACGAAAGCCGATGTGTGGCCACTGGATCCGGACGGCGAGATCCTCGTCGTGATCCAGATCGAGGACCAGCTCGGCATCGAGAATCTGCCGGCGATCCTCGAGCAGGTGCCCGGAATCGGTCTCATCCTCATCGGCGAGGGCGACCTGAGCCAGGAACTGGGCGTGCCGCGTCAGCTCGACCATCCGCTGATGGTCGAGGCCCGCCGCCGGATCGTGCGGATCTGCCACGAGCACGGCGTCGTGGTCGGGCACCCGCACGTCACCGCGGCCAACGTGGAACAGGTTCTCGACGAGGGCTACCGCTTCCTGATGTCCGCACCGGTGCGCAGCTACCCCGGCCTCGACCTCGGACGCAAACTCACCGGCCGCTCCTGATCAGCACATTTGGAGAATTTAATGATCATCGACTGTCACGGTCACTTCACCACGGCCCCACCGGCGCTCGGGAAATGGCGGGAGCGCCAGATCTCCGCCTTCGAGAACTCCGGGGCGCGCGTCTCGCCCAGCGAACTCGAGATCAGCGACGAGGAGATCCGCACCGCCATCGAACAGGGGCAGCTGAAGCTGCAGATCGAGCGCGGCACGGATCTGACGATCTTCTCGCCGGGCGCGGGAAAGATGGCGCACCACTACGGCGACGCGCAGACCAGCCTGGTGTGGTCGCAGGTCAGCAACGACCTGATCGCGCGGGTGTGCGGGCTGTTCCCGGACCGGTTCATCGGCGCGTGCCAGCTGCCGCAGTCGCCCGGTGACGCACTGGCCGAGTCCGTGCGCACCTCGGCGATGGAGCTCGAGCGCTGCGTCACCGAACACGGATTCGTCGGCTGCCTGCTCAATCCGGACCCGTCCGACGGATATTGGCAGGCGCCGCCGCTGACCGACCGGATCTACTACCCGCTCTACGAGAAGCTGGTGGAACTCGACGTGCCCGCGATGGTGCATGTCGCGATGTCCCGCAACGAGGCGATCCAGGGCACCTGCGCGCACTACCTCAACGGCGACACCTCGGTGTTCATGCAGCTGTGCCAGTCGGATCTGTTCCGCGACTTCCCGACCTTGCGGTTGATCATCCCGCACGGCGGCGGCGCGGTGCCGTACCACTGGGGCCGCTACCGCGGCATGATGATCGACCAGGGCCGCCCGCCGCTGGAAGAAGCGTTGCTGCACAACGTCTTCTTCGACACCTGCGTCTATCACAAGCGCGGCCTGGAACTGCTCACCGACATCATTCCCGCGCGCAACGTGCTGTTCGCCTCGGAGATGATCGGCGCGGTGCGCAGCGTGGACCCCGAGACCGGCCGCCGGTTCGACGACACCAAGGCGATTCTGGATTCCATCGACTCGATCTCCGCGAAGGATCGCGCGGATATCTACGGCGACAACGCATTACGCGTCTTTCCGCGTCTCGAGGCGGCATTGCAGAACACGAAGCAGCAGGAGGTTGCGCGGTGAAGGTCTACGAAGCGCTGGCGAACGCGTTCGCCGCCGAGGGCGCGACCCACGTCTTCGGCATGATGGGCGATGCCAACATGCACTGGATGAACGCCCTGGCCGGGCACGGGACGCGCCTGTACGAGGTGCGCCACGAGGGCGCGGGCCTGAGTATGGCGCACGGATTCGCCCGTGCGACAGGACGTCCCGGGGTGGTGACCACGACCAGCGGCCCCGGCACCGCGCAGCTGGCCACCTCGATGATCGTGGCGAGCCGGGCCCGGATCCCGCTGGTCGCGTTCTGCGGCGAGACGTCGCTGGGCGACACCTCCGCCGTGCAGTATCTGGATCAGCGCCGGTTCGCCGCCGCGCTCGAATGCGAATTCCTCCAGGTGACCAAGGCGGACTCGGCCGAAGACGTTGTCCAGCAGGCGTTCTACCGCGCGCGGACCGAATCGCGGCCAGTGATGATCAGCGCACCCTTCGATGTGCAACTGCAGGAGTTCGAGGGTTTCAACGACTACGTCCCGTCCACCGATCTCATCCGGCCCCCGACGCTGCTGCCGAATCCGGAGCGCATCCAGCGCGCCTGTGAACTGATCGCGGCGGCCAAACGCCCGGTCATCATCGGTGGGCGCGGAGCGCGGGGAGCCGATGCGGGAGCACAGATCCTCGGCTTGCAGCGCCGCACCGGAGCGCTGCTGGCCACCACGTTGCAGGCCAAGAACTGGCTGTACGGCCAGACCGACTATCACGTCGGGATCGCGGGCCTGTTCGGCAGCAAGGTCGCGATGGAACTGCTGCAGGAGGCCGACTGCGTGATCGCGGTGGGCGCGAGCCTGAACCACTACACGATCGAGAGCGGATATCTGTTCCCCGAGGCGAGTTTCGTGCAGATCGACACCGCGCCGCACCTCGTGATGGGCAACGGCCGGGTGGCCGACTGCTACGTGCAGGCCGACGCGATCAGCGGCCTGACCGAACTGACCGCCGCCCTGGACGCCCGCGGCGTCGAGCTGGAAGGCTTCCACACCGCCGAGGTGCACCGCAGGCTGACCGCGCCGCTGATCGATCCGGCCGAATACCGCAGCGGCAACGGGCTTCTCGACCCGCGCGAGGCGATCTCGGTGATCGACGCCGAACTGCCCGGCGAGATCGGACTGGTGCTGGGCAGCGGACATCAGACCGACTTCGGCACGATGCTGTTCCAGCGCTCGCGCGAGATCACCTCGAACTACGGCATGTTCGGCGCGATCGGCCAGGCGCCGCTGCTCACCATCGGCATCGCCGTCGCCACCGGTCGGCCGACGTTCGTGGTCGAGGGTGACGCGAGTTTCCTGATGCACCTGTCGGAATTCGAAACCGCTTGCCGCTATGGGCTTCCCGTGCTCGTCGTCGTCATGAACGACGAGGGACTGGGCGCGGAGTACCACAAATCGAAGGCCAAGGGCCTGGACGCCGAACTCGCGCTGATCTCCACCCCGGAACTGGGTGCGGTGGCGAAATCACTCGGCGGCAACGGCGCGACCGTACGCAACACCGACGAGCTGCGCGCCGCGCTGGCCGAGTACGTCCGCGCGCCGGGGCCCACGGTGATCGACGTCCGGATCACCCGCGACGTGCTGAGCGTGCCCTATCGGCGCATCCAGTACGGCGAGGACGTCTGAGCCGCGCGGTCGCATCGAACACATCCACATCCGAACGAAAAGGCAAGACATGAACAAGCTTTCGGTGGTCCTGGGGAAGTACGCGCACGCGCAGCCGCTGCTGAGCGGTGACGTCGCGATCGAGGGATACGCGGTGGAACCGGTCACGGTCGAACCCGTCATCGGCGCGTACCGGCGGATGATCCGCGACCTCGAATTCGATGTGTGCGAACTCGCCCCGACCTCCTATCTGATGGCATTGCAGGCCGAGGTGGCTCTCACCGCGATCCCGGTGTTCCTCAACCGCCGCTTCCACCACGCCGATGTCCAGTGTGGCGCGAAATCCGGCATCCGCGTCCCGAAGGACTTGGAGGGCAAGCGGATCGGCGTGCGCGCCTACACCGTGACGACCGGGGTGTGGGTGCGTGGCATTCTGCGCGACGAATACGGCGTCGACACCGACTCCATCACCTGGGTCGTGGACGACGACGACCACATCGAGGGACGCGCGCCCTCGAACGTCGAGCGGGTCACCGACGGCCGATCGCTCGGAGAGTTGTTGCGCGCCGGGGAAATCGACGCCGCGCTCACCGGTAATGCCGGGACCGGACGCGCCGGCGCGCCCCGCACCGGCTGGCAGGCCGCGCCCGAGCAGCCCACCGGCGACGAGGGGCCGTACCCGCTGTTCCCCGAGGCCGACGTGCTCGCCACCGACTGGTATCTGCGCACCGGCATCTACCCGCTGCATTCGGTGATCGCGATCCGCGGCGAACTCGTCCGGAACGACCCCGGCCTGCCCAGCGCGCTGTACGCCGCGTTCGCCGAGGCCAAGCGCCGGCAGCTGGAAGCGGACCCGCGGTGGTCGGCGCTGCCGCGCCTGGGCGAACAGGCCGAACGGGTCAACGGCGATCCGATCCCCTACGGCCTGCACGCGAACGACGCGAGCCTGCGCGCGCTGGTGCGGTTCTCCCGCGACCAGGGCCTGCTCGACCCCGATTTCCCCGGCGAGCCCGCGAACCTGTTCGACGACGGCGACTATCCCGACGCCTGAGCGCGTTCGCCGGAAAAGACTGTCCCACAACGGAAAAGATCAGCAATGGACATCATCGACACGCACTGTCACATCATCTCCGACGATACGGACCGCTACCCCCGCGCACCGCTGGGCGGCAAGCAGTCCGGCTGGGCGTCCACTCGCCCGGTCACCGCGGACGGCATGGTCGCGGCCATGGACGAGGCCGGGATCGCCCGGTCGGTGCTGGTCCAGGCCACCACCGCGTACGGCTACGACAACTCTTACGTGCTGGACAGCCGGGCGCGGCGGCCCGATCGGTTCATCGCGGTGGGGACCGTGGACCCGTTGCGGCCCGATGCCGCGGACAACCTCGCCGCCGTCGTGGGCGCGGGCGGCCTGTCCGGGGTCCGGCTGTTCACCAGCGGCAGCACGGTGCCGATCCAGGGCGAGTGGTTCGCCGCGCCGGAGACCTATCCGTTCTGGGAGATGGCCACCGATCTGGGCGTCACCGTCTGCCTGCAGATGCGGCTGGGCCCCGCGACCGCCCAACTCGAGGAACTGCTGCGCCGGTTCCCCTCGGTCTACGTCCTGCTCGACCACATGGGCTACCCCGATATCACCTCCTCGCCCACGGCCGCGGGCAAGGAGGTGGCCAGCCTGGCCCAGCACCCCGGCCTGCACCTCAAACTGACCCACCGCAACCTCGAACCCCTCCGCGACGTCGGCAGGGAGGCGGCCGGATTCCTCGACCCGGTCCTGAGCGCATTCGGCGCACACCGCATCGCCTGGGGCTCCAACCTGCCCGCGGCCGAACAGTCCCTGCCCGAACTGCTGGCCCTCGCCCAAGCCGTGCTGACCGACGTCCCGCAGGCCGATCGCGAGGAGATCTTCGCCGGGACAGCACGCCGGCTGTACCACGGCCTCGCCGGACAGAACTGATATCGAGACCGGTCGCACCGTGTCACGGCCGCCGCACCGCCGAGACGACCGGCGTCCGGGCGAACGCGTCGTGCACATCACCGCTCGGCCCGGCTGGCGTCGGCCCACTCGAGAACCCAGCCGGGCCCCACGCGGAAGATCAGTAGCGGTTACGAAACATGTTGCAGCCGTCGCTATTCGAGTGGCCGTAACCGACCGGGCAGCGCACCGTCGGCGAATCCCGCTCACCCGCTGATGCTGCGGTATGGCTGGGTCGCCACCGCTGCGGGACCGCCCATCGGCCCTGCGACCTGATGCGGCGGACCAGGATCGGGCAGGCCCTGCCCGCAGCGGGCGACGGTGCGATGGGCAACGATCTCCGGACCCGGCCGCGCCCGGAAACGAACGGCCGGGACCGGCACCACATCACGACAACCACGCAGCCGCTCGCAGAACACCTTGCAGCAGTGGCAGATTCGGCACCCGAGGCACCAGGACCGGCCGGTCCACGGAGTCTTCCACCCGGCGACAGGGTGATGCGCGGCAATCTCCGGTCCCGGCCGCGCCCGGAAACGAACGGCCGGGACCGGCACCACATCACGACAACCACGCAGCCGCTCGCAGAACACCTTGCGGCAGTGGCGGCTTGGGCACCCGCACCACGGCAATGGCGGTCCGTGGCGACAGGGTGATGCGCGGCAAACTCCGGTCCCGGCCGCGCCCGGGAACGAGCGGCCGGGACCGGCGGCCACAACTCGTGAGCCGGGCGGGCGGTCTCGGAACAGCTTGCAGGAGTGCAGGTTCGAGTGGCCGAAGACGTTCTGGGGGAGCGGGTGGTGGAAGGTTCAGCGGGCTGTTGGCACCGGGGTCGGGGCGGTGACGGCGAGCTCGGTGGATTCGTCGGCCCAGGCCGTCGTGGTGCGGACGACGCCGGTCGCGATGAGATCGCGAGCGGCTCGGATGTCCCGGGGGCGGCCGATGGATACCGCGCCGACGAGTGCGCCCTGTTCCAGGGCCAGCGCGGTGAAGTCGCGGGAGTCGATCGAACCCCGGACGACCAGTTCGTCGTATGACGCCGGACGGCCTGCGAATTGGATGCTCACGCCGTACTGGGTGGTCCAGCCCCAAGGGGTGTCGATGTCGGTATGCTCTTGGCCCAGAATCGATTTCGCGGCGGCCTTACCATCGGCCAGTGCGCTGTTCCAGTGTTCGCAGCGCTCGTGGCGGCCGAGCGCGGGGTTGAAGCGATTGGCGACATCTCCGGCGGCGTAGACACCCGGGGCCGATGTGCGATACCGCTCGTCCACGAGAATGCCGTCGCCCACGGCGATTCCGGCCGTCCTGGCGAGTGCGGTGTCGGGGAATGCGCCGATCGCGACCAGGGCGGAGCAGGCCGTCCAGGTGCGGCCGTCGGCGGCGGTCGCGACGACTCCGCGACGATCGATCTGCTCGAGTTCGGCCAAGCGGACGTCTTTCTCGATCCGCACACCATGTTCGGCGTGCAGATCGGCGATCGTGGCCGAAACCTCGGGGGGCACAGTACGATTCAGCAGCATCGCGCCCGCGTGCAGAACCAGCGCCTCCGCGCCGAGACTCCGCGCGGTGGCGGCGACCTCCAAGCCCACCAGACCTGCGCCGATGATCAGCAGCGGGCCGTTCTCGATCGCCGCACGCAGCGGGGCGGTATCGGCGACGCCGCGCAGCGAGCGAACCCGCACGGGCGGATGCTGTTCCAGGCGCCGCGCCCGCGCACCGGTAGCCAGCAGCAGCGCGTCGTAGTCCAGCGCCTCGCCGGTACTGAGCCACAGCCGCCTGCGGTCGGTATCGATATCGGCCACCATTGTCGCCGTGCGCAGGTCGATATCGCCTTCGGCCCAATAGTTTTCGGGCTCGAGCAGGCAACGGTCGAACTTGCGCGTACCGGCGAGCAGATCCTTCGACACCATCGGGCGGCGATAGGGCCCATGGTGTTCCGCGCCGACGAGCACGATCCGGCCGGTGTATCCCTCGGCACGCAGGGTCCGGGCCGCGGTCGCCCCGGCCGGTCCGGCGCCCGCGATCACGATCCGGCCCGTCATGCGCGGCTGACCTCGACCATTTCGAAATCCGCCTTCGCCGCACCGCAATCCGGGCAGGACCAGTCCTCGGGAATGTCGGCCCAGCGGGTACCGGGCGCGATGCCGTCCTCGGGCCAGCCCAGCGCCTCGTCGTACTCGAAACCGCATTGCAGACAACGGAAAAGCTTGTAGTCGGTGGTCATCGGGATTTCCTTCCGGACGTATCGGTGACGGCGTCGAAGTCGACCTTCTCCCGGACGCCGCAGTCGGGACAGCACCAGTCGTCGGGCACGTCGGACCAGGATGCGCCGGGCGGGAAGCCCTCGCGCGCAGCACCTTCGGTCTCGTCGTAGACGTAATCGCAGACCGGGCAGCGATAGGCGGCCATCACCGCGCCCCGTACTTCGCCAGTACCCGTTCGCGTTGTGCGGGTTGGATATTCACCCGGGTGATGTCGCCCCGGTAATGCTCGAGCACCCGGTGGTCCATCACCCTGCGCCACAGCGGCGGGAAATAGGCCAGCGTGATCATGCTGGCGTACCCGCTGGGCAGATTCGGCGCACCGTCCATACTGCGCAGGATCTGGTACCGCCGAGTGGGGTTCGCGTGATGATCACTGTGCCGCTGCAGGTGGTACAGGAAGATGTTGGTCACGATGTGATCGGAATTCCAGCTGTGTTCGGGGGTACAGCGCTCGTAGCGTCCGGCCGCGGTCCGCTGCCGCAGCAGGCCGTAGTGCTCCAGATAGTTCACCGTCTCCAACAGCGAGAAGCCGTAGACGGCCTGGAGGACCAGATAAGGCAGGATCGCCGGCCCGAAGACCGCGGTCAGCACGCCCCACAGCGCGAGCGTCATCAACCAGGCATTGAGGGTGTCGTTGCGGATCGTCCACGGGCCCTTGCCCATTCGACCCAGCCGGGTCTTCTCCAGCTCCCACGACGAGCGCAGACTCCCCCACACGCTGCGTGGCAGGAAGGTCCAGAAATTCTCGCCGAAGCGAGCGCTGGCGGGGTCCTCCGGAGTGGCGACACGGACGTGATGGCCGCGATTGTGCTCGATGTAGAAGTGCCCGTACGCGGTCTGCGCCAGGGTGATCTTCGACAGCCAGCGTTCGAGCCGGTCCTTCTTGTGCCCGAGTTCGTGGGCGGTGTTGATGCCGACCCCGCCCATGGTGCCGATGCTCAGCGCAAGGCCGATCTTGGACACCACGCTCAGACCACCATCGACGCCCAGCCAGGACAGGTTCGACGCGGTCCACAGGTAGCTCGCGAAGACCAGGCTGATCAGCTGGAACGGGATGTACGCGTAGGTGCAGTACCGGTAGTACCGATCGTTTTCGAGCTCCTGCATGACCTCCTCCGGCGGGTTCTGCCCGTCGGGGCCGAAGAACCGATCCAGAGTCGGCAGCAGCACGTAGACCAGGATCGGCCCGACCCACCACCAGACCGGGCTGACCGCCTGCCAGCCCAACCAGTTGAACGCCCGGACCAGCGCCGCCGCGACCAGCAGCGCGGTCGGCGCGACCAGGCCCAGCAGCCACAGGTATCGCTTGCGATCGCGCCATTGCCGGGGCACGGCCGTGCCGGCCCCGGATTCGCCGCTCCGTGATGTCGTCATATCGCACTCCGTTTACACAATTCCAGAATGTGTATCTAGTGAATACAACTAGTAGCTGGTTGTCAATGACTGAGTCACTGAAGGGACTGATGTACGATGATCGCCGTGGCTGACGCGCCGAATTTTCAGAGCGAAATGCGCCTTCTCCTGCGCGAACGAGCTCTGGACGCCGCCCGCGAGGTGGTGTGCACCGAGGGCTGGGGTGCGGTGAACATGTCCCGCATCGCCAAAGATGTGGGGATCAGCCGGCCGGTGCTCTACAAGGAGATCGGCACCCGCCAAGCCCTGGCGGACGCGCTGATCGAACGCGAACTAGGCGCCTTCCTGCGCGGCATCGTCGACACCCTGGCCGAGCATCCGGACGAACCGATCACCGGCATGACCCGCGCGGCCGAATACACCCTGCGCACCGGCGCGGACAACACCCTGCTGAAGGCCGTCCTGTCCGGCCGGCACAGCGGCGACACCACCCTGCTCCCCGCGCTGGTCACCGAACCCGAACCGGTGCTGGGCCGCGCCCTCACCGCCCTCATCGCCGCCATGCGCGAACGCTACGACCTGCCCGCCCTCTCCGACGACGACCTGACCACCCTCGTCGAAATACTCGTCCGCCTCACCCTGAGCCACCTGTTCCAGCCCATCGGCCCGATCGAGCACGCCGTGGATCAGGTCGCCCTGGTGATCACGCGGGTCTTCACCGGCATGCTCTGACCCGGGCCGGAGCCACCTCACCAGGGGGAACGCACTGCAGCGGCAGATCGACGCCCTGGGCTGGAACGCGCAGTTCGGCGAGGCGCTGAACGCCGTGCCCGCCGAGCCGCCCTCGGGCTGCCGCCGGTGCGCGATGTACGCGGCCATGTCCTCACCGACCCGGCGCTGGCCGGCCGCGGACCCGGTGCTGGGACCGTGGCCGGAAACCCCCGGCCTGACGCCGTAGTTCGGTATCGAGCGAGTGCGCCCGCTCGTCAGCGACGGGCGGCCAAGACGAGCGCGAAGCGGTCGTCCGGATCGGTCCAGATGTGTTCGGTGTCGAAACCCGCGGTCTCGAGTTCGGCACCGAGGCCCTCGGGGTGGAATTTGGCGGAGATTTCGGTGCGTATCTGTTCGCCGCGGGTGAAGTGGACGGTGAGGTCCAGATCGGGAACGGTGACGGTCATGTCCCGGGTGGCTTCGAGGCGCATCTCGATCCACTCGTTCCGCGCGTCCCACAGGGCGACGTGGTCGAAGGCATCGGTGTCGAAATCGGCGCGCAGACGAGAATTCAACACGTGCAACACATTCCGGTTGAACTCGGCGGTGACCCCGGCGGCGTCGTCATAGGCGGGGACTAGGACCGCGGGGTCGATCACCAGGCCCGCGCCGATCAGCAACTGCTCCCCGGACTCGAGCACCGCGGCCACGCCCGCGAGGAATTCCGCGCGTTCGGCGGGGACCAGATTGCCGATGGTGCCGCCGAGGAAGGCGATCATCCGGCGGCCACCGCCGGGGAGATTGTGCAGGGTATCGGTGAAATCGCTGACCACGCCGTGCACGGCCAGACCGGGAAACTCCGCGTTGATCTCCGCGGCCGCGCCGCGCAGTGCGGATTCCGAGACATCCTGGGGTACATAGGTTTTCAACGGCCCGGCAGAATCGAGCGCGGACAGCAACAGACGGGTCTTGGCCGCCGATCCGGCGCCGAGCTCGACCAGGACCTCGGCCCGGGCGATCCGGGCGATCTCGCCGACGACCCGTTCCAGCAGCGCCCGCTCGGTGCGGGTCGGATAGTACTCGGGCAGCCGGGTGATCTCCTCGAACAGTTCGCTGCCGCGCGCGTCGTAGAACCACTTGGGCGGCAAGGTTTTCGGGTCCGAGGTCAGCCCGCGCCGCGCGTCCGCGCGCAACGCCTCGGTGAGATCGGCATCGGTGAGGTGGATTTCCAACGTCGGTGCGGTCATCACAACGCCCTTTCGGCATCTTCGGTATCGAGCGGGACGATCGACAGGTGGCCGGGCCGCAGCGTCACCAGGTGCCGGTCCGCTACCGCCCGCCAGCGCGGATCGTCGTCGTACGGTTCGGAGGCCACCACCGCGATCTCCTCGGTGACCAGCACCGAAAGCGCGTGGTGAACGGTTGTGGCCCACAGGGTTTCGCCATCACCGAGCAGCAGGTTCAGGCGCGATTCGGGTGACAGTTCCAGCACGGCCCGGATCACCCGCGGCAGAACCGTGGCCGGGTCCGCGGCCGACGAGCCGAATTCGCCCGCATCGCCGGACTTCTCCAGCAGATCGCGCACGATCACCCACAATGTCGCGGCGTCCGTGCGCGATTCGGCCTCGATCAGCGACGGTGAGCCGAATTCCACGGCCAGCCGGGTGAGTACCGGCTGCCAGTCCGGTATCCGCCCGTTGTGGCTGAACGCCCAGCGCCCGCCCAGGAACGGCGCGCACGCGTTGCGTTCCACCGATAGTGCATTGGTCGCCGAACGCACCGCACCCAGCACCGCGGCCGAACGCAATTGCGGCAGCACCTCGCGCACCGCGGGATCGGTCCAGATCGCCGCGGCGTTGCGGTACCGGCTCACCTCCCCGCCGGGTAGCCACCAGGCGACCCCGAAACCGTCGGCGTTGATGGTGCCGCCGCCGCGCATATCGCGCGGGGCCCACGCCTGCTCGTACAGCGAATGCGTACCGCGCGTGAGGATCTCGCCGACCGGCGCGACAGGGCCGAGATATCCGAGATGACGGCACATCAGCGCTCGTCCGATCGCAGATCGCGGGCGAGCCGGAAACCCGAGAAGATCTGGCGCCGGATCGGGTGATCCCAGTTGCGGAACGTACCGCGGCAGGCGACCTCGTCGGTGCCGAAACTGCCGCCGCGCAGCACCCGGTAGTCCCCGCCGAAGAAGACCTCGGAGTACTCGCGATACGGGAAAGCCTCGAAACCCGGGTACAACTCGAAACCCGAGGACGTCCACTCCCACACGTCCCCGATCAGCTGATGCACCCCGGCCGGTGACGCACCCGCCGGATACGCGCCCACATCGGCCGGTTCGAGATGACGCTGACCGAGATTGGCGGTGTTCGCGTCGGGATCGGCATCACCCCACGGATACCTGCGTGAACGGCCGGTGACCGGATCGAAGCGGGCCGCCTTCTCCCATTCCGCCTCGGTGGGCAGCCGCTTACCGGCCCAGTTGGCGTACGCCTGCGCCTCGAACCAGCACACGTGTACCACCGGCTGCGCCGGACGCAGCGGCGTCATGGTGCCGAAAACCCTTCGCCACCAATTGTTCCCACCATCGCGCTCCCAGAACTGCGGCGCGCTCAGATCCGCCTCGACCCGATGCGCCCAGCCGCGCTCGGACCACAGTTCCGGACGCCGGTAACCGCCGTCCTCGATGAACTCCAGATATTGCGCGTTGGTCACCGGCGCGGCATCGATCGCGAATCCGGGCAGCCGCACCGGGTGCGCGGGCCGCTCGTTGTCCAGCGCCCACGGATCGGTCGAGGTGCCCATGGTGAATTCGCCCGCGGGAATGACGATCTCGCCGGACACCGGGACCGCCGCGGTGGGCGCGGGCGCGGCCGAGAGCACCGCGGGGCCGGTGCGCAGCTGATGGGTGGCCAGCATCGTCTCGTCGTGCTGCTGCTCGTGCTGGGCGATCATGCCGAAGACGAAACCGCCGGAAGTCAGCCGATCACCGCGAAGATCGCTGTCCGCCAGCACATCCCACACCTTCCCGCGCACGGTGCCGGTGTAGTCGCGGGCCTCGTCGGGGTTCAGCAGCGGCAGCGCGGGCCGGTCCGCACGCGGATGCTGGAACGCGTCGTAGAGCCGATCGATATCGGCGCGCACCGGCTCCCGTCCGCCGGCCTCGCGCACCAGCCACAGTTCCTCCTGATTGCCGATATGGGCCAGATCCCACACCAGCGGGCTCATCAGCCGCGAATGCTGGGCGACCAGTTCGGCCTCGTCGACGCAATCGGTGAGCCCGGCAGTGCGTTCGCGCGCCCTGGTGAGCACGGCGGCGATCCGCTCGCGTAATCGCTCGGCATCGGCGTGGTCGGTTCCGGAAAGATGAACGGTCATCGAAGAACTCCGAGGGTGAGGTGTGGGTGAAGCTGGACCGGCGCGAGACGGTTCAACGCGCGCCGGGCATGAGTCCGGCACGACATCGGCGCACCGCGGCGTGCACCTCGTCGACCGCCTCCGGCGCCGCGGCTGCCGCGGCGATTTCCAGCAGATCGACTGCGGCGGAACGGATTTCGGGATCAGACAGGCCACAGCGGGCGGCCTCGAGCCAGCGATCCGCGACCCGGGCCGCCGCGCGGGTGGCCTCGGCGACCACCTCCGGCGCGGACATCAGCGCCTCGAGCACGTGGATCGGCACCGACCAGTCCTGGCCGGGCTGAGCGTCGATATAACGCACCTCGAGATATCCCGCGGCCCGCACCGGCGGGAACATCGTGGTGAGGTGATAGTCCAGGTCGGCGGCATCGGGGCGGCGGCCGATCTCGTCGTCGAGAGCGCCGCACAGCCAGTCGGCGAAGGTCGCGCCGGGTGGGGCCGCCCAGTCGGCGTCCTGTTCCGGCTGTCGCACGCACAGCAGCGGAACGTCCAGCACCCAGCGGGCGTAGGCGGTGACCGGATCGGGCCAGTCCAGCACCGGCGGCCTGGTCCGGGCGTGGTCCAGACGCAGCCAGGTGCGCATCCGCTGGGACGCCCACGAACCGGCCGGTGCGTCGTGCAGGTCCGGTGAGCAGGCGAAGGCGGCCAGCAGGGCCGGGCCGACGGTGTTGAGCGCGGTCCACCGGGCCGCTATCTCGGTCCGATCGGCCCCGGCGTCGAGGCTGACCTGCGTCGCCGCGGTATTGCACATCATGAGTTTGCCGAACGGGCCGATTCCGGCGAAGGAACGTTCCATGGCCCGATAACGCGGAGACTGCAACACGCGCCGCGCCGGGCGCAGGCCGTCGGCCGCGGCGGAGAACGTTCGGATGGAACGGGATTCGAGCAAGCGTTCGAGATGGCGGACATCGGCCCGCAGATTCGCACAGAGTTCGGCGGCGGATTCGAACGGGGCGCTGGAGAGTTCTACCTGACCACCGGGTTCGACGGTGACCCGGCTGCCTCCGGGCAGGGGTAGAGCGGGAGATTCGGGCGACAGGGTCGGCGGCGCATAGGGGCCTAGTGCCTCCGCGAGCGCCGTCGGCTCGGGACGCGGGGCGGGCGCCGAACACTCACCGGATTCGGTGAGCCACTCGAGCTCGGCGCCGATCAGACAGGGCGGGCCCTGCTTGAAACAGACGCCGCCGATATATGCCTCGGCCGCGGCGCGTGAGGTCAATTCAGCCCCCGCTCCGACCGCGGCCCGAACCGCCGTGACTGCCATGTCAACCTCCGCTCCGCCGCGGGCTGTGCTCGCGCCGCGGCAGCCGTGCTGCTCCTAGCTGTGTAGCCGGATGCCTCATCCAGCCGGGGCGCACTTCGGCGAGCGCCCGGGGACTCGTTTCACCGACCCGAACCAGAGTAGCGGCGGGCACCGACAAGAAATCTGACGAAACGATAACGGGTCCGCGACCACCCCACCGGACCAGCGCAAATCGTCCGGAACCGAACGAGGGGCCGTTCGCGGATCGGCCGTACGACATGCCCGGCACCCGCGTTCGCCGCGCCGCAATCCGCGAGTTGGCCGCACATCCGGCGCCCGGCATCTTCTATCGTCGATTGGGTGCTCGATCTGACTCGCCTTCGCGCCGACATCCCGGCCTACGACAACGTCACCTGGCCGACACCGGTTTTCCTGGACAGCGCCGGATCGTCGCTGCCGCCCAGACCGGTGCTCGACGCGGTGACCGGACATCTGCGCAGAGAGACCGAGATCGGCGGATACCGCGCCGCGAACGAACGGCTGGACGATCTGGAATCGGTCAAGACCGCGATCGGCACACTCGTCAACGCCGATCCGGCCGGTATCGCGTTGAGCGACAGCGCGACCCGGGCCTGGTCCGATTTCTTCTACGCGGTACCGCTCGCGCCCGGTGACCGCATCCTGATCTCCGAGGCCGACTACGCGAGCAACGCCATCGCGGCCCTGCAACGCGCACAGGCCACCGGCGCGGTGGTCGAGCGGATTCCCAGCGACGAATTCGGCCAGCTGGACCTCGACGCCCTGGCCGCGATGCTCGACGAGCGGGTGAAACTGGTCTCGCTCGTGCACGCGCCGACCAACGGCGGCCTGGTCAACCCGGTCGCGGAGGCGGCCCGGATCGCCCACCGGGTGGGTGCGCTGGTGCTGCTGGACGCCTGCCAGTCCGCCGGTCAGCTCCCGCTGGACGTGGCCGAACTGGACGTCGACGCGATGTCGGCGACCGGCCGCAAATGGTTGCGCGGACCGCGCGGCACCGGATTCCTCTACGTGCGGCCGGAATTGGCGGCGACGATGGAACCGACCCGCCTGGACCTGCACAGCGCCGCGTGGGTGGGGCCGCACGAATACCGCCTGGCCGCCGACGCCAGCCGCTTCGAATTCTGGGAATGCGACGTCGCCGCCCGGCTGGGCCTGGGCGCCGCGGTGCGCTACCTGCTCGACCACGGTCCCGACGAGGTCTACGCCGCGATCTCGGCCAACGCCGAGCAGTTGCGCAAGACCCTCGCGCAGATTCCCGAGGTGACCGTCCGCGATCTGGGCGCCCGGCACAGTGGCATCGTCTCGTTCACCATCGACGGCTGGATTCCGGTGGACATCCGCGATCGGCTGCTGGCCCAGGACATCACGGTCACCGTGAGCCATCGCGGATCCACGCTGCTGGACATGTCCGCCCGCCGGTTGGACTCGGTGGTGCGCGCCTCGCCGCACTGCTTCGTCAGCGCCGACGAGCTGGAGCGTTTCACCGAGGCCGTCACCGGTTTGGCGACCGGGCGCTGAACCGGCCGGGCCGGGTCAGTGCACCGGCGCGTCGAGCGGGTAGCGGGCGGGCAGGTGCCCGCGGTCGCCGACGTGGAAGGCCAGGATCAGATCGTCGGCGACCTGGACCAGCTCGTCCCGTCCCTCCACCCGCCCGACCCAGTCCAGCGGCAACGCGGACAAGCCGTGCGCGGCCCCGATCAGATTGCCCGCGACCGCTCCGGTGGAATCCGAGTCGCCGGAGTGGTTCACCGAAAGCAGCAGCGCCGCACGGGGATCCGCGGTCCGATCGGCCACCAGGGCGCAGTACACCGCGATCGCCAGACACTCCTCCGCGATCCACCCGGCGCCCACCTTTTCGACGAGTTCGGCCGTGGCCTCACCCTCCTGCGCGACGCCGACCGCGCGTTGCAGCGCCGCCACCGTCTCCTCGGCGCCGGGGCCGCCGGTGATCTGAGCGATGCTCTGCTGCACCGCATCCGGCAACGGCACGCCCGCCACCACCCGATCGATCAGCGCGGCGAAGATGCCCGCCGAGAGATAGCCCGTCGGGTGGCCGTGCGTGAGCTGGGCACAGCGCGCGGCCATGGTGAACGCCAGATCCGGACCGAGGCGGGCCAGGCCGAACGGCGCGGACCGCATCACCGTTCCGCAGCCCTTGGAATCCGGGTTGACCGGACCCGGCACACCCAGCGGACGCGGTTCGCAGTACTCCCGGTCCTGCCGGTCCAGCCCGCTGACGCACGCGTTTCCGGGCGAGCGCCGCGCATAGAGAAACGCCCGGCTCGCCAACCAGCCGTCCGGCGCGAGACCGGGCCCGTCCTCGCGCTGCGTTCGCAGCCAGCGCAGATAGGCGCGCGCCAGAACCGGGGCCGGGTCGGCGCCCGGCGGCAGCCGCAACAGCCCCTCCGCGGTGAACAACGTCATCTGGGTGTCGTCGGTGATCTGCTGTGGCGCACCGGGATCGTGCCCGATCGGCACAAAGCCGGTCACGCCCTGCGGCCCGTGGAATTCCCGGATCGCGTCCAGCTCGTAGAACTCGATCGGCCACCCCAGCGCGTCACCGACAGCCCCGCCGAGCAGTGACCCACGGACTCGATCGACAAGTTTCGTGTACTCCTGCACGCATCCGATCATGGCAGCCCACCGGCGATCTCACCCGAGCAGTCCGCAATCCGGGTCTGGCACAACGCAATCGACGCCGGCATGCGATGACTCAGAGGCGGTTCCCGCCTGCGGCACCGCAGGCGATGCGCGGCGTGCCGACCCGGAGTTCGAATCGGGCTGTCGCCGAGCGGAAGAACCGGATCGGCGACTTCGCGGCACCTGCGCCGACCCGTCAGTGCAGCTGATTCTGCGCGGCTTCCAGACCCGCGCGGAGCAGGAGTTCCACTGCGTCCGCGGCCTGTTCGACGATGACGGGCAGTTCCTTGCGCTCGGTGCTCGCGAACGGTTTGAGCACGTAGTCGGCCGGGTCCTGGCGGCCCGGCGGGCGGCCGATGCCGAATCGGACGCGCAGATAGTCCTTGGTGGTCAGGGCGTTCGAGATCGAGCGCAGGCCGTTGTGGCCGCCCTCACCGCCGCCGCGTTTGAGGCGGATCACGCCGAATTCCAGATCGAGCTCGTCGTGGACGACGATCACCTCGGTCGGCGGAACGGAAAAGAAGCGAGCCAGCGCGGCGACCGGGCGGCCGGAGACGTTCATGTACGAACGCGGCTTGGCCACCAGCACCTTGCGCCCGTCCAGGCGCGCCTCCAGCAGGTCCGCGCCGGACTTCTTGTGCACTGTGAAACGGCCGCCGACGCGCCCGGCGAGCACGTCGGCGACCAGAAAACCCGCATTGTGCCTGGTGCGCTCGTATTCGGCTCCGGGATTACCCAGACCGACCACGAGCGCGGGTCCGGTCGCGGTCTCCGTGGCGGACGTCGACTTACCGGGCATCTCAGGCATTCGATTGGTCAGGAAAACCGTTGGGGGACAGCCTTATTCGGCAGCCTCGGCCTCTTCCTCGCCCGCTTCCTCGGTGACCTCGGCGGCCGGGGCGACGATGACGTTCACGATCAGCGCGTCGGCGTCACCGGCCAGCGTGACCCCCTTGGGCAGCGCGATGGCGCCCGCGGTGATCTGGGTGCCCGCCTCGGCGCCCTCGACCGAAACCTCGATCTGCTCCGGGATGTTCAGCGCGTCGGCCTCGACCGAGAGGGTGGTGGCCTCCTGGGTGACCAGGGTGCCCGCGGCGGCGTCGCCGACCAGCGCGACCTGGACGTCGGTGACGACCTTCTCGCCGCGCTTGACGATCAGCAGGTCGGCGTGCTCGATGTAGCGGCGGATCGGGTGCACGACAACCGACTTGGTCAGCGCGAGCTGCTTGGTGCCCTCGATCTCCAGGTTCACCACGGCGTTGGTGCCGTGCTCGCGCAGGATGGCGGCGAATGCCTGAGCGTTGACGGCCAGATGCTTGGGAGCCTCACCGTGGCCGTACAGCACGGCCGGGACGTTACCGTCACGGCGGGTGCGGCGTGCGGCGCCCTTGCCGAATTCGGTGCGTACGGTGGCTTCGAGAAGGCTGGTGTCGGACATGGCGGGAACTTCTCCTACGGCTTTCCGGGGCGGGTTTACCTAACTGGCCAGGGGCTGCCCTGGCAAAGGGTCTGCTCGTCGGGCGAAAGAACGAACGAGAACGGCGGAAAAGCCGAGCCGCGTCGATCACGGTGTGTGCACATCTGTGCCTCACACCCTCGCCGAGACAACCCGAAGAGAATAACACGCACGCCGGAATACCCCCGAACCGGACCCCGCGCCCCAACCGGGGCACCGCGCATCCGTCACACTACCGTTCCGCGCGCCGATGTACAGGGTTTCGAACCCTTCGGATCGAAGCCCCGGAACGCCACGCCCACGCATCCGCGGCGAAGCGGTTCGACGCGGCTTCGAGTGAATGAGTCGTCGCGGCCGGTGGCGGCTGAACCGGACCGGGACATGCGGGCAATGGCGGGTCACGTAACCTTGACGAGTTGCATATCCCCGTGAACAGGAGCCCTGCGTGAATTCCCCGTCTTCCGGCACGTCCACGTCCGGGCGGTTGGCACAGGAAGTCGCGCGGCGGCGCACCTTCGCGGTGATCTCCCATCCGGACGCTGGTAAATCCACCCTCACCGAGGCGCTGGCCCTGCACGCCAAGGTGATCGCCGAGGCCGGTGCGATCCACGGCAAATCCGGGCGCAAATCCACCGTCTCGGACTGGATGGAGATGGAGAAGGCGCGCGGTATCTCGGTGAGTTCGACCGCGCTGCAATTCGAATACGGCGACTGCGTGATCAACCTGGTCGATACGCCCGGTCACTCGGATTTCTCCGAGGACACCTACCGCGTGCTGACCGCCGTCGACGCCGCGGTCATGCTCATCGACGCCGCCAAGGGCCTCGAGCCGCAGACGCTCAAACTGTTCCAGGTGTGCCGCCACCGCGGCATTCCGGTGATCACCGTCATCAACAAATGGGACCGCCCCGGCCGCGCACCGCTGGAACTGCTCGACGAGATCAGCGAGCGCATCGGCCTGACCCCGACCCCGCTGTTCCTGCCGGTCGGCATCGCGGGCGATTTCCGCGGTCTGCTGCGCCGCGGCGAAGAGGGTGCGGCGACCGAATACATCCACTTCACCCGCACCGCCGGCGGTGCGACGATCGCGCCGGAGGAGTCCTACGACGTCGCGCAGGCGAGCGAGCGCGAAGGCGAGGCGTGGACCACCGCGGCCGAGGAGAGCGAACTGCTCTCGGCCACCGGCCAGGACCACGATCAGGAACTGTTCCTCGCCGGACAGACCTCACCGGTCATCTACGCCTCGGCGATGCTGAACTTCGGGGTGCGTCAGCTCCTGGAAACCCTTGTGTCCCTTGCTCCTGCGCCCGGCCCGCGCGCGGACGTGCAGGGCTCGCCCCGGCAGACCACCGACCCGTTCAGCGCGGTGGTGTTCAAGGTGCAGGCCGGTATGGACACCGCGCACCGCGACCGGCTGGCGTTCATGCGCATCGTGTCCGGGGAGTTCGAGCGCGGCATGGTCGTCACGCACGCCCAGACCGGACGCCCGTTCGCGACCAAATACGCGCTGACCGTCTTCGGCCGCGAACGTTCCACGGTCGATACCGCCTATCCCGGCGATGTGGTCGGTCTGGTGAACGCGACCGCGCTCGCTCCCGGGCACACCCTGTTCGTGGACAAGAAGGTCGAATTCCCGCCGATCCCGTCCTTCGCGCCGGAACATTTCGCCACCTTGCGGGCCCGCAGCGCGGGTAAGTACAAGCAGTTCCGCAAGGCCATCGATCAGCTCGACTCCGAGGGCGTGGTACAGGTGCTGCGCAACGACACCCGCGGCGACGCCTCGCCGGTGCTCGCCGCGGTCGGTCCCATGCAGTTCGAGGTGGTCACTGCCCGCATGCAGGCCGAATTCACGGTCGAGACGCAACTGGACTTCCTGCCCTACCAACTGGCCCGCCGCACCGACGCCCAATCCGCACCCGAACTCGACCGCCAGCGCGGCGTCGAGGTCTTCACCCGCACCGACGGCGCGATTCTGGCCCTGTTCAGCGACAAGTGGCGCCTGCAGTACATCCAGAAGGAAATGCCGGAACTGACCCTGGAGCCCCTGGTCGCGACCGCGGACTAGCCGCCGCCCGAACTCGCGGAACACCTCGACGTATCCGGCGAGATGATGGGTATGCACCCCGCGAAGGGGCGGCTAGCCCATCGTCTCTTCGGGTGAATCGGGGGACTTCCCGTCACCACCGGCGACGCCGCTGGGCTCCGGTTCGTTCCCGATCAGGCCCCAACGGCTCGAGGTGAGACGCAGGCTCGGCAGGTCCGACAGCGACAGCACCACCTCGTAGGTGCGTTCGTAGCCGGTGTGCGCGATGCGCCAGTGGCCGTCTTCACAGCGGACGTAGCGGTCCGAATAGAACGCCGCGCCGCGCAGCAGCATGTTGTGGCCGGGGATGAGCACCGTATCGGCCAGATACCAGGTGCCGGTGGCCTCGTCACCGTCGACGTCGATCTCCGGGTGATCGCAGCGATGTTCGGTGATCACGTGCGGGCCGAGCGTATTGCGCATGAATGCCAGGAAGGCGTCGCGCGATTCGAACTGCAGGTACTCGCTGTAGGTCGCGGTGGCGTCCGGGACCATGGTGTCGGCAAAATCGTCCCAGGCCTTGGTGTCGAGTGCCCGCAGGTAGCGGAACTTCAGCCGACTGATTGCGGAGACGGCATCGGAGTCCATACCTCAACAATCCCATCCGGACACCGGCTTGCGCGTGATTTGGCAGATCTGTACCGAATCGCTATCACGTGCCGCGGGCGGCCGGCTACTTGCCTGTGGGCCGGGTGGGGGTGACCTCCACCGGGAGGGTGAAGCAGGTGCGGCAGAAATCCTCGCCGAATTCGGTGAGGCGCAAGCTCTTTCGCACGATCTTGGGGACGCGTCCGGCCGCTTTGAGGGCGGTCTCGACGATCGGCTGCACCTCCAGCACCATGTAACGGCTCAGCAGAACCGGGTCGTCGGAGTTCATCAGCAGGCCGAGGCGGTTGAGGTTGATCAGGTAGTGCCGGGAGCGGTCCGGGTAGCGCACGCCGGCCTGTTCGGGCACCGAGGTCAGATCACCGGCGACGAGTTCCGAACCGATGCCCAGGGGCCGGTTGGTGCGCACGTCCACCGAGGGCTGCGGGCCGTTCTGCGCCATGAACCGCAGAATCCGGGCCTCGTCGGGGGCGAGCTGATCGAGGATCCGGTCGTAGGCCGGGTGGACCTCCTCGGTGAAGTACACATCGGCCGAGCGGGCCAGCAGCGCATCGCCGCGCCGACGCAGATCGTCCATGGTGGTGGAACGGACGTAACCGCCGGTAATGGCTTGCGGGGTATGCCCGTTCGCGGTCGGCACATAGCTGACGATCTCGCGCACCGACCCCTCGGTGACGCCCAGCACACTGCGGGCGACCGACTGCAGCGCCTGCCCGGCGCGCTCGGCGATCTCGGTCGAGGATTCCCCGTCCAGGGCCGCCTGGGTGATCTGCCGGGTCACCTCGTAGGTGGTGCCGACCGCCCACTGTCCGCCGCGCACCGCCGTCCCCGCGGCGAGCCCGGCCGCGCGGAACACCCCGCGGATGAGCCGGGCCTCATTGCTGATCTGTCGCTGCTCCACGTCCGAGGTGCGTTCCACGGAACGGGGGCCCGGACGGACGACGTCGCGTCCGCTCCTGTCGTCTGCCACGTCCTTCTCCGAAACTCGCCAGGTGAACGAAACCGCTCACAGATTATCGCCACCACCCGGTCACCGGGCGCCTCGGCCCGGCGGGCCGTGCGAAGACTACCGGGCAATCACGACGACCGGCTACCGAGAAGTCTCCCACTTCGGACGCCACGGACCACATCCGGCTGCAAATTCGACCATCTCGGCAATTCCGCAGTAAGGTCCCCCATGCCGACGGGTACCTTCGAGTACCGGTGAGGCGGCGATCACCGGTACGGTTTTGCAGGAGGGTGTCGTGCTAGGCAGCTATTTTCATATCCACCCATCCATTCTGTTGGAACTGATCACGATCCCGCTGTTCACGGGAATCATCGGCTACATCACCAACTGGACCGGCGTCCTGATGTTGTTCAAGCCGATCTACTTCCACGGCATTTCGGTGCCGGGCCTCAAATGGCTGTTCCACTTCCTGCCCAAGCGGATTCAGGTGCTGCCGCTGCTGCGCTACGACGGGCGGATGGGCTGGCAGGGCATCGTCCCCTCGCGCGCGGACAAGATGGCGTCCATCGCCGTCGACAAGGGTCTGTCGAAACTGGGCAGCGTCAGCGATTTCTATCGCGAACTCGAGCCCGACGCCCTGGCCGAACACTTGACCACGTTGGCGCAGGGGCAGATCCGCGACATCGTCGAGGAAATCGCGATCCGGGAACATCCTCAACTCTGGTACAACCTGCCCACCCAGGTCCGCGAGGTGGTGCACGAACGGGTGCGCCAGCAATTGCCCGAGGTGCTGCGCGATCTCACCGTCGAGCTGGGCGACAATATCGAGCAGTTGCTCGACGTCAAGCAGATGGTGATCCGCTATTTCCAGTCCCGGCCGCAGCTGCTCAACACGGTCTTTCAGGTGCTGGGAGCCAAGGAGCTGCGATTCATGCAGAACTTCGGCTTCTACTTCGGCGCGCCCATGGGTGTGGTGCTGGTGGCCATCCTGCATCTGACCGACTGGTCCGCCCTGGTGGTGCTGCCGGTGGGCGGGGTGGTGATCGGCTGGGTGGTGAACTGGATCGGCCTGAACATGATCTTCGCGCCCGCCTATCCGAAGTGGTGGTGCCCGTGGCGGCAGGGCCTGCTGATCAAGCGGCAGTCCGAGATCACCGAGGGGTACGCGGAATTGGTTGCCACCCAGATCATCACGGTCGCCAACGTCGGGGACGAACTGTTGAACGGGCCGCGCGCGGATCGCACGATGCAGGTCCTGGAGGACACCCTGCGCCCGGCCACCGACAAGGCCCTGGGCCCCGCGCGCGGGCCGGTGAAGTTCATGATGGGCACTCGGGACTACGCGACGTTGCAGGACTCCTTCGCGGACAAGGCCAAGAGCCTGGCGCCGGCGGCGTTCGCCGATCCGGCCTTCAACGCGCAGCAGAGTACGCAGGTCAGCCGATATATCGCCAAGCAGATGGCGGCGCTGTCCCCGCCGAGTTTCGTGGATATGCTGCGTGCGGCGATCAAACAGGACGAATGGCTTTTGTTCGTCCATGGCGGCGCGCTGGGGCTCCTGGCCGGTTACGCTCATCTTCTGATCTTCGGAACGGAAGTGGCGAGAACATGGCTTTGAGCGACCCCGTGCGCGCCGCGGCCGGGTTGGTGCAGGTGGCCGCATCGGCCGCGGCGGAAGCGACCTCGTGGAGCGTGGACACCGCCCGGGACATCACCGGGACCGTCGTGCGCGGCAGCATGGCGGGCCGCCCGCCGCGCGAGCTGCTCAGCGAGGCCGGCGAGCAGATGCGCGAATCGGTCCGGCAGGCGCTGGGCATCTCCGCGCCGCAGGCGGATTCCGGCGCCGACTCGGCCCCGAATCTGCGTGAGCGCGGTGCGGAACTGCTCCGGCATTCGGCCCGGGTGCACAGCGGCGAGGGTGATCACCCGGCGTATGCCCGCATCCTGTCCGAGCTCGCGCCCGACGAGGCGCGGATTCTGCGGTTCCTGTACCTGGACGGCCCGCAGCCCACCCTGGACGTGCGCACCGGCCGCGCGCTGAGCCCCGGAACGCAACGAATCGAGATGGGGCTCAACCTGATCGGCGAGGAGGCGGCACTGAACTCCCCCGACCGGACCGCCCACTATCTGACCAATCTGAGCCGCCTGGGCCTGATCGGCTTCACCACCGAACCACTCGACAATCCGGCCCGCTACCAGCTGCTCGAGGCCCAGCCGCGGGCCCGTGCGCTGCTGTCGCGCAGCCGCCCACGTGCCAAGATCCGTTACTGCAGCATCGTTCTCACCGGATTCGGCGGAGATTTCGTGGGCTGCTGTCTGCCGGTGCCGCCGGTGGACAAGGCACTGTAGCGCCGGCCGCGCTCAGCCGACCTCGTCGGCGAGTTCGAGCCAGCGTTCCTCGGTCGACTCCTTGTCCGCCTGAACCTGCTTCAGCTCGACGCCGAGGGTGACCAGCTTCTCCGGATCCGTCGCGGCCTCGGCGAGCGCGTCGTGCAGGCGCTGTTCGCGCTCGGTGAGTTTCTCCAACGCGCGTTCCAGACGGCCGAATTCCTTGCGCGCGGCTCGGTAGGCGGCCGAATCCGTTGCGGGCACAGCGGAATTCGATGGTCCGCCGGTGGCGTCGCGCTGGGCGGGCGCGGGCCGGCCGGGCGCGGCGAGCGCGGCGCGCCGACGCAGGTACTCCTCGATGCCGCCGGGCAGATTGGTGAGTTTCCCGTCACCGAACAGCGCCCAGGTCGAATCGCAGATGCGCTCGATCAGGTAGCGGTCGTGGCTGATCACCACCAGCGTGCCCGCCCAGCCGTCGAGCAGGTCCTCGAGCTGCTGCAGGGTGTCGATGTCCAGGTCGTTGGTGGGCTCGTCGAGCAGCAGGACGTTCGGCTCGCTCATCAGGATGCGGGTCAGTTGCAGCCGCCGGCGCTCACCGCCGGACAGATCGCCGACCGGGGTGCGTTGTTTGGCCGGGGTGAAGCCGAGTCGCTCGGCCAACTGGCCCGCGCTGACCTCCTTGTCGCCCAGCATGATTCGCTCGGCCACATCGGATACCGCTTCCAGCACACGCATATTCGTCGGCAGATCGTCGAGTTCCTGACGCAGCCAGCCGATTCGGATGGTCTGCCCCTGAATCCTGCGGCCGGCCGCCGGGTCGATGTCACCGGCGAGCGCACGCAAGAGCGTGGTCTTGCCCGAACCGTTCACCCCGACCAGGCCGACCCGCTCGCCCGGGGCCAGCCGCCAGGTCAGATCGTGCACCAGTTCGCGGCCGTCGGGCGTGGTCAACGTCGCGTCCTCGAGTTCGATCACCACGCGCCCCAACCGTTTTCGGGCGAAGGCGGCCAGCTGCACGTTGTCGCGCGGCGCGGGCACGTCGGCGATCAACGCCTCGGCGGCCTCCACCCGATAGCGCGGTTTCGACGTGCGCGCCTGCGGCCCGCGACGCAACCAGGCCAGTTCCTTGCGGGCCAGATTGCGGCGGCGTGCTTCGGTGGCGTCGGCTTGGCGGGCGCGTTCGGCGCGGGCGAAGATCCAGTCGTTGTAGCCGCCCTCGTAGCTTTCCACCTTGCCGCCCACCACTTCCCAGGTGCGGGTGGCGACGGTGTCCAGGAACCAGCGATCGTGCGTGACCACCACCAGCGCGCTGCGCCGGGCGAGCAGATGTTCGGCCAGCCACTGCACTCCCTCGACGTCGAGGTGGTTGGTGGGCTCGTCCAGCACAAGCAGGTCCAGGTCGCGCACCAGGGCCGCGGCCAGCGCCACGCGACGCCGTTCACCGCCGGAGAGGTTGGCGACCGGGGCGTCCATGCCCAGCCCGGCGATGCCGATCCCCTCGATGACATTGCGAATACGCGGATCGGCGGCCCATTCGTGTTCCGCCACAACGGGTTCGCCACCGGCCGCCGCGTCGGCGAGGCCCGCGAGCACCACGTCGCCGACCGTGGCGTCCTCGGGCAGGGCGCCGCGCTGGGTGACCACCGCCATCCGCAGCCCGTTCATCCGGCTCACCCGCCCGCTGTCGGGCTCCTCGATGCCGGTCATCACCTCGAGCAGCGTCGTCTTACCGCCGCCGTTCAAGCCCACGACACCGATCCGCTCGCCCTCCTGCACACCGAGGGAGACCTGATCCAGCAGCGGTTCGATCCCGAAACTCTTGCCGACCTGTTCCAGGTTGACCAGGTTCACCATGGGCTCGTCCGCCTCTCCGTATTCAGGCCAAACAGTGTGAGTGGCGTGTGCTCGTCATCGGATCGCCTGCCGCGGTGGCAGCCCGTCCCGGGGCGCTCGGCAAGCTCCTCATGTTCTCACGCCGCCGCTCAGTCCCCGATCTCCCCCCGAGCGCACCGGCGCAGCGCATCCGGAGCACACGGGCACGCAGATACGAAAGTGGCCCGGAAGCTTTGCCTCCGAGCCACTTTCGCTAGTAGCGGGAACAGGATTTGAACCTGCGACCTCTGGGTTATGAGCCCAGCGAGCTACCGAGCTGCTCCATCCCGCGTCGTGTCTCCAACACTACACGAGGCTGCGCGCAAATACCGAATCGCCCCTGGACCAGCAGGTATACCCCGCACCGGCGCTCAATGCTCGCCGACGACGCGGGCGCCCGGGACCGGGCCGCTCGCGGTGCGCACACTGCGGCAGACGCCCGCTCCCGACAATTCGGCGGCCACCTCGATGGCGGCTTCCTCGCTCTCGCACAGGAATGCGCAGGTGGGACCCGAGCCGGAGACCAGACCGGCGAGGGCGCCCGCACCGGTGCCCGCGCGCAGGGTACGGCGCAGATCGGGTCGCAGGGACAGCGCGGGGGCCTGCAGATCGTTACCGAGCAGCGGGGCCAGCTGGGCCGGATCACCGGAGGCCAATGCCTGCAACAACGCCTGCGGCTCCCCCAGGCGGGGCGGATCACCCTGTTCGCGCAGGCGGTCCAGTTCGCGGAATACCGTCGGCGTGGACAGGCCGTCCCGGGACAGCGCCAATACCCAGTGAAAAGCGCTGCGCGACAACACCGGAAGCAACTTCTCCCCACGGCCGCGGCCCAGCGCCGTGCCGCCGTACAGCGCGAACGGGACGTCGCTGCCCAGTTTGGCGGCCAGCGTGGCCAATTCGTCGCGGGTGAGGCCGACATCCCAGAGTTCGTTCAACCCGACCAGCGCCGCGGCGGCGTCGGCGCTGCCGCCCGCCATACCGCCCGCGACCGGGATACCCTTGCGGATCGCGATCTCCACCAGTGGCGCGCGGCCGGCGCGGTGGGCCAGTCGCACCGCGGCCTGCCACACCAGATTCATCCGATCGGTCGGCACCTGCTCGGCGCCCTCACCGCTCACCCGCACCGAGAGCGAGGCGGCCGGAGTGATCTCGATATCGTCACTCAGCGACAGCGCCTGGAATACGGTGGTGAGCTCGTGATACCCGTCTGGACGCAGGTCACCCACCCCGAGGTGCAGGTTCACCTTCGAGGACGCCCGCACGACCACGGGGCTGGGTACAACAGAAAGCACGAGCCCCAAGCGTAATGGGCGCGGCCGACATGTGCGGTCACAGCGCTATCGCCAGCGCGCCGCCGCGCCGGTCACACCGCTCGAACCACTTGCACGCGATACCCGTAGGGGGTATCTTCGGGGTCGTCCGGGTATACCCCCTCACCGTATGATTCGAAGGAGTCGAGACCATGGCGAGCAGCACCTACACCGTCACCGGGATGACCTGCGGCCACTGCGTGGCGTCGGTACAGCAGGAAATCGGCCGGATCGACGGCGTCACCGGCGTCGAGGTGGACCTGGCCAGCGGACGGGTCCAGGTGGAGTCGGCCGGTCCGGTCGACCAGGCCGCCGTGGCCGCCGCGGTCGACGAGGCCGGATACCAGCTCGCGAGCTGACCACACCCCGCGGCGGCGCGAAGCGGCACGCGGTGCGAGAACCATCACGACAGGAGAGCACGAGCATGAACGAGGCGCGGCGATGAGCGCACCGGTGTCCGAGCGGTCGATCGAACTGGAGATCGGCGGGATGACGTGCGCGTCCTGCGCGGCCCGGATCGAGAAGAAGCTCAACCGGATCGAGGGCGTCACCGCCTCGGTGAACTACGCCACCGAGAAGGCGACGGTCAGCTTCCCGGACTCGGTGAGCCCGGCGCAACTCATCGAGCGGGTGGTCGACACCGGGTACACCGCACAGCTGCACGCGCCGGTCGATGCCACTGCGCCGCAGCAGGATTCGCCGCTGTCTCCGGTCGCTCGGCTGCGCAACCGGTTGTTGCTCACCCTCGCGCTCGCGGTGCCGATCATCGTGTCGGCGATGGTCCCGGCGCTGCAGTTCCGCAATTGGCAATGGCTCTCGCTGGCGCTGGCCGTGCCGGTGGTGTTCTGGGGCGGCGCGGACTTCCACCGCGCGGCCTGGGCGAATGCCCGGCACGGCGTGGCCACCATGGACACGCTGATCTCGCTGGGCACCCTGGCCGCCTTCGGCTGGTCGGTCTACGCCCTGTTCTTCGGCGACGCCGGAATGCCCGGGATGCGGCACGATTTCAGCCTGTCGGTCGAGCGCGGCGCCGCGGCCTCGAACATCTACTTCGAGGTGGCCGCGGGGGTCATCGTATTCCTTTTGGCCGGAAGGTATTTCGAAACGCGCGCGAAGGAGCGCGCCGGGTCCGCACTGCGGGCGCTGCTGGAGATGGGCGCGAAGGAGGTGTCCGTGCTGCGGCCGGGCGCTGCGGGCGGGTCCGGCGCCGAAATCCGCGTTCCGGTGGGTGAATTGCGGTCCGGCGAGGTGTTCCTCGTCCGCCCCGGCGAGAAGGTCGCCACCGACGGCGTTGTGGTGGAAGGCAATTCGGCCATCGATATGAGCATGCTCACCGGCGAATCGGTGCCGGTGGAGGTCGCGCCCGGCGATCACGTGGTCGGCGCGACGGTGAACGCGGGCGGCATGCTGACCGTGCGCGCGACCCGCGTCGGCGCGGACACCCAGCTGGCGCAGATGGCCGCGCTGGTCGAGCAAGCACAGACCGGCAAGGCTCCGGTGCAGCGGCTCGCCGACCGCGTCGCCGGGATCTTCGTGCCGATCGTGCTCGCCATCGCCGCGGCCACGCTGATCGGCTGGCTGGTCACCGGCGCACCGGTCGCGGTGGCCTTCGGAGCCGCGGTCGCGGTGCTGATCATCGCCTGCCCGTGCGCGCTCGGACTCGCCACGCCCACCGCACTGCTGGTCGGCACCGGCCGCGGCGCGCAGCTCGGCGTTCTGATCAAGGGCCCGCATGTGCTCGAATCCACGCGGCGGGTCGACACCGTCGTACTGGACAAGACCGGCACCGTCACCACCGGCACGATGACGCTCGCCGAGGTGATCGCGGCCGAAGGCACCGATCCCGACGAGCTGCTGACGGTGGCCGCGGCGGTGGAGCACGGCTCGGAACATCCCGTGGCGCGGGCGGTCGTGGCCGGCGCGGCCGATCGGGGGCTGAGCCCGGATCCGGTGCGGCAGTTCGTCGGTCACGGCGGTAAGGGCGTCCAGGGCCTGGTCGGTGAGCGAGCGGTGGTGATCGGTCGCACCGAACTGCTGGACGACTGGTCGATCGCGCTGCCCGAGGCGTTGGCCGAGGCCAAGACCGAGGCCGAATCGGCCGAGCGGACCGCGATCGTGGTCGCCTGGGACGGCGCGGCCCGCGGCGTCCTGGTCATCGCCGACGCGGTCAAACCGACCAGCGCCGACGCCATCGCCGATATGCGCACTCTCGGCCTGACCCCGGTCCTGCTGACCGGCGACAACGCCGCCGCCGCCCGCGCGGTCGCAGATCAGGTGGGCATCGAGGAGGTCATCGCCGAGGTTCTGCCCAGCGACAAACTCGACGTGGTGAAGCGGTTGCAGGATCAGGGCAAGGTGGTGGCGATGGTCGGTGACGGCGTCAACGACGCGGCCGCGCTCGCCCAGGCCGATCTGGGCCTGGCCATGGGCACCGGCACGGACGTCGCGATCGAGGCCGGCGACATCACGCTGGTGCGCGGCGACCTGCGGACCGTCGGCACCGCCATCCGGCTCTCGCGCGGGACCCTGCGCACCATCAAGGGAAATCTGTTCTGGGCCTTCGGTTACAACGTCGCCGCCATCCCGCTGGCCGCGGCCGGGCTGCTCAATCCGATGCTCGCGGGCGCGGCCATGGCGTTGTCCAGCGTCTTCGTGGTGAGCAACAGCCTGCGGCTGCGTAATTGGCCTCCGCTTCGCTCCGGCGTGTTCGCGGCCCCGAGCCGGCCGCGAACGTCGCTCGAAGGCTCGCGCCGTGCGGGGTGAGTGAGAGCGCACGTCACGAATGTCATGGGTGACACGACAACGGAGCCGGGCCGATACGACGCTCGGTCACCTTCGTCGTCCGCTTGCCGAGTGATCAGCCCTGGTTCGCCAGGCGGACGAAAGCGGCCGTGTCGAGAGTTTCGCCGCGGGCCGTGGGGGCGATGCCCGCGGCGAGCAGACGGCGTTCGGCCTCCGCGGGCGAGCCCGCCCAGCCGCCGAGTGCGGCACGTAAGGTCTTGCGGCGCTGGGCGAATGCCGCGTCGACGACCTCGAAGACCCGGGTGCGGTGGTCCGCGTCCACAGGCCACGGCGGCCGCGCGAAACGATCGATCCGGACCAGCCCGGACTCGACCTGCGGAACCGGCCAGAACACCTGCCGCCCAACAGATCCCGCCCGGCGAACGGTGCCGAAGAAGCCGGCCTTCACGCTCGGCACGCCGTAGATCCGGGAGCCCGGTTCGGCGGCGAGCCGGTCGGCGACCTCGGCCTGCACCATCACCAGAGCCGTTGTGATACCGGGCAATTCGGCCAGCAGATGCAGCAGCACCGGCACCGCGACGTTGTACGGCAGATTCGCGACCAGCGCGGTCGGCCGCGCGGGCAGCTCCGCCGCGCGCACCCGCAGCGCATCGGCCCGCACCACCGAGAGCCGATCCGCCAGCTCTGCCGCCCGATCGGCGACGGTCTCCGGAAGATGTTGCGCCAGAACCGGATCGATCTCCACCGCGACCACGCGGTCCACCACGTCCAGCAGCGCCAGCGTCAGCGAACCCAGGCCCGGGCCGACCTCGAGCACCACGTCATCGCGCCCGACCCCGGCGGCCGCCACGATCCGCCGCACGGTATTCGCATCGTGCACGAAGTTCTGCCCCAGCTGTTTGGTCGGCCGCACCCCGAACCGCTCCGCCAGCACCCGCACCTCGGCCGGACCGAGCAATCCGGCCTGACCACGGGCAACGACCTCTGATTCGGACACGCCCGTCAACCTACCAAGCACCGGCCCCGACACCCCGCATCCGCCCCGCTCACCGCCGCACGGACCACCCGGATCGCCGCGTCCGCTGATCGAACTCACGCCGAAGCAAGGTCCCGCGCTCACCCGCCATCAGCGGCCGCACTCACGCGCATCCAACCGGCCGCGCCCCCGAAGCAAGCAAGGTCCGGACGGCAGCCGGGCATCGAAGACCGCCCCCAGGCTCAACCCGCCGCTCATCGCCGGGCGCGTGCACACTCATCCACCGGCCGGAATCCAGCGGCAGCCGCAGAGTCATCGAGACCGTCGCCGTTACCGTGACCAGCGAATCGGACAACGCCGACGCGAAGACCCCCGTTCAACCCCGCCCATCGAACTCACCTTCATGCGCGTCCGACCGACCACGATCCGGAAAGCACGCAGCGCGCGTCCAACACCCACCCAATGAACTCACACACACCCCACCGACCACGCCCCGAAAGCACGCAATGCCCGTCCAACAGCCACCCATCGAGGGCAGCGCCCGCGATGACCCGGCTACCCGCGGCTCCGGGCCACTCGGCCGGAACTGCCGATGCCGGAGGGCGAACGGTTACGGCCGGGTCGGGGCCGACTTGATACGGGCGGCGAAATCGTTTATGGCAGACCACATCTCGGGGTTCATCTGGCAGTGGCTACCCCGGCCGACGATTGTTCGGAAGTCGACGCCGCCGGCGGCCAGCTGCGCGGCGAGGGTGGCGTGCAGCGGGGCGGGGACCGTGGTGTCGTTCGCGTTGGTGAGCAGCAGGATCGGGGCGTCGTATCCGCTGGTGGGCACGGCCATGTACGAGACGAGTGCGGTGCGCAGGAGATCGGTGGTCAACTGGCGGGAGAGCAGATCACCGACCGTGGCGCCGTTCGCGCGACGCATGATGGCGCCCAGGCACAGATCCCCGATGCCGTCGACGAGGGTGCGGCCGCGCGGGCTCAGATAGCTGTTCACCTCGACCTCGGGATGCGTCTCACGCAGCCCGACCAGGACCATCGCGATGAACGCGGTCGTCCCGGTGTCGCTGACCCCCTTGACGTTCGGTACCCACGGGCCGGCCACGGGCAGGACGGACTCGAGATCGGATTCCGGATCGAGGGTGATCGTGCCGCGGAAATCCAGCTCGGGCGCATAGGAATGCTGTAGGTGCGCGGCCCCGAGGGCCGCCTGGCCGCCCTGCGACCCACCGATGACGGCCCAGCTGCGGGACAGCTCCGGATGCGACGCACGGGCCGCCCGGACCAGATCGATGGTGGCGGTGGCCTCGGTGCTCAGCTCCAGATACGGGTGCGGGCCGGTGCGAAAGCGGCCCAGGCCGAGATAATCCGGCGCCACGACCGCGAATCCCTCGTCCAGGAAGTACCGCACGACGCGGTTGTCGTCCTGCTGTCCGGGCGTGCTCGTCGCGGCGCTCTGCCCGCCACAGCCCGGCCCCAGTCCGGAGGTGCCGTGGTCGTAGGCCATGATCGGCCACCCGCCCGCCGGTGCGCGGCCGGGCGGGACGAACAGTGCCCCGCTGGCCCGCTGCGGCGTTCCGCCCGACCCGGTCATCCAGTAGTCGACGACGGAACCGCCGGGAATGCCCCGCCAGCCGGCGGCCTGCGGAAGTACGTCGACGACGCTCCCCGGCACGGCGGCGTGCGCGGGCGTGGTCATCGTCCACACCGCGCTCACCGCGACCGCGCCCGCACCGATCAGCCGTCCCCAGCCCCGCCACCGCATCCCGAACCCCTCACCGTCGCACCGGACAAAGTCCGGGGCGATCGTAGCGATCGCTCGTACTCAGCCATTGTGGAACTCCCGGCGTGTC
Source organism: Nocardia sp. PLKS1-43 (assembly GCF_059510335.1). Lineage (NCBI taxonomy): Bacteria > Bacillati > Actinomycetota > Actinomycetes > Mycobacteriales > Nocardiaceae > Nocardia > Nocardia sp. PLKS1-43. The sequence continues at coordinate 76,352 of NZ_JCAJZQ010000009.1, read as the reverse complement.
GTTTCGGCGCATTGACTCAGACTGATACAGGTTCTAGTTTTCTGACTGATCGCATCGAAAACGGTGCGGCTCACCCGTGGTCGAGAGGTTGGCACACAATGCAGCGCAGGCATGAGGGACGTCGGATCATCGTCACGGGTGCGGGTTCGGGTATCGGGCGGAGCGTCGCCCTGCGACTGCTCGCCGAGGGCGCCACGCTGGTGGCCGCCGACATCGCCGAGACCGGCCTGAAGGAAACCGCGGAGGCAGCGGCGGCCGCCGACCGCGATCGGCTGCACACCGCCCGCATCGACATCGCCGACCCCGAATCGGTCCGCGCGGGCTGCGCGGCAGCGCTCGACACCCTCGACGGGATCGACGTGCTGGTAAACGCGGCGGGCATCATGCGCAGCGCACACACCCACGAGATGCCGTTCGAGGAGTGGAACCGGGTCATCGGCGTAAATCTCACCGGCACCTTCCTGATGTGCCAGGCGGTGCTGCCGCGCCTGATCGAGGCCGACCACCCGGTGATCGTGAACTTCTCCTCCACCGCGGCCTTCGGCTCGAATCCCTACATGGCCGCCTATTCCGCCTCGAAGGGCGGCGTGAACGCGCTGACCCACTCGCTCGCACTGGAATACGTCAAACACGGTCTGCGCGCGGTGAACATCGTGCCCGGCGGCATCAACACCGGCATCACCTCGGGCCTGCAACTGCCGCCCGACGCCGACTGGAACCTGATGGCCCGCCTCACCGGCTGGCTCAACAACGGCGCCCTCGGCGACCCGAAGGACATCGCCGGCGTCGTCGCCATGGTCGCCTCCGAAGAAGGCCGCTACATCACCGGCAGCGAGATCCGCGTCGACGGCGGGGCTTTGATGTAGGCCCCATCACTCGACAGGATCACTCACAGTATCCGACCCACCTGGTTCCACCGGCCCCGGACAACGCCGACAACAGGTTCGCGGCCCGTCTCGCCGGTCGGACGCGTGGCGGGTGCGAGGAACGAGTGCCCGACACGGGGCCGAGCGGTGAGACCTTCGGGGGCCGCGAACACGCCGCAGCGAAGCGGAGGCAGAAAATACAGTCACCCGATGCCCAGGCGGCTGGTGCAGGTGGGCCAGGCGCCCCAGCCCTGGCGGGCGCGGGTCTTCTCGGCGATGGCGATCTGCTCGTTGCGGGTCGCCAGGTCGGGACGCGGGGCGTATTTCAGGCCACCCTGGCGCGCCCAGGTGTTCTGATCGAACTGGACGCCGCCGAAGTAGCCGTTGCCGGTGTTGATCGCCCAGTTACCACCGGATTCGCATTTGGCCAGCGCGTCCCAGATCGCACCGTCGCGGACGGGCGGCACCTCGGTGCCCGGTTTGGCGCCCTTGCGGATGGTCTTGGGCTGCGACGGGACGACGACCGTGCTGGAGACCTGGTTCTTCCCCGCGACGACGCCGTTCACGATGGACACCGCATACGTCACGTCCTGCACGCCGGGCTTGCCGGGATTTTCCACGACCGTGCGATCCATATTCAGGGTCACATCGTCGACGTCCTTCTCCGTCGGCGGCAACGGCACCCGTTCGACCCGGTTCACGATCCGCTTGCGGGTCACGGTGACGGTCATCCCGTCGGTCAGCGGGGTGCTCGCGGCGGGCTCGACCGAATCCTGTTCGACCAGCGGCACACCCTGCACCTGCAGCAACTGACCCACCGTCGGCGCGGCGAGCCGCACGTACTTCGCCTTGCGGCCGTTGTCGGCGAGCAGCACGGTGTGCGGGCTGGTGATCGAGAGCGTTCCGCCGTTCAGCGGTAGCGAGGTCGGGCGGGACGGCGAGACGAATACGTCGTCGGGGATCTTCAGCTGGGACAACGCGTCGGAGACGGTGCTGGCGGTGGTCCACGCCATCTGCGGGGTGCCGTCGACCACCATGGAGACCTGGCGTCCGCGGTCGAAGGTGATGGTGGCGCCGTTCGCGACGGTGGAGGCGGCGGCCGGGGTCACCGCGTCATGACCGCCGATCCGGTAGCCCGCGGATTTCAGCACACCGCGCACGCTGCCCGCCATGGTCGTCAACGTCGTCGCATGCCCGTCGACGACGATGGTGATCGTCTTGCGGTCGATGATGGCCAGAGCCGCGCCCAGGATCAAAGTGATCAACAGCGCGGCGATCGCCGTGTAGAGCATCGGCGATCGTGACGAGTTGATCCGCGCTAGTGCGGACATCCGAAGCTCCGGCATGGTCACAATACGATAACGAGCAGGTCAGGGCCCGGTCGCTACATGTAGCCGACCAGGCGATTTCCAGATCACGAAGCAATATCGACAACGCTGGGGTGTAACAGGTGTCGCAATCGTAGTGACACCGGACACAATCGCGCATCTCGAGGCGTGTCGGTGTGACACATCCCACTGATCGTGCTGTAGCGGTCAGTCGCCGAGGCGATAGAGGCGTTCGGCGTTCGCCGTGGTCTGCCGGGCCAGCTCGGCCGGATCCTGCCCGCGCGCCTCGGCCAGGGCGCGCACGGTGTACGGCAGGCAATACGGTTCGTTCGGAGCACCGCGGAACGGGTGCGGGGTCAGGAACGGCGCATCGGTCTCGACCAGGATCTGCTCGTCGGGCACGAGCTTGGCAGCCTCGCGCAACTCGCGCGCGTTCTTGAAGCTGACCGTGCCGGAGAAGGACAGCACATATCCCTCTTCCACGCAGGCCAGGGCCATGTTCGCGGCCGAGGAGAAGCAGTGGAAGATCACCGTCTCGGGAGCGCCCTCGTCCAGCAGCACCGCCAGCAGGTCGTGGTCGGCCTCGCGATTGTGGATCATGAGCGGCTTGCCGAGCCGTTTGGCCAGGTCGATATGCCAGCGGAAGCCCTCGACCTGCTCCTCGATCCCGGCGCAGCCGTCGAGTTTGCCCGGCCAGTAGTAGTCCAGGCCGGTCTCCCCGACCGCGACGACGCGCGGATCGGCGGCCAGCGTCTCCAACTCGCGCATGGCCGCGTCGTCCAGGGCGTTCGCGCGGGTCGGATGCAGTGCGACCGCCGCGTACACCCGCGAATCCCAGTGCGCGGCACGGACCGCGAAGCGCGCGGCATCGAGGTCGTCGGCGATCGTGACGACCCGCCCGACGCCGACCGCGGCGGCCCGATCCACCATGGCGGCAACCGATTCCGCATCGGTCGCACCGCAGGCGTCGAGATGGGTGTGCGCGTCCACCAGCGGGGAGAGCGGTTCGGGCGGTTCGGGTGCGGGCCTGGAGCTAGACATGACTGCGGGGGATATTCACGCGAGGGGTCGAAGGCACGCGCATTAGAGTAGAGCCACCATGAGCGCATCCTCACGCCCCGCCTTCTACATCACCACGGCCATCGCCTACCCGAACGGTGCGCCGCACATCGGGCACGCCTACGAGTACATCTCGACCGACGCCCTGGCCCGGTTCAAACGCCTCGACGGGTACGAGGTGTTCTTCATGACCGGCACCGACGAGCACGGCCAGAAGGTGCAGCAGGCCGCGCGTGCGGCGGGCGTTCCGGTGCAGGAGTACGCCTCGCGCAACTCGGACGTGTTCGAGCGCATGGACAAGACGCTGGACATCTCCTTCGACCGGTTCATCCGGACCACCGACGAGGATCACCATGCCGCGTCCGTCGCGATCTGGGAGCGGATGCAGGCGCGCGGCGACATCTACCTGGACACCTACGCGGGCTGGTACTCGGTGCGCGACGAGGCGTTCTACACCGACGAGGAGACCACGGTCCTCGACGACGGCACGCGAGTGTCGAGCGAGACCCGCACGCCGGTGGAGTGGACCGAGGAGTCGAACTACTTCTTCCGGTTGTCGAAGTATCAGGACCAGCTGCTCGAGCTGTACGAGACGCGACCGGAGTTCATCGCGCCCGCGACGCGGCGCAACGAGATCGTCAGCTACGTCAAGGCCGGGCTGAAGGACCTGTCGATCTCGCGGACCACCTTCGACTGGGGCGTCCCGGTGCCAGGCGATCCGGCACACGTGATGTACGTATGGGTGGACGCGCTCACCAACTATCTCACCGGCGCCGGGTTCCCGAACACCGATTCCGCTGCGTTCCAACGGTTCTGGCCCGCGGACGTGCACATCATCGGCAAGGACATCACCCGTTTCCACACGGTGTACTGGCCCGCGTTCCTGCTGTCCGCCGGGATCGAACTGCCCAAACGCGTATTCGTGCACGGGTTCCTGTACAACAAGGGCGAGAAGATGTCCAAGTCGGTCGGCAACGTGGTCGACCCGCTCGCCCTGGTCGAGGGCTACGGCCTGGACGCGGTGCGCTTCTTCCTGCTGCGCGAGATCTCCTACGGGCAGGACGGGTCCTACAGCCACGAGGCGATCGTCGGGCGGATCAACTCCGATCTGGCCAACGAATACGGCAATCTCGCTCAGCGCAGCCTGAAAATGATTGCCCGCGACTGCAATTCGGCGGTACCCACACCCGGCGAATTCACCGCCGACGATCGCGAACTGCTCGACCGCGCGAACGGTCTGCTGGAGCGCTGCCGCGCCGAATTCGACCAGCAGCAGATACATCTCGCGCTCGAGGCGATCTGGCTGACGCTCGGCGAGACGAACCGCTACTTCTCCGCTCAGCAGCCCTGGGCCCTGGCCAAATCGGGCACGCCGGAGGATCTGGCGCGCGAGGCGACGGTGCTGTACGTGACCCTCGAGGTGCTGCGCATCGTGTCGATCCTGGTCCAGCCCGTCATTCCGGGTTCGGCGGGCCGGATCCTGGACCTGCTCGGCCAGACCGGCCGCACCTTCGCCGACCTCGCCACCCCGATCGAGGCGGGCCTACCCCTGCCCGCCCCCGAACCGGTCTTCCCGAAATACGTCGAACCCAAGGAGTGAGCTGTCCGGGCGGCGATACGCCGTCCCGCGGAAGCATCATCGGGCATCCAACGGTAGGGCGCAGTCGCGGACATCGCAGGTTGCGCCCTATTGCTTTGCCGCACAAGCACTCTCAGTCGCGCAACGACGAGGGCGCAACCTGTCGCGCGCGGCGAGCGGTTCCGGGCGTCGGGACACGAGCCCCGGCCGATCGCTCGGAATGCGCTCACCTGCAAGGCGTTCGAGCACCGCGTGCCCGTCGGCTCCCGGTATGCGAAGGCGGGCTCGCACCTCGGCCGGGCCGATCAGCTCGAACGGGCAGCCAGAACCGCGTCGTAGAGCTCCTTGCGCGAGACACCGTTGGCGGCGGCGACTTCCCCGCAGGCATCCTTGAGTCGAAGTCCCTTGGCGACAAGGGCTTCCACTCGGTCCACGAGGTCGGCGGGTTCGGCCGGCACCGGTTGCGCGCCCTCCAGGACGACGGTGATCTCGCCGCGCGCCCCCACTTCGGCCCAGTCCGCGAGTTCGGCCAGGGTGCCGCGCACGACCTCCTCGTAGGTTTTGGTCAGCTCGCGGCAGACCGCGGCGCGGCGGGACGGGCCGAGCACCTCGACGGCATCGGCCAGGCAGGCGGCCAGGCGGTGCGGGGCCTCGAAGAAGACGACGGCGCGCGGCTCGGCGACGAGACTGGTCAGCCACTGTTTGCGCGGTCCGCTCTTGCGGGGGGCGAAGCCGTCGAAGCAGAAACGTTCCATCGGCAGTCCGGACAGGGCCAGCGCGGTCGTCACCGCGGACGGGCCGGGCAGACAGGTCACCGGCAGATCCCGCTCGACACAGGCCGCGACCATCCGGTAGCCGGGATCGCTCACCGACGGCATGCCCGCGTCGGTGACCAGCAGAACCGTTCGCCCACTTGCGATTTCCTCCAGCAGTGCCGGAATGCGGGCGGCCTCGACGTGATCGTAGAAACTCACCACCCGTCCGGTGATCTCCACGCCGAGCGCCTTGGCCAGCGCGCGGGTGCGGCGAGTGTCCTCCGCGGCGACGACATCGGCCGAACCGAGGGCGTCGCGCAGCCGTTGTGAGGCATCGCCGATCTCCCCCATCGGCGTCGCCGCCAGCATCAACCGCCCGGTGCCCACACTGGTATCCACTCCGTCACCCTAGGCCCCACCCCACCTAGACTCGTCTGCGTGACCCAGCTGACGGACGTGCGACCGCCGCTCGGTGCGGGCCCCTCGAGTCCGGCGCCGCGGCGCCCATCCGCCGATTTCGGCCCGCTCGATCGCGCCCGCGGCTGGATCGTCACCGCATTCCTGACCGCGATCGCGGCGATCACCCGGTTCACGATGCTGAACTATCCGACCGATGCGGGCACGCCCGTCTTCGACGAGAAGCATTACGCACCGCAGGCCTGGCAGATGGTCACCGGCGGCGGCATCGAGGACAATCCCGGTTTCGGCCTGGTGGTGCATCCGCCGGTCGGCAAGCAGATGATCGGGCTCGGCGAGGCGCTGTTCGGTTATTCACCGCTCGGCTGGCGGTTCGCGGCGGCGGTGTTCGGATCGGTGATCGTGCTGCTGGTCATCCGCATCACCCGCCGGATGACGCGCTCCACGCTGGTCGGCGCGATCGCCGGGATCCTGCTGATCTGCGACGGCGTCACGTTCGTGTCCTCACGCATCGGCATGCTGGACATCTTCCAGGCCGGATTCGTGCTCGCCGCGTTCGGCTGTCTGATCGTCGACCGCGACGTGGTGCGCGAACGTCTCGCGCGCGCCGACGCCGAGGGCCGCATCGCCCTGGGCCAGTGGGGTCCGCGGCTGGGCGTGCGGTGGTGGCGGTTCGGCGCGGGCCTGCTGCTGGGCATGTCGACCGGTGTGAAGTGGTCGGGGCTGTACTACATCATCGCGTTCGGGCTGCTGTCGGTGTTCTTCGACGTGGCCGCGCGGCGCGCCTACGGGGTGGTGCGGCCGTGGGTCGGCACCATCGTGCGCGATGTGATCCCGGCGCTGTACGCCCTGGTCGCGATCGCGCTGCTGGTCTATCTGGGCACCTGGGGCATGTGGTTCGCCAGCGAGGACGGTTACGACCGCTACGCGGTCGGCAACGCGATCGGCACGGGCGGAACCTGGTCCTGGATACCCGACGCACTCCGCTCGCTCTGGCACAACCAGGGCGAATCGCTGAAATTCCATGAGGGACTGACCAATTCGGCCGGCAATCATCATCCGTGGGAGTCCAAGCCGTGGTCGTGGCCGATGGGCCTGCGGCCGATGCTGTACTACTACGCCGACAACGGCGTCTCCGGCTGCGGCCAGTCGGTGTGCGTGAAGGCGGTCATGCTGATCGGCACACCCGCCATGTGGTGGCTGTCGCTGCCCATGCTGGCCTGGGCGCTGTGGCGCACGGTGACCCGGTTCGACTGGCGTTATGCCGCGATGCTGGTCGGCTACCTGGCCGGTCTGCTGCCCTGGTTCATGGACCTGGATCGCCAGATGTACTTCTTCTACGCCGTTCCGATGGCCCCGTTCCTGGTGATGGGCCTGGCCATCGCCCTCGGCGAGATCCTCGGCCCCGCCCCCTTCGCCCGCGCCCCCAACGGCCACCGCTTCCTGCTCACCAGCGAACGCCAGAGCCTGGGCCTGCTCCTGGTCAGCCTCTACGTCGCCATCGTGATAGCGAACTACGCATGGCTCTGGCCCATCATGACCGCCCTGCCGATCACGGTGGACAGCTGGCACAACCACCTGCTGCTGCCCAGCTGGCGCTGAGAACCGGCGCCGCCCGGCCGGTCGAGGGCGGACGGGTGCGTCGCCGCGGTTTCGGTCAGTGCGGGTCACGATCCAGGCTCGAGGGCCGGTCGTCTGCCCCGGGTGCGGAATTCGCGGATCGGCTCAAGTCGAAGATGACCGTGCGCAATTCGCTGATGATCTCGTCGGTCTCGGCGATCAGTGGCTCCACCTTCGACCGGATGAGGGGGTGCCGGCTCGCCACCGAGGCGAGCAGGAGCCCGAGCCCGAACACCCGGTTGATCGTGCGGTCGTGCAGGTCGGCGGCCATCCGGGCATGCTCGTCGTACAGGGTCAGCGCGTTCTCCGCGGCCACCCGGTGATCGATGCTCGCGAGGAGGCTGGCGCGCATGTGATTGACCGCGTCGGCGATCGCGGCGATCTCGCGCGGCCCGTTCCGTTCGATCTCGAGGGCGTAGTTCCCGTCCGACACTGCCCGCAGTTGCTCGATCAGACGGGTGACGGGCCGGTTCACCAGTCGCGGCAGCAGCGTGAAGGCCGTCGCCACGATCACCAGCAGCAGCGCGATCGAGACGTAGGTCGCGATCCTGGCGATCCGCTGCGTGGAGGACACCCGCTGCAGTTGGCGTGTGGCCATATCGTTGGTCGCCGCCTGCAGCCGGGTCATCTCGGCGCGCAGGGTGTCGAACAGCCCTTTACCCTGCAGTGCCATGGACTCGATCTGCCCCTCGGGCACCGGGCCGGTCGTTCGAGCGGCGATCTCCGGTTGGGCGGCCGTCGTCTCCCAGGCGTTCGCGGCGGCCGTTACGGCATCCAGTGCCGCCATGGCATGGGCGTCACCGCGCAGAACCTGCCGCAGCCGGTCCTGCGCCTGCGCGGCGTCGGCCCGCCCCTGCGTATAGGGCTGGAGAAATACCGGGTCACCGGTCAGCAGGAAACCGCGTTGCCCGGTCTCCTGATTGACATAGGCGCGCAACAACGCCAGTGCGGACCGCTGCGCCACGAACACCCGGTCGTTCAGGTCGTTCACCGCGCGGCCGGCGACCACGCTGCTCGCCACGGCCGACGCGGCGGATACCCCGAACAGCAGCACGATCGTCACGATGATCGCCGAGAAGACTCGCAGTATCGACATTCGAATCAGCAAGACCGATCACCGCCGATCGCAGCAGAACCAATACGACACCCGGAACGTACCGGGGCCGATGATCTTGCCCTCGATTCTCCGACGAGCCGGATCGCCGGGCAATAGGGCGCCCGGCAGCGAACAGGCCGGACTATTCCGCCAGGGCCGCCCGGACATAGCGCAACGCGGCCTCGTCGTCGAGGCCCAGCCGCCGGATGACGGCGACGTAGTCGGTGGCGGCGCGGCCCGCGGCATCCTGGGTAGGGTCGCCGGAGGAGGCGATGAAGGAGCCGAGGCGGCCCCGGGTCTCCAGGACGCCGTCCTGTTCCAGTTCGCGGTAGGCGCGGGCGACGGTGTTGGGGGCCAGGCCCAGTTGGACGGCGAGGGCTCGCACGGTCGGGATCTTGGTTCCGGCGGTCAGCTCGCCCGAGCGGACGCGGGCGACGATGCCCTGCCGGAGCTGTTCGTAGGGTGGGACCGCCGAATGGTGGTCGACCGGGATATCCATGGCGCCTCTACATTTCGTCCCGGGCCAGCGGGCAGGACAGGCAGCGCGGGCCGCCCCGGCCGGACCCCAGTTCCGAACCCGGGATCGTGAGCACTTCGACCCCCGCGTCGGCCAGTCGGGCATTCGTATTCTCGTTGCGTTCATAGGCCACGACCACCCCGGGCGCGAGGGCCAGGGTGTTGTTGCCATCGTCCCACTGTTCCCGCTCGGCGGTGATGCCATCCAGACCGGTATCGATGACGCGCAGTTTGCCGATCCCCATCGCCTCGGCGGCGGCCGGGAGGAACGGCTCGGGTCCGCGCATATCCACCGAACCGTCGTCGCGGACGGCGATAGTGAAGGCGCGCAACGAATCCCGCACCGCCGGATACATCACCACCGCATCGGAGTCGACCATCGTGCAGACGGTGTCCAGATGCATGGTGGCACGGTTCTGCGCGATCGGCACGACCAGCACGGTGTGGGCGAGATTGTCCTCGAAAAGGCTGCGCGCCAACGCTTCCGCGCCCGCGGGCGAGGTGCGCTCCCCCACGCCGATGGCCACCACGCCCGGAGCGAGCAGCAGGACGTCACCACCCTCCATCGGCGCGGTATGCGATTCGTACGCCCGGCGCACGCCCAGGAACCGCGGATGGAAGGCGTAGATCAGATCGGTGAGGGTGGTCTCGCGGGCGCGAGCCGGCAGCGCGAGCGAGGTGATGGCCACCTTGCGGCCGACCCAGAACGAGGAGTCCCGGGTGAACAGCAGATTCGGCAGCGGATCGATGACGAAATCGGTGCCGTGATGCATGCGCCGCACCAGCGAGGTGGCGTCGGGCGCGAAGGGCAGTTCGTCGAATGTCATTCCCGCCATGAGGATTCGGGCCAGTTCCGGCGCGGGCACTCCGCGCAGATGAGCCTTGAGCTCCTCGGCGAGGGCGAATCCGATCCGGCGCGCGTCCACCGCCGAGGCGATGCCCATGCTGCGGCCCGCACCGCTGACGGCGAGGGTGTCGGTCAGCAGGTCCGCCAGCAGCAGCACCTCGACGCCGCGCCCGCGCAGCACCTCGACGAAGATGTCGTGCTCCTGCTGCGCCCGCTCCACCCACGGGATGGCATCGAACAGCAACTGGTCGTTGTTGCGCGGGGTGAGCCGCCGCAGTTCGTCGCCGGGCCGATGCAGCAGTACCGAACGCAGCGTCCCGACCTCGGATGTCACGGAAAACGGTCGCCCCTCCGGCACACCATCGGTTCCCATGATTCGACCGTAGTAGGCCACAGCGTCATTGGCACGGAATTGGCTGGGCGGGTGCTGCGACAGCGGGTGGAATCACCCGCGCGATTCCGGGCCGGACGCCGTATACCTCGAGTATTGTTGAGGTATGCAGCACACCACCTGGCAGGCCAAGGAGCTGACCCCCGGGCAACTGTCCGAACGTAGTGGAGTCGCGGTGTCTGCGCTGCATTTCTACGAACGCGAGGGCCTCATCAGCAGCCGCCGCACGAGCGGCAATCAACGCCGGTATCCACGGGAGACGTTGCGCCGAGTCGCCTTCATCCGCATCTCGCAGCGAGTCGGCATACCGCTCAGCGAGATTCGCGAGGCACTACACACCCTACCGGAGAGCCGCACCCCCAATCGCAAGGACTGGGAACGGCTGTCCACGATCTGGCGGCAGGATCTCGATCAACGCATCGAACAGCTGGTCCGCCTGCGTGACAGCGTCAGCAGCTGCATCGGCTGCGGCTGCCTGTCCCTGGCCAGCTGCCGCATCGTCAACTTCCACGACCGGCTCGGCGACCACGGGCCGGGCGCGCGGGTGCTGGACGTCAACCTGAACAGCGAATGCGGCCCGTCCTGCGACGAGCACACCGAAGCCTGCGGCGAGCAAGCCGGCGCCTGAGCGACCTCGATACCACGAGCACAACGCCCGGACACCCGCCCCGGACAAGGCCAACACCACGGTTAGAACGGTGAGACCCGCAAGGCCGCGAAAATGCCGGGCGGAGGCAATCGGACACAGTTCGCGGCCCGTCCCGCCCATCGGGCGCGTGCCGGGTGCGAGGAACAAGCGCCCGACACAGGGCCGAGCGGTGAGACCCCCGGGCCGCGAACATGCCGGAGCGGAGACGATCAGACACAGTTCGCGGCCCGTCCCGCCGATCGGGCGCGTGGCGGGTGCGAGGAACGAGTGCCCGACACAGGGCCGAGCGGTGAGACTTCGAGGGCCGCGAACCGCCGGAGCGGCGGCCGAAATTACCGCGCGTCCCCGCGACCGACGCGTTCGTAGATGCTGTTGAACCCGTCGTTGGCCCGGCGCATCACGATCTCGTACGGCCAGGCGAACTTTCGCGCCCACCAGTACCCGAATCGCACGTCGAACGAGGTGTGCACCAGGAAACTGTTGCGCTCGATCCCGCGCAGGATGATCGCGGCCACCTGCTCGGGCGTCTTGGCATGGCGCTGAAACTGCTTGATATACCGTTGGATTCGCGGATCGTCGCGATTCACCCCGGCGATCTCCACAGTGCGCACCAGCGGCGTGTCCACCGCGCCGGGCACGACCAGGCGCACCGAGATCCCGTGCCGCGCCAGATCGAAACGCAGTACCTCCGACAGCCCGCGCACACCGAACTTGGACGCGCTGTAGGCCGCGTGCCACGGGAGGGCCAGCAGGCCCGCGGCCGAGGACACGTTCACCAGCGCGCCGCCGCGTCCGGCCCGCACCATCGGCGGCACGAAATTCTCGATGACGTGGATCGGGCCCATCAGATTGACATCGACCATCCGCCGCCAGTGCCGATGCTCGAGATTCTCCACCGTGCCCCAGGCCGAGGTCCCGGCGATGTTCATCACCACGTCGAGACTGCCGTGCCGATCGTGCACCTCGGCGGCGAAAGCGGTGACCGCGTCGTAATCGGTGAGGTCCAGGGCCTCGGAGAGCAGCACCTTGCCGCCGCCGTCGCCGATGGCCCGAACCGTATCCGCCAGCCCGTCGGCGTCGATATCGGTCAGCACCAGCTGTGCGCCCTCCCGTGCGGCGGCCAGCGCCGTCGCCCGGCCGATACCACTGGCGGCACCGGTGATCAGGACATTCTTACCGCTCACGGATTTCAGGCGATCGTGCACACCGTTCCTTCAATGCTTCGTGCGGACGCCGAACCGATCCGCTGACCGGCGCTCGGCGCGCCCGACCTGTTGCCGTGCTGTCCAGGAGCATACGGGGTAGATCCGCGCGCGGGCCGGATCCGCTGCTATCCGCCCAGGACGTGCAGCATGCGGGAAACCGCCGCCGGCCAGGTGAACTGCTCCGCGCGGCTGCGCGCGGCCCGCCGCCGGTCGGCCGAGGGCCGCGCGAGCACCTCGGTCACCGCGCGCGCGAAATCCGCCGGATCGTTCGCCGCGACCGCACCGCATTCGGCGGTCACGATATCGGCCAGCGCCGAGGACCGGCTGGCCACCACGGGCGTCCCGGCCGCCAGCGCCTCGAGCGCGGCCAGGCCGAAGGTCTCGTGCGGTCCGGGAGCCAGCGAGACATCGGCGCTGGCCAGCAGGGTCGCCAGCCGGGTGCGTTCGGCGATGAAGCCGGTGAAGTGAACCGCCGGACGTCCATCGGGCAGCGGCGTCAGGCCGCGGGCCCGGCGCTCCAGCGATTCGCGGCGCGGACCGTCCCCGGCCACGATCAACCGCGCGTCCACGCCCTCGCGACGCAGCGCGCCGACCGCCTCGATGCTGCGATCCACCCGCTTCTCGACCGACAACCGGCCGCAATGCACCAGCAGCGGATTGCCCGCGGCGGCATAACTCGCCCGCAGCAGACCGTCGCGGCGATGCGGGGCGAACATCTCCAGATCCACGCCCAGCGGAACCAATTCGACGTTCGGCGCGTCGATCCGCGCGAACTCCGCCCGCGCGAACTCGGTCGTGCACACCACGATGTCGTAATCCGCGGCGGTTCGCCGGTTGGCCACGTCGGCGGCGCGGCGGGCCATCGGTCCGGGCAGCGCCTGGCCGAGCAGCCGATCCAGACGTTCGTGCGAGATCATCACCCCGGCCACGTCCCGCCGCCGCGCCCAGCGCCCGAAGCCGCGCAGCGTCAGCCGATCCGAAACCTCGAGCACATCGGGCCGGATGCCGGTCAGCACATCGGCCACCTTCCGCGGATCGACCGCCCGGTATCCGCGCGTCCAGGGAATCTGCAAGGCGGGCAGGGTTATTCGCAGCACTCCTCCGGGCAGGATCTGCTCGTCCCGCCGCGGTCCGGGCACGATCAACACCACCTCGTGTCCGGCGGCCGCATATCCCGAGCCGAGATGATGCAGCGCCGTACGTAGTCCCCCCGACCGCGGCCCGTAGAAGTTGGCCAGCTGAACGATGCGCACGCGCCGATCGTCCAGCGGCAGCCGGCCCTGCGGGGCAACGGCGCGTGAACAGGGGTGGAAGTATCGCCGACCGGCTGGTGCGGGCAGCCCGTGATGCTAGCGTTTCGCGGCCCGGGACACCCGGGGAAGCTCGAGATCGAGCGGAATCCGCCCGGCCGACAGATGTGTCTGCACGGCCTCGGGCGGCAGCGGCCGTGCGATGAGAAAGCCTTGGGCCCGATAGCAACCCAGCCCGACCAGGGTGCGCGCGGCGACCGCGGTCTCCACACCCTCGCCGACCACGCCGAGTCCGAACGACCCGGCCAGGCCGACGATGGATTTCACGATCGCCAGATCGTCGGTGCTCACCCCGAGCCGCTGCACGAATCCGCGATCGATCTTGACCGCGTCCACCGGCAGGGCCTTGAGGTGCGACAGCGAACTGTAGCCCGTGCCGAAATCGTCGATCGCGATCTGCACGCCCATCCGCTTGAGCCCGCGCAGGGTCAGCTGGGTGCGTGCCAGATCCTGCACCACGACGTGTTCGGTGATCTCCAGACAGACCGAACTGCCGTCGATGCCGTTGCTGCGCAGGGTGTCCTCGATCGACTCCACGAAATCCAGGCTCACCAGCTGCACCGGCGAGACGTTGATCCGGATGACGACATTGGAGGCCAGCCCCTGCCGCCGCCACTGCGCGAACTGCGAGCAGGCGGTGCGGATCACCCAGCGCCCGAGTTCACCGGCCAGGTTCGTCGCCTCGGCGACCCCGACGAACGCCCCCGGCGGCAGTAGCCCGCGGGTGGGATGCTGCCAGCGCACCAACGCCTCGAGCGCCACGATCCGGCCGGTGCGCAGATCTACCTCGGGCTGATAGTGCAGCAGCAGCGAGCCGTCCGAGACCGCGCTGCGCAGGTTGAGTTCGACGTCGTCCTGGAGTTCGAACTGGGCGCGCATGGCGTCGGTGAACACCGCGACCCCGTTGCCGCCGCCGGATTTGGCCGACAGCAGCGCGTGATCGGCCCGGCGCAGCACATCGGCGACGGTCGCCTCACCGGGAATCCCGACCGCCACTCCGACGCTCGCCGCGCGGCTGACCGACTCCTCCCCCACGGTGACCCGCCGGGCGATGAGCTGCTGCAACCGGGTGCCCTCTAGCTCGGCCTCGACCGCCTCCATGGGTTTGGCCGGCACGATGACGAATTCGTCGCCGCCGAGGCGCGCGATCATATCGGCCGGATCCAGGTGTTCGCGCAGTCTCGTGGACAGCGTGCGAATGAAATTGTCGCCCGCGGTGTGTCCGAGGAAGTCGTTGAGCGCCTTGAGCCGGTCCAGATCCAGGAAGAACGCCGCGACCGGCCCCGGGTTGCCCGGCTGCAGCCGCTCCTCCATGTACTCCAGCAGGGCCCTGCGGTTCGCCAGACCGGTCAGATCGTCGTGCATGGCGATGTAGCGCAGCCGCTCCTCGGCCTCCACCCGCGCCTGCAACTGGGCGAACAGCGAGGCGATCGCCTTGAGCACGTTGAGTTCGCGAGTACTCCACTCGCGGTCGCCCAATTTGATGAAACCCAACAGGCCGATCGGCGCGCCGCGGGAGAGCAGCGGGACCGCCGCGGAGGTCAGATCGGTGATGCCCGCCGTCCGGCGGGCGAGGTCGCGATAGGGGGTGAACGCCTTGCCGGGGCGCACGATGACCGGCTCGGTGGCGTGTTCGAAAGCCTTGAAGGCGGGGTCCGGATCGTCGAAGTACACGATGCCCAGCGGGTCCGGGTCGGGCACACACTGTCGCGGCGGCCACTCGGCGACCAGGATGGTGGCGCGACGCTCCCGGTCGGTCCGTCGCAGATAACAGAAGTCCACGTCGAAATGTTCGATCAGGCTTGCTAGCACACGCTCCGTCGCCGCCACCAGGGTGGTGGCGTCGACACCCATCAACTCCGAGGCGACCTGTGTCACCAGTGAGTCGAGTGTCCGCCGAGGCACCTTATCTCCGATCGCGTCAGCTGCGGGAACTCATACCCGGCACCGGGAACCGCCTGCTGCGGACCGTAGTGCGGGCGGCATACCTCAGACGGAACACCAACGCCATGATCTCATGGACAGGCCCGTCCGGTCGGCCCTGGAACCTGTACCGAAGTGACGCTAG
Source organism: Nocardia sp. PLKS1-43 (assembly GCF_059510335.1). Classification (NCBI taxonomy): domain Bacteria; kingdom Bacillati; phylum Actinomycetota; class Actinomycetes; order Mycobacteriales; family Nocardiaceae; genus Nocardia; species Nocardia sp. PLKS1-43. The sequence continues at coordinate 60,646 of NZ_JCAJZQ010000009.1, read as the reverse complement.
TGTATCGGCGAACTCCGGGGAAATCCCTGCGAACACGGGGTGACGGGCCGCTTCGACTCTCATGAATTCCTACTCCGTTGCTGCGCGATCCCGCGCCCTACCGAGACCCTCCCCGGTGACGGCCGGATCGCGGCCGGTGTCCGGGGTTGGTCGCTAAGGCAGTATCCGTCATCGGGCAGGAATTGACCAGACATCCGGCAAATCTTCCGAAACCGGGGCATAAGGTCCTGAATTGTCCCTGGTCAAGACGGTGACTTTAGTAATCGGACGGAATGAGAAGACCGGTTGGTTCCAAAATGGCTACTCGGTAGCTATCTCCGCTGGTTACACCAGGATCGAGATGTAGAGCTCGACCTTCGGCCCGCGCCAGATCTCGATCTCCTCCCGGTAGGCCCGGGTGATCTCGGCCGAGGCGGTCGCGTCGTCGACCTGGGCCCACACATCCTCGACCGGATCGTGGTAGTCGCCATTGGGCTCGAACCGCGCGTAGACGCCCTTGGGAACCCGGACCAGCACATCGCCGGCCGGAATCGCGTCCACCGCCGGATAGTCGTAGCTGACCAGAACGTTGTAGTTTCCGGCCGGATCGGGGACGTACACGGTGTACAACGCCCGGTCGGCGCCGTCGTCACGATCGCGCAGCCGGTCGCGCAGGAATTCGATCAGCTCGCTGTTGCTCACCTTGAAGCTGGGCCGCACCCGCGGCACCACCAGGCCACCGTAGATCGCCTGGTCACGCAGTACGATCGTGTAACTCATCGCGGGTGGACCGCCAGATACAGATCGATCTTGTAGGCGTGTGGATAGCACTCCAGATCCCCGGTGTGAGTGCGCTTGATCTGGTTGTGCTCCTCGGCGTAAGCGATCTGAGTCCACAGATCGGTCATGATCTGCGGAAAGTTCCCCACCGAGGAAAACCGGGCATACACTCCCCGCGGTAGCCGCGCCACGATGTGCCCGCGGGTGACCTGGTCGAACGAACTGCACTGATATCCGACAATCTGCGTGTTGAACGTGCTCATATCCGCCGAATAGTCCGTATAAGCGCAGGCCAGAGGCCCGCCGAGCTCCTGATGCAGAACCGCGCCCCACGCCGCGTCCAGATCCCGGTCACGCAGTTCCCCGAGCGCGCGCTTGGGGCTCCGCACGGGCAGCCCGGCAACCCATGTCTCGTCCCGCTCGACGATCTCAAACTGCATGGATGACAACTCTTTCGAAGTATTCGCGCAGGCAGCGCATGCGCGGCCGGACCCGTCCGCCCAGAACCGTCATGCTATCAACCCGCCCTGTGAGACATATCCGACACGACCCCGCCCCCGCGCACCAACGTTTGCCACACCCCACTACCACCCGAGTCGCAAATTATCGGCAATTTCCCCACCCCAGCCCACATCCCACGCTACGACCCCCTCCGGCGTCACCCCCTTCGAACCCCTCCCCACCAGCCGATTCGGAGTCTCCCCCACCTACCTGCTACAGTTCTCCAACGTCGGTTCGGAAACGAACCACGGGGCTATAGCGCAGTTGGTAGCGCGTCTCGTTCGCATCGAGAAGGTCAGGGGTTCGATTCCCCTTAGCTCCACCATAGAGGCCGTACTCGAACCGGAAACCGAAAAGATGCCGGTCAAGGTACGAGTCTCACCAGAAGAAGAATCCACATCATGATCAGGGGTTCCCGCAGCGCGGGAACCCTTTTTCGTTGTCTGGCCTGCGGCGTGGAGCCTGGCGGCCCGATGGAAGTCGTCGAACGGCTGGTTGAGCTTGTCAGCACGTACGCCGTTCTCATCGAGGAAGAAGGCTTCGTAGAAGGTCTGGTTCATGAAGCGACGGGTGTCATCCGGTGAGCGCTCGTAGAGGCCGTGGGGGTCGGTGACGAGTTCGAGCGCCGTCTTGACGATTTCGACGCCGGTTGCGAGTTCGGCCGTGGTGCCGAGAAGACCGGATTGGACACTATGGCGTTCCATCTCGATCTTGCGGAGGCGTGCCTTGATCTTGCCCTGCGGAAGCTCGCCGTCAGCAGCGAGGTCGAGCAGGCGCTCCTCCTTGACATCCAGTTCTTTAAGTCGTTTGTTCAGTCGGGCGTTCATCGCACGGACGCTTCCCTGACGATCAGCCACAGCCTCGTCGAGCATGCGAGTCACGTCAGCGATGAACTCTTGTGGCAGGGCAAGAGTTCGGTAGTGGGCGACGATGGCGGCCTCGACCTCTTCGGCAGGGAGGTACGGCAAGTCGCATACACCATCTTGGCGGCCACGGCAGAGGAAATAGTTGTAGACGCCGCCACCCCGCCCCTTGGCCTCGGTGTAGATGAGCCGGCTGGTGCGCTCGTTGCGTTCGCAGCGGTCGCAGAACAGAGCCCCCTTGAGGTAGTGCTGAAGGACGCGATCACGTTGGCCGTTGGCGCTGCGGATGTTCATGACGTCTTGCACCCGGTAGAACAGCTCTGGCTCGATGAGCGGTTCGTGGCGGCCTTGATAGACCTCACCCTTGTACGTGACGTACCCGATGTAGTACGGGTCTCGGAGCATTCGATGCAGCCACTTGAATGTCACGGGCCGCTCCGGCCACCGGCTGTTGGCTCTGGCGGTCAAGCCGAGGTCAGCCATGGTCGCTTCGAGACGCTCCAACGTGTAGTCACCGCTGGCGTACAGCTCGAAGGCTTTCTTGACGAGCGGCGCACGCTTTTCATCAATATCAACGGTGTTGATCTTCTTGCCATCATGCTCGACCGTCACATTGAGATAGCCAAGTCGTGCTTGCCCGAGGGTGCCGCCGTTGATGGCTTTGTGGCGCATCTTCGTGGAGATGTCGAGACCCTGCAAAGTGTTTTGCAGCCCGTTCATGATGTCGAGCATGCCCTCCATCGCCACAGCGTGCGGGCCTTCGCCGAAGTCCTCCTTGGCGGACACGAGCCGGACGCCGATCTTTTGCAGTTGGACCTGCAAGATGGCGGCATCGAAGTGATTTCGGAAGGCACGCGAGCGCATATATACGATCAAGTACTCAATTTCCGGATGCTCTTGCAGATACTCCATAATCTCCCGGATGATCGGGCGCTGGTCGATCGTCTTGCCAGAGTAGCCAGGTTCAATGAATTCTTTTTCTACGTCAGCGTTTAGGGCTTCCGCCTTGCTGTTGTTATGATCGCGCTGAGTTGCAATCGAGAGCCCGTCTTCATCAATATCTGTCGCCGTATGTGTCTGACGTTCGGTGGACACCCGCAACAGTGAGATCGCCTTGTGCCTGCGAGTAGGATCGGTTTCATCGCTCCGTTGCGGCGCAAGGCCGCGTAGCAGATCAGCTGAGGTTCGTTTCTTCATAGTCATGCGGCTACCTCCATTTGCTTGTAAGTTGGCGACAGTTGTATGTACTGCCCGTGGTCAGTACGACAAAGATGTGAATGGCTTGTGCCACTATTTATGGGGAGACGGAGGATTCGCAGCCTAACTTTCATGGCGGCCAGGGAGACTCGGCAAGTGGCGGCCAATGCTTCGGGAGTACGCAGGCCATCACCCCACAGCTGATAGATGGACACTTTACTCATGAGCAGACAACCGGCGAAGTGGTCGCATATCCGCTCAATTTCTCGTTGGCTGAGGTTCTTGTAACTCGACTGGTGCGGCCAATCGAGTATGTGCTTGAGCTCATGGCAGATCGTAAAACGTTGGCGTGCTTCAGATTCGGTAGCTTCGAGCCAGATCATCCAGCGGCCGTTGTGGTAACGGCTGGCGCCGGAATGCACAGTGCCGCCAGGCTTTGTCTGGTGGCCAAAATTCTCACGGACGATATCGAGCCGTGTCAGGTTGAGAATGTCGAGTTCTTGGATAGGGCGATGACCCCACGCGGCAGCGAGGCGGTTGGCTTGCTGCTCGGCAATAACGATTGCCTCGCCGTAAGTGACGTCGCGCCGTGGCAGCAGTCTCCTTAGCGATGTCAGAGTTGGTGGAATATGGGCACGGTTCATAATGACCTCCTTTCCGGTCGCGATAGTGAGAAGTATGAGAATGTAAGAAAGAAGGGGTATCGGTGGGCTCAGGGTGGCCTGCTACCGGGCGCTACTGGGATGTCCCGCTGGTCCTGATTCGTTCTTCTTCAGTGCGTTGCACGAAGTCTTCGATTTTGGCAATGTCGCCGTCGGTCAGGTGGCGGTGTTTGGTGCGAAAGTACGTCGGTATGCTCGGGAGTGGCTGGCCTGTTGTCTCCCAGTGGGCTTCATAGAAATCTTCGACATCGACGTCGAGCGCGTCGGCAAGCCTTTCCAGCGTGGCTGGTTTAACGTGCGCGAGGATACCCGATTCAATCCGCCTAAGGTTGGTTCGGTCGATGCCGGAGCGTTCTTGCAAAGCATAATGGGTCAGCCCACGCTCTTCGCGCAGCGTCTTGAGCAATACTCCAAGCGGGGTCGTCTCTGATCCCATCATGTTGTCGTGTGAATTATTGCTCATGCGCTTCGTGCTCCTTTATCTTATTTTCTTACAATCTCCATTTCGAGGCAATAGTTACCTCGTGTGGAATGAACAACAAGCGCGTTCATTGCAAATCAGTTACTCACCTATCCCTCCTTATCATATTAATTGCGTATCAGGCGGAAGAATTGCGCTAATTCCGTGTTACAATTTCTGTCCGCCAGGTCAGTTCGCCACGTTTGTAGGGTGGAGGGCCGAGCGGATGCAGAGAGCGAACATGTCGCTCAATCTGCACCCTCCCGGCCCACTTGCCGAGCGCGAAGCTCTCGCGGTCAGCTATCCGACGTGGCCTCCTTACTCCGCCCGCGGGATCGAGCCGCGCCGCTGCTGGATGCTGCCTCCGGTGTGGTGCCAGGTGTAGCGAACAGGGTGGCGATGGCGTCGCGCCTCGCCGCGGCCTCGCGCTCGATTTCTGCTTGCACCTCTTCGGCGCGCGAGCGGAGTTCCGGATCGTCCTTCGCGCGCTCGATGTGCGTGCGGATGGCGATCAGGATTTCGTCGGTGATCGTCCCTTCCCGGAGCTGAGCGATAAAGCTCAGCTGGGCGTGGACATCAGGTTCCAGCTTGACCCCGAGCGTTTTTACGCTGCGGCCTTGCTGTTCCGGTGCGGACACGAGTCCTCCTCGGTGTTGGTGCGACTGGTGAATGGCCGTGTGCCGTTTCGATTCCCAGCCGCACGGCACCGACGAGGTGCCGACCTCTGACTACGCGGCCGGAGCGCCGGGGTGGGTGCCTTCGGCGTCGGGTTGCCGCTTCTGACGTTCGGTCGCGATGCGGTCGTTGGCTAGCGCGGCGAAGGCCGGATTGAGTTCGACTCCCAGCCACTCGCGTGCCAGCTCTTCAGCGGCGACGGCGGTGGTGCCGCTGCCCATGAACGGGTCGGCGACAATGCCGGGCTCGTTTGGCGCACGGCAATCGCAGGTGGGCCCGAGCGCTGCCCGCGAAGCAACGCCGCCGAGAGCCCGGATAACGCGCCGACGCCATGGCCGCCGGCATCGGGTGCAACGCGCCTCCGGACACCCAGCTTGGATTGCCCTTGAGGCCAACGTCATTGGGAACATGGCGTGGTGATCGCCACGATGGTTGGCGGTAGCAAGCTGCCAGACGTCGCCCGGGTTCTTGCCGAGCGGATGCCCGGCCAGTCCGGACGCCTTGAGGCTGTCGAGGCCGGTGGCGGTGTCGCCGTTGGGGCCGCGCCAAGCTTCCTCGCTGGGACGTTTCATACGGTACGGCTTAGGTGAGCGGGTCTTGTGCGGCTGGCGGATGGCGTCGAGGTCGAAAAAGTATGTCGGTTGCTTGGCCAACACGTAGATGACTTCGTAGGTGCAGGCCAGGCGGTCGCGCACGCTGATCGGCATTGGGTTGGTCTTGGCCCAAACGACTTTGTTTCGGATGATCCAGCCATCCCGTTGCAAACGCAGCGCCAGACGTTCGGGCGCCATCAGCAAGCTTTTTCGTGGGGCGCCTTGGGAGTGGTGAAACGAGTATGTGTCACCGAGATTCAGCCAGTAGGTGCCGGTGGGAACAAGGACACGGTGAACCTCCGCGCTGACAGCGGCGAGCCGCTCGACCCATTGCTCGACGTGGCTTTCGAGGCCGATTTGATCGTCGGTGCCGTAGTTGCGAAGCCGAAAGTACGGCGGACTGGTGAGCACCTGGTCAATGGAACCTTCCGGTATCTGACGCAGCCGATCGAGCGCGTCACCCAAAAGAATCTGGTTGCGTTCGAAGTGCCCTCCGTGGACGAGGCTAAGATGGGAATGTTTGGTCATATAGACGCTCCTTTCTGGATTATCGGCAGCACTTGTTCAGGTGCTGTCACATGGAAAATGTCGGGGTCAAGCTGACGGTCATTGTCGATAGCCTCTCGGAGCGCGGTGCGTCGTCGTTCCGCTTTGGCCTTGTCCTTGTGGGTCAGACTCCAGATCACCCAGGGAAATCCGCCCTCTTCTTGCTCAATGCCTTGGCGTCGATACTGCTCATACTCGTGGCATTTCTTGATCAGCGTTCGGATTGTTTCGTGGCCGAGGTCTACTTCGATGAACCAAGCGTCAACAAAGTCGCTGTCGGGAGTCGAAGAGGTCTCAAAGTAAGCGTCCGGCTTCAAGGTAGTGAGCGTGCCGCCGAGTCCGCTGTATCGTCGCCAGGCGGCCGGTTCAACTTCATGCCGCACAAGTTCGAGGGACTGGCCGCGCTGGGCAATCTCCAATTCGATCCGCAAATCGGCAATCGCTAAATGGTGATCAGCGAACCGCGCCGATGGTTCATGCCAGCGCCGCCGCGCGACGTCACCTGATTCAGTTCTCAGCAGGTGCTCTCCGGCAGCTGCCACATAATGCACCAGGCCGTGACTGCCCGCTTGCATGCCACCCACCCGTCGGGTCAACGTTTCGAGCAAGCCGGTTTTTCTTAGGCGGGCAAGGACTCGTTGCGTCCGGCGCAAGCCAGATATCGAGCCAAGATCATGGAAATGCAGCGCGCAAATCTGACTGACGGTCAAAAAGCGGTGTTCGGCAACCGAATGCAGGATCGCCCAGTCGCGGTCGCTCAGCTGATCGGCAAGTCGCTGCAGTTGGTGCTTGCCCACACGGTTCGCTGGTGGCGGTGTGGTGGCCGGATGGCCACCATCATTAGCGGGCGGAAAAGCGGAAGGAGATGGACTGGCCAGCGATGATGCTGGGGTGTTCGTTGAGGGGAAACGGCCAGCGATACGGCTACTGTCAGCCTCGGCGCTTCCCCGTCGCCCCACTGGTTCACCACTCATGACCGCCTCGCTTTCCGGCCCTGGTTGGCATTTGCTACATGCCCCTTGCCGTCCATGCCAGCCACCAAGTCGGCGAACCCGGCCTCAATCTCATCGAGCGGCTGGCCGTAGCGTTCGCGGCTGCGTCGGCGCACCTCGTCGGGGTCGCTGGTCCTCGGTGGTGGCGGCAGGGTCACCCCGGAGATCCACGGCTGTACGCTGTTGTCACGGATCAAACTTGCGTACACATGAAAGGCCGGAAGAGAGCCGAAATCTTCTGATGACAGGTCAGATTGACCGGCTGCCATATCTTTAGCGTCACCCGGCTGAAGCTGAAAGCATACTCGATTTCGGATGTTGTTTCTAAATGCCTCCAGCATCGCCTTTGGAAGCTGCGCCTCATGCTGGTGTGCGAGATGGTAGGCGCATTTGAGGCTGCGTACGACCGCCAACGATTCAGACAAATCGTCGGAGAAGCGCAGGAATTCCTGCACCTCATCGACATATACCATGACCGGAATGCGGCTACTTTCAGGCGTGCCCGCGCGTTCAAGGATTGCCTGGTACAGCTCATAAAGCACGGCGGCCGACAACAACTGCGCGGACTCAGGCCCGATAACGCCCTTCTGGAGCGGCACAAGCAGCACCTTTCCCTCATTAAGCACCTGGCGGATATTGAATTTCGGATTGCGTTGCGCGAGGACCGCGCGGAGCTGCCTTGTCATCAGCGGCCGGAGCTTGTTGGACAACGGTGCCGTGATATTCGCGACCGCTTCGGGCGACAGGCTGTCGAACCACTGCCAGAACGGGCCAGCGACATAGGGGTCTTCGCGAACAATTTGTTGTGTCAGAGAACGGCGAAAGCCGGGATTGGTGAGGAGGAGCGGAATCATTACCAGCGAGGCGTCATCACGCCGGGCCAGCACCTCCAGCGAATTTCGTAGAATATCGGCGGATCGGTGGCCGAGACTGTCACCATAAATCGAACGGAACATCGAGAAAAGCGAGTCGGCCACGACTTGAGGTGTTCTTCCGCCTCGATGCTTGCCGTCCAACGGATTGATACCGATTGGCGCGCTGTCCATTACGTCGAGGACGGCTACGTCGTCCATTCGGTACGCAGGAATGCGCTCCAAGATGTCGGCCACAAGGTCTTTCGGCTCAATGACAACGACGGGGCGGTTTGCTTCCAGATCCTGAACGATCAAATTGGTGAACAGGCTCGACTTGCCCACGCCCGGCGGCCCGAGTACCCAGGTCGCCCGCATCGCATCGGTAACGCTGTAGCCAAGCGTGCCCGTCACGCCGGGTGCGTTGGCATTGGCAATCACCCGCTCGCCCGCCAGTACGGCAGCTGACGGCCGGACTGGCTTCGGATGACGCGGTGGCTGGCCGGGGAAGGGTTCGTCGTGGTCGCGGTCGTTGATCGGCCAGGCAATGAGGCGTGCGGTCTCGACAACCGAAAGCTGCTGAGCTCGCGCGAACAGCGACCACGCAGTCCGCGGGCGGTTCAGCTTGGCCGGCTGCTCCGGGCGCAAGGTCAAGCGGACTCCCGGAGCTTCGACCGTATTCATCGCCGCCGCCAAGCCGAGCAACAGTGACCGCCGCCGCTCGGACGCACTAGCGTGAACGCCAATACGAAGCGTGGATATGAACCCGTGCTGGCCGACCTTCTCGGCAATGGCCTGCCGGGCATCGGCCCGGCGTTCCGGGAGAGTGCCATAGAGCACCTTGGACACTACGGGTTGATCATGCTGCGGCAGCTCAGCCGGTACTGAACGCGGGTGCCAACGTGGTCCGAGCACCTGTTGAATCACGAGCCGTTCGCCATGACGTACCGAGGTCAGCGCGTGGAGGATGGAGCGCGTGGAGGCCACCGCGTCGCGTGGGTCGATCGGGCGCACCGATGACAGCTTGAGCTTGCGCGCCACAGTGATCGGCTCGCGGTCGTCCGGATAGCCGACCACGACACTGCCTTTCACCAGCTGTTCAATTGCCGTCCGTACACCTTGAGCGTGGCGCAGTCGGGAGCCGATCAGGTACTCAACGCCGTCAGCGTCCGCGCGTGTTTCGAGGATGAGCTGAGGCGCGTGGGTCTGCGCTCCCCAGTGGCGCAGGATGGCGAGCGCAGTGGCCTCCGGAAACGGCGCTGGCCAGAACACCTGCTGCCACACGAGCGCATCCGCCGTAAGGGGCAAGGCTTGCTGGTCAGTCGTCATGACGGACCTCCGCCTGGCCGGAGCCACCCGAAGCCGGCGCCTGCCCGTCAGCGGACGACGCGGCCACGCGAGCGTCGCTGGTCGTCTCCTTCTCGGTGTCCATTTCAGCCATAGCCAGCGCGATGACCGCCCGACTGAGCTTGCGCAGATCGGGCGTTTTGCGCTTGACGCTGCGTACCGTAATTTCTCCCCGATGCCGGGTCTGACGATGTTTTCCCTGAGCCTCTCGGCGGTAATTGGGTCGATTAGTTTTTGACATCTCTAGTCCTCCTTCATGCGTATTAGTTGCTATCGCTCATCCCGCCGCCCGACTAGTTTTTGGGCGCAGAAAACCACGCCTGGAATCAGGCGGCGGGATGTAGATTTGGACGAACTGCTGATCAGCGTAAGGCTGGCTCAGCCGGGAGCGGGGTAATTGTTGCCGCGTCGTCTGCTTTTACTATGCGGGGTACTATTTACCTCGTCAACGAACTTCACAGACGATCTGCTGTTTTTACAACAGCGAGGCGGACATATCCCCTCGGGGTGTATATGACGGATAATTACCAGCGGTCTCGCGTAGCGCGATATACAACAATGCCGAGCCATACCAGCACCGCGAGACCGAACGCGCCGAGAAGCCAGCCCAAGATGAACTTGAGCACGGCCACGGCGATGGCCAACGCGACCACGCCGCCCAGCACAGCGAGGCAGAACGACAGGAACCGGTCGCCCCAACTCTTCGGGTCGGCACTGCTCATCGCTGCCTCCTCGCACCCGCTTCACGAACACGGTGCCGGGCAACGGCATACGCGGCATTGACGCGGACGGCACTCCAAGCCGCCTGCCTCTCAATCCGTGCCAATTCGCGGAGGGTGGCAGTCCGCAGGCGTCGCAACTCTCGGTGTCGCTCCCACGCAACCTCGGCCCTGTTGATGCCCCAGAGGATGAGCAAGTACAGAACGAACAGCAGCACCCACCACGCGATGAACTCGGCGAGCCACTGAAACACCGTCGCGTCAAGACCCCGGCTCATTCCTGCGCCCACTGCTTGACCCACTCCATCGTGTCGCGGGACACCTGCTGCACGAACGTCATGACCCGGTGCGCCGTAACGGGTGCCATGTCGTGATGGACGTCTACCATCTCCTTGATGTCGTGCATGGCTCCGGCGATGTAGATCACCACGCCGTTCCCCAGGTGTTCCGCCACGATCGGATGATCGCCGGGCGGCGTCACTTTCAGGAGATCGGCTAGGTCGCGGGCCTGCCGGGTCAGGTCGTCGGGCTCTTCCGGCAGGGGTGCCGGGTTGAAATTTGTCATGTTGAAACTCCTTCTGTCAGTAGTGAAATTGCGAGGTCTCGTTGCCCACGAACGAGGCGTACTGGTCGACGATGTAGCCGAGCCGGGCGACCATGTCCGGATCGCCGTCCGCGTGGTAGCTGGCTTCGCGCGAGAGCATCGCCGTGGTCTGGAGGCCGATAGCGGCGACCATGCCGGCGGCCTGAATGCGGGTAGCCCGAACCAGCCCGCGGGCGATCGCCTGGTTCTGGAGTCGCTGCACTTCCCGGCTTTCCGCACGGGTGAAGCCATCCAGGATGTTCACGGCGAGTTGAGGGTTGGAGCGAGGGATGAGCGAGGGCATGATGTCTGTCTCCTTCGGTTGTCTGAGCTGGACGTTCGCCATCGTGCACCGAGAAACCAGGCAAAAATGGGCAGGAATCGGCACGCGGAAACCGGCAACTTCCGGCAAGTGCTGATCAGGAGGCGTAGAGGGCGCGCCCGATGGTTGGGCGGGCACTGATGGCGTGAGGCATGATCGGTGCGTGGCCGATCAACCGACCCTGCCGACGTCTGCGACGATCAGAGGCGAACTGGGGCAGATCAGGAAAAAAGGACTGGTTTCGATCCGCCAACTGACACTCCCAAGCCTGAAGCAGTGTGTGGTCGCGGCAGGACTGACCAAGGCAGATAAAGCAACGGCTAAAGAAATTTCAGATTTGCTTTGGTTGGCGGCGGGGGAATTCGAAAATGAAGCTGAGCAGGAAGCTATCGCGCGCCTTTTCGGCTTTAACAAGAAGCAAAGCACCGGGGTTGAGCAACGTCAGAGGGAGGCGGCGGCGGTTCTGGATATAAAACTGTCGTACTTCACCCGACATATTGAGAAACGACTCATCACAGACTACATCAAAGCCATCTTGGAATTCTGCGCGCAAAGGATACAAGAGGCGGATGGGGTCGAACCCACAGGGGGTGAATCATCCTCGGGAGAAAGAAGGTCCGCCTTCAATGCATGGAGAGCATTTCTGTCAGCGTTAACGAGTCGCGCGCAACGATTTGATCGTGCATTTAGGGGACTTGAACGATCTCATTTTATAAAATTCTTCGCAACAGCGATTGGCGTGGGGCTAGCAATCTCCTCAGCCTTGGGGATTCGATCTTGTTCGAATGAACAATCGACAGATTCAAACTTGTCAGGGGCGGCCGTATCTCCGTCAGTCTCAACCACAACGGCATTGACCTTCTTCAGCGGTGGCAGGTTCGCTGATCAGCCATTTGAAGAGCCCGGGCAAGCTTATTGCGGAAAGTCCGTGACATCAAATCGCAACGACGCCTTTCTATGCTTGCCGCCAACACCATATCCAGTTCCAAACGACGCGGGCGGTCGACTTAAACTAGATCCGTGCTTCGCGGTCGACGGCGATTCGGTCATATGTAACGGCCCTGGTAAAACTGGCGAGTACACGCGATTCCACGTGGCAGGTGGCGTCAAGGTTGATAAGTCTCGGCCCCTCGGAGCTATGACGAAATTCCCGTGGCGAATCATTCTCCAAGATGGAAGTTACTGCCAAAACTTCTTCGGAAACAACACAACCAATGGCCAATTCGTTTTCTACGATCTTGAACATCAGTCGCCGGACATTGACCATCCCCAGTTCCGTTGCGGTCACCCGGCCGCCCCAGGAATCGCTACCAACTGGACACTGGGTCCAGAGGAGACGCTGACAACGGTTAGCTGGCTCGAAGTTCCCGACACTGAGAGACCCGTTAGTGCAGAACTTGAGAAATCCGGCGAGGACTGGTACACGCTCTACGCAGATAAGAAAAGTGCGCCTTACAGAAAGGTGCATGTCAAAGAGATACAATATTGACTATTGATACAAAATGTGATACAATAAACATGCCGTGGGTTTTGAGCCAATGCGCGCAGAACTGGCGGTCGTCGGCATTCCCGTCGCGACTCAACTGACCTGTAGCTTCAGGTCACGCGCGTCGGAGGTAATCATGGCGACGACGAACCCTTCAACCCCCAACTCCCCTAGCCTGAAGCCGCCCTTCTACTGGAGTAACGTTCAGAGTGCGGTCTTCGCATTCACGCTGGCGCTGGTCATCAGTGAATGGCGGCACATGTCCTCTGTAGTTCACCTGCTCGCGATATGTTGGCTGGTTTTCCTTCTCCTGTTGTGCTACGTCCACGAGGCTGGATTTCGTGGCGCTCTGGACAAGAACAACGAGAAGATCCAGGATCTGGAGGAGCAAATCGAGGCGCTGTCAGAGACCGTCGACTCAATATTCGACGAGGACGAGCCGGAAGACTCCACTGATGAAGATCCAGGCTTCTGGGAAAAATGAAGGACAGGGCCGTGTTGCAATTGCGACACGGCCCCTTTCAATTGGAAAATTTCATGAGCCATCGTCAACAATCGGCAGCTCTTCCGTGTCATCTTCATCGCTCCACCAACGCACTGGGCGCGGCGGCAGCGAACGAGCGTCTTGTTCGACCAGCTCGCCAACTTCTCCGTCTCCCGTTGACATCATCTCTGGGCGATGCCGCCCCGGGGTGTCATTCGAATTCCAGTACGCGCCAACACGAAAACTCAAGACTGCCGTAAAGAACAGCGACGCAGGCCATAGGAGCCAGACCAGCTCCGCGCCCATATCAATCAGCTTCGATCAGGAGCAAGTACGACGCCTCCAGATGGACGATGCATTCATCCGGATGATGAAACCGATGGATGCGCCGCAGCTCCTCTGCGCGATCGTAGGTCAGTTCCAGCAGGTGCACTTGGCACATGAACTCGGCCAACTTGCCGTCGGCGTGAACGAATGTCCTATCTGGCATCGGCTTCGGCATTGAGAGTTGTTCCGTCCTGGTCGCTAGTTGAAACCTTCTGTAGCAGTGATGTTTTGGCCGTCAGTCCCACAGTTCCGCGCAGGGCAACAGCGGAAGATCGGGGCGCACCTCATCATCGACGGTCACTCGGAGCTTCAGACTCGAAAATTGTTGCGCCAGCTCATCAGCTACGTTTTGCGCCTGCTCCGCACTTGCCTGGTAGTCGAGGCTCAAGACACCAGTTTCGATGTGAATGTGGCGGCGGTGCGGCATCGCTATCACCGAGGTCTACTCGGAGGCATGACACGGTCGGCTGCGATCAGAGCCTGAAGCGTCGCAACCTTGATCGGGCAACGTATGGCCAACGTCGTAAGTGGCATCGGAAGCGACCTCCCACTACGTGAATAAATTTGCTAAAGGCACTCGACACCAAGGGCTTTCGCCACCCGCGCCGACTCATCGGAACAGGTGCGCCGTACGGAAGAACGACGTCGGCTTGGTGTCGGGTGCCATGTCCACCGTTCCCGATCCTCCATTCCTCCGTTATGCCGAAATCTGTACGACCGCTATGCATTCGGATGCGCTCCGGTGATGTCTGGCGCGCGTTTCATGGCACCGAATTGCCACGCGACCAGCGGTTTTGCGATATACGTTCGGCGTATGGCGATGGATGTCCGCCGGTGGTAATGTCCCGCCGACCAGGGCAAACCGTGCGTGAACCGACCGGATCAGGGGCATTGATGACGCGGGCACCCAAAACGCAGCGGTACTGCACACGCTGCGGCAACCGTCTGAACAGCTACAACGGGCAGTCGTTCTGCGCTTCGTGCGAGGCCGCCTTCCGTCAAGAGATGGCTCAGCCGCCGCAGGTGCCGCTCGGATTCTGGCAAACGGATCAGATGCGCGACGCGCTTGCAACCTGGCACATGGGGCTGGTCATCGCGGCGTACCGGACGCATCCCTACCATGGCCGAACGTTGCCACAGGAACTCGTAGCCAGCTGGCTCGGCGTGACTCAAGCCCAGCTCAGCCGCATGGAGAAGGGGCCGGCCCCGGAGTACCTGTCGAAGCTCATTCGGTGGGCGCAGGTTCTCGGCATTCCTGCGGACTTGTTGTGGTTCAAGCTGCCCGACGCTTCCGCCGCTACGCTCGATGACGTGAAGCGCCAAGACTTTCTTCGGGCCGCGCTCGGAGTGACGGCGACCAGCGCTGCCGCGCCGCTGATGGACCTACTCAACACGATTCAGCCCACCCCCGTGCCTTCGATGGTTGGTGCGACCGAGATCGAGCAGATCCGCCAAACTGCCCGCGAGTTCAGCACCTGGGATCATGCATACGGTGGCGGCCTGGTTCGCGAAGCCGTCGGCGCGCAGCTTCGCTACGCCGTCAGCTTGCTCAATGCCCGGTGCTTGGAACGGCACCGCGCCGACCTGCACAGCGCGGTCGGGTTCCTCGGTCACACCGCCGGGTTCATGGCGTTCGACGCCTACGCCCACGCTGATGCCCGCAACATGTTCCAGCTGGCGTTGACCTGTGCTGAAGAGGCTGGTGACTGGCACCTCCGAAGCAAGGTGCTCTCGTCCATGGCTCGGCAAGCGATCTGGTGCGGCAACCCTGATGACGGACTGACGTACATCGAACTCGCGATGGTGCGATCTGATCGGCTGACGGCCACCGAGCGGGCAATGCTTCAGTCGGCGAGAGCGCGAGCGCTAGCCAAACTTCATCGCGTCGAAGACGCAATGCGGACGATCGGCGAGGCTGACGACTCATTTTCTGATGCGTCGCCCGAGAACGATCCGCCGTGGATGTCTTACTACGACGCGGCCCAGCATTCCGGCGATACCGGCCACGCACTGTTCGACCTCGCTGTTCAAGGACGGTTCGTCACCGAGGCGAAGCAACGGCTTCGCACGGCCGTCATTGGGCACACTGACACCTATGTCAGATCCCGCGCGATCTCGGGCACCAAGCTAGCGTCACTGACAATGGCTACCGGCGACCCGCTCGAAGCGGCCGCGCTCGGAACAGCTGCTTTGGTCGATGCCGGCCACGTCCGATCGCGGCGGGCTGCCGACGATTTGCGAGAACTGGCGAACTTTGCCCAGCGGCACCAGGATTCAACGGAGGCTAACGAGCTCCGCACCAGGATCGGCGCTGTTGTGGCGGGGGTATGAGCGAAGCGCGCCAGGACGACGTGTCGACCGTTCTTCAGTCTGCCTGTATCGCAGCGGGCTTCGATCCGACGAAAGCCGAACTGCTGCGTCTCGGCGAGAACGCTATCTACCGGCTGCCTGGCGACATTGTGGTGCGGATTAGCCGACCAGGGCAACAGGCTGCCGCCTCGCGAGAGGTAGCGGTGGCTCGATGGTTGGAAGCCGCGGGCGTCGATGCTGTTCAAGTCGCGCCGAGCATCGAACAGCCCGTCGACGTTGACGGCCGATCGGTGACGTTTTGGCGTGAGCTTCCGCCGCACCATCACGGAACCCCGGCACAGGTGGCCGCCGCGCTCAAACAGCTGCACGCGCTGGTGCCGCCGGCAGATTTCACGCTCGGGGAGGTTGCACCGTTCGTCCGGCTGGAGGAGCGGATCAAGGCGGCAACTGTCCTTAGCGATGACGATCGAAGTTGGATGTTCTCGCACCTCGCGGAACTTCGCGAACGGTGGAAGCAATTGCCGAAGGGCTTGCCGTGGTGCGTGATTCACGGTGACGCCTGGGTGGGCAATGTGGTTGCCGCCGACGACGGGCGGGCGATCCTGCTTGACCTAGAGCGAACCTCGATCGGACCACCGGAGTGGGACCTAGTGCATACGGCGATCAAGTGGTCGTCGTTCGGCTGGATCAGCGCGAAACAGTACGGCGAGTTCTGCGATGTCTACGGGTATGACGTCACGACGTGGGAGGGCTTCGAGTTGCTTCGGGACATCAGGGAGTTCCGGATGACGACGATGGGGGTGCAGATGGCAACGACTGAGCCAAACTGGCGAGGGCAGGCCCTCCATCGGTTGGCATGCATTCGCGGCCAGGCCGATAACCGACCATGGTCACACTGGCAAATGTTGGAATAAACCGTACGCTTCCCCAAGCGTTATTTCCACGAACAAATGTGGTGAATTTTTGTTCGTTATGCTACTGTTCATATAGAAAGGTAGATGGCCACATCATGGTCGCAGATGAGGCGCACGAATATATAGTTCCCGATAGTCGGAGTATTTCAGCCGCTCAAAACGAGCCTGGTGCCCTTAGGTTATTGCTCGCACAGAGGCGATTGTATTCGCTGTCGAAGCGATGGCTTGGCCTTCGGTGGTTAGGCATGCTAGTGATTGCGTTAGTGGCGCCGCCCGTAGCCGTTATCTGGCCGAAGTTCGCTGTTATCGCGGGTGCCGTTGCCGGCTTGTGGGTGTTCCTTGGGCGTACAATTCTCCTACAGCTTGAGCGTAACCGAACCGAGCAAGCGGCCGCAGTGCAGGAACGCTTCGACTTTGCCGTCTACGGCATGCCCTCTAGTGGGCGACGAGCAGAGTTTCCGTCCTGGGAAGCAATCTCCCTCCTTGCCGGTCCGGACCATCTTATCGACTCAGAGGTTGAAAAGCAGAATCTGCACGATTGGTATCCGGTTGATCCGGATCAGCGCGGTATTGTGACAGTTGCCATCTGCCAACGAGCTAACGTTTCATATTGGGACCAACTTCTTAGAACTACGGCCAGAGTTTGGATTATTGCACTTGTTCTGTGGACTGTAGCTCTAGTGGCCGTCAGTTTCATCCTAGACCTAAGCCTGGAAAAGCTTTTGCTCGGCATCGCGTTTCCCCTGCTTCCCGCAGCTTTGGATGTCTGGGAGTATTGGGTAGGAATTCGTAGAGCTGGGCGGGAACGCAGGGAAATGTCCATTGCGATTGAAGAGAAACTTGCAGACAACGCTAGACAACTCGAAAGTCGGGACCTGCTTGTTTGGCAGGAGCGATTGTTTGAACTGCGTCGCTATTCGCCGCAGGTTCCAGATTTGATCTATAAGCTCAGGCGTAACCGAAATGAGGCAGCCATGACAACAGCGGCGAAGTTGCTCTCACGCGAGGCAGGGCACGGTAATTGATATGGCTATCACTACAGCGCAGGCTTTTGACGAATTTTACGATGCAATTAAAGAAGATACCGCGATAAAGGACATAGTTGCCGCTCGCAAGGCGTATGTGGTAAACGCGCTTGAGAAGGCGTTTCCGTCTACATCGACGATGCAGTATCAATCGACTAAAATTATCGGTTCACTTGGTCGACATACAGCAAGTCGTCCGTTCGACGACATCGACCTGCTTGTTCACTTGCATGTTGATGCCGACCTTTGGAGCAGGACGTATTGCTACAGCTCGACGGACTTCTTGTACAGGGTTCGGCGTGAGCTGAATAACGCCTCCTCGGTCAAGAAGATCGGCGCCAGGGGACAGGCTGTCAGGCTATTTTATACAAGCGGCCCAGTGGTTGATGTTGCGGCGGTAGTTAAGTACGACACGGGCGGATACGGAATTCCTGATGGTTCAGGGGGATGGATTACGACTGACCCGATCGAGCATGAATCGTACATGAACAGAAGAAATTCTGAGCTCGACGGGAATCTCAAGCGTTTCGTCGTGATCGTAAAACAGTGGAACAAGGCGCACAGCAGTCGACTGATGTCATTTCATCTTGAAATGATGGCAGCTCGAACATTCTCTTCGCTCAGTGCGAACAGGCGTACAGCGTTGAAGATGTTCTTTGATTACAACCTCTATAATCTAAGCGTTCAGGATCCCGCTGGGTATGGCGGCGACATATCTACGTACCTATCTATGAGTGACCGAGATGCTATCAACAATGCGCTCCGCGCTGCCCGCGATAGGGCAGACCAGGCGATTTCGGCGGAGAACCGGGGTGACCATAAAGAGGCAATGCGACTCTGGAGGATCATTCTCGGGTCGAACTTCCCGGAGTATGGGTGAGTCGTCGTTATGCTGCGCCTACTGATTGACACTTCCACATGGCTTGACCTTGCGAAACGCAGGGACGGTCAACGTTGGATATGGACACTTCACGATCTGACACAGAGCGGTCAGTTGGAATTGTTAGTTCCTACCTTGGTAATTGAGGAGTTCACCCGTAACCGTCCTCGCATCGAGGCGTCAATGACGGCAAGCGTAGCGGAACGTTTTAGACTGATAAAGAAAGACCTTAACGACTATGCAGGTGACGATCATGAGCAGGCGATCGCAATAGTCGAAGGACTTGCTCATAATGTTCCACTCATCGGCGCAATGACGACGCGGAACTTCGACGACATTCATAGGCTTTTGATTAGCGGGCGGCAGCTCGACCCAACGCCGGATCAGCATGCACGAGTTGTGCAACGAGGGCTTGAGAAGCGCGCCCCCTTCCACAGGTCAAAAAACAGTGTGGCGGATGCGCTGCTTATCGAACTGTACGCGACCGAACTCGAAGAGGCGGAACTGGCTGCCCACTCACATGCCTTCATAACGACAAACTCAGACGATTTCTCCAAGGTCAATGGCGATAAGCGTGATCCGCACCCAGACTTGGCGGAAATGTTTACTGATAGTCGTTCTAATTATGGACTCGGAATGACGGGGTTGGAAAGTGTTCTTGCGGCGGAGATCGGTCGCGAAGAGCTGGATGAGAGGCTTGCAGATTATGACTTTAGCGAAGACCCAAGGCGGCTGGACGAGATAATTGAGGCAGAGCAGGAATACTTCGATCGTATTTGGTACCACCGATCCCTCATGCATGAGTACGAACTTGAGGACGCCAACGATAACGCTGGCGTCATGCAGCTGAACAAGGTTGCTGGGCCGGGGCGCAAGCGAGTAGAAGAGAAATTCGGTGGAGCCGAGAATCTCGGGCCGTACAGCGATTTCGAACTCGGAATGCTACATGGCAAACTTTCAACTCTTCGATGGGTACTGGGCAGCGAGTGGGACTTTCTCGACACATGACGTCGCCTGGGCTCAGGTTGCCGTCTGTCATCGAGCCGTTGTCCTTGGTGTAAAAACCCTTTGACAGTCTCCGTTCACCGCTCCCGTCCATGCGTGTCCCGCATGGTGACTCCCCGTCGAAGCAGCGCCTTGTGGACCGTGGAGCCATCGACTCCGAGCAGCTCACCGATGCGAGCGAGCGACAGCCCTGACTTGTACAGCTGGTCGGCTTCGGCAATCTGGCCGCCGCTCAATCCTTGGTTCCGCATCGCGACGCCAGCATCTCGTAGCAGCTTCAGCACCGTGCCTTTGGCCATCCCATACTCACGCACGAGCTGCGTTGACGGCATGCCAGCCTTGTACTTCGCCACGATCTCGTCACGCACTGCTTGGTTCAGGTGACGCTTGAGCCTGCGCGGGACAACCGGATCGGGCTCCCGATGCGGCACGGAGGCAAGGCGATCCTTCATGGCTTGGAAGCGATCTCTGAGGTAATCCTTCCTCGCATAACCTCCTATGTAGTCCACAAATTAAGATGAATGGTGCTGTTGATCAGGGGTTTTACTGTCTTTCAGCCATGAGACCAGCGTCGGTCGGGTATCACATAGCTCCTGGTCAGCGCCTGTTTTCTTGTTCTACTTGGCCTCCCGAGGTGTGCTCTTTTCCGGCTCGGTATTGATTAGTTCGGAAGGCACTCTTTCATTGCCGCGACTGCGAGCCATGCTCGTCGGGGGTGGGGTCTCACCCGGTCGTCGGGGATTGGCGTCAGGGGCGAGCCCGCCCGTTTGTGTCGCGAGTGCGGACACCACGCTCGCGCAGACGATTCAACACGGTGGCCGGATCGACGGCAAAGTGTTTCCCGACTCGTGCCAGGAACGACCGAGACCGTAGAGGCGGATCGCCTCGTCGATCTGGTCGCGAGACAGGTCACGTCGGCGCATCGGGACATCGGGACATCGGGACATCGGGACATCGGGACATCGGGACATCGGGACATCGGGACATCGGGACATCGGGACATCGGGACATCGCGCTGACGGTACGGCAGTCGACACCGAATCTGTTGCTCAGTTCGTAGGTCGCCGCGCCCGCGACATAGTCGTGTATCAGCATCTGGACGTGGTCCTGATCGAATTGTCGCGCCCGCCTCGGCATAGACCGGCGGCGCGGCAAAGGTGAACTCCCGCCACCGATCGCGGCGCGGTCATCACGACGACATGGCTTGCGGCCATCTGTTCTCGCGCCAACTCGACGAGCGCCTTCACGATCTTGCCGGCGTCGGACCGATCACGGCGGACCCCACGAACCGCAAGTTCACCCCACCAAGTAACGATGTTGATCGGAGTTGTCATGCGTCCACTCGATCCGGGCGGCACTGGTGGTTCTGGTTCGTCGTCATGATCGCAGTCGAAGCAGGGCTGGCCTGCTGGGTGATTCTCGGGACTATTCGGTGGGTTCGGGTTGCTTGTGCGGTGCGACGGGTGTGACGAAGTAATGACGGCCGGGGATCGGCTCGGGCCGGTACCGCACGGCCGGATCGGAGATGACGAGGCGGTCGCGCCGGCCGGCGATGAGGGTGACAGGGCCTGATTTCGGGGTCTGCATATTCTCTCCGGGCAGGGTTATTCACCCAGGTGGGTGATAGGGCCGAATTGTCGTTCGTAGTTGTTCATGCTGTCGTTGAGCGTCTGCATGAGCCGGAAGATCAGCGCGGGAGGGAACTTCACCCGGGAGGTGACCTGCACCGGTTGCCGCATCGCCGCGTGCCCGGTCTCGTTGACCCCACCCGGTTCGCTGGGCAGATAGACCAGGAAATCGAGAGTGAAGTCCGTGCGGTTGTACCAGCAGGTGAACCCGTTGGCATACACCCCGGCACCGACCATCTCTGGCACGATGACCTCGACGTCGACATCGGGTTCGTCCGCGGGCGGCGGAGCCGGGCCGCTCACCGCGGATCTCCCGGGCGGCAGGCCTGACGAACCGGCCGTACCAGCTCTCGGGTACGGCCGGTCGCCAACACTGCGATCACAGTGTCATCCTCGCTGGGTCAGCGGCCCTGTTGGAGCCGGGCCTGCTGGCGGATCTGGTGAAGTTGCATCTCCCACTGACCGGCCCGGTCTTGGGCCCGGCTGGCCTGGTCCTCGGCTTGCTGCGCCAGTTGGGTGGCCTGGTCGGCTTGTTCCTGGGCGCTGCCGGCCCGCTGCTGGGATTGGTTGGCCTCGCCCTGGGCCTGCTGGGCCTGGCTTTGGGCCCGGTCGGCTTCGGTCTGGGCTTGCTGGGCCTGGTTGGTGGCCAGGATCGCCTGCTGGCGGGCCTGCTGGGCCTGCTGGTTGGCCTGGTTGGCGTCCTGCTGCGCATGCTGGGCCTGATGCTGCACCTGCCGCGCCTGCGCCTGCGCCTGGCGCGCGAGACCCGATGCCTGCATCGCGTACTGGCGAGCGTTCTGGGTCTCCTGCCGGGCCTCGTCCAGCCGCAGCCGCAGCATTTCCACTTCCGCCTGCACATCGATCTCCCGGCGCTGGGTCGTCGTACCACTGCTCTCCTGTACCGCCATGGTCGAACTCCCTTCCAACGATGGATGTGTGGATTGACAATCAGGGTGCTGCTGGAAGAACTCGCGTGCCGAAGCCATTCTCACCGAAGCCCACCGATCCTCGGCAACTTTGTGGCAACAGGTCGGAAACATTGCCGAAACACACGCAACCCGATCTCGCTGAAGCATCTGCACAGACGCGTGGCGTATTCGCCAGCTACCTACACTGCGCTGGCTCGGTTCGATGGGGAAAGAAGTTAGAGGGGTGTACTCACCGCTCAGCAACTCCGATCCAGCGGCGACCGGGCTGGCCGAGTTGTCGCGGTTCAACCACGACCACGATCGTGCCGGGATCGAAGAAGGCCGGACAGGGCCACAAGTCCTCGATCGGTGGCGGCGAGGCCGCAAGAGGAGTGGGCCAACCTGCCCATGAATCCCCATTCAACCAGGAGTGTTGCACCGACCTCCTGAATCCGAGATGACCACCGAGCCGCATCGCCACATCATCGAGGATCCGGACGACACTGGCTCGCCGCCGTACTCACGCAGCTCGCAACCTGTCACCCCTTGCACGATTGACGCGGACGTGACGTCCGCGTAGCAGGAGCGTAATCGCCGATCTTCATCATATTGACGGAACCATTGTTATAGTGACGGCGGTTCACGGTGATCAGGATCACGGCTGAAGGGAGGCCCGATGGGCGATAAACCCGACGAGGAGACGATCGCATCGATGCTCGGTGAGGTCGGCGGCCGAATCCGCACGCTCCGCAAAGAACGGGGCCTGACCACCGAGGGTCTTGCGGCCAAGGCGGGCGTCAGCGCCGGAATCGTCAGCCAGGTCGAGCGCGGCATGGGGAACCCCTCGTTCGCCACCCTGGTTCAGATCGCCCACGGCCTGCAACTGCCCATCGGGCAGCTGATGGCCCCGTCGCAGGCCAAGGACATCGTCGTCCGGAAGGAGGATCGCAGGAAACTGGGCGGCCATGGGGTCGCCTCGGATGACGGCGGCACGTACGAGCTGCTCACTCCAGATCTCAACGGTGCACTCGAAGCCAACTGGGTGGTCACCTCACCCGGATACGACACGAGCGCAAATCCCTACCGCCACAACGGCGAAGAGTTCGGCATCGTCTTGTCGGGGACCAAGGACGTCTACCTCGACGGTGTGCGATACCGGCTACAGGCGGGCGATTCGATTCGCTACCCGTCCACCATTCCGCACTGGTACGTCAACCCGTCGGATACCGACGAGTGCACGGCCATTTGGGTCAGCACTCCACCAACCTGGTAATCCGCCGCTCCGGCGGGATATCCGGAATCTCAACCCAACTGAGCATTGGGCCGGCCGAGCGCCCACTCGGCCGACCCCGCGTGCTCCCCTGATGAAGGTTCATCATGACCGCAACTCCACATCCGGTCTCGGCCACACTCATACCAACATCCCCGCCGGAGCGGGCGAGCCGTAAGGCCATGCTCGGCCTCGGGCTCGGAAACACCCTTGAATGGTACGACTGGATGATTTTCGGCCTACTGGCCACCTACATAGGACCGAAATTCTTCGTCGACCGAGACCCCGTCTCCGCCACACTCGACGCGCTGGCGGTGTTCGCCGTCGGGTTCGTCGCACGCCCGCTGGGCGGTGTTCTGCTCGGCAACGTCGCCGACCGGATCGGCCGCCGCCGGGTGATGCTCTGGTCCGTCGCCGTCATGGCGCTGACCACCCTCGTGCTGGCCGTTCTGCCGACCTACGACGTGATCGGCACCGGTGCCGGGGTCACGTTGCTCGTTCTCCGTGTGCTGCAAGGCCTTTCGACGGGGGTGGAAGCACCGCTGTCCACGGCCTACGCC
Source organism: Nocardia sp. PLKS1-43 (assembly GCF_059510335.1). Taxonomy (NCBI): domain Bacteria; kingdom Bacillati; phylum Actinomycetota; class Actinomycetes; order Mycobacteriales; family Nocardiaceae; genus Nocardia; species Nocardia sp. PLKS1-43. The sequence goes on along the minus strand of NZ_JCAJZQ010000009.1, from coordinate 36,779 downwards.
GTCGAACTGATGCCGCGGGGACAGGAAGGCAGGGCCGCGGGTTACATCAGCTTCTACGTCAACCTCGGAATTCTGCTCGCCTCGCTCGTCACCTTCATCACGAGTTATCTCGTTGGGGGACATGTGATGTCGGAGTGGGGATGGCGGGTGCCCATCCTGTTCGGCGCGGTGATGAGCTTCGTCGTGGTGTACCTGCGTCGTTTCCTGCCCGAATCGCTGCACGAGAGCGAGGCCCACGAGACCAACGCGGGCGTGTGGGGCGGTGTGCGCAAGCACTGGCTCGGCCTGGTCGCGATGATCGCGATAGTCGGCGCCGCGCAGGCGTTGAACTACGCGTGGAACTCCGGCCTGCCCAGCCTGGCCCGTGGCACCTACCACGAGAACCCGACCACGGTCTTCGCGCTGACGACGATGCTCGGGGTGATCCTGCTCGCGGGCTCCCTGTTCACCGGCCGCTGGGCGGATCGCATCAAACTGTCGCGGGCCTATCTGATCGCCCGCATCGCCGCGATCCCGACGACGTTCTTGCTGCTGCTGTACACCGGACACGGGCTGGGCATGTTCTCGGTCGTCCTGCTCGGTGGCGGCGTCGTGGTCGCCCTCAATATGACGCTGTACAACGTCATCGCCACCTCCCTGATGCCGAAGTACTGCCGCGCCACCGGCGTCGGCCTCGGCTACGGCGTCGCGGTCGCGGTATTCGGCGGAACCGCCTCGTACCTGGTGGTCTGGCTGAACAAGATCGGCGCCGCCTGGCTGTTCCCGGTCTATGTCGCCGCGTTGTGCCTGATCAGCGTCGTCCTCTATGTTCTCGCCCGCCGCCACAGCGGCACGTTCGCCGGAGAGTGATTCCCATGAGCCAAGCGCAGTTCCGCATCGGCACCGACGACCTGGCCGCGCCGGTGGCGCGCCGCAGCGATGTGGTCGTCGTCGGGGGCGGCCCGGCAGGGGTCAGCGCCGCCGTCGCGGCCGCCCGCAGCGGAGTCTCGGTCACCCTCGTCGAGCGCTACTCCTCCCTCGGCGGCCTCGCGTCCGGCGGCATGGTGCTCGTCCTGGACGACATGGTCAACGGCGACGAGATCACCGTCGGCGGCGTCGTCGACGAGTACGTCGAGCGCATGGCGAGCAAGGGCCTCGCGGTCTACCCGCCCGTCGAGGAGCGCATCACCTCGCAAGAACTGTGGAACAAGTGGTCGCGCTGGGGCACGTTCAACTTCCATTCGCACACCAACCCCAAGCCCATCTGCTACGCGGTCGCCTTCGATCCCGACGGCTGGAAGGCGACCTCGAACGACCTGATTCGCGAGGCGGGCGTGCACCTGCGATTGCACAGCTGGTTCTCCCGGCCGATCGTCGAGGACGGCGTCATGAGGGGCGTCGTCGTCGAGACCAAGCAGGGGCCGCAGGCGATCACCGGTGATGTGGTGATCGACACCACCGGCGATATCGACGTCGCCTCCCGCGCCGGCGCGCCGTACGGGACCGACAGCTATCTGGTCACCCTCGTCTTCCGCCTCGGCGGCGTCGACACCGCGGCGGCAGAGGCGTTCGAGCAGGAGAATCCGCAGCAGGCCCGCGCCATCAACCGCCGGATCAAACGACTGTTCGGCGGCGCCTGGGATCTGTGGTGGCTCAAGACCCCGCTGCCGGGTGTGGTGTGGTGCAACACCCCGCACATGACCGGTTTCGATGGCACCGATCCCGAATCGCTGACCTCGGCCGAGTTCGCCGCACGTGAGCGCATCGAGCAGGCCCTGGTCGAAATCCGTTCCGAACTACCGGGTTTCGCGAACGCCTACATCCTCGACGTGGCCCAGCAGATGGGCGTGCGCCAGACCCGGCTGCTGCACGGCGAATACATCGTCACCAAGGACGACGTCGTGCAACGGCGACACTTCGCCGACACCGTATGCCGCGGCCGGGACTACTACACGCCGTACCGCGCGCTCCTGCCCCGAGAGGTGGACCAGCTGCTCGTCGCGGGCCGGCACTACTCCGCGACGCCGGAGGCCCAGCGGATGTCGCGGGAGATCCCACCGTGCATGGCCCAGGGGCAGGCCACGGGAATCGCGGCCGCGCTGGCCGTGCAGAAGGGGCTGCTCGTGCGGGACGTGCCCATCTCGGAGATCCGGCTGCGCATGCGTGATCAAGGGGCAGACCCGGGGGACCAACCGTCGGCGAATGCGACGGCCGACACGACCGATGAGGAGACCGACCGATGACAGACGCGAAGGGAGCGCTGGCGGGCACCGTCGTCCTGGACTTCACCCAGGTGTACCTAGGGCCCAGTGCGACACAAATGCTCGCCGACTACGGCGCCGAGGTGATCAAGGTCGAGCGGCCCGGCGCGGGAGACCTGAGCCGCAATTCCTTTCCCGACCCCGACGGGCAGGACAATCCGATCTTCATCTCCATCAACCGCAACAAGCGCAGCGTCACCATCGACACCCGCACCGACCCCGGGCGCGAGGTGATTCGCGATCTGGTCCGCCGTGCCGACGTCGTGGTGAGCAACTTCCGTTCGGGCGTGATGGAGCGCCTGGGCTTCGGCTACGACGACCTGAAGGCGATCAAGCCCGATATCGTCTGGGCCTCGGGTACCGGCTTCGGCGAGTCGGGACCGTATGCGCACAAGGGCGGACAGGACGTGATCGCGCAGGCGTACAGCGGGGTGATGTGGCGCCGCACCGACGAGACCACGCCGCTGAGCGTCTATCCGACGACGCTGTGCGACTACACCACCGGCATGCACCTGTGTCAGGGCATCCTGCTCGCGCTGCTGGCCCGAGACCGCACCGGTGAGGGCCAGAAGGTGCAGGTCAACATGTACGACTCGATGCTGCACATGCAGATGCAGGAGGCCGCGACTCAGCTCAACCGCGGGCACGAGGTGAACTGGGCGGCGATGCCGCTGTCCGGCGTCTTCCCGACCGAGGACGGCGCGGTGTGCATGGTCGGCGCCTTCAAGGAGAATCCGCTGCGCGATATCAGCGTCGCGCTCGAGTTGGACGAGGATCTGTCCCAGCGGTCCGGATACGACACGCTGGAGGGGCAGTTCGAGCATCGTCCGCAGCTGCAGGCGATCTTCCGGAGGCGTTTCGCGCAGGGCACGACCGAGCGCTGGGTCAAGCGGCTCGAGCAGCAGGACATCCTGTGTGCCCCGGTGCATTCGCTGCAACAGGCGCTCGCCGACCCGCAGACCGAGGTGAACGAGATGATCTCGCAGATGCAGCATCCGCGCGCGGGGACGGTTCGCGTGCTCAACCCGCCGATCCGGTTGTCGGGCACGCCGCATCGGATGCGCCGTCCGGCCCCGACGCTCGGCGAGCACAACGCCGAGGTGCTGCGGGAGCTCGGCTATTCCGAGGCGCGGATCGCCGAGCTCATGAACGCGGGAGCGATCAAATGATCGGCGCGGCAGCGGGAATCGACTTCCGCATCGAGGACCGCGTCGCCCGGGTGACCATCGACCGCCCACAGGTCCGCAACGCCGTCGACGAGAAGGCCTCGCGGCGGTGCACCGAGATCTGGGAGCATATCGAGGCCGACCCGGCCGTGCGCGCGGTGGTGATCACCGGCGCCGGCGACAGGGCGTTCTGCGCCGGTGCGGACATGTCGTCCGCGGGCGTCGCCAAGACCGGCCTGGACTACTGGGCGGATCTGGACCCCAACGGATTCGCCGGCCTGAGCCTGCGGCCCACGCTGGACATCCCGGTGATCGCACGGGTCAACGGGTACGCGATGGGCGGCGGCATGGAGATCGTGCTCGGTGCGGACATCGTGATCGCCTCGGCCACAGCGACGTTCGGGCTCACTGAGCCACGGGTCGGGCGGCTCCCGCTGGACGGCGGCATCGTCTCGCTGGTTCGCCGCATCCCGCACGTGCAGGCGATGTCCATCCTGCTCACCGGCCGTCGGATCTCGGCCGCGGAGCTGCATCGGATGGGCCTGGTCACCGAGGTGGCCGAACCGGCCGAACTCGACGCGACGGTGGATCGCTGGCTGGCCGACATCCTGGCCTGCGCACCCACCTCCCTGCGGGCGATCAAACAGATGGTCAATCGCACCGGGCACATGTCCGCCTCGGATGCCCGGGCCGCGCGCCTGCCCGCGCTGATCGAGGCCCTGCAGAGCCCCAACGCGACCGAGGGTGTGTTGGCGTTCCAGCAGAAGCGGGCGCCGGAATGGAGCGATCGATGAATTCGTATCTGGCACAAGGTGTTTGGGGCGTTTTGGCGACGCCGTTCTCCGGATCCACCCTCGACCTCGACGAGGCCGGGGTGGCCCGGCTGGCCGAGCATGCGACAGCCGCCGGGGTTACCGGCCTGACCGTGCTCGGGGTCTTCGGCGAGGCCGCGCGGCTGTCTTGGGACGAGCGGCGCACGGTGCTCGAGACAGTGCTCGACGTCACCGACCTGCCGCTGGTGGTCGGGTGTACGAGCCTGGCCACCGCGCCGGTCCTGGACGAGGCCCGCATGGCGGCGGAGGTGGCCGGTGACCGGCTCGCCGGGGTGATGGTGCAGGTCAACAGCGGCGAACGGGAGACCCTGCGCGGGCATCTGACCGCCGTGCATCAGGGCAGCGGAGCGGCGATCGTGGTCCAGGACTATCCCGTCGCAAGCGGTGTCTCGGTGTCCACGGCGGTCCTCGGCGAGGTCGCGAACCTGCCGTTCATCGCGGCGGTCAAGGCCGAGTCGCCGCCCACGCCGGTGGCGATCGCCGAGGTGGCCGCCCACTGCGACGCGCCGGTCTTCGGCGGGCTCGGCGGCATCAATCTGCTCGACGAACTCGCCTGCGGCGCCGCCGGTGCGATGACCGGCTTCTCGTATCCCGAGGCGCTGGTCGCCTGCGTCGAGGCGTGGTCGGCGGCCGACCCGGGCAAGAGCCGGGCGGCGCTGCTGGACTTCCTGCCGCTGATCACCTTCGAGCAGCAGGCGGGCATCGCCCTCGCGATTCGCAAGGAGTGCCTGCGGCGACGCGGGCTGATCGCCGAATCCGGTGTGCGCCCGCCGAGCCGGGCGCTGCCGGACTCGCTCGTGCCGCTGCTGGTACGGCATATCGAAACCCTGGAGGGCCAATGGGTTTCGGGCTGACCTCGCGCATCGCGCGGGAGTGTTCTCGGCGTTGTCGGCCGTTTCCCGGAGCCGATGTGCGCTCGCCGGTCCGCGCGCTGCCGCGCATGTATCTGCCGCTGCTGACAAGACGCATCGAAGCCCTGGAGGGCCAATGGATTTGGGACTGACCGGCCGGACCGCGCTGGTGCTCGCTTCTACCGGAGGGCTCGGCGCGGCGACCGCTCGCGCCCTGAGCGCCGAGGGGGCGAATGTCGTCGTCACCGGGCGGACCGGGACCGAGGTCTTCGCGGCCGAATTGCGCGGCGCGACAGGTGCCGGGGCCATCGGCGTGGACTGCGACCTGACCGATCCCGCTGTGCCGCAACGCCTCATCACCGCGACACGCGAGGCGTTCGGCGATCCGGACATCGTGGTGTTGAACGGGCCGGGCCCCGCGCCGGGTCCGGCCGCCGAACTCACCGCGACGGGCGCGCGCGATGCCATCGAACTCCTGCTGACCCCGCAGGTAGGGGTCGTCTCCGAGGTCCTGCCCGCGATGCGCGCCGCGGGCTGGGGCCGGATCCTGGCCATCGGTTCCAGCGGTGTGCAGCAACCGATTCCGATGCTGGGCGCCTCCAGTCTGGGCCGGGCCGCGCTCGCCGCCTATCTGAAAACCCTTGCCGACGAGGTCGCCCCGGACGGCGTCACGGTGAACATGCTGCTGCCCGGCCGCATCGCGACCGCGCGGGTGGCCGCGATCGACGAGGCCGCCGCGCGCCGCACCGGACGCGGGGTCGAGCAGGTGCGCGCCGAGTCGCTGGCGAAGATCCCCGCGCGCAGGTATGGCGAGCCGGACGAATTCGGCGCGGTCGCCGCATTCCTGTGCAGCCGCCTCGCCTCGTACGTCACCGGCAGCCAGATCCGTTGCGACGGCGGCATGATCGCCCACCTTTGATCGGCGCTCCGGCCGCGCTTCGTCATTCCCGCACGCCTGCGACCGGAGTCCACAGGTATGGGCCGTGGACCCCAAAAGCACACTGGGACGACGAGATTCGAGGCCGAGTGCGCATTACAGAATCAGGAGCATCCATGACACAGATCCAGAACCTCATCGCCGGTGAGTCGACCGGCGCCGCGCAGGTCGAACGACGCAACCCTGCCGATCCGTCGGACCTCGTCGCGATCACACCGTCCTCGACGGCCGCCGACGTCGATGCCGCTGTCGCCGCCGCCGCCGACGCGCAGGCCGCGTGGGCTGCGCGAACTCCGGTGGCGCGCGGCGCGATCCTGCTCGACGCCGCTGATCTGCTGCGCCGTCGGCATGCGGATATCGCCCGGGACCTGACCCGGGAGGAGGGCAAGACGCTCGCCGAGGCCACCGGGGAGGTCCGCCGCGCGATCGACGTGCTGCGCTTCTTCGGCGCGGCCGGATGGCGCAGCCAGGGCGAGACCCTGCCGAGCGGTGTGCCCGACACCGCGGTGCACCTGCGATCCGAGCCACTCGGCGTCGTCGGCCTGATCACGCCGTGGAACTTCCCGATCGCGATCCCGGCGTGGAAGATGGCGCCCGCGTTGATCTCCGGCAATGCGCTGGTGATCAAGCCCGCCGAACTCACGCCGCTGTCGGTGCACCATCTGGCCCGGGCATTGACCGACGCCGGGCTGCCCCCGGGGGTGCTGAATGTGGTGCACGGCAGCGGTCGCGTGACGGGCGACGCGCTCGTTCGCGATCGGCGCGTCGCCGGTGTGTCCTTTACCGGCTCGACGGGCGTCGGCAATACCATCCGCGACGTCGTCAACGCCCGGCACGCCCGTGTGCAGCTCGAAATGGGCGGTAAGAATGCCTATCTCGTGCTCGACGATGCCGATCCGGACCGCGCCGCGCGGATCGTCGCCGCCGGTGGTTTCGGCCTCACCGGCCAGGCCTGCACCGCCACCTCGCGGGTATATGTGACGCCCGGCGTGCGGGACGCCTTCGTCAAGGCGCTACGGGACCAGGCCGCGGCCATCCGTGTGGGCGACGGGCTCGCGGCGGAAACGACCATGGGCCCGGTGGTTTCGCGGGATCAGCTCGCCAAGGACGTCGCCGCGATCGAACAGGCCGCCGCCGCGGGCTACGACGTGGGTGAGGTCGCCGAGCCGTCGGAATTGCACCTGCCGCCGGTCGTGGTCAGCGGTGTCGCGCACGGCTCGCCGCTCGCTCGCGAGGAGGTGTTCGGCCCGGTGATCGCGGTCGTCGACGTCGAGGACTACGAACAGGGACTAGCCTATGTCAACGACTCGTCCTACGGCCTGACCGCCGGAGTCTGCACGAACGATCTGTCCCGCGCCTACGATTTCGCCGCCCGGGCCCGGGTCGGCGTGGTGAAGGTCAACCGGCCGACCGCCGGGCTGGACCTGAACGTGCCGTTCGGCGGCGTCGGCGACTCCTCGACCAACACCTTCCGCGAGCAGGGCGCCCGCGCGGTGGATTTCTACACCTGGACCAAGAGCGTCTACATCGGACACGACCGGTGATGGACCGCGCGGCGATCATCGCCCTGCCGAAGGCCGAGCTGCACACCCACCTCGAGTCCGCGATCCCGCCCGGGACGGTCGCCGAACTCGTCGCGCGCCACGGCACCCCGCCGCCCCCACTCGGTCCGTTCGCCGACCAGGCGGAGTTCGTCGTCGCGTACGAGCGGGCGCGCGACCTCATAGGCTCGCTCGACGATCTGCGCGAGGTGGCCCGCGCGCTGGGTGCACGGCAACGGGCGTGTGGGGTGGTGTGGACTGAAATCCATTTCGCGCCAACGACATACGCCGGGCGGCTGGGACCGGACGAGGCGCTGGTGGAGGCCGTGCTGGATGGACTCCGCGACGGCGCCGGGGCGGGCGGGGCGGGGCTGATACTCGGGATCAACCGCGGGCTGGGCATCGCCTCGGCGCAGCGCACGCTCGACCTGGCGTTGCGCTGGGCCGGGCGAGGGGTGGTCGCGCTGGGCTTCGCCGGGGACGAGGCGGCACATCCGGTGGCCCCGTACCTGCCGGTATTCGAGCGCGCCCGGGCCGCCGGGCTGCCGTGCGTGCCGCATGCCGGTGAGATCCCGAGTCCACAGGCCGTCGCCGCGACGCTGGACATCCGGCCGCCGCGCATATCTCACGGCCTGGCCGCGGCCGCCGACCCCGCGCTGATCAGTCGGCTCGCCGCCGACGGGGTGTGCCTTGACCTGGCGCCGAGCTCGAATGTGCTGCTCGGATTGGTCGATTCGCTCGCCGAGCATCCGCTGCCGATGTTGATGGGGGCCGGCGTGCCGGTCACGCTGAGCACCGATATCCCGCTGTTCCTGGGATACGACCTGGCGCAGGAGTACATGCGCTGTCAGCAGGCCTGGCAACTGTCGGACGATCAGGTATGCGAACTCGCGGCGAATTCCCTCGACTACTCGCTACGGATGTGACCTCTCTACCCGGTCAGGCGGGTGAGGTCGGCACTGTCATGCGATTGAGGCGACCGGACCGCACGCTTCGTGCGGAATCGAACCCACCGCCGCCGACACCCGCATCGAGCCGGCGGTCCGATCGCAAGGGGCGGCCCGTGCATGGTTCTGGCGCACATTCGATGATCGGGTGTCGGTGCAGCGATCTGGTGACCATGTCGGCTGGTGACGTAGGCCTTGGTTGCGGTTGTTTCATAGGAGAATCTTTGGTGCACTTGTTATTTCGCGCTCTGAACCAAGAGGAGCCCCCGGCTCACCGCATTCCCTGCGTCGTGCGGCCGTTGCCGCGCCGGGGCGGGGAGTTGCGGTCGGGGCCGCCCAAAGAGAAGTAGTCCCCCTGGTGAGGTTCGCTGGTGGCGGCGAGGATTCGAGCGACCTCTTCGCCGCCGCCGCGTAACGGGGAGATCGTTACCCGGACGGCCTGGAGGTGGTTGCGCGGGTCGGCGTAGAAGGGGCCGCCGGGGGCTACGCGGATGCCGTTGGCGGCCAGGTGGACCAGGGCCGAGCGTTCGTCGGCCACAGGGACCCAGACATTGAGGCCCTCGCCGGGCGGGACGCGGACGCCGTTGCGGTCCAAGGCGTCGGCGAAGCTGCTACGGCGGATGCGGTATTGCGTACGGGCATTGGCTACCGCGCGGGTGGCGGTGTCGTCCTGGAGGAGTTCGTACAGGAGGCGCTGCAGGATTCTCGGTGTCCAGCCTGGGCCCAGCATACGGGTGGCCACGACGCGGTCGATGACCCCCTCGGGGCCGGACAGGGCCGCTATCCGCAGGTCGGGGCCATGGGATTTGGAGTAGCTGCGCACGTGCAGAACCTGGTCCGGCAGCCAGCGGCCGATGCTCAGGTCGGCGGTGGGGACGATGCTGCCGGAGTGGTCGTCCTCGAGGACTACGCAGGGGGTTTCGCTGCGGCGCAGGATCATTGCCAGGCCCTTGATGCGGTCGGCGTCCATCGAGGCGCCGGTGGGATTCTGGGCTCGAGGCTGGATGACCGCGGCGGCCGGGGCCAGGGCCAGGGCGCGCTCGAATTCGTCCGGGAGCACTCCCCGCTCGTCCATGGCCACCGGGATGGGCTGTGCGCCTAGGTATTCCAGGTAGTCCAGGAAATGCGGGAACGTCGGATTCTCCACGATCACCCGATCGCCGTAGCGGACCACCGCGCGCAGTCCGCGCGCGACCGCGTCCATCGCGCCGTCCACCACGGTGAGCCCACCCGAGGCGGTCGGCCAGTCCCGTTGCAGCAGGCGACCGAGTTCGGGCACAACCGGCGCCTGGTGGTAATCGGTGGGCTCGGAGTTCAGGGCGACGTGCGCGAGCAGCGGACCGAGCTCGGGCAGCAGCGCCGGATCGGGTGTGCCGAGCGAGAGGTCCAGGCGGGCGTCGGTGGCGCCCTTCACCATTCGGCCCGCGCGGGGCGGGGCAGGCCGAGGGGCCGAGGATTTCGTCTCGGCAACGAAGGTGCCGCTGCGTCCGCGGGAGACGACCAGTCCCGCCTGGGACAGGGCCTGCCAGCCGTGGCTCACCGTGGCGGGGCTGACCCCGAGTTGCGCCGACAGCTCGCGCACGGTCGGAAGGCGATCGCCCGGGGCCAGTTCGCCGCTGCTGATCATGCGCGCGATGGCGCCCGCGATCCCGGCGGGGGTCGGATCATCGATCACGATCGGTCTGCTCATATTCACCTCGGGAAGGGTCTAGCAGGTTTACACTTCCGGCACTCGATGAAATATTCACGAAATGTTTAGCAATAAGAATAACAAAACATCGAGAAGGAGGACACCCGATGACAACCATCAAGGCGGCCATCACCCAGGCCACATGGACCGGTGACAAGGAATCCATGCTGGCCAAGCACGAGAAGTTCGTCGAGGCGGCCGCCGCCGAGGGCGTGCAGGTGATCTGCTTCCAGGAGCTCTTCTACGGGCCGTACTTCGGAAATGTTCAGGACAAGAAGTACTACGAGTACGCCGAATCCGTGCCCGGCCCTACCACCGCGCGCTTCGCCGAGCTGGCCCGCAGGCACAACATGGTCATCGTGCTGCCGGTGTACGAGGAGGATCAGCCCGGCGTGCTGTACAACACGGCCGCGGTGATCGACGCGGACGGCAGTTACCTGGGCAAATATCGCAAGCACCATATTCCGCATCTGCCGAGTTTCTGGGAGAAGTTCTACTTCCGCCCCGGCAATCTCGGCTATCCGGTATTCGACACCGCGGTCGGCAAGGTCGGGGTCTACATCTGCTACGACCGCCACTTCCCCGAGGGCTGGCGGGCGCTGGGCCTGAACGGCGCGGAGCTGGTGTTCAACCCCTCAGCGACCAAACCCGGTCTGTCCAATCGGCTTTGGGAGCTGGAACAGCCCGCAGCCGCGGCGGCCAATCAGTACTACATCGCTGCCAACAACCGGATCGGGACGGAGACCGACGAATTCGGCGATGCAGCCGTAACCTTCTACGGCAGTTCGTATTTCGTCGACCCGCGCGGTAACTACGTTGACGCAGTCGCTTCCACCGGCACCGAGGAGCTGGTGATCCGCGAGCTGGATCTGGGCCTGGTTCGTGAGGTGCGCGGGGACTGGCAGTTCTACCGGGACCGGCGCCCGGATTCCTACGACGCCATCGTCGCGCCGTGAGCTGAGAGGACTGGCATGCCAACCACTTTGATCACCGGCGGCACGGTCGTCTCCTCGACCGGCCGCACGAACGCGGACATCCTCGTCGACGGCGAGCGGATCGTCGCGCTGCTCGAGCCGGACAGCACCGTGCTGGGCGCGAACCTGAGGGAAACCGCCGACACCGTAATCGACGCCACCGGCAAGTATGTCGTGCCCGGCGGTATCGACGCGCACACCCATATGTCGATGCCGTTCGGCGGCACCACCGCCTCCGACGATTTCGAGACCGGCACCCGCGCCGCGGCCTGGGGCGGCACCACCACGATCATCGACTTCGCGGTACAGAAGTTCGGCGAACGGCTGCAGGACAGCCTCGCCACCTGGCACAAGATGGCCGCTGGCGAGTGCGCGATCGACTACTCGTTCCACCAGATCGTCGGCGACGTCAATAATGCCTCGCTGCAGGCGCTTCGGGACCTGCCGAACGAGGGCATCACCAGTTACAAGTTGTTCATGGCCTATCCGGGCGTGTTCTACAGCGATGACGCGCAGATCCTGCGCGCGATGCAGACCGGCGCGTCCACCGGTCTGATGACGATGATGCACGCCGAGAACGGGCCCGCCATAGACGTTCTCGTCGGCCAGTTGCTCGAACAGGGCAAGACCGATCCGTACTACCACGGCATCGCGCGGGCCTGGCAGCTCGAGGAGGAGGCCACCCACCGGGCCATCATGCTGGCCGATCTGACCGGCGCCCCACTGTATGTCGTACACGTCTCGGCGAAGCAGGGCGTGGCACAGCTGGCCGCGGCACGCGACCGGGGCCGCAACGTGTTCGGGGAGACGTGTCCGCAGTACCTATACCTGTCACTCGAGGATCAGCTGGGCGCACCGGGTTTCGAGGGCGCAAAGTGGGTGTGCTCGACCCCGCTGCGGTCCAAGCACGAACACCATCAGGATCATATGTGGCAGGCGTTGCGCACCAACGATGTTCAGATGGTCGCCACCGATCACTGCCCGTTCTGCATGAAGGGGCAGAAGGATATGGGGATCGGCGATTTCTCCAAGATTCCCAACGGCATCGGCTCGGTCGAGCACCGGATGGACCTGATGTATCAGGGCGTGGTCGACGGGAAGATCACCCTCGAGCGGTGGGTCGAGATCACCTCCACCACACCGGCGCGCATGTTCGGACTGTACGGCCGTAAGGGTGTGCTCGCGCCCGGCGCGGACGCCGACGTGGTGATCTACGACCCCAACGGCCACACCTCCATCGGCCTCGAGAAGACCCACCACATGAACATGGATCACTCGGCCTGGGAGGGTTTCGAGATCGACGGTCACGTCGACACGGTGCTCTCGCGCGGCAAGGTCGTCATCGACGACGGGAAGTACCTGGGCCGCAAGGGCGATGGGCGCTTCGTGCGCCGCGACCTGAGTCAATATCTGATCTAGAGAGGGAGCCAGCCATGCAATTCGGTGCTGTGCTGCAGTGTGATGCGCCTTCGGCGCGCACTGTGCATCTTGCGAAACTGGCCGAGGCGTACGGCTTCAGCCATGTGTGGACATTCGATTCGCACATCCTGTGGCAGGAGCCATACGTGCTGTACAGCCGAATCCTCAGCGAGACCAAGCGGATTACGGTCGGCCCGATGGTGACCAATCCGGCCACCCGGGACTGGGCGGTGACGGCGTCGACCTACGCCACGCTCAACGAGGCGTACGGCAACCGCACCATCTGTGGTATCGGCCGCGGCGATTCGGCGGTGCGGGTGGGCGGCGGGCGCCCGACGACGCTGAAGACGCTGCGCGATTCGATCCACGTGATCAGGGAGCTGGCCAACTCCCGACCCGTCGAATGCGACGGGCGCACACTGCAATTCCCGTGGAGCACCGGTTCGGAGCTCGAGGTGTGGGTGGCCGCGTACGGGCCCAAGGCACTGGCGCTGACCGGGGAGGTGGCCGACGGGTTCATTCTCCAGCTGGCCGATCTCGATATCGCCGAATGGATGATCCGCACCGTGAAGGACGCCGCTGCGGCCGCGGGGCGCGATCCGGACGCGGTGAAAATCTGTGTGGCCGCGCCGATGTACATCGGCACCGATATCGCGCACATGCGCGAGCAGTGCCGCTGGTTCGGCGGCATGGTCGGCAATCACGTCGCCGATATCGTCGCCCGCTACGGCACGAACGGACAGGTCCCCGCGGCGCTGACCGACTACATCGCCGGGCGGCAGGGCTACGACTACAACCAGCACGGCCGCGCCGGAAATACCCACGCGGACTTCGTGTCCGACGAGATCGTCGACCGGTTCTGCATTCTGGGCACCCCCGCCGAGCACGTCGCGAAGCTGCAAAAGCTGGCCGCGCTCGGGGTCGACCAGTTCGCCGGCTATCTGCAACACGACAACAAGGAAGAGACCATGCGCGTATACGGAGATGTGATCATCCCGCAGCTGACTCCGGCGGTGACGGCTGTGCAGGTGCCGAAATGACCTCTACGCAAACGGATCTCGATGCCCACACCTATGATCTGGACCGCCGGTATGTCTTTCATTCCTGGTCGGCGCAGGCGTCGCTGAACCCGGTGGTGATCGCGGGCGGGCGGGGAACCACGGTCTGGGACCACGCGGGTAAGGAATACCTCGACTTCGCCAGCCAGATGGTGAATGTCAATATCGGGCACCAGCATCCGGCCGTGATCGAGGCGATCACCACGCAGGCCACCCGCCTGGCCACCATCGGCCCCCCACAGGCCAATCTCGCCCGCGGCGAGGCTGCCCAGCGGATCACCGCCCTCGCGCCCGACGGATTCAACAAGGTGTTCTTCACCAACGGCGGCGCCGACGCCAACGAGAACGCCATCCGCATGGCCCGCCTGCACACCGGCCGGGACAAGGTCCTGTCGACCTACCGCTCCTACCACGGCAATACGGGCGCCGCGGTCGTTGCGACCGGCGACTGGCGGCGCATGCCTAACGAATACGCCCGCGGCCATGCTCATTTCTTCGGCCCTTACCTGTATCGCAGTGATTTCTGGGCGGATTCGCCCGAGCAGGAATGCGAGCGTGCGCTGCACCATCTCGAGCGGGTGGTGCAATCCGAAGGGCCGCAGACGATCGCGGCGATCCTGCTGGAGAGTGTGCCCGGCACTGCGGGCATCCTGGTGCCGCCGCCCGGCTATCTCGCCGGGGTCCGCGAGATAGCCGATCGGTATGGCATCTTGGTGATCTTCGACGAGGTGATGTGCGGGTTCGGCCGCACGGGGCGCTGGTTCGCGTTCGAGGGCCACGGCGGCGAGCCGGATCTGATCACCTTCGCCAAGGGGGTCAACTCCGGCTATGTGCCCGTAGGCGGCGTCATCATCTCCGATGCGGTGGCGCACACCTTCGACGAGCGGGTGTTCCCGGGCGGGCTCACCTACAGTGGGCACCCCCTGGCCTGCGCCTCGATCGTGGGCGCGCTGGATGCCATGGCGGCCGAGGGCGTCGTCGAGCATGCCGCGCGGATCGGCCGCGAGGCGATCGGTCCGGCGCTTGCCGAACTGGCACAGGACATTCCGCTCATCGGCGACGTGCGCGGTGAGGGTGTGTTCTGGGCGATCGAACTGGTCTCCGACCGCGCCGAGCGCACCCCGCTGCCTGCGGACGCCATGGCGCGCCTCAAATCCGGGCTGGCCGAGCGCGGGGTGCTGGTGTTCGGGGCCGACAACAGAATTCACGTGGTTCCGCCGTGCGTGGTCACCGCCGACGAGGTGAAGACCGCCGCGTCCGCACTCCGCGAGGTGCTGACCGGATCGCAGGAAGGTGAATGAGATGGCAGATATCCTCGACCACTGGGTGGACGGCAAGCCGTGGCCCGGTGAATCCGACCGCGTCGCACCAGTTTTCGATCCCGCGCTCGGCACGACGCAGCGCGAGGTGCGTATGGCTACCGCCGCCGACGTCAGCGCGGCGGTCGCCTCGGCCGCCGCGGCCCTACCGGGCTGGCGCGACAGCTCGATCGCCACGCGCCATCGATTTCTGCTGACCTACCGCGAAATGCTCAACGCCGCAAGGACGAACTGGCCCAGATCCTGACCGCCGAGCACGGCAAGGTGCTCAGCGACGCCGCCGGGGAGATCGCCCGCGGCCTCGAGGTCGTCGAATTCGCCCTGTCCATGCCGCATCTGACCAAGGGTGAGTTCAGCCAGAACGCCTCGACCGGCGTGGACGTGTACTCGGTACGCGAGCCCGTCGGCGTGGTCGGCCTGATCACCCCGTTCAACTTCCCGGCGATGGTGCCGCTGTGGTTCTTCCCGATCGCGATCGGCGCAGGAAACACCGTGGTGCTCAAGCCCAGCGAGAAGGATCCCTCGGCCTCGAACTGGCTCGCCGAACTTGCCACCGAGGCGGGGCTGCCACAGGGTGTGCTCAATGTCGTGCACGGCGACAAAGAGGCCGTGGACGCGCTGCTGACCCACCCGGACGTCGCCGCGATCTCCTTCGTCGGCTCCACCCCCATCGCGCGCTACGTTTATCAGACCGCCTCCGCGCACGACAAGCGCGTGCAGGCCCTGGGCGGGGCGAAGAACCACATGCTGGTGCTGCCCGACGCGGACCTGGATCTGGCTGCCGACGCCGCGATCAACGCCGGATTCGGTTCCGCCGGCGAACGATGCATGGCCGTGAGCGTGGTGCTGGCGGTCGACTCGATCGCCGACGACCTGGTCGCCAAGATCGCCGAGCGGATGGGCGGGCTGCGCACCGGCGACGGCCGCCGCGGCTGCGATATGGGCCCGCTGATCACGCGCGCGCACCGCGACACCGTCGCCGGCTATCTCGACATCGCCGCGCGCGACGGAGCCGATATCGTCGTGGACGGCCGCGAGGGCGAATTCGACGGCGCGGCAGGCGGTTTCTGGCTGGGCCCCACGCTCATCGACAACGTGCCGACCGGCTCGGAGGTCTATCGGAACGAGATCTTCGGCCCGGTGCTGTCGGTCGTGCGGGTCGATGGCTTCGAGGCGGGCATCGAATTGATCAATGCGTCACCGTACGGCAACGGGGTTGCCATCTTCACCAACGACGGTGGTGCGGCGCGACGGTTCCAGCGCCAGGTGACCGTCGGGATGATCGGAGTCAATGTGCCCATTCCCGTCCCGGTGGCCTATCACAGCTTCGGCGGCTGGAAGGCGTCCATATTCGGCGACGCCATGGCCTACGGGCCCTCCGGCTTCTCCTTCTTCACGCGGGAGAAGGCGGTCACCTCACGCTGGCTCGATCCGAGCCACGGCGGTATCAATCTCGGGTTCCCGCAGAATAGCTAGCCCCCGGGAAGAATAGGAAATTTCGATGACGGAAACACAGGTTCGAGAGCCCGAGGGCACACCGGAACGCTCGGCGCTGGTCAATCCGGATCTGACGCCCACCACCAGCGAGAATGCAGTCTGGCGCACCTGGGACCTGTTCTGTCTCTGGATGACCTCGGCGCACAGCATCGGCAGTTATGGTTTCGCGGTCGGCATGCTGGCGCTCGGATTGACCGGTTGGCAGACCATGCTGGCACTGTTCGTGGGCGTGCTGCTGCTGTGGGGCGGTAGCAATTTGATCGGCATCGCCGGGCAGAAGGTCGGCGTGCCGTTCCCGGTGTTCGCGCGCGGCGCGTTCGGAGTATTCGGTGCGAACATCCCGGCACTGCTGCGGGCGCTGGTGGCGATCTTCTGGTATGGCATTCAGACATATCTGGCCTCCACCGCCCTGATCGTGCTGCTCCTGCGGGTCGCGCCCGGACTGCAATCGCTGACCGCGCACAAATTCCTGGGACTATCCACGCTGGGCTGGATTTCGTTCCTGGTGCTGTGGGCGGTACAACTGCTGGTCATCACCTACGGTATGGAAGTGGTGCGCCGGGTGTCGGATTTCGCGGGGCCGGTGGTGTGGATCGGGATGCTCGCGCTGGCGATCTGGATTCTCGGAAAGGCCGGTTGGAGTATCGATTTCGGCTCGCGCGCGGGTGCGGCGCTGTCGGGCGGCAAGACCGTTGCCGCGTTCGTGGGAGTGGCCTTCCTGATGGTGGCGTTCATGGCGGGGCCGCTGGTGAACTACGCTGATTTCGCGCGCTTCTCGCCGAGCAGGAAGGCCATCGTGCGCGGCAACGCGTGGGGTATTCCGTTCAACGAGACCGCTTTCGTGGTGATATCGATCGTCATCTCACTGGCCACGCTGAAGGTGTACGGCAAGGTGCTGTCCGATCCGGTGGAGCTGGTCGCGCACATCCACAGCGATACGATCGTCATCATCGCCGCGGCGGTGTTCGCGATCGCCACGGTCGGCATCAACGTGGTGCTGAACTTCGTCTCCCCGTCCTACGACATCTCCAACACCGCACCGAAATACATCTCGTTCCGCACCGGCGGCATCATCACCGCCGTGCTGTCGATCCTGGTGCTGCCCTGGAAGCTGTGGGAGAACCAGAATTTCATCGTCTACTTCCTCGGCGGCGTCGGCGCCCTGATGGGACCGGTGTTCGGCATCCTGATCGTCGACTACTACCTCATCCGCCGCCAGCGCACAGTAGTGGCCGACCTGTATTCCGAAGCGCCCCAAGGAATTTACCACTACACCCGAGGCTTCAACCCGCGCGCGCTGAGCGCCCCTGGTGATCTCGGGTGTGGTGGGCGTGCCGGTGGCCCTGGTCCCGCACTCGCAGTACGTGACCGCGTTGTCCTGGCCGATCGGCGCGGCGCTCGGCGCGGGCATCATGTACGCGCTCAGCACCGGGAGGCGCACCGCGGCAGCGTAATCCGGGCATTGATTGATCGTGACGCTGCGCCCCTCGGGCGGTGTCGTTTCCCCGGCGGTCCGATGAACCACCCACACCGGAAGATCCAACTCGGCACCGGTCCGCGCTGAATTCGCGCTGAACCAAGGCGTGTCTCCAGGGATTTCCGAGGTCGGAAAACCTCACTTCTCCTTGCGAATCCGGGTGAGTACGGGGACGCTCGCGTAACGCTCCTTGACCGTCACCAGGTGGACCCAGCTGTCGACCTCGAGCACCGGCCGGAGCGCGCGCACGGTATCGAGGGCGACGACGATCTCGTCGGGAGCCGCCGCGTGCACGGTCCCGACCAGATCGAAGCGCCCGATCGTCGCGGCAAGGAAATGCAGGCCGGGAATCTCCGCGAGCAGCGGCGCCAGGCTCGCGGTGTGCCCACGCGCGCGCACTCCGAACCCCACCGCGAACTCCGAATCACCTTGGGCCACACCGGACAACATCCCGATGTGCACCACCCCCTCCTCGATCAGGCGCTTGACCCGGAGCCGCGCCGTGCCGGGTGAGGTCTCGGCGGCCGCGGCGAGGGTGGCGTAGGAGGCGCGGCCGTCGGCCTGCAGCACCTCGAGCAGCCGCATATCGAGCCCGTCGATCGGCGCCTCCGAGGCTCTCTCCGGCCGGCCCACATCGATGAGCAGATCGGAGTAGGTCAGCGTATTCGTCTCGCGCACACCGTCGATGCCGCGGATCCGGTCGAGCGCGGCAGCGAGCTGGACCGGACCCAGGGTGCGGATCTCGGCGAGCAGGGGATAGCGGCCGCTGGTGAGCGAGACATACGGCACCTCGGCGAGCGCGGCCAGCCGCGCGGCCACCTGCCGCACCGGTTGATCGACGTTGATCGATACGTGCGCAAGGGCTTCCAGGCCGATGGTGGCCGGATGCACAACGCCGACCACCCGGGCCCGGCCGCTCGTCAGCAGCGCGTTGAGCCGCTTGGAGACGGTCGGCCTGGAGGCGCCCAGTTTGGCGGCGAGCTCATTGCGGCCGATGCGCCCATCGAGGCGGAGCTCGTCGAGGATGCGGGCATCCAGATCCTGCCCCGCCGAGGTCGCGGGCCCGGTCACCGGAACTTAACAATCAACGACCGGACCACTGCTGATTCTCCTATCATCAAGATCTTCCTCCTGTCGATGCTGATATTTCCGTTGGCATACCGATCATCTTTTCCAAATATCAATCAGTGATGTATTCAGTCCAGTTTCCCCTCTGGACTGAACCTATCGCAGTTTCTATGGTGCTACTCAATCGAGATGAGCATGATCGGCGCGGGAACGTTGCCCATAACGCCGCAGCACTGGCAGGAGATTGAGCAGATGAAAAAGCTGGTTCTGGTGGCGATGGGATCGGGTATGGCATTGCTCATCGCCGGTTGCGGTGGCGGATCCGCCGGAAGTGCGGCCAGCGGCGCGGCGCCCGCCGGGCTGATCCGTGGCGGCGAGGTCAGGTTCTGTACCGATCCGGAATATCCGCCGATGGAGTACTTCAAGGGCGCAGACACCACCGATCCGACCGGTTTCGACTCCGACGGCGCCCGGGCCCTGGCGGATCTGTGGAAGGTGAAGGTGAGCTGGCAGGTCACCTCGTTCGACGGGCTCATGCCCGCGCTGCAGGCCCAGCGGTGCGATGTGCTGTGGTCGGCGCTGTACGTCAGCCCCGAACGCACCGCGGTGGCCGATGCGGCGCCCTTCCTGCAGACCGGCCCCGGCCTGATCGTGCGGACCGGGGATTCCCGGATCAAGTCCGCCGACGACCTGTCCGGTAAGACCGTTGCCGTGCAGGGCGGTGGCGCCAACGAGAAGACCCTGAACCAGCTCTCGGTCAAGTTCACCGCGGCGGGCAAGGCGCCGATCACCGTACAGGCGTATCCGAAGACAGCGGAAACCGTTGCGGCTGTGACCAACGGCAAGGCCGATGCGCTGATAGAGACCGATGTCGCGACCGTCGACATGGTCGCGAAGTCCGGTGGCGCACTGGTGTCCGCACCCGGAATCTTCTCCACGGAAACGACATTCGGTGTTTTCACCCGCAAGGGCTCGCCGCTGAGCAAGCCGGTGGCCGCGGCCGTCGCGACCTTGGCCGGCAACGGCACGCTGGGCGCACTGGCCACCAAGTACGGGCTCGACCCGGCGCGGATCCAGCGCGGTGGCGCGTGATGACGTTCGACACCCACATCTTCTGGACAGCGCTGACCTCGGCGCAATTCCTGCACGGCGCGTGGCTGTCGCTGGCGCTGGCCGCCGTCTCGATGGTGGTGGCGACCCTGCTCGGTTTCGGGGTGGCGCTGATGCGGATCGGGCGGAACCGGGTGCTGCGGGCGCTCGGCGGCGCCTATGTATGGTTCTTCCGGGCGATTCCGACGCTGCTGGTGTTGCTGATCATCTGGAACGCCGGGCCGCAACTGTTCCCGAGCCTCCGGGAGAGCTGGTTCACCCCGTTCATCGCCGGATTCCTCGGATTCGCCGTGGTCGAGGCCGCGTATATGGCCGAG
Source organism: Nocardia sp. PLKS1-43 (assembly GCF_059510335.1). Classification (NCBI taxonomy): domain Bacteria; kingdom Bacillati; phylum Actinomycetota; class Actinomycetes; order Mycobacteriales; family Nocardiaceae; genus Nocardia; species Nocardia sp. PLKS1-43. The sequence continues at coordinate 16,335 of NZ_JCAJZQ010000009.1, read as the reverse complement.
ATTCTGCGCTCGGCGCTGTCGAGCGTGGACGAGGGGCAGCATCTGGCGGCGCGTGCGATCGGCCTGCCGCCGCATCGGGTGCTGCTGAAGGTCGTTCTGCCGCAAGCGGTCAAGGTGGCGCTGCCGCCGACCGGCAACGAGTTCATCGCGATGCTCAAGTACACCTCCCTCGCCTCGGTGATCTCGCTGCGCGAACTACTGACCAGCGCTCAGAACCAGGTCTCGGTGACCTTCCGCTACGCCGAGTACTACAGCGCCGCACTCGTCTACTACCTGGTGATCGTCAGTGCCCTGATGGCCCTTCAAACCCTCATCGAGCGCCGGTATCGATGGGTGTCCACGGGGGCCGCCGCGCCCGGGGCCGACCTACGGAAGGTTGCTACACAGAAAGACGCGGTGACGGTGTGAACGCCACCCCATTGCTGCAGACCGTGGGTCTGCGCAAGAGCTACGGCCACAACCTGATTCTGGACGGTGTCGACTTCGCCATCGCGCCCGGGCAGGTGAAGGCCGTGCTGGGCCCCTCGGGATCCGGCAAATCCACGATGCTGCGGCTGATGTCGCTGCTCGAACACGCCGATGAAGGTTCGATCCTGTTGCACGGCAGAGAGATCGGCGTAGAGACGGGTCGCGGCGGGAACCGGGCGCCGATGCCCGAGCGGCGACTGGCTCGCCAGCGCGCCGATATCGGAATGGTGTTCCAGCGATTCAACCTGTTCGCGCATCTGGACGTGCTGCACAACGTCATGCTCGGGCTGACCGCGGTGCGGGGGCTCAGCAGGTCCGAGGCCGCCGAGCGGGCCCGTGCGATGCTCGAGCGAGTCGGCATGGCCGGGCATGCGCGCCACTATCCCTCCGAGCTGTCCGGCGGGCAGCAGCAGCGGGTCGCCATCGCCCGGGCGCTCGTGCTCGAGCCGTCGGTGATGCTGTTCGACGAGCCGACCTCCGCGCTGGATCCGGAACTGGTCAACGAGGTGCTCTCCGTAATGGAAGATCTCGCCGCACAAGGGATGACGATGGTAGTGGTCACGCACGAGACTCGTTTCGCGCGCCGGGTGGCGCACGAGGTGGCGCTGTTCGACTCGGGCGGCATCGTCGAGCAGGCCCCGCCGGAGCAGTTTTTCACCCAGCCCGCACACGAGCGCACCCGGGCATTCCTGTCCCACATCCATTGAGGCGCAGCGGCATTGCGTCACCTACAGCCCGAAACCGCCGACTCCCGCGAGGACCGATAACCATGTCCGACAGACCACTGGCGGTCTACACCGACGTCAGCGACCTCGATCCTGGCCCCGGGGTGGCGCTGCTGGAGTCCGCGGGATTCGAGGTCCGTGTGCTCGAAACTCACGATCCCGGCGAGATCGCCGCCGCCGCGGCGCGGGCCACCGCGTTGCTGGCGGGTTTCGCGCCGATCGATGCCGCCCTGCTCGCGCGCCTGCCGCGGCTGCGCATCATCTCGATGCTGTCCCGCGGCTATGACGGCATCGACGTGGATGCCGCTGCCGCACGAGGTATCCGGGTCGCGACCGTCGGGGATATCGCGACCGCGGAGGTGGCCACCCATACGTGGGCTCTGATCCTGGCCGCGGTGCGGCGGCTGGACTTCTTCGCGCTGCGCGGGCGCGGCTGGCTGGAACGTCCGGTTCACGGTCCCAGGCGCCTGTCCGAGCTGACGTTGGGGCTGGTCGGTCTCGGCCGAATCGGCGCCGCGGTCGCCGAATTCGCGGTTGGTTCGGTCGAGACCGTCCTGGGCTTCGACCGGCCGGGCCGGACCGTGCCCGGTGTCACCGGGACGTCGCTCGAGGATCTGGTCGCCCGCTCGGATGTGGTGTCCATCCATCTACCATTGACCGGATCCACTTCGGGGCTCTTCGACGCCGACCTGATCGGACGGATGCCCCGGGGTTCCTGGCTGATCAACGTCTCGCGCGGCGGCATCATCGACGCGCGGGCGCTGACCGATGCGCTCGACCTCGGCCACCTCGCCGGCGCGGCCCTCGATGTCCTGGACACCGAGCCGCCCCCCGCCGGTGACCGGCTCGCCGAACATCCGAATGTGCTGCTGACCCCGCACGTGGCATACCTGTCCGATGTCACGGCCCGCGATTACATCCTGACCCAGGCGCGCAACGTCGTGCATTGGCAGCGCACCGGATGTCCGCCCGAGCCGCCCTCGATCCGGGGCGGTGTGAGTCCGCGGGGGCCTCGATGACTGTCGCGCTGGAGATCTACAACTCGCTGTGGGCCATGGAGGACCTGCCGTACCGGGGTGAGCCGTGGACGCTCGGTGAGCAGTTGGACCGGCTGGCGGCGGCCGGATTCGATGGCGCGGCGGTGGATCTGGGTGCTCGCCGCCGGCCCGAGGCGGCCGTCCTGGCTCCGCTACTGCGTGAACGCGGGCTGGGTGCGCTGGTTTTCGCCTTCGTCTCCAGCGATGTCGATCTGGATGCCGCACTGCGGTACGCCGAACGCGTCGGCGCGTACCGGATGGTGGTGTGCGGCTGTATTTTCGGAGAGGATGCCGCCGTCGTCAGCGCTGTGCACCGCTGGTTCCGCCGATGTGCGGAGGCGGGCGTGGCGATGCAGCTCGAGACGCACCGCAACACACTCACCGACGACATGCGCCGCACCACACGGCTGCTGGGCGAGCTCGACGAGCAGGTGCGGCTCGCGATCGACCTGTCGCACTACGTCTGCGGTAGCGAATTCCCGGTGCCGCCCACCGCGGAGATCGAGGGCCACCTCGATCGGCTGTTCGCGCGCACGGAATCGGTGCAGGGCCGCATAGCCACCCGCTGCCAGGTGCAGATTCCGCTCGGCTTCCCGCAGCACCGCGAATGGGAAGCGTTGTTCGAGCAATGGTGGGTCCGGGCCTTCGACGCCATCCTGGAGCGGCGCGCGAGCACGGCCGACTCCGAACCGGTGCTGTTCTGCACCGAACTCGGCACCACCCCCTACGCCATCACCGACCGCGACGGCCGCGAACTGTCCGATCGGTGGGCCGACACCCTGACCCTGCGCGAGCGCGCGATGGCCGCATACGCCGCCGCCCACCGCGGGCGGATCTCGTCCTGAGGAGAAATATGTCGAGTCACACGAGCGAAACGGTATGTCCGCTGCCCGGACGGACCACTTCGCTGGGGAACGTCGTCGTCGACGGCCCGCTGCCGGATCCGCCCGACGGCCGTGCGCTGTTGCCGGCCCGCGCCTATACCGGAGCAGCGGAGTTCACGCTCGAGCAGGACCGCCTCTTCTCGGCCGGCTGGGTGTGGGCGGGCTACGCGCACTGGCTCACCGAACCCGGTGCGGTGCATCCGATCACGATCGGTGGCAAACCGCTGCTGATGATTCGCGGTGACGACGACCGGATCCGGGTGTTCCACAACTCCTGCCGTCATCGCGGGATGGCCCTGACCGAGGAACCGCTGGTCGTGCACCGGCGCCTGCAGTGCGCCTATCACTGCTGGGCCTATCGGCTGGACGGATCACTGTCCACCGCACCGTATTACGGGCGCGAGCGCGGGGCGAAGGTGGAGCCGGAAGTAGCCGCGACGCTCGGCCTGCTGCCGGTGGCCTGCCACGTCTGGGCGGGCATGGTCTTCGTCGATCTGTCAGCGGCCGATACCGATCCGCAAGTCTGTGCGCGGGATTTCGGAGAGCGGCTCGCGCCGCTGCTGGCCCGCTGGGACCATATCGATTTCGGCCGCCTGCACCTGGCCGGGGAGCGTGGCTACGACGTAGCGGCGAACTGGAAGCTGGTGGTGGAGAACTTCCTCGACTTCTACCACCTTCCGTTCGTGCACCCGCAGGTCGGCGCCGTGACCGCCGCGCTGGACGTGGACGATGTGGCACTGCATCCGGACATCATGGGCGGCAGCTACCCGCGCGGGGCGGTGGGCAAGGCGGACAAGACCGATCGGGTGCTGCCATGGCTGGGGGATGTGCCCACGGAACGGCTCGAGCGCCAGGACATCTTCTGCGTCTTTCCCAATGCGCTGCTGTTCCTCGAGGCCGACTGGTTCCAGGTGATCGGATATCACCCGCTCGCGCCGGATCGCACCGTGGAACATATGGCGGTCTTCGTCGACTCCGCCGCCGCCGGTGCGGAATTCGCGCCCGCGCGCGAGCAACTGACCGAGGTGCTGTGGCGGGTCAACGAGCAGGATCTGCCGATCCTGCAACGCCTGCAGGCCGGCCGGCACTCACCGGCCGCCGACGCGACCAACCTCGTCTCGCACTGGGATCAGGTCACCGCGCTGTTTCAGCAGCGCGTGGCGAAGCGGATGGGAGGGTACTGATGCACCTGATGGACCCGGAGTCCCTGTCCGGCGCCACAACCGAACTGCGGTTGCGGCGCGAGCTGGCGGCGGTGTATCGCCTGGTTGCGCACTTCGGGATGACCGACTTGATATTCACCCACATCTCGCTGCGCCTGCCCGGACCCGAACCGCGGTTCCTGATCAACCCGTACGGCCTGCTGTTCGAGGAGATCACCGCCTCGAACCTGGTGGTTGTCGGCCCGGACGGGATTGCGCTGCGGCAGACCGGACATCCGGTGAATCCAGCCGGGTTCGTCATTCACGCCGCGGTGCACGCCGCCCGGCCCGACGCGCATTGCGTGCTGCACACCCATACTCGGGCGGGGTGTGCGGTCGCGGCGACCGCCGAGGGGCTGCTGCCGGTGAACCAGATGTCGATGGAGTTCTACGACCGGGTCGGTTACCACGACTACGAGGGCGTTGCACTGAGGCTGGACGAACAGGCTCGCCTGGTGGCCGATCTCGGTGTGCACCCCGCGCTGATCCTGCGTAACCACGGGTTGCTGACCGTGGGAACGACTGCGGCACAGGCTTTTCTGCGCATGTTCTATTTGAATCGGGCGTGCGAGATCCAGGTGAGCGCGGCGGCCACCGGGACGCTGAACCTGCCTGCTGCGGATGTCTGCGAGCGCAGTGCCCGGCAACTGGCCGGTGCGGACATCGGTGACGACTTCACCGACCCCGAGGCCTACGACATGGCCTGGGCGGCGCTGCTGCGGCTGCTCGACCGGATCGACCCTGGCTACGCGGACTGAATTCGCCTGCGCCCGTACCCAACCTGCTACCGCTGAGGAGATCCCGACCATGACGATCGGACCGGTCGATGCCACTACCGTGCCGCGCTTCGGCGGGCCTGCGACCTTCGCGCGGCTACCGCGCATCGACGAGGTGGGCGCCGCGGACATAGCGATCATCGGTGTCCCGTTCGACAGCGGGGTGAGTTACCGTCCGGGCGCCCGGTTCGGGCCGGGACATGTGCGCGCCTCATCGAAGTTGCTGCGCCCCTATAACCCCGCGGTCGGCGTCGCACCGTTCGACTCGCTGCAGGTATGCGACGCGGGCGATCTGGCCTGCAATCCGTTCGATATCGCCGCGGCCATCGCCGAGATCGAAAGCGGCGCCGATGCTCTCACCGGATCCGGAGCCCGGCTGCTGACCATCGGCGGCGACCACACCATCGCCCTGCCGCTGCTGCGCTCGGCCGCACGACGGCACGGCCCGGTCGCGGTCGTCCATTTCGACGCCCACCTGGACACCTGGGATACCTACTTCGGCGCGTCCCACACGCACGGCACCCCGTTCCGGCGTGCCTCGGAGGAGGGGCTGATCGACCGAGAGGCGAGTATGCACATCGGCATTCGCGGGCCGCTCTACGGCGAGGGGGATCTCGCCGCCGACAGCGGCCTCGGCTTCACCGCGGTCACCAGTCCGGAGATCGAGATCGACGGCATCGCGGCGGCCGTCGAGCGAATGCGCGCGCGGATCGGGGATCGGCCGGTGTACGTCTCGGTCGACATCGACGTGCTGGATCCGGCCCACGCCCCCGGTACCGGAACGCCCGAGGCGGGCGGGATGACCAGCCGCGAGCTGCTGCACATGCTCCGGGCTTTCGGCGAGGCGAACCTGGTCGGCGCGGATATCGTCGAGGTGGCCCCTGCCTACGACCACGCCGAGATCACCGGTATCGCCGCTGCCCATGTGGCATACGAACTGCTGTCCGCGATGGCTGTGCGGACCTTTCCGCGATGAACATTCGGTCCCCCGCTACCAGCAGGTGCAACCGGTACCGCGCCACGGTGCGGATGCTCGTTGCGAGGAGGACCGATGTGGCGAATGGACCTCGCGGGGGCGTTATCCGAGCGGGTATTGTCCCGGCGGGACGGCTCCACCGCCACCACCGTATCCGCCGCCATTCAGCAGGTCGGAGATGATCTGCACGACCGACTGCCTGAGGGACAGCACGTCGTTGCCGATCAGATCCACCGACAGTAGTGTGGCTGCCTCGCTCGTCATCGTGATGGAAGAAGATGGCCGATCCGAGTTGCGGCACGCTCGACAACCTTTCCCACGGCTATGAGTGATCGCACCTGGCTGCTATAGGTGTATCTCACCGGATTTCAGGGCGGCGTAAACAGTCGATCATTCAATACCCTCGAGAGCCGCGGCGCGTCATCAACTGAAACCGTCGGCTCGGCATCAGATGTCTCAAACAGACTCGGTCGCCCGTCATCATGGCTCAGATGCCGCGGCGTATCCACCAATTACTCCATCGTCGGGCACAACCAGACGTGCTCACCCACGCCACGACCGCTCTGGACAGTGTCCCGCGTTGGTTGTTTGCACACACTTAACGAGCTGTAACTCTCGCCCAGCCTACGAACCCGCGATCGAAACTAGACTCGCACCCACGGTCTCGGAAGTCGAGACAGTTCTTCGGTTCGAGCAACGATGCGCGAACGCTGTATCGGGCCCCGCTCCGCGATACGCGGTGTCACGCAAGATATCCGGGATCAATGCGGTGCGATTACCCCCGACCTCGGCGAATCCCTTCCCGGAACCGACACGATCGGGAGCAAACTCATGGGCAGCTCGGACAGCACAGTTCTCGACGGTCGTGGCACGACCGTGCGCATCGAGACGCCGGGTGAAGCACTGGGCACAGACCGAGCGGGCGCGATACGGCCCCCTTCGGCAACGACTATTCCGCACGCGGCGATCTTCGGAAAGCCACGGCAACTGAGTGCACTGGACCTGTACCTGCTGGACAGCGAATCGGTCTCGACGCCACTGCATGTCGGCGCGCTCATGCTCCTCGACTCCGCCGATGCACCGCGCGGCCCGCTCGATATCAAGTCACTGCGCCGATTGTTCGCCGCTCGGTTGCACCTGGTGGCACCGCTACGGTGCCGCGTGCGCACCGTCCCGCTCGGTCTCGACCAGCCGTACTGGGAAGACTGTGCGACCGTCGATCTGGGCTACCACGTCCGCGAGGTACTGCTGCACGACGGCGCGACCGATCGGGACCTTGCCGCGTATGTCGCGCGGCGCCACGCCCAACCACTCGAGCGATCTCGCCCACTGTGGGAATGCCACCTCATCTCAGGACTCACCGATGGACGCCAAGCCGTCTACACGAAGGTGCACCACGCCGTGATCGACGGCGTCTCGGCGGCAGAGATCATGGCAGCAGTCCTCGACATCTCCGAAACACCCACCGCCACACCACTACCCGCCGCCGGCATGCGCCGCGACCGGACCCCTTCCGCCATCGAAATGCTCGCCCGCAGCGTCCCGAACGCGGTCACCCGGCAATCGACGCGCGCACACGCCATGCTCGAGGCGGGGCCGGCGCTCCTGCGTGCCCGCGACGATCTGCACCACAAGCATCCCGATGTGCCGTTCAACGGCCCGACCACCGCCGCTCGCAGTCTCGCGTACACCTCGCTGCCGCTGGACAAGATCAAGTCCATCAAGAAATCGGTCAACGGCACCGTCAACGACGTGGTGATGGCACTGTGCACCTCGGCCCTGCGCAGCTGGATGCACGACCACGCCATCCCCACCGACCGGCCGCTACTGGCCGCGGTGCCGGTATCGGTGCGAACTCCAGAACAGTTCGGCTGCGCGGGAAACCAGTTCTCCATCATGCTCTCGCCGCTACCGATCACCGAACCCGACCCGCACCATCGACTCGAACTCCTGCACAGCGATCTACTCGCGGCAAAGGACCGGTTCGGTACGCAACCACCGACCCTGCTCCACCAGATCACCGCACTGCTGACACCGGTCGGACACGGCATGCCGACCCGAACCCTGCTCCGAGCCGCCGCAGCCGCCCTACCCCTGGCCAACCTGATCGTGTCGAACGTTCCGGGACCGCAGATACCCTTGTACCTCAACGGAATCCGCGTCCTGGCCAGCTACCCCGTCTCGGTCCTGACCGAGCTGTCGGGCAGCCTCAACATCACCGTCATGTCCTACGACGGACATCTCGATTTCGGCATCCTCGCCTGCCCCGACGCCGTTCCCGACGTCGGGGACATCGCCCGGCACCTCGAACATGCGCTGACCGAGCTGCATCCCTGGCTCGGCCCCTGGCGACCCCTACCGACTGCTCGTGACTGCCGACCATAACCGACCTGAGGAGGTCATCCACGTGCCCGTGTTCACAGTGCCCCGCTGGGGGCACGAACCTGCGACAGTCGACTACGCCCGGGGTCGGCCCTGGGAATCCCTCGTAGGAACCCCTCGTTCGCGGAGCCTGTTCAGAACGGTCATACCGTCAACACCCAGATACCGACCGACCCTGACAAGCGACCAACCCAACCCGTAAAGATGCACGGCCTCATCAACCCGCTCGGACGTCAGACCACGGCGACGCATCGGCACCCGATGCCGGTGCAGGATCTCGCTGACCGTCCGCCGCTCGATACCGAACCGAGCACCCAACTGGTACACCGTCTCCCCACCCTTGTATCCGTCGATCAGTTCCTGAACCTGATCGGTACCAAGCTGACGAGCCCGGCCGGATTTGGGTCGATCAGCGGGCGACGGGGCGGGTGCGGTGGGGTCGGGAAGTTTCCGGCGCAGCGCTTCCAGGGCTTCTACCTGCGCTTTCAGGTTATAGTAAGCTCCCCCAAGGTCCACAGAGTAACAAAGCCGCAGGTCAACGACCTGCGGCTTTATTACTCTGTGTGTAGTTATACGAACCGTTTCCGCGCTTCAGCGTCCACAGCCGAGGCATGTCGTACACAAGTTTCTGGGCTCTGGTGCACATTCGGTGGTCGCGCCCTATCCGGCGGTCCGGTGGGCGGCACATCACGACGGCCGCTTGAAACGCCCACTACGGCAAAGTCATTCATGCCTCATTCAAGACTGCGGAATGGCGGCAGTGCCGTGACCACCGAATGTGCACCAGAGCCGGATCTCAGACAGTCCCAGGCGAACTGGGTCGCTGTCCATGTTCGGAACGATCTTCGATGAAAGCTGCAAGTTCATGAGTTGAGCAAAGTTGAAGATGCCGGTAGCCTCGATTTTATCTTAGTTCAAACAGTCGGGAGGTGTCGTGTCCGTTGCCGTGGCGATGGCGTGTCTGTTGCAGCTGGGGTTGGCGGGGTCGTTCGTGGTGATGCTGGGTTCGTACCGATCCGCCGGGCCACGGGCTCAGCGCGCGATGGACGCGGAAGTGGTGAGGCGTGGGGTAGCGCCGGAGGTGCTTGCCGAGCACGGGGTTCGGTTAGAGGAGGGGCGCGGGGCGTTCATCGCGGGGTATGCGATCGCAGCTGTGCTGATCGTGCTGTCGGTACTCAATCTGTCCGGGTTCGGGATCGGGCGGGTGCTGTCGTGGGTGGCGGAGCCGCTCGTGCTGCTCGGAGTCGGCTTCGTCACGACCATGCAGGTGTTCGCGATGCGAATGACGGTGTCCGCGTTCGCCAAACTCGACGATCCACGGGTGCGGGGACTCGACATCGGCGCGGTGCTGCAGGCGGGAGTCGACACCCTGCCATTGTGGTATCGACCGGCGATCGTGGCGCGGTGGCTGCTGGCCACCGCGGGCTCGCTCGCGGTGATCGTGCTGCTCGCGCTACCCTCGGCCGGCCGTTACTTCTCGTGATCCAGCCGGGCCTGCAGCCCGTCGAGCACGGTGCGTAACCCGAACTCGAATCCCGTGTCGCCGGGCAGGGTTTCGATGCTGTCCGGAGATGCCTTCAGCCGTGCGAGGAGCCGAGGGAACTGCTGCGCGGTCTCGATGATGGAGGCCCTGGTCTCGGCCTGTCGTGCGTCTTCGTCGACTCCGCTGCGGCGCATCCGGGCCTGCCAGGCGCGTTCGGCGGCCGATCCCTGTGCCGCGCCGATAACGAACATCAGCATGGTCGCGGCAGCATGGTCCGCGTCCGCCTCGGCGAACCCGGCGCCCTCGAACACCGCCAGGCAGCAGTCGTCGAACCGGGCCTTGCCCGGCCCATAGATCAGGTGCGTACTCATGGCAGGTAATAGCCAGAAATGCCTGGAGATCATCGACTGCAGCTCACGTGCCAGTAACGTGGCGGCACAACGCCACTCGGCCACTGCCGGATCGGGCAAAGTCAGTTCCTGCCAGACCGTATCCGCGGCGAGAGTGACCAACTCGTCCTTGTTCCTGACGTAGTAGTACATCGCCGTGGCAGCCACACCCAACTGCGCACCGAGCCGGCGCACATTCAACCCGGCCGCACCCTCGGCGTCCAGCACTGCCACCGCCGCCGTGACGATCTGGTCCCTGGTCAACGTCTCTCGGGGCACAACAGCCACCGTACCCAGCCGTGATTCCGACACCGCACACGCGATCCGAGCTGAACGCCCCTCTTCCCGCAACCCAGGACCGGCGTCCGGCTCCAAGGCGGCCGCCGGGCGTTCCGTCGTTGCGCTCGACGGCAACGTTCGCCGCTGCGAAGCCACCGACTTCTTACGAACGAAACCCACTCCTCCACCTGGGCGATGGGCCGAGCCGAACGACACCCGGCTGCAGATCCTGCAGGTGGACGTAGACGGAGCGCTCGACGCTGGCGATGCTCGATAATGCCGACGAGCGGGCGGGGCCCTACCCGTTGCGATGCATACTTCGGTCAGCGAGGCAATTAACAAGCCGCTACCGCGGATCAGCCGTAGCTTCCAGCCGGGGTTGTTGCAGCTTGTTCAGGGCGCGCTGCAATGTCAGCGTGTCCTCCAGGACGAGATCATCCACGAGCCGGCCCCAGCGCAGGGTGAGCCACTGCATTGCGGTGTTGTGGTATGCAGTGCCGTCGGAGAGGGTCCCGGTGACGCGTAACTGGGTCGCCACCTTGGTATTCCACGGCCAGCCGTTGGCTACCACGTCCACCAGTTCCAGGTGAACGCCGGGCAGAAGCCGGCCGAATCGGGTGAACCAGTCCCGGAACGCTTCCGGGCCGTGTAGATCCGCACCCAGTGCTGTATCGCCGAGGAATCGGAACCGAAGATCGGGTGCGGCCATCGACACCGCGGCGTCGTAATCGCCGGAGCCGGTGCGGCGCCAGGTTCTCCGGACCAGGAATCGTACGATGACATGGTACATAAACGCACTCTAAGCAGCTAGGTTGCTAAAAGCAAGGGACTGGTGATGGCGAGAACAGACTTCCATGAGATCGCCTGCTCGATCGCGCGATCGGCATCGATCGTCGGCGATCCGTGGGCGCTGCTGGTGCTTCGCGATGCCGCACTGGGCCTGCGCCGGTTCGAGGAACTGCAGCGCGACCTCGGTGTGGCCACCAACGTGTTGAGTCAGCGGTTGCAGCGGCTGGTGGATGGAGGTGTGCTGCAGCGTCGTTTGTACGACCAGCGGCCCGACCGCTACGAGTATCACCTGACCGACAAAGGACAGGACCTCATCCCGGCGCTGCTCGCGCTGATGGCGTGGGGTGATCGATGGGAATCCGGAGAACAGGGGCCACCACTGACCCTGCGGCACCATGCGTGCGACCAGCAAACCAATGCTGCGGTGACATGTGACCGCTGCGGCGGTGCGCTGACCGCCGAATCCGTTGCGTATCAACCGGGCCCGGGTGGTCGGACTGCCGATGGCACCGCGCTCGTCGCTACCGTGCTGAGCACCTCGGACGAGTGAATACTCCGCACTCACGGGCTTAGCGATATCTGGCACAACTGAGCGCATGCCACGCTTATCGAGCGGTTTTCGGCCATTCACAGCTTCCGCAGCAGTTCCGGCCAGAGCTTCCCAGACAACGGCTGCCCGTCGAACGACGGGCAGCCACCGACGGAGGCGACGGATGCAGGCAACAGTCATCAATCCGGATTCCGATAGTCGAATCCCGCATCAACCGTCAGCGCCCCCAGCAAAATCACTGGCCAGTACCGATACCATCCGCATGGCGCCCCGCCGGGAACACCCGTGAACATGGGGAACGGATTCCCAGGGTGCGGGGCGACTATGCCCCAGGCCACAGGTCACTGGGCAACTATCGGCTTCCTGATCCGGACAAACGAAACCCACTCTTTCGACAGGCCGACGAGCAGAGCCAGGCCAGCATGCCAGCTGCGGGTCCTGTGGGTGGACGTAGACGAAGTGCTCGACGCTGGCGGTGCGCGGTATTACCGAATACAGGACGTTTCGGCCGAACTGTCGAACGGAGTTTTGCTGTTGTCGCGGACATGCCCGCAGCGATTCGGCGTGTCCGGTTGTCGCTCGACGTGCAGGCTGCCAGTCCGTCCAGTCGGAATCCAACTTGCCTTCGCTCGTTTCGCCGATGGCGAAAGTGCGTCCGTGGCAAATTCCGGCCACGAAAGCGGTCCACTCGTCACCGAACCAGCTATTTCAGCTCGGTTGCGGCGCTTGTTTCAGACCGGAGAAAACGACGGAGATCAGCCGTCGCCCCTGCGCGGCACCCTCGTCGTCGTTCAGGACCCGCCACAGAAAGCTCATCAACATGATGATGTCGGCAGGGTCATGCCCGGAAGCGATGGTTCCATCGGCCACGCACGCGTCGACGAGCTTCGTCACGGCCGCAGTCGCCTGTGTGAGGGTTGGGTGGCGTTGGTTCGCGTCACAGCGCTAGCGACTGGGTGCCCAGGACGATGGCGAGGGCCAGGCGGTCTGCGTCGTCGGTGCCGGGCTCGGCGGTGTAGACGCTGATGCGCAGGTCGTCCAGGGCGACCAACAACGTGTCGCAGTCGAGGGTGATCGGGCCGACCGCCGGATGGTTGATGGTCTTGTGCCTGGACGGTTCGGTCGAGGGCGGTGGGGTCTCTGCGTCCCAGAGTTCGGCGAAACGCGGGCTGCCGGAGGCCAGGTCGGTGATCAAGCGTCGTAGGGCGCGGTCGGCGGGGTAGCGCGAGGCCGTCAGGCGCAGGTCGGCCACGAGCCGGGCCTCGTGCTCGGCCTGTTCTTGGGGGGTGTGCACGACCCGTGCGGGCAGGCGGGCGACGTTGCGCCAGACGGCGTTGCGTTCCAGGCCGTGCCAGGTGGTCGTGTCGCCCATGAGCGCGTCGTAGGGCGCGTTGGCGAGCACAAGCGTCCAGCCGGCGTCGTACACGACCACCGGGGTGTGCGAGAGTCGGTCGAGCAGCCGGTGCACGCTCGGGGGTATCCGTGATGGCACGACGTCCGGGCCGGGCGCGGCGTGCCCGGCAAGGCGGTAGAGCAGGTCGCGGTCGGTGCCGGACAGACGCAGCGCCTGGGCCAGCGCCCCCACCACCTGTGCCGACGGCGAGGTCGCGCGCCCCTGCTCGAGGCGGGTCAGGTAGTCGGCCGAGATACCGGCGAGCGCGGCAAGTTCCTCGCGGCGCAACCCGCTGGCCCGGCGTCGGCGCCCCACCGGCACGCCGACCGCCTCCGGTGCCACCCGGTCGCGCCAGCGGCGCACCGTCGGACCGAATTCCCACGCTTGCACGCACTCCAGTCTGCGCGAGCGCGCGTCCGGTTGTCCTGGCCCTGGCAGTCCTACGAAAACCGGACGACTGCCTGCGCCCGGCCGTCGCGGCAGGCTGGGGCTATGACCGAACCCGGAACTGTTCTGATCACCGGCCCGACTCGCAACCTGGGACGCCACGCCGTGCTGGCCATGGCCGAGCGCGCGCACGGGCAGCGACCCGATCTGCTGCTGGTCGGCCGTCCTGGGCCGGACCTGACCGCGGTCGCCGGCGAAGCCCGCGCGTGTGGCGCCCACGTCCACGAGATCGGCTGTGACCTGTCGCGCCTGGCCGACGTGCGTGCGGCCGCGGCTACCGTGCGCGAGTTGCTCGCCGCCGGCGCCGTACGACCGCTGCGCGCGCTGGTCGCCAACGCCGGCGCTGTCTCGGCCGACACCAGGCGGGCCTCACCCGACGGCTACGAGCTGACTTTCGCCGTCAACTACCTCGCCCACGCCCAGCTCATCGGCGATCTGCTCGGCTCGTTCACCGCCCCGGCGCGAGTCGTGCTGCTCGGCTCGAACACCTATCACGCGAACTTCTGGCGCAAGCTGCTGCGTGTCGCTGAAGCCGAGTGGGCCGACCCTGTCGAGCTCGCCCGCCCGGCTGTTGGTGAGCAGGCCCCGAGTATGGCAGCGTCCGGTGTCGCCTATTCGAACGCCAAACTGGCGATCCTGTACTACGCCCATGAGCTGCAGCGCCACGTCGGCGCCGGGATCAACGTGTCGGTGTTCGAGCCGGGCTGGATGCCCGGCACGGCGCTGGGCCGCGGCGCCCCCGAGGCGGCCCAGGCGTTGGGCCGCGCCTTGGGCCGTGTACCCGGCGTGTCGACGCCGCAACGCTCGGGACCGCTGCTGGCCGCCATCGCTCTCGATGACAAGTGGGCACACCTGCGCGACGGCGCGTTCGTGGTGAAGACCAAGCCCACCGAGGTGCAGCCGGTCGCCCGCGACCGCGAACGCGAGCGCCGTCTGTGGGAGGCCACCGCCGAGCTGCTGGAACGCGCCCGCGCCGCGCGTTAGTACCGACCGCCCGGATCGTGCCACAGCCGATCCGGGGGGTCGCCAGAGCCCAATTCGGGTTCGCGGCCCACGAAACCACTCGATGGCATCGCCTCGTCGAGGTGTGTTCGACAACGCTCCGGCATGGCTTGCCAGCGTGGCGTTCGGGGTTCGATCGGGCACAGGGGATTTGCTCGTCCCGACACGTGACCATGTGTCGATTGTGTAGGCGCGGCACCGACGCCCCGACTGAAGCCTATATAGGTAGATTACCGATCCGATACCTATGCAGAAACCGATGCGGGAGATGCAGCGGCATTGAATACTGCCATCGGCACCATCAGGACAACGCGCTGCCACGTGTTGCGTAGTAACAACTTCCGAAAGGTCAGCTTGTGAAACTGCACCGTATCCGCGTCGCGCCCACGGCCGGACTCGCCGCTGCGGCAGTACTTCTGGTCGGATCGCTGGTCGGCGGGTCTCCGTTCAGTTCGGCGGCTCCTGCCCGGCCCGTGGCGGACGATCTGGCTCAGCTTCAGGAATTCAAGACCCCGGGCGACAAGGGCTGGTTCTACACGCTCGATCGCAACGAGGCCGCGAGCGCGCAAAGCAAGTACCACTTCACCAAGTCCGCCGATATCGGCTTCCTGCACACCAAGGCCGCCCCGGGAACGACGGCGGTGCACCGGTTGCGGCACAAGGGTGACGCCGCGTCCTACATGCTCTCGGTGTCACCCAACGAGAGCAAAGATTCCCGCTTCACCGACGAGGGCGTTCTCGGCTACATCGACAGCGCTCAGCACCCCGGCCAGACCCGCCTGCTGCGTTTCAGCAACAACGGGAAGTGGCGGGTCTTCCGTGACAACGCCACGGACATCGCCAACATGAAAGCAGCGGGTTACGCGGTGGACGGGCCGATGGGCTGGTACTCCTGAACCACTTTCCGCGGCGACCGCGATCGTGTGAATGTTCGAGTCATCTTCAGCGCTGATGTGCCTGTTCGGTTCTGATTGAAGAGGTTCTCGATCATCGGCGTGTCTCGAACTCGGGTTCAGTATCGCGCTTTTCGCTCGTACTCGGATTCAGTAGGGGTCACGGGACTTCTGCCACGGAGGTCCAACCGGTTCGGGTCAAGCGCGGTGGTTGGAAGGGCGGCGCGGGCAGCGGACCAATGGGCCGGAATGATACGACAGTGAATCGTTATGCGATGGCGTGAGTAGTCGGCCTACCCATCACCGTTGCCGATATTGGGATGCCTTCACAACGTCCTCGGCAACACACGTCGCCGGTTCTTCGTCGGTGGCGTCCGTCGAGACGGTGACCCGCTTGGTTGGGCCAGGAAGGCTGTTCGCGCGAAATATCGGTTACGCCAAGGCCCGTGATCTCGGGCCACGCACGCAAAACTGATTGTGCACGGTCCCGGAGCCGAGGGTGAGAGCATCTGGCCCTGAACCGATCTCGATCCGTGACACGTTGGGCTCGACGTAGCGAAGCCAGCGAGTGGACGGATGGCGCTGCACCGCACCCGAACTCGGGGGAGAGCGCTCCGGTGCGGGGTCCGTTCGTTCTGCCCGGCATCGTCCCGACCTGCC
>NZ_JCAJZQ010000008.1:0-326471 GCF_059510335.1 Nocardia sp. PLKS1-43 | reverse complement strand
GTGAAGATCGGAACCAAAACAAAAAATTTGGCACTGACATTCATCGACACACTATTGAGTTCTCAAAGAACACACGCACCAGAATCTCACCGGAGTGAACCGGGTCGATCGGCTGGGCAACTTTTACAGCTTAGCTCAACTCGAGCAGCGAAACCAAATCCGCACTCTCGGTTGATCCAGTGTGATCGTCAGACGCTCTGCGTACATCCTCGTGTCCCGGGCCTCTCGGCTCCGGGTCGGTGTCCGCGTCGCTGACTCGGAATAAGTTACGTGTTGCCGCTGACCATGTCAAATCCCCTGGTCAGGAGGCCTTTCCGACGCGCTCGACGTCGGCGCCGAGGGAACGCAGGTTCTCCACGAACTTCGGATAGCCCCGATCGATGTGGAAGACGTCGTGCACCTCGGTGACCCCGTCGGCGACCAGACCCGCGAGCACCAGACCCGCGCCGGCGCGGATGTCCGAGGACCACACCGGCGCACTCGACAACCGCGGGATTCCGCGGACGACCGCGTGGTGACCGTCGGTCCGGGCATCGGCGCCGAGCCGGATCATCTCCTCGACGAAACGGAACCGCGCCTCGAATACGTTCTCGGTGATCATCGAGGTGCCATCGGCGATCGCGGCCAGGCCGATGGCCATCGGCTGCAGGTCGGTCGGGAAACCCGGAAAGGGCAGGGTCGCGAAGTTCACCGCCCGCGGCCGCTCGGGCTGTACGACGCGAAAACCGTCCGGCTCGAAGGAGATTCGCGCACCCGCGGACCGCAGCTTGTCCAGCACCAGCGACAGGTGCTTGGGATTGATCCCCTGGACGCGCACATCGCCGAGCGTCATGGCCGCGGCGATTCCCCAGGTGGCGGCCACGATTCGGTCGCCGATCACCTGATGCGTCGTCGGCGAGAGCTTGCGCACGCCCTCGATGGTGAGGACAGAGGTGCCCGCACCGTCGATCCGCGCGCCCATCCTGGCCAACATCGTGCACAGGTCGACGATGTCGGGCTCGCGAGCGGCATTGTCGATGACCGTCTCACCCTCGGCCAACACCGCGGCCATCAGGATGTTCTCGGTCGCGCCGACCGAGGGGAAGTCCAGCCGGATCCGGGCTCCCTGCAGCTCGTCGGCGCGGGCGACCACACAGCCGTGCTCGATCTCGCTGGTCGCGCCGAGCAGGCGCAAGCCCGTCTGATGCATGTCCAGCGGCCGCGAACCGATCGCATCACCGCCGGGCAGTGCGACCACGGCTCGGCGGCATCGCGCCATCAGCGGACCCAGCACGCAGACCGAGGCGCGGAACTGGGTCACCGCGGGGAAGTCGGCGTGATATTTCGGCTCGGCCGGAGTGTCGATGGTGACGACCGATCCGGCGACCGTGACATCGCAGCCCAGGCCGCGCAGCACCTCGGCCATCAACGGCACGTCGAGGATGTCAGGGCAGTTCGTGATCGTCGTCGTGCCCTCGGCGAGCAGCGCGGCGGCCATCAGCTTCAGGACGCTGTTCTTGGCGCCGCCGACCGCGACCTCACCGACGAGCCGACTGCCTCCCGTCACCAGAAACCGTTCACTCACAGCGCCCCCTCGACGGGGCTGGCCTGCGCCGTGCGTGCCGCACGCTGTGTCGGTGGTTGACTCACGGGGGCCAGCCTAACGGGCGGGGCCATCGGTCGTGGCGTCTCCGTCCGTCTCCGATTGCCCGGCGGCACCAGGACGCCACAGGATGTCACCGTCCGGATTGGCCACCCGGCCGACGATGAACAGTAGGTCCGACAGTCGATTCAGGTATTTCGCGGGCAGCACGCTGATCTCGTCGGAGTGCTCCCGCACCGCCGACCACGCCGAACGCTCGGCCCGGCGCACCACCGTGCGGGCCGTGTGCAGCAGTGCGGCCAAGGGCGTGCCACCAGGCAGGATGAACGAATTCAACGGCGCCAGTTCGGAATTGAACTCGTCGCAGTATCGCTCGAGGCGATCGATGTAGAACTGGGTGATGCGCAACGGCGGATACTTCGGCTCGGCCACAACCGGCGTGGACAGATCCGCGCCCGCGTCGAACAAATCGTTCTGCACCTGCCGCAGCACCTCGACCACCTTCGGCTCGGGCTGCCCCAGCGCAATTGCGACACCGATCGCGGCATTGGCCTCGTCACAGTCGGCGTAGGCGATCAGCCGGGGGTCGGTCTTGTCCACTCGCGAGAAATCGCTCAATCCGGTGGTGCCGTCGTCGCCGGTCCGCGTGTAGATCC
The DNA here is from genome assembly GCF_059510335.1 of Nocardia sp. PLKS1-43. Classification (NCBI taxonomy): domain Bacteria; kingdom Bacillati; phylum Actinomycetota; class Actinomycetes; order Mycobacteriales; family Nocardiaceae; genus Nocardia; species Nocardia sp. PLKS1-43. Next base: position 324,233 of record NZ_JCAJZQ010000008.1, on the reverse strand, counting down.
GCGTCAGATGCACACTCATGCTCCCCCGCCTCTCCGGGTGTTCTGGCCGACCATTGGGTGTTGTTCCTCCACTATCCCGGACGACGTCGAACCCGCTCGGAGGGACGGGACTCGACCCAGGACAGGAATGCCGCGAGCGCGCCGCGATCGAGCGCCAGCTCATAGCTGCCGTCACCGTCGGAGACCGCGATCACGATGATGTCGTCGGTCATGATGTCGTACTCGTCGCCGACCGGACCGCGTCGATCGACCACCTCGATACCGAGGCGCCGAATCGTCGAGTCCGCACCGAATCTGAGGCTGGTCAGTTTGTAGAAGACCAGCTGATCCTCGCCGTACCGGATCAAGCCGTGCCGCCAACCCTGACCGCCCTTGGCCGGGAGTACCCGCAGAATCGCCGCTGTGCCGCCACGACGCAACATCACCAGGCGATAGAGCGAGGCCAACCCCAGACCGACAAGCACCAACACCAGAATGATCAGCAACGCCATTCCGGTCCGCAATCCAGGTCCGTCCCTTCGCTAAAGCCCCTGATGCCGGTGCGAGTGGCGTGCCATCCCATACAACGTCACTGTGTGGGCGAGTCTACAAACACCCCCGCACCGGAAATCGGCCGGTCCACCCCAGCCGCGGAGCCTTTCCGGCGGCGCCCGGGGCGAATTCGGCGCACTCGCGAAAGCCGCACGCGCACAAGGTGTTCCGAAGTCTTTCGCACGACAATGGCGACCGGGTCACCAGCGCACACGCACCGGCGCATGGTCGCGTGCGGTGATCCGCGGGGCTCAGCCCATGGTGAACGGCACTCCCCAAACCGAGATGACATCTCCCCCGCTTTGGTCGAGACATCGGCGAAGGCGAACGCCCGCGCCTGCGCGTATCCGCCGCACCCGTTGACCGCGAAGGCGTCATCGGTCCAGCTCACACCGGCGTGCGGGCCGGTCACCGTCGGGTGCGCCTTGTGACTCTCGTTGCCGTAATCGTCCGGCTGATGGTCAGCTCGACCTGGCATCCCACCACGTAGCCCGGGTTCAGCTCGATGGAAGCCGAGGATGCGCCGGGACCGGAGACGTCGGCGACGACTCGCGCGGAGGTCCATACATTGCGATGCGGCGGCGTCGCGCCCATCCAACTGCTGACCTTGGCCGACTGGTCCGGCAGGGATATGTGTACGACGGTGCCGTCGCCGAGGGTGCGCATGATCACGGTGTTCGACTGCTATATGAAAGCGTCGGCATTCACTGTGCCCGAGGTGGACATCCCGAACCGGCGGCCACCGCCGCCGGCGGACCGATCACGCGGCCACATCGCACAGATTTGCGGAGAATCATGTGTTTCCTCGCGAAAAATGACGGTGTGATCAGCCGATGCTGAACGACTGGCCGTAGAGAGTGACCTTGTGAAAATTGGCGCAGACGACCGCGAACTGGCGGGCCTGCGCATATCCGGCGCAACCCTGAATATCTATCGGAACATCCTGGTAATTCAGGTAATACCGGCCGGACTCGGTCATGTCCTTGTTATCGATCTGCACCCCTTCGACCTCGCCGGGGCTGATCGGCAAGGACAGGCCGGCGGCGACCGTCGGGCTCGTGGACAGCGACGGACCGAACGATCCCAGCGCGCTACCTGGCATCCGACGAGATAGCGCGACTGTCAGCCCGGACGCGCCGTGGGCGAAAAGTCGTTCGTGCCCGGTTTGTTTCGCGCGCCGTTGTTCGGACCGACCACACCGTTCGCAGTTTGCAGATCGACCGCCACATCACCGCTGATCAGGTGGTACGTCCGGCGCCGTTGGCAGCCGGCGATGGTGAAACCGCCGCGTGCTCACCGGTACTGGTGATTTTCGCTCCGGAGCCTTCGATATGTCCGTTGGGCACTGGTACGAACGTGTCCGCTCGCGCGGCGCCCGGAGAGCACGTAGCGGCCGAGCCGCGCCAACCAATTGGGTGATCAGGTGAAGCCGGAGTGTCACGAAACAAAAACCGCGCGGCGGCCCGGAAATGTCCGGAACCGCCGCGCGGTTCATCGAATTCGGTTGTCGTGAAGAACTTCTCAGGGGCGAGCGCTCAGCTCCACCGCCCGCAGACGACCTTCCGCGGCGTTCTTGTCCTGTTCGGAGGCATTCGGATCGGCGATAACCGCACGCGCGGCCTCGACGTCCACATCGTCCGCGAAATCCGCCGTCTCGGCCAGAATTCGCACGGTCGACCCCGTTACGGAGAAGAATCCGCCGTTCACCGCCGCGACGATGCGCTCGCCCTCGGAGCTGACGATGGTGACGATCCCGCCCTCGACCAGCTGGCCCAGGACCGGCTCGTGGCCGTGCAGAATACCGATCTGCCCCTCGGTGGTCTGGGCGCTGACGAAACTCGCCTGTCCCGACCACAGCCGTCGCTCGATGGCGACCATATCCACTGACATATCCGCCATGATGGGCTACTTCCCGGCGATCTTCTTCGCAGCCGCCTCGACGTCGTCCAGGCCACCGCAGGAGTTGAACGCCTGCTCGGGGAAGTGGTCGAACTCGCCCTTGCAGACGCGCTCGAAGTCGTCGATGGTCTGCTCCAGCGGGACGACCGAACCCGGCTGACCGGTGAACTTCTCGGCGACGATGAAGTTCTGGCCCAGGAACTTCTCCAGGCGACGGGCGCGGCCGACGAGGACCTTGTCCTCCTCGGAGAGCTCGTCCATGCCCAGAATGGCGATGATGTCCTGAAGTTCCTTGTACTTCTGCAGGATTCGCTTGACCTCGTTGGCCACCGCGAAGTGCCGATCACCCAGGATCGAGGCCTCCAGGATGCGGGAGGTCGAGGTCAGCGGGTCGACAGCGGGGTAGATACCCTTCTGCGAAATCGGGCGGGAGAGCTCGGTGGTCGCGTCCAGGTGGGCGAAGGTGGTCGCCGGGGCGGGGTCGGTGTAGTCGTCCGCGGGAACGTAGATCGCCTGCATCGAGGTGATCGAACGACCACGGGTCGAGGTGATCCGCTCCTGCAGCTGACCCATCTCGTCGGCCAGGGTCGGCTGGTAACCGACGGCCGAGGGCATCCGGCCCAGCAGGGTCGAGACCTCGGAACCGGCCTGGGTGAACCGGAAGATGTTGTCGATGAACAGCAGCACGTCCTGGTTCTGCACATCGCGGAAGTACTCCGCCATGGTCAGCGCCGAGAGGGCCACGCGCATACGGGTGCCCGGCGGCTCGTCCATCTGGCCGAAGACGAGGGCGGTGTCCTGCAACACGCCCATCTCTTCCATTTCCAGGTGCAGGTCGGTGCCCTCACGGGTGCGCTCACCGACGCCCGCGAACACGGACGTACCGGAGAACTCACGCGCGATACGGGTGATCATCTCCTGGATCAGAACGGTCTTGCCGACGCCGGCGCCACCGAACAGACCGATCTTGCCGCCCTTCACGTACGGGGTCAGCAGGTCGATGACCTTGATGCCGGTCTCCAGGATCTCGGTCTTACCCTCGAGCTGGTCGAACGGCGGCGGCTCGCGGTGGATGCCCCACTGCTCGCCGTCCCGGCCCAGGCCGGGGGTGTCCAGGCAGTCGCCGAGGGCGTTGAAGACGTGGCCCTTGACCACGTCGCCCACGGGAACCGAGATCGGCTTGCCGGTGTCCTCGACCTCCACGCCGCGGACCAGGCCGTCGGTGGGCTGCATCGAGATGGTGCGCACGATGTTGTCGCCCAGGTGCTGCGCGACCTCGAGGGTCAGCGTCTTGGCCACCGAGGGCAGGGTGACCTGCGCGTGCAGGGCGTTGTAGAGCTCGGGGATGGAACCCCGGGGGAACTCGACGTCGACGACGGGGCCGATGACTCGGGCGACGCGGCCTGTACCAGCGCCCGCCCGGCTCTTGTTGTCTTGAGTGACAGCTGCGGTCATTTTTCTCTCTCTGGGGTGGGCAGTGGGCTAGTCGCGATCCGACGCCGCCGCCAGCGCGTTCGCGCCACCGACGATCTCGCTGATTTCCTGCGTGATGTTGGCCTGCCGGATCGAGTTCGCCTGCCGGGTCAGATTGTTGACCAGGTCGTTGGCGTTATCGGTGGCCGCCTTCATCGCGGTGCGGCGCGCGGCCGACTCCGAGGCCGCGGCTTCGAGCAACGACGAGTAGATGCGGGTATTGATGTACTTCGGCAGCAGTGCGCCGAGCAACCGGTCCGCATCCGGCTCGAACTCGTACAGCGAGGAAATCTGCGCGGTCGGCGAATCGGACATCATGTCCTCGCCGAGGTCGTAGGTCTCCTCGATGATGTCCACGTGGATCGGCGCGAGCCGGCGCACTTCGGGCGTCTGCGACAGCATCGACACGAACCGGGTGTAGACGATGTGCAACTCGTCCACACCGGCGATGGTGCCTTCGCCGTTCGGCGCGGGCACCTCGCCCTGCGCACCCGCCATGAACGCTTCCACCAGGTGGTTGCACGCGGCGGAGGCGTCGGTGTAGTGCGGCTGCTGGGAGAATCCGGTCCACGAGCCCATCGGGCGGCGGTTGCGGAAGGTGTAGTACGACAGGCCCTTGGCGCCCATCACGTAGATCACCGGCTCCTTGCCCTCGGAGCGCAGCGTCGTCATGAGTTCCTCGGCGCGCTTGAGCACGTTCGAGTTGTACCCACCACACATACCGCGGTCGCTGGTGATCACCAGGATCGCGGCCCGAGTGGGCTCGGCCCGCTCGGTCAGCAGCGGATGCGAGAGATTCTGCGAGGCGCCGGCGAGTTCGCCGAGCACCTTGGTGATCTCCTCCGCATACGGCTTGGCCGCGGCCACCCGGGCCTGGGCCCGGCTGATCCGCGAGGTGGCGATCAGCTCCTGGGCCTTGGTGATCTTCTTGATCGAACTCACACTACGAATGCGGGAGCGCAGTTCGCGAATATTGGCCATCGGCTATTCACTCCCTTCATTCTGTGTACGGCTGTCCGACAATCGCATTGGCTGCTCGCGCTTACTTCTCGACGTGCTTGCGGTGGACGGACACGGACTCGACCTCTTCGTGGTCCAGCTGACCGGCCGCGGCCTCGTTCACCACGCGGCTGCCGTCGGAGGCGATGAAGCCCTGCTTGAACTTGTCGGTCTCGGCCTTGAGCAGATCGGCGGTCTCGCCCTCGATCTTCTTGCCGCCCTCGATCGCCTTGAACGCGGCGGCCGCACCGCGGTGCAGGCTCTCGAGCAGTTCGGCGTTGAACCGGCGGACGTCGCCAACCGGCACCGTGTCGTAGTAGCCGGCGTCGACCAGGAAGATCGAGACGATCTGGTCCTCGACCGCGACCGGGGAGTACTGGTCCTGCTTGAGCAGCTCGACCCAGCGCGCACCGCGCTCGAGCTGAGCCAGCGAAGCGGCGTCCAGGTCGGAGGCGAAGGCGGAGAACGCCTCCAGCTCGCGGTACTGGGCCAGCTCCAGACGCAGCGAACCGGCGACCTGCTTCATCCCCTTGGTCTGCGCGGCGCCACCGACACGGGAGACGGAGGTACCGACGTTGATCGCCGGGCGCACACCCTTGTTGAACAGGTCCGACTCCAGGAAGACCTGGCCGTCGGTGATGGAGATGACGTTGGTCGGGATGAACGCGGAGACGTCACCGGCCTTGGTCTCGATGATCGGCAGACCGGTCATCGAACCGGCGCCCATCTCGTCGGACAGCTTTGCGCAACGCTCGAGCAGACGCGAGTGCAGGTAGAAGACGTCACCCGGGTACGCCTCGCGGCCCGGCGGGCGACGCAGCAGCAGCGAGATCGCGCGGTACGCCTCGGCCTGCTTGGACAGGTCGTCGAACACGATCAGCACGTGCTTGCCCTGGTACATCCAGTGCTGGCCGATGGCCGAACCGGTGTACGGCGCAAGCCATTTGAAGCCGGCCGAGTCCGACGCGGGCGCCGCGACGATGGTGGTGTACTCCATCGCGCCGTGCGCTTCCAGCGCGGCCTTCACGCCCGCGATGGTGGAACCCTTCTGACCGATGGCGACGTAGATGCAGCGCATCTGCTTGGTCGGGTCGCCCGACTCCCAGTTCGCCTTCTGGTTCAGGATGGCGTCGATGCAGACCGCGGTCTTACCGGTCTTGCGGTCGCCGATGACCAGCTGACGCTGGCCGCGGCCGATCGCGGTCAGCGCGTCGATGGCGGTGATGCCGGTCGCCATCGGCTCGCCGACGGGCTGACGCTGGAGCACCGTGGCGGCCTGCAGCTCCAGCACGCGGCGGTCGTCGGCCTCGATATCGCCGAGGCCGTCGATCGGCGCGCCGAGCGGGTCGACCACGCGGCCGAGGAATTTGTCGCCGACCGGCACCGACAGCACGTCGCCGGTACGCCGGACGGTCTGGCCCTCCTCGATGGAGTCGAACTCACCCAGGATGACCGCACCGATCTCGGTGTCCTCCAGGTTCAGCGCGACGCCCTGCACGCCACCCGGGAATTCGAGCAGCTCGTTCGCCATCGCCGAAGGCAGGCCACTGACGTGGGCGATACCGTCGCTGGTGTCGGTGACCGTACCGACCTCCTCGATGGAGGTCTCGGGGGTGTAGGCCTGGGTGTAGCTCTGGATCGCGCTACGGATCTCGTCGGGGGAGATCGTCAGCTCCGCCATGTTCTTCCTGCTCTCGCTGTGTTGGATTCTGCCTGTGCGGGGCGGCCTCCGTGGCTACGCTACGCTGCCGCCTCCGGCCGCTGACCCGCCCAGGCGGCCTGGTCTCGAATGTCGGGTGGGGTGGCCGCCGCTTCCGTCAGCGCCCTCTAGGTCAGGGACTGACGCAGCCGCTGTAGCCGGCCCACGGCACTGCCGTCGATCACATCGTCGCCGACGTGCACGACGACACCGGCCAGAAGGCTCGGATCGACCTGCACATGCACCGTGATCGGCTTGTCGTAGATGCGCTGCAGCGAGGCCGCCAATTGCTCGCGCTGCTGCGGCGTCAGTTCGGTCGCCGCACGCACATGGGCCACGATCTGCTTACGCAGCGACGCGGCCAGATCGGACAACTCGTCGAAGACCCCGCCCACGTCGCCGCGCGAGCGGCTGACCGCCTGCTCGGCCAGCTGCAGGGTGATGTCCTCGACCTTGCCGGTGAGCAGGCGCGCGACCAGCTCACGCTTGGCCTGCGCCGACTTACCGCGGTCGGCCAGCGCCTGCTCGAGTTCCGGATTGTCCTCGACGACCCGGCCGAGCCGGAACAGCTCGTCCTCGACCGCGTCGATGCGCCCGCGATCGGCGGCCGCGCGCAGCAGCGCCTCCCGGCCGAGCAGCACCAGGGTGTCGACCAGGTCCCGGCTCCGGGACCAGTCCTGGGCGACGGCAGTGGTCAGCACGGCCTGCGTGGCCGCGCTGATCTTGCCGCCGAACAGGCGTTCGGCCAGTTCGGCGCGCGCCGAACTCGACACCGACTTGTCCGCGAGCGCGACACGCAGCGAGCGCTCGCCGTCCAGGACGTCGACCACGGCGAACAGTTCGGATCCCGTCGTGGCGGCGACGGTGTCACTCCCGGTGAGAGCAGCCGAAAGAGCTTCCCGCGCACGGGAATTCGCCTCGCGGCTCCCTGCGTACATGCTTCCCACTTTCACTGTGTTGGCTCCTGCCTGTGCGTGGCGGCCCGTGTGGTCGCACATCGCTGCCGCTTCCGGCCGCCGACCCGCCCAGGCTTTGTTGGATTATGCCTGCACGCGACAACCGACGTGGTGACGCCCCGCTGTCGGCTCGGTTGGCTCCGCCCGCTGACCCGCCCGGGCATCTCGCTACCTTCCGACCCCGATACCGGCCCGCAGATCCAATTCTGCAAGAAACCGGTCGATGGAGGCGGCCTGTTTGGCCTCATCGGCAACCGACTGGCCGATGATCTTCTCGGCGAGATCGACCGCGGTGTGGCCGAGCTCGGCACGAAGTTCGGTGACGATCTGCTGACGCTGGGCCTCGAGCTGCGTGTGGCCGGTGGCCACGATGCGGTCCGCCTCGGCCTGGGCCTCCGCGCGCAGCTGCGCGAGGATCTGCTGGCCCTGGGTGCGCGCCTCTTCACGGATGCGCGCGGCCTCGAGCCGGGCGTCGGCCAGCTGCTGCTGGTACTGCGCCAGCGTTTCCTGTGCCTGCGCCTGTGCGGCCTCGGCTTTCTCGAGCCCGCCTTCGATCTTCTCCGAACGTTCGTCGAGCACCTTGCTCAAGCGCGGGACAACGTACTTGAAGAACACGACGGCGACGACGATGAAGACCACCGCCGACCAGAAGATGTCGTACGGCTCCGGCAGCAGCGGGTTCGGATCCGAACCGCTGTCGGCCGCGAGCAAAACAATCCCGTTCATGGCAATCAGAAGATGAAGCCGGCGACGAGACCGATGAGCGCCAGGGCCTCGGTGAACGCGATACCCAGGAACATGTTGGTCCGGATGGTGCCCTGCAGCTCGGGCTGCCGGGCGATGCCCTCGATCGCCTTACCGACGACGATGCCGACGCCGATACCCGGGCCGATGGCGGCCAGGCCGTAACCGACGGCGCCGTAGCCCTTCACCGTCTGGGTGTTCTCGGCGAGGGTGGTGGCCACGTTGGAGAGGCTCATGAGTTTTCTATCCCTTTCTGTTGCCCACACCGCAGGGTGTGTGGGTCAGTCGGTGTGCGGTTGTCTGTGGGCGCGTATGCGCGGTCAGTGCGAATCGGCGTGCTGCGCCAGGCCGATGTACACGGCTGTCAGCAGCGCGAAAACGTAGGCCTGCAGGAAAATCACCAGCATTTCGAACAGCGTGAAGGCGAAGCCGCCGGCCAGCGAGAACGGGGACAGGCCCTTCATCCACGCGGCGCCGTCGAACAGGAAGAACTGCGTGGCGCTGAAGAACAACACCAGCATGATGTGTCCGGCCAGCATGTTCGCCATGAGTCGCACGGTGAGCGTGAACGGGCGCAGGATGAAGGTCGAGATGAATTCGATCGGAATCAGCAGCACGTGCATCGCGGGCGGCACATTGGGCACCACGATGGACGAGCGCATGTACTTCCAGAAGCCGTACTTCTTGATGCCGATGTAGTTGAACGCGATGTACGCGACAATCGCCAGCACCAGCGGCATGCCGATGCGCGCGTTCGAGGAGATGTTCAGGAACGGGATCACGCTGGAGAAGTTCAGGAACAGGACGGCGAAGAAGATCGACGCGATCAGCGGGAAGAACTTCTTGCCGGTTTCCTTGCCCAGTACCTCGAAGCAGATCTGCTCACGCACGAATACGAGACCGTATTCGGCGACATTCTGCAGACCGCGCGGTACGAGTTTGGGGCTGCGGAACGCCAGCGCCATGAAGGCGATCAGAACCGCGGCCATGACGATGCGGATCAGCATCAAACGGTTGAGCTCGAAAGGAGTCCCGCCGAACAGCACCGCCGAAGGGAAGAAGTCGGACAGCGAGGGCGCGTGGAACTCGCCCGCCAGATTGGTGACGCTCAGCGTTCTCTCCCGTGTTCGGGCCGCGGGATGTCAAGGGTCTCCCGCGGTTCGATCGGACATTGACGATCAGGTGGGTCGACTAGGGTCGGCTCGAAGTTCGTCAGCAGCTGAGGCGGGGAAGAACCCGCTCGAGGCGTCTGTACGTCGGCGACATCGTCGACGGTGCAGAGCCGAACCCCCTTAAGGCTCGGCACGGCTGCAAGCATACCGGCAATGGCCGGATCGCAATGATCGCCCCCACTGATCGGATGCTTACGGTAAAGAGTTTACCAAGCCATCTACGACAACGTGTAGGGGGTATCGCTCACAGTTTTGAACGATCTTGTCCGGAGCCCTCGCCCGGCGGGGTCACGACCGGAACCCGTTGGCGCAGTACGCCGTACGTCTCCGCGCCCAGAACGATGAGCAGCGCGCCCACCACGGTCAGGAACAACGACATCCGGTCGTAGAAGTCGAACTGCTTCAGCACCGCGACCACGAGCAGGACAACCAGAAGTTTGCCGACCCAGCTGCCCAGCATCACCATGCCCTGGATGCCGGTCTCCAATCGCGCACTGAACAGCACCAGCGCGGCGGTGGTCAGGATGAAGAACCCGCCGATGGCCGAGCCGATCACCGCGCCCCACAGACCGGGCAGACCCGCGAAGATCGTGGCCAGCACACACGAGATCACCACCAGCGCGATCAATCCGGCGATGCCGTAGCGCAGCGCCGCCCGCAAGGGAGCGTCCGGATGGGATTGCGATGCCGTGGTCACGCCGCGAAGTTTACTCGCCGCTTACTTCCGGCCCGTTCGGCACCGGATCGCCGGAGACGGACCGGCGCTTGCGCAGCCCCACTGCCTCGCGCAGCGAGGGCACCGCGGTGAGTACCAACGCGCACACCAGACCGGCGGCGAACAACAGCACCACCAGCCGCCGATCGATGAGCGAGGAGCCGACCGCGCCGAAGGCCAGCACGCCGACCCACAGATAGATCGTCAGCACGACGCGACGCTGGGAATGTCCGATCTGCAGCAGCCGGTGATGCAGGTGCATCTTGTCCGGAGTGGAGAAGCTCACGCCCGCGCGCACCCGGCGCACGATCGCCATCACCAGATCCAGCACCGGGATGAACATCACCGCGCCGACCAGCAGTAACGGCGACAGCAAGCCGACGATGTCGCGGGCGCCGTACCCGGTCAGCGGAATCCGGCCCGAGGCGCCGGTGGAGACCGCCGCCAACATGAGCCCGATCAGCATCGATCCGGAATCGCCCATGAATATCCGGGCGGGCTGGAAATTGTGCGGCAGGAATCCCAGGCAGCCGCCCGCGAGCGCGGCGGCCAGCATCGCCGGCGGATAACCGTCCGTGGCGCCGCCCTGCTGATACAGCAGTCCGGCGGCGAAGACGAAGACCGCGAGCGCGGCGATCACGCCCAGACCACCGGCCAGACCGTCCAGACCGTCGACGAAGTTCCACGCGTTGATCATGGTGACGGTGATGATCACCGTCACCGCGCCGCCGTAGAGCTGGTCCAGCACCACCGTGGTGTTGGTGAACGGGTTGTAGATCGCGACCCAGCTCAAACCCATCACGGCCATCACGCAGGCAGCGGTGATCTGGCCGACGAATTTGGTCAGCGCGTCCAGGCCCCAGCGGTCGTCGATGATGCCGACCAGCACGATGAGGGTGCCCGCGACCATGACCGCGGGGACGTCGTGCGGATAGTCGAAACCCCGCCGCAGCGCGGGCAGCTGATGGGCGAACAGCACCGCGGCCACCACGCCCAGATAGATCCCGACCCCGCCCATCCGCGGGATCGGCTTGACGTGCACGTCACGTTCGCGCGGAATCGCGACCGCGCCGAACTTGATCGCCAGCACCCGAATACCACCGGTGGACAGCAGAGTCACCACCGTCGACACGAGCAGGACCAGCAGAAGCTCGCGCAGCGGAACGACCGCGCCCTGGCTGAATATCATCTACCAGGCCGTCACCGTGACGCTCGGATCGTGAGGTCCCCCGGCGCGATGCCGAGCACCTCGCCCACCTGTTCCGCGGTCACCGCGCCCTCGCGCAGGATGCGCGGGCTGTCCGCGGTGAGGTCCACGATCGTCGAGGGGACGCCGTGATCGGCCGGTCCGCCGTCCAGGTACACGCCCACCAGCTCGCCGAGCTGATCGCGCGCCTCCTGCACCGTCGTGGCCGCGGGCTGTCCGGAGACGTTCGCGCTGGACACCGCCAGCGGGCCGACCTCCCGGAGCAGTTCCAGCGCCACCGGATGCAGCGGCATCCGCAGCATCACCGTGCCGCGGGCGTCGCCCAGATCCCACGCCAGCGAAGGGGCTTGCTGCACAACCAAACTCAATCCGCCCGGCCAGAACGCGCGGATCAGATCGCGCGCCTGCTGCGATACGGAGAACACGAGTCCGTCGATGGTGTTCCAGGACCCCACCAGCACCGGCACCGGCATATCGCGGCCGCGGCGCTTGGCGGCCAGCAGATCGGCGACCGCCCCGGAATCGAAGGCATCTGCCGCCAGTCCGTACACGGTGTCGGTGGGGATGACCGCGAGCCGTCCGGATTTCAACGTCGTCCGCGCGGCGGTCAGCCCGGCGGCACGTGAGTCGGGATCGGAGCAGTCGTAGACGATACTCACCCGGGTGAGTGTATTTGCTGGCGCGAACGAAGGTGCGGCGGGACTCTCGACACCGGCGAATCACCGCACCAACCGGCCCAGAAGGCCAGAGGCACAGGCGATTCCGAGTACCGCCGCCGATACGAGTACGCCCATGTCGACCCATAGATGGTCGGCCGCGCCGATGAGCAGACCGCGCAGGGCGTCCACCTCGTAGCTGAGCGGATTGACGTGACTGATCACACGTAACCACCCGGGCATGAGATCGATCGGGTACAGCGCGTTGGAGGCGAAGAACAGCGGCATGGTGATCGCCTGGCCGATGCCCATCAGCCGGTCGCGCTTGGTCACCAGGCCCGCGATGGACATCGACAGGCAGGCGAAGAAGGACGCGCCCAGGATCACCGCGACCACCGCGCCGAGCAGTTTCAGCGGATTCATCGTCAGGTGCACGCCCATCAGCAGCGACAGCACCACGATGATCAGTACCTGCGCCACCGAACGCACCCCGACCGCGAAGCACTTACCGGTGATCAGCGCCGCGCGCGGGGTCGGGGTGACCAGGAGTTTGTTCAGAATTCCGGCGTCCCGGTCCCAGATCAGCTGGATGCCGTACAGAATCGCGATGAACAGCGCCGACTGCGCGATCACGCCGGGCGCGAGGAAGTCCAGATAGGGCAGCGAGCCGGTGGGGATGCTGTGCAGCCGGGAGAAGGTGGTGCCGAAGATCAGCATCCACAGTGCGGGCTGCACCGCGCGGGTGAACAGTTCGGTGCGATCGTGGCGCAGTTTCTGCAACTCCACCAGCGCGAACGTCCCCATCCGCGAACTCAGCGCCCCCGCGCGGCCCAAGCCGCGCGGAGCCTGGCGCAGCGGCGGGAATTCAGCCGGCACGTTGAGCGGTTCGGCGTGTGTTTCGGACACCGCGCAGCCCTCCCTCGGTATTCGAGTCTTCTTCCAACCCGGCGCCGGCGTGGTGCCGGAATACGTCTTCCAGCGTGGCCTGTGCGCCCAGGGCGGCCTTCAGCTCCGCCGGCGAACCGACCGCCCGCAGAATACCCTTGTGCAGCAAGGCGATTCGATCGCACAGCACATCGGCCTCGGACATGTAGTGGGTGGTGAGCAGCACGGTCGTGCCGAAGCTGTGCCGCAGTTCGCGCACTCGCTCCCACACGCCATCGCGGGCGATCGGGTCCAGCCCGACGGTCGGCTCGTCCAGGATCAGCAGGGCGGGCCGATTGACCAGCGCCTGCGCCAGTTCCAGGCGGCGCACCATACCGCCGGAGTAACCGGCCGCGAGCCGATCGGCGACATCGAGCAGATCCATCGCGGCCAGTACCTGTTCGACACGTTCGGCGCGCTCGCGGCGCGGGACGTCGAACAGCCGCGCGAACCACGCGACGTTCTGCCGCCCGGTCAGCGCGGCCTCGATGGACAACTGCTGCGGCACGTAGCCGAGGTTGTAGCGGATCGAGGTGTTGTCCCTGCCGACTTGCCGCCCGAACATGGTGACCCGGCCGTGCTGGATCGGCATCAGGGTGGTCAGCAACCGGATCGTGGTGGTCTTGCCCGCGCCGTTGGGTCCGAGCAGTCCGAAGACCTCACCGCGTTCGATACGCAGATGCAGATCGTTCACGACGGTGTGGTCGCCGTAGCGATGCGTCAGGCCGACGCATTCCACGGCGGGGATAGCACCGGGTGGCTCAACGGATTTCGCCGTCATCGCACTCCCCCGTTCTCGCTCGTGCCGAATGTTCCTCCGCTGCGGGCGGATTCGTGCATTGCGGCATGCCGTTCATTTCCGATGTTCACGTTCGTGCAGCAGATCGGTCAGCTTGTCGACCACGGCCAAACCGCGAACCAGGTCCCGGCGTTCGACCTCGGTGAGCTCGTCGAGCGCGGCGCCGACGAGTTGATGTCTGCGCCTTCGGGTTTCGTCCACCGAGAGCTGCACCTCCGAGGGCAGGCTCAACCGTGACGCCCGGCGATCGTCCGGATCCTGCTCGCGCACGAGCAGATCCGCCTTCACCAGCGCGCTGACGAAGGTCGACACACTGTTGGGCGCCAGCCCCAGCTCCGCGGCGGCGGCCTTCACCGAGATCCCCGGATTGCGCGAGACGAGCCGAAGGAACTCCGCCTGCGCATCGCTGATTCCCGGCTGATCGAATGCCCGCCCGGCCAGCCTGCGCACCTGTCGCCGGAACCGCCCGAACACCCCCAACATGCCGCCGACCAGCTCCGGAGAGTTCTCCGGACCGGCGGTGACACCTTCCTCGGCCGTCCGCACCACCTCAGATTACCTCTAAGACAGAGCTATTTGCATCTTATTCAGAGCTATTTTCCGGAAGTTCAACTTACGTCTTCCACGTCACCATTACTTGTACGATATCTTGTACAGAATAAGGAGGTGCCGCATCCATGACCGCGCTACCGATCTCGAGCGTGCGACAGAATCTATTCGGCCTGGTAAAGCAGGTGAACGACGACCACAACCCGGTCACGGTGGTTACCAAGAGCGGGGAGAACGCGGTGCTCGTCGCGGAGTCCGATTGGGACTCCCTACAGGAAACGCTCTACGTTCTGTCCACTCATGGCAGCGTTCATCTGCTCGCTTCCGCCGATGCTGCGCGTCGCGGTGAGACCGAAATGCACGAACTGCTGGATCCGGATGCTTGATGGCCGCAGACCGTAAGCTCTCCTTCACCTCGCGAGGCTGGGCCAGTTACTCGGCTTGGCTCGCTCCCGACCGTACCGTGCTGAAAGCAGCCGACAAACTGATCGAAGCCGTGCTGGCAGATCCGTTCACCGGTATCGGCAAGCCCGAACCGCTGCGTCACAAATTGGCCGGGCACTGGTCGAGACGAATCACCCTGGAACACCGACTGATCTACTACGTGACCGATACCGAGATCGTTGTGGTGCAGGTCGGTAGCCACCACGAAGATTGAGCGCTCAGTCGGCGGTACGGCGGGCGGCGACGAAGCGGGGTTTGCCCGCGAGGTCCGGATGTTCGACGATCGCGGTGAATCGGCCGGTGTTCGCGAACAGGGCGGCGACCTGGGGGCCGTTGGTGTCGTCGTGTTCCACAGCGGCCACGCCGTCCGCGCGGAGCAGGCGGGTGACGGTGTCGATCATCGGGGTGATCACGGACAGGCCGTCGGGGCCACCGAACAGGGCTCGGTGTGGATCGTGCTCGGCCACCTCGGGATCCAGGGGCGCGCCCTCGGGGATGTAGGGCGGATTGGCGACCAGTACGTCCACACGACCGTTCAATGGCGACAACACATTCGGATCGGTGACGTCGCCGGCGTGCAGATGTATCGGCGTATCCCCCTGCGCGGCTCGAGCATCGGCATTGCGGCGCGCCCACTCGCGGGCCGCCGGGTCGATCTCGACCGCGTACACCTCGGCATCGGGACGCGCGTGCGCGATCGCCAGGGCCAGCGCGCCCGATCCGGTACACAGATCCACCACGATCGGCGGATGTTCGTGCCGAGGTGTCACCAGCTGTACCGCCTCGAGATGTGCCAGCGCCCAGGCGAACAGCAATTCGGTTTCCGGACGAGGGACGAACACCCCCGGGCCGACCGCCAGATCGATCTCACCCATCGCGGCGATGCCCGTGAGATGTTGCAGCGGAACACGTTCCGCGCGCCGGTCCACCAGTTTGCGGAATTCCCCGAGTTGTTCGGCGCTCAGCATCGGCGTCAGCGCGAGCCGCGAACGCTCCACCCCGAGCACGTGGGCGGCAAGGAATTCGGCGTCGGTATGCGGACTGTGCACGCCGGCAGCCTGAAGCTGCCCGGCGGCCTCGAGGATCGCCGGACGTAGCGAAACACGACTCACTGTGTCCTTGGCCTCCGCTTCGCGCCGGCGGGGTTTTCGGCGCTGTAAAGCGACGAGCCCGCGCCGAAAATCTTGGAGTTGGTGTTGCTGAACCTATCGCTTCGCGGGCGACTCCCAGCGGATAGAGACGCTTCGCAGTGGGGACGAAACGAGCCCAGGGCCGAAATCTTGTCCAGCAACATAATCGTGCGGTACCGGGATTACTCGGCGGCCAAGCGGGCGGCGCGGTCGGCCTCGCCGAGTGCGTCGAGCAGGGCGTCCAGGTCCCCGTCCAGCACCGCGTCCAGGTTGTGCGCCTTGAATCCGATGCGGTGGTCGGTGATCCGGTTCTCCGGGAAGTTGTAGGTGCGAATCCGCTCCGAGCGGTCCACGGTGCGAATCTGGCTGGCGCGGCCCGCGGCTGCCTCGGCATCTGCCTGTTCCTCGGCCAGCAGTTGCAGCCGGGCCGCGAGCACCTGCATCGCGCGGATCTTGTTCTGCAGCTGGGACCGCTCGTTCTGACAGGTCACCACGATGCCAGTGGGCAGATGGGTGATGCGCACGGCCGAGTCGGTGGTGTTGACGCCCTGACCGCCCTTACCGGAGGAGCGATAGACGTCGATGCGCAGATCACCCTCGTCGATCTGCACCTGCTCGACCTCGTCGGGTTCGGGATAGATCAGGATTCCCGCGGCCGAGGTGTGGATACGTCCCTGGGATTCGGTCACCGGCACCCGCTGCACGCGGTGCACGCCGCCCTCGAATTTCAGCCGGGACCACACGCCGTCACGACTGGGCTCGCGACTCTTGATGGTGATCGTGGCTTCCTTGTAGCCGCCGAGATCGGAGATGGTGGCGTCGAGAATCTCGACCTTCCAGCCGCGTCGCTCGGCATAGCGGATGTACATCCGGGCCAGATCCGAGGCGAACAGCGCGGATTCCTCACCGCCCTCGCCGGATTTCACCTCGAGCACCACATCGTCGGCGTCGTGCGGATCGCGCGGCGCGAGCAGGTCGGTGAGCGTCTTCTCCAGTTCCTGCACCTGCTCTTCCAGATCCGGCACCTCGGCGGCGAAGGACGCGTCGTCCGCGGCCAGCTCGCGCGCGGCGCTCAAATCCTCGCGCGCGGTCCGCAGTTTGGTGTACGCGGACATGATCGGAGCCAGCTCTGCGAACCGCTTACCCACACGCCGGGCCTCGGCCGGATTGTTGTGCAGTGCCGGATCGGACAGCTGCGTCTCCAGCCCGGCGTGTTCGGCCAGGATGTCGTCGATCGCGGACGGGGCCGTCACATCGGCCATCGCGGGAGCTCCTCTGTGCGATTCTCGTTCGTCGGTTCCAACATTTCCCCGCAGCTTCCACCGTCGACGTTCGCCGCCCGCCTCGCCGCCGAGACGCGCGGCGGGTGCGAGGAACGGGTGCCCGGCACGGGCTCAGCGGTGAGACTTCCGGGGCCGCGAACCCGCCGTGGCGGAGCGGAGGCCGAAAGCACCGACGCCCGGCCTACGGGGTTCGTAGGACGGGCGTCGGCGGGGTAGCTACTTGGCGTCGGCCTTCTTCGGGGTGCGCTTGCCGTAGCGAGCCTCGAAGCGAGCGACACGGCCGCCGGTGTCGAGGATCTTCTGCTTGCCCGTGTAGAACGGGTGGCACTGCGAGCAGACCTCGACGTTGATGCGGCCCGACTCCTTGGTGCTGCGAGTCTGGAAAGTATTCCCACAACCGCAGACGACGGTCGTCTCCACGTATGTGGGGTGGATTCCTGCCTTCATGGATGTCCTTTCGATGGTCGCCGGGTCGCCTCGCGAAGCGGGACGTGAACCGGAACCGACTAGGCATTGTTGCCAACTAAGCAGTGTAAACGCCGATCCGTAGCGGTTTTGTTCCGGGCCGGATCCGCCGCGCGATGTTCCCAAAACGGGGAACAGGTATGTTTATTCCCCGAGCAGGCCCTAAGGTGGTCCCCCAGGAAGTACGGGCGCGCGTATTCGCAGCTCTCGAGCCAGGCTGAACTCGGGTAGTCGGCTACTCGTGAATATGAACAGGGGTGTTCATAGATTATCGGCAGCGGGCCGGAACCGGCTACGGCAGGAGGGAACGCAGTGAATCAGCACACCGCTCGGGGGGCTCGGGGGTCGCGGTCTCCCGGATCGGCGATCAGCCGTAGGCTTCGCGTCCTGCCGGGGGGTTGGCGCGCGGAAATCCTCGCCGGAGCAGTCTTGACGGTTTTGTCGGTGACGATCGCCATCTGCTGGTGGGCGGCACCCGCGGATCGGGCCGCCGCGCTCAGCACGCCCGGAGCGGCCGGTGATACCGAGCCCTATCAGTTCACCACGACCGCGCTGCCGACCGGCGGTCTCACCGCCGCCACCGCGCTGATCCTCGGCGGATTGATTTTCGGTGCGGTGCTGGTCGGACGAATCTTCTACTCCCCCACCCGAAAACGCCGCTGAGGCCCTGCCACAGCAGGACCTCAGCGGGGTGGGCGTCCGGCGAGGACACGGCTCGCTCGCCGGATATACGTCCCGTGGTCCGTGCGAGCCCGTCGCGACACCGGCGAGCCCGCACGAACGCGGGAGTACTACTCGTCCAGAGCACCCGGCGCGGTCTTGGAGACCTGCACCAGGAATTCCATATTGTTCTTCGACTTGCGCAACCGGTCGATCAGCAGGTCGATCGCCTGATGCGAATCCAGGCCGGACAGCACGCGCCGCAGCTTGTGGATGACCGCTGCCTCGTCCGGCGACATGATCAGCTCGTCGCGGCGGGTGCCGGACGGGTTGACGTCCACCGCCGGGAACACCCGGCGCTCGGCGATCTTGCGATCGAGCTTGAGCTCCGCGTTACCGGTGCCCTTGAACTCCTCGAAGATGACCGTGTCACCGGTGGATCCGGTCTCCACCATCGCGGTGGCGATGATGGTCAGCGAGCCGCCGTTCTCGATGTTGCGCGCCGCGCCCAGGAACCGCTTGGGCGGGTACAGCGCGGTCGAGTCGACACCACCGGACAGGATGCGGCCGGACGCGGGCGAGGAGTTGTTGTACGCGCGGCCCAGACGAGTGATCGAGTCCAGCAGCACGACGACGTCCTGGCCCATCTCCACCAAGCGCTTGGCCCGTTCGATGGCGAGCTCGGCGACCGAGGTGTGATCGCTCGGCGGCCGGTCGAACGTCGAGGCGATCACCTCGCCGCGCACCGAGCGCTGCATATCGGTGACCTCTTCGGGACGTTCGTCGACCAGCACCACCATCAGGTAGCACTCGGGGTTGTTGGTCGCGATCGCGTTCGCGATGTCCTGCATGATCGTGGTCTTACCGGCCTTGGGCGGGGACACGATCAGGGCGCGCTGCCCCTTGCCGATCGGCATGATCAGGTCGATCACGCGGGTGGTCAGCTTGTTCGGCTGGGTCTCGAGCCGCAGCCGCTGGTTCGGGTACAGCGGGGTGAGCTTGTTGAACTCCGGACGCCGCTTGGCCGAATCGACATCGGTGCCGTTGACGGTGTCCAGCCGGACCAGCGGATCGAACTTCTGCCGCTGGTTGCCCTGCTCACCCTCGCGGGGCGCCCGCACCGCACCGGTGATCGCGTCACCGCGGCGAAGGCCGTTCTTGCGAACCAGGTTCATCGAGACGTACACGTCGTTCGGGCCGGCCAGGTAGCCGGAGGTGCGCACGAACGCGTAGTTGTCCAGCACGTCCAGGATTCCGGCGACCGGCTGCAGGACGTCGTCCTCGCGGATCTCGACCTCGCGGGCCTCGCCACCGGCGCCGCCCTCGCGGTCCCGGCCACGACGACGCTCCCGGAACCGGCGGCCGCGACGGCCCCGGCCGTCACCGTCGTCGTCACCACCGCGATCGCGGTCGCGATCGGCGCCGTTGCGGTTCTGGTTGCCCTGACCGTTCTGCTGGCCGCGATCGTTGCGATCGTTCTGCTGATTGCGATCGCGACGACGCTCACCGGCGTCCTGCTCGGACTTGACCTCGGCGCCGTTGGTCTCGGCCTTGGCCTCGCCGCCCTCGGCCGCCCGCTGCTCACGACCGCGGCGCTGCCGGCCACGACCCCGCTGGCCGCCCTCGCGGCCGGAATCCTCGCCCGAATCGGCCGGGCGCGCAGGCGAATCAGTCTTGGCCTGGGCGGGTTCGGCGGACTTGTCCGAGGACTTCTCGGCGGACTTGCCCGACTTCTCGGCCTTCTCGGCGGGCCGGTCGGCAGACTTCTCGGCGGACTTGTCGGCGACGCCGTCCAGCGTCTGCTGCTCACCGCGCGCCGAGGCCGACTTGGCCCGCGGCGCTTCGGCGGCGGGCGCGGGCTCGTCGGTCTTCGCCGACTTGGCGGGTGCGGATCCCTCGCGGCCACGCACAGGCTTCGTGGCCGAACCACCGGCCTGATTTTCCTTGATAGCGGCGATGAGATCGCCCTTGCGCATCCCGGAAGTGCCTCGTATACCGAGCTCTCCGGCCAGTGCGCGCAACTGCGGCAACAACATTCCAGTCAGCCCCGATCGTGCGACGTCGGTTTGTTCGCTCATCTTCGAAATCTGTCCGGAGTCACTTTCGCGGCTGTCCGAGGAACGTCCATCGGTTTCCACCCCGGGTGTCGCGAGCAGGTCCGTATCTGTCACGGAGATCCTTTCCTTCCCTCGATTGCCGTGTGCTTGTTCGAGGGTTTCGTCCCGAAGCCCGATCACTTGCCGAGCCCGGATGCCGTATCGCCTGCCCCGCCGGACCTGTGGTTCGTCACCACCAGGTCTGCGCCACCGGTTCACAAAGGTGGGAGTTCATTCCAGTGCCGACCCCAAGTTCTCGAGACCCGCCTCGCGAGTCTGAGCAAGGAGCCTGCTGGAGCGATTGCCCAAATGAAGCACCGGCGTCTGATGCGCACGATGTACGGACTCGCTCAGGATAGCTCCCCACTGGAATGCCTGCAAGGCAGGCACGCCGTCAATCGGTTCGCACACCATCGGAAATTGCCGGTTCGAGCACCCGCAGGCCCTCGGCAATCGCGCGTTCACGCAGTTCTGCGGGAAATTCACCGGTGGTCAACGCCAGTACGGTCGGGCCCGCACCCGATACCGTCGCGGCGATCCCGGCCTCGCGCAGCCGGGCGATCCAGGTCGTCGTCACCGGCAGCGCCGAGGCGCGGTAGCCCTGGTGCAGGCGATCTTCGGTAGCGGGAAGCAGCAGGTCAGGGCGTTGCGTCAAGGCCACTACCGCGAGGGCGGCCCGGCTGGCGTTGAACGCGGCGTCGCCGTGCGGCACCGTTTCGGGAAGCAGCCCGCGGGTATGCGAGGTCGCGGAGCGATCCTCCGGAACCAGGACGAACGCCCGCAGCCGAGCGTGCGGATCCAGCCGCACGGCGCGATACCCGCGACCCGGCCGCTCACCGTCGGCGACCTCGTCGTCCTCGGTCCAGGACACCACGATTCCGCCCAGCACACTGGCCGCGGCGTTATCCGGATGTCCCTCGAATTCCGCTGCCAGCTGGACCAATTCGGCTTCGCCGCAGCTGATTTCCGGATCGAATTTCGCGGCCAGGGCGCAGCCCGCGGCCAGTCCGCCGACCACCGCCGAGGCCGAGGAGCCCAGCCCGCGCGAATGCGGAATCACGTTGTGGCACACCACATCCAGGCCGTCTGCCCAGACGCCCGCGGCCTGCAGGCCGCGTTCGATCGCGCGGACCACGAGATGTGAAGGGCCCCAAGGAACATCGTCCGCGCCTTCACCCTCGACCCGGATTGTCAACCCGGAATCGGTGGTGCGCACGACGATCTCGTCGTACAGCCCGAGCGCGATTCCCAGCGAATCGAAACCGGGTCCGAGATTGGCGCTGGACGCGGGCACCCGCGCCGTGACGCACAGTCCCGCCGGCAGGGTTCGGGTCGCAGCGGGGTCGTGCCGTTCGACCCGCGCGGGCGTTGTGACAGGGTTCACTCGCTCACGTTGCCCTTCCCGCGCCAACTCAGGCCAGTTCCAGCTCGTGGGCGACCGCGACCGGGTCGACCGCGATCGCCTGGACCTGCGGCATACCCGACAGCGCGGTGTCGGGATCCTTGAGGCCGTTACCGGTCACCGTGCAGACCACGGTCAGCCCGGAATCCAGCCAGCCCTCCGCGCGCGCGGCCAGCAACCCGGCCACGCTGGCCGCCGAAGCGGGTTCGACGAAGACGCCCTCGGTACCCGCGACCAGGCGATACGCCTCGAGAATCGCCTCGTCGGTGGCTGCGCGGAACGCGCCGCCCGATTCCTCCTTGGCGGCCACCGCGCTGTTCCACGACGCGGGTGCGCCGATCCGGATGGCGGTGGCGATCGTCTCGGGGTCCTGCACCGGCGCGCCGTTGACCAGCGGCGCCGCACCCGCGGCCTGCACGCCGAGCATGCGCGGGCTGGCGGTGGTGAGGCCGTCGGCGTGGTACTCGCTGTAGCCCTTCCAGTACGCCGTGATGTTCCCGGCGTTGCCGACCGGCAGCGCGTGCACGTCGGGGGCGCGGCCGAGCGCGTCACAGATTTCGAAAGCGGCCGTCTTCTGGCCCTCGATCCGCGCGGGATTCACCGAATTCACGAGGCCGACCTGCGGGAAATCCGAGGTCACCTTGCGCGCGAGCTCGAGGCAGTCGTCGAAATTGCCGTCCACCTGGATGATCTTCGCGCCGAGCATGACCGCCTGGGCCAGCTTGCCCATCGCGATCTTGCCCTGCGGGATCAGCACCGCGCAGTGCATCCCCGCCCGGGTGGCGTACGCCGCGGCCGAGGCCGAGGTGTTGCCGGTGGAGGCGCACAGCACCGCCTTCTGGCCGCGCGCCTTGGCATCGGTCATCGCCACGGTCATCCCGCGATCCTTGAAGGACCCCGTCGGATTCAGACCCTCGACCTTGAGATACACCTCACATCCGGTGATTTCGGAGAGGTGGTGCGCGGGCACCAGGGGCGTACCGCCCTCGTACAGCGTGACCGTCTCCCAGTCCGCGCCGACCGCGAGACGATCGCGATATGCCTCGATCAGCCCCGGCCAGGGCTTGTGTACCGCGGGAATCGGCACTCCTGCCTTACTCATTCCTCGGTGCCTTCCAATCTCACAACGCTGGTCACGGACGTGACGGATTCCAATTCGGCCAACGCGGCCACCGTATCTGCCAGTGCCGACTCGGTCGCGTGGTGGGTGACCACGACCAGTCGCGCGCCCTCGTCCTGTCCCTCCTGGCGGACGGTCGAGATGCTGACACCGTGCTGGGCGAATTCCCCGGCGACCGCCTGCAGAACTCCGGTGCGATCGGCGACCTTCAAGTTCACGTGGTAGCGGGTCGGTGTATCGCCGATCGGCGCGATCGGCAGCTCAGCATAAACCGATTCGCCCGGTGCGCGACCACCGAAGAATTTGTTTCGCGCGGCCATCACTACGTCGCCCATCACCGCCGACGCGGTCGGCGCGCCGCCGGCGCCCTGGCCGTAGAACATCAGCCGGCCCGCGTTCTCCGCCTCCACGACCACGGCGTTGAACGCGCCGTTCACCGAGGACAGCGGATGTTTACGCGGGATCAGCGCCGGATACACCCGCACCGAGATGCGGTCCTTGCCGCCCTGCGCGGATCCGGGGATATCCGGCCCTGCCGGGACCCGCTCGCAGATCGCCAGCAACTTGACGGTGCAACCGACGGCCGCGGCGGTCTCGAGATCTTCGGCGGTGATCCGGGAGATGCCCTCGCGATAGACGTCCGCGGCGGTGACCCGGGTGTGGAAGGCCAGCGATGCCAGGATCGCGGCCTTCGCGGCGGCGTCGAAACCCTCGACGTCCGCCGTGGGATCGGCCTCGGCATAACCGAGGCGGGTAGCCTCGGCGAGCGTCGCGTGATAGTCCGCGCCGGTCTCGTCCATCGCCGAGAGGATGAAATTCGTTGTGCCGTTGACGATTCCGACGACCCGATTGACCCGGTCACCGGACAGCGACTGGATCAGCGGGCGCACCACCGGGATGGCCCCGGCCACGGCGGCTTCGAAATACAGATCCGCGCGGCTGTGCTCGGCGGCCGCTGCCAGTTCACTGGTGTAGTCGGCAAGCAGCGCCTTGTTCGCGGTCACCACCGACTTGCCCGCCGTGAGCGCGGCGCCGATCAGAGCGCGGGCCGGATCGATACCGCCCATCACCTCGACGACCAGGTCCACGTCGTCACGGGTGACCAGGGCCTGCGCGTCGGTGGTCAGCAGCTCGGGATCGATGCCACGGTCCACGTCGATCCGGCGCACCGCGACCCCGCGCAAAGCCAGCGGGGCGCCGACGCGCTGGCGCAGGTCCTGTGACTGTTCCTGGATGATCCGTACGACCTCGGTGCCGACATTTCCCATGCCCAGGACCGCGACGCCGATCGGATGATCGGATCCGAAGTGGTTTTCCCGGTCCGTCATGACTGCACCTCCAAACTCAACAGATCTTCCACCGTCTCGCGACGCAGGATCAGACGCGCCTGCCCGTCGCGCACGGCGACCACCGCCGGGCGGGTCAACAGGTTGTAGCGGCTCGACATCGAATAGCAGTAGGCGCCCGTCGCCGCGACGGCGATCAGATCGCCCGGACCGACGTCCTCGGGCATCCAGGTGTCGCGGATCACGATATCGCCGCTCTCACAATGCTTTCCGACCACACGGGCGACGACCCCGGGGGCCTGGCTGGACCGCGAGACCAGGCGGCAGTCGTATTCGGCCTGATACAGCGCCGGGCGGATGTTGTCGCTCATGCCGCCGTCCACGCTGACGTAGCGGCGCTGTGCGCCCGCGTCCAGGATGACGTCCTTGATCGTGCCGACCTCGTACAACGTGACCGTGCCCGGTCCGGCGATGGCGCGGCCCGGTTCGATCGCGATGGTCGGGGTGGGCAGGCCGATCTGGGCGGACTCGGACCGCACCAGATGGCGGACCTTCTTCGCGAATTCGTCCAGCGGCGGCGCGTCGTCCCCCGACAGATACGAAATGCCCAGTCCGCCACCGAGATCCAGGGTGTGGATCTGCTGGGTGCGCTCGACGCCGAACTTCTCGATCGCCTCGCGCAGCAGGCGCAGCATGCGGCGCGCGGAGATCTCGAAACCGTCGATATCGAAGATCTGCGAGCCGATGTGGCTGTGCAGGCCGACCAGACGCAGATTCCGCGCCTCGAACACCCGCGCCAGCGCCTCCATCGCGTCGCCGCCCGCGATCGAGAAGCCGAACTTCTGGTCCTCGTGTGCGGTCGAAATGTATTCGTGCGTATGGGCTTCCACGCCGACGGTGACGCGCACGAGCACGTCCTGCACCACACCGGCGCGGCCGGCCGCGGCCTCCAGGCGGTCGATCTCGATCAGCGAGTCGACCACGACGTGGCCCACCCCCGCCGCCACCGCCGCGTCCAGTTCGGCGACCGATTTGTTGTTGCCGTGCAAGGCGATTCGCTCGGCCGGGAATCCGGCGTGCAGGGCCACCGCGAGTTCGCCGCCGGAGCACACGTCCAGGGACAGGCCCTCGTCGCGGACCCAGCGCGCCACCTCACCGCACAGGAAAGCCTTGGAGGCGTAGTGGACTCGGGCATCGGGCCCGTACGCGCGCACCATATCGCGGCACCGGGAACGGAAGTCGTCCTCGTCCACCACGAACAGCGGGGTGCCGAACCGCTCGGCGAGTTCGGACACCGGGACACCGGCCAACCGCACCACGCCGTCGGCGTCGCGAGCGGCGTTGCGGGGCCAGACGTTCGCGGGCAGATCGATCAGCTGCGCCGGATCCTTCGGCCGCTCCGGAAGATTCGGGGCATGCGGGATCTCGGCATGCCGCGGCCCGGCCGGATGCGCGCTCACAGCACAGCCTCGACGGCAGCCGGCGCCGCGCCGACGCTCGTCTCGGGCACGAGCGCGGCCGCACCCGTGGTTCGCTCGCTCACGACGAATGATCCCTTCCTCGGTACAAACTCATCTCCGTGCCGCGCTGCACGGAACTCCCCGCCCATCTCGGGCGTGATCGAAAGAGCCTGCCGGACAACATATCCGGCCGGATCCATCGGAGTACGGCGCGAATTCACATGCGCTCCGGGGCGCTGACGCCCAATAACGACAGACCGTTGCGCAGCACCTGCCGCGTCGCCTTCACCAGTTCCAGCCGCGCGGCGTGCCGCGGGGTCAGCGGCTCGTCGCCCTGCGGCAGGACGCGCATCTCGTTGTCGGACTGGAAGGGGTGGTACACACCGGCCAGTTCTTCCAGGTACCGCACCACCCGGTGGGGCTCGCGCATCTCCGCGGCGGTGGCCACGATCCGGGGGAATTCGCCGAGCGTGCGGATCAGCTCGCCCTCGCGGTCCGCGGTCATCGCGGCGAAATCCGGTGTCACCGAGGCGAAGTCGAATGCCTGCGAGTTCTCGATGATCCGGCAGGTGCGCGCGTGCGCGTACTGCACGTAGTAGATCGGGTTGACGCTCTCCTGCTTGGTCCACAGGTCCAGGTCGATATCGATGTTGCTGTTGGCCGAGGAGCGCATCAGCGAGTACCGCGCGGCGTCGACGCCGATCGCGTCGACCAGGTCGTCGAGCGTGACGATGGTGCCCGCGCGCTTGGACATCCGCACGGCCACACCGTCTTTCACCAGATTCACCATCTGGCCGATGAGCACCTCGACGGTGGCCGGATCGTCACCGAAGGCGGCCGCGGCGGCCTTCAGCCGGCCGATGTAGCCGTGGTGGTCCGCACCGAGCATGTAGATGCACAGGTTGAATCCGCGCGACCGCTTGTTGTGGAAATACGCGATATCACCGGCGATATAGGCGGAATTGCCATCGCTCTTGATGACCACGCGGTCCTTGTCGTCACCGTATTCGGTGGAGGCGATCCACCACGCGCCGTCCTTCTCGTACAGCTTCCCGGAGGATTTCAGCGTGGCCACGGCGCGCTCGACCTCACCGGATTCGAACAGCGCGCTCTCGTTGAAATAGACGTCGAAGTCGGTGCCGAAGTTGTGCAGGGACGCCTTGATCTGCGTGAACATCAGCTCGACGCCCTCGCGGCGGAACAATTCGTGCCGCTGTGCCTCGGGCAGCTCCGTCGCGCCCGGATTCGCCGCGACGATCGTGTCGGCGATCTCGGTGATGTACGCGCCCGCATACCCGTCGTCCGGGGTGGGCGCACCGGTGGCCTTGGCTACCAGGGAGTTGGCGAAACGGTCGATCTGCGCGCCGTGGTCGTTGAAGTAGTACTCCCGGGTCACCTGCGCGCCCTGGGAGATCAGGATACGGCCGAGGGCATCGCCCACCGCCGCCCAGCGGGTGCCGCCGAGATGAACCGGACCGGTCGGATTCGCGGAGACGAATTCCAGGTTGATGTTCGCGCCCGCCAGGGTGTCCGCGGTGCCGTAGCGCTCACCGGCGCTGAGGATCTTCTCGATGATCGCGCCCTGGGCGGCCGCGGCGAGGCGGATGTTGAGGAATCCGGGGCCGGCCACCTCGGCGGTGTCGATACCGTCGGCGGCCGAGAGCGCCTCGGCGAGCAGACCGGCGAGTTCGCGCGGATTCATTCCGGCCTTCTTGGCCACCTGCATGGCCACATTCGTGGCATAGTCACCGTGCTCGGGATTGCGCGGACGCTCCACGGTGACCTCGTCGGGCAGGACCGCCGGGTCCGATCCACGTTCCACGAGCACCTTCGCGGCGGTAGCACGAAGGAGATCTGCAAGGTCAACTGGAGTCACGAGTAACTATCCTATGGTTCGAGCAGGGGGGCGCCGCCAGTGGGTTTCCCGGACTCGGATCCGCCGACCGATCGAAGAGAGCCCATCAGCGATGCCGAACACCAGCGCAAAATCGGCCAAGGCCATTCGTGCCGCCGCCCGGTCCGCTCCCGCGAGCAAATCGGGAGGCGGTGCGAAACTTCCCGGCGGACGGCGCGTCCAGTGGCCCATCGTCGGCGGCGTCGTGGTGATCGTCGCGCTGGTCGCGGCACTGGCAATCTACCTGGTGCCGAAATATCAGCAGAAAGCCGATGCGCAGAAGTTCACCCCGACCGCTGAGAACAAGGATCCCTCGACCGGTATTCCGGGCGTCGTGCGCAAGGACTATCCGGCCGGGCTGCACGTCTCGGCGACCCAGCGGGTGGCCTACGATATGATCCCGCCGATGGGCGGCCCGCACGACGCGTCCTGGGCAACCTGCACCGGCGTTGTCTACGGCAAGGCGATTCGCACCGAGAACGCGGTGCATTCGATCGAGCACGGCGCGATCTGGATCGCCTACAACCCCGACAAGGTCACCGGCGCCGCCCTGGATTCGCTGAAGCAGCGGGTGCAGGGCAAGCCTGCCATGCTGATGTCGCCCTATCCCGGCCTGGATCACGCCGTCTCGCTGCAATCCTGGGGCCATCAGCTGAAACTGGACAGCGCCGAGGACAAGCGCATCGGTGAATTCGTCAGCGCCCTGCGCCTGAACCAGTACACCTACCCCGAGGTCGGCGCGGATTGCGCCAACCCGACCTTCGATACCGACAACCCGCCCGCATTCGACCCCACTCCCCCCGGAAAGGACGCGGTTCCCATGGACGGCAAGGGACTGCGGGCGGATCTCAGCGAAATGGGCGGCGCGTTGCCGGGCGGGATCCCGGGCATTCCGATGCCTTCCGGAGGCGGGCAGTTCGCCCCGGGCACGGGGCGATAGATGCCGGCCGGAAACGACGATGGCACCGACAGTTCTGCGAATACCGGCCTCGACGAGAACGTGACGTCAACCGACGCCGGCGAGGTTGCGGCGTCCGGGTCCGACCAAGCCGTCGAGCCGAACCGCTCGGGCGTAACCGCCACCGAGCAGGACACGAACCACCCACGCGACGTGGCGGGCGCCGCCGAGTCGGCCAGGATCGGCGATGCCACCGGTCGATCGGCGGGTACCGGCCTCGACGAGAACGTGACGTCAACCGACGTCGGCGAGGTTGCGATGTCCCGGTCCGCCCAGGCTGCCGAGCCGAACCGCTCGGACGTAACCGCCACCGAGCAGGACACGAACCGCCCCCACGAGGTGGCGGGCGCCGCCGAGCCGGCCGGAGATCTCGATGCGGCTCGCAACGACGCCGAAGAGGACGCAGGCCAGGGCGGGGATCCCCCGCGACGCCGCACGACATTGCCGGCGCTGATCGCGGCGTGCCTGTTGCTGACCGGATTCGCGGTCGGCGTGATCGCGCGAATCCCGTTGCAGCACAACGGTGATGCCGCACCCAACGCGGTCGATGTCGGCTTCTGCCAGGACATGTCGGTGCATCATGCGCAAGCGGTGCAGATGGCCGCGCTCGAATTGTCCGGCGGCAGCGATGCCGAGGTGAAGCGGCTGGCCTACGACATTCTCACCACCCAGCAGAATCAGGCCGGGCGGATGCAGGGCTGGTTGCAGCTGTGGGAGCGTCCGAGCGTGGATCCCGACGGTTACATGGGCTGGATGACCGACCACGCGACAATGCACGCTTCGATGTCGATGCACTCGATGCCCACCGGCCCGGCGCAATCCATGCCCGGTATGGCCACCGCCGCGGAGATGAACCAGCTGCGCCAACTCACCGGCCCCGCCCAGGACACCCTGTTCCTGCAGTTGATGCTTCGGCACCACCAGGGCGGAGTCGCCATGGTCACCTACGCGAGCACCCACGCCGATACGGACGCGGTGCGCACCCTGGCCGCGAGTATGAACACCACTCAGCAGGGCGAGATCACCCTGATGACCCAACTCCTCGCCGCCCGCGACGCCACCCCGCTACCCACGACCTGACCCGCGCTGAAACGCGCTTTTTGGCGCACAGCCCCGGATGCGATACGCTTTCCCAGCCCGATCGGACAACGGACGAGCGGGTCCATCCCCGCCCTCGTAGCTCAGGGGATAGAGCGTCTGCCTCCGGAGCAGAAGGCCGCAGGTTCGATTCCTGCCGAGGGCACATGAGCCGCCTACCAAATTGCTGGTAGGCGGCTTTGTGCAACGAAGAGTCAGCTCGGATGGAGTGCCCCTGAGTGACCGCCATTCGCCACGTTTTGCCGACGCCTATCGCACGTGTGTCGCACAGCTCGCAGGAGAAAACTGCCCAGATGGCCGCCGGAGTTGTGCACGTCCAGCTGCGGCCATGGGGTAAACCACACAACCGGTTCACACGGCGGCTTCTAGCCCAAGGTAGGTAGGGTAGGAATGAGACACGCATTCCCAGAGTGGTACCAGCCAGACGAGCAGACCCTCCGCGCTGTAGTTAAGACTGGGTCAATCGCGCTCGACGCCAATGTGCTGCACCACCTGTACCGGCTTGGTGACCAACAGCGCCAACAGGTGTTGTCTGCTTTAGCGGCACCATCTATTCGCGATCGGCTATGGCTGCCATACCAAGTATGCCTTGAATACCAGCGCCATCGGTTGAGCAATGCGTACGATCAGAGTCGAGTCTATACCGAGCTTGCAGAGGAAACGGCCAAGCACGGGCGCCAACTCAAGGCGAAATTTGAGCAGCAGATATCCGATCCGAGAGTTCGAAGAATACCGGTCAAAAAACTTGAGGAACTCATAGATTCACTTTCTGAGGAACTTTCCAAACTCGCTAAAGAGCACGTTATCGACTTCAAAACCATCAGCGATGGAGATCCAGTACGTGCTGCACTGGATGCACTTTTCGACACACCGAAAAAAATCGGCCAGAAACCCAGTGAAACAATTCTGAGAGAGCGAGTAGCGGAGGCTTCGAAACGCTACGCAAAACGTATACCACCTGGATATAAGGACGCCGAGGGGCCGAACAAGAAGGCTAGACCCGAAGGCGACTACCTCATCTGGTGCGAACTGCTGGATTTCGCAGAAAGCAGCAGCCTGCCACTTTTTTTCGTTACCAACGACGAAAAGGAGGACTGGTATCAAAAAGGGCCCGACGACAAGATGCTAGGACCTCGCCCCGAACTACGTGCAGAGATGGCGACGAAGACGGACCAGCCTTATCATCAGACCACCCTGACCGGGTTTTTACGTTTGGCAGAACGCTACCTAGATATAAAGGTGGACGAAGCTACCATCAAGCAGGTCGACGCGACACAGCAGCAACCTCCGCGATACGCACGGATGGAAAAGGCTTTCAATTACGCGCAGGAAGTATACCGCACAATAGTTCGCCTGAAACCCGAATACACCGTTATCGAAACCCCACCGCTAGAAAATGGCATCGCCGACTACTTTGTTGTGACCGAAGGAAAATCCGTAGCCATAGTAATTAGATACTACAGGCAAGGCATCAGCCTGAAAGATATGCGGCGACTCGAAGCGATGGCAGCCGTAGAACGGCAACCAGTGATCGTAGTCGCGAATCATTTTGCGTATGCGGATCCTCTGCCAATATCAAGTTGGCCCGGACCCGCTCCAATCGTCTTCATAAGATGGGCCGGTCACCGGGATGATGGCCGCCTCTCAGAGGCGATTGATGTCGCATTAAGTCATGCGTAAGGGAGGATTCTCGGTGTCAATGAGTTGACATCGGCCTGTGCGCCCCCGTTTCCCCCGCCCACCAGCTGGTTCGCCGGGGGCGCCGTGCCTGCCTGCGAAGGGTCACTAAACACCCCCTGCGGGCGCATTTAGTGACCCTTCGCAGGCAGGCACGGCAAGTTGTGTGGTGAAGGCTGGTGGGCGGGGAAAACGGGGGCGTATCAAGGGTTTGCAGAGTGATTACTAGATGAGGTAGCGACGAGACGGAGAGAGGACCGGCACAAGGGGAGTTGGGCAGTTGGTCACGTTCGAGAGATCAGAACGGTTGGGAGTCCGGGGAAGAGATGACCGGCACCGGGGAAGACCGGTGGGCGCGATGGCGTCGGCAGGAAGCCGTATTATCGTGGGCAACAGGCGCAGGCGGGCGTCGGACACGGCACGTCTTCAAGAGGATGGACCCCCGGCATGGCTGAACCGAACGATGCACTTCGCGATCTCATCAAGGAAGCCGGTATTTCCTGGGCCGGACTCGCCAAGCGGGTCAACGACTTCGGAGCAGACGAAGGCCAGGCACTCAGATACGACTACACCGCCGTCGGCCGCTGGGTGAAGCAAGGGCAACAGCCCCGAGGAATCGCGCCCGGATTGATCTGCCGAGTGCTCTCGGAGCGGCTTGGTCGGCCCGTTCGCCCTGCCGACATCAATATGGAGGATGGCGAGTCATTGGCAGCACGCGGCTTGCAGTATCCGCACGATGCAGATTCGACCCTCGATACCCTCCGTGATCTTGGCGTGGCTCACGCAGCTGGTCAGTTCAACGCACCGTTCATCTTGGCCGCGCTGGCAGGCCCCAGCCGCGATTGGCTACTGGCGACCTTCGAGGAAGTCACTTCGGACCGCGGCGCCCGCGCTATCGGAATGCATCAAGTCGCGGGTATCCGCGATATGTTCAGCCTCTTTCAGGAGATGGACGTCATGCGCGGCGGCGGCCATGCGCGAGCAGCCCTGGTCAGCTACATGAACACGACGGTGATTCCGTTGATCCGACGCGAACACCAGCCAGATGTCCAGGCAGCCTTGTACGACGCCGCCGCCGAACAGGCGTATCTCATCGGCTGGATGGCATACGACGACGGCGAGCACGGTTTGGCGCAGCGGTACCTCATCCAGGCACTACGACTTGCCCAGGCCGCAGGCGATTCGGTGCTCGGCGCTCACGTCTTGGCCGGAATGGCCGACCAAGCCAACTTGCTCGGTCACTCGTATGAAGCGGTCGCACTGGCACGGGCCGGACTGCATGGCATCGCGCCGGCGGAATCTGCCGCATGCTACGCAGATTTGAGCATCCTCGAGGCTCGAGCCTTGGCGAAGCTCGGCGATGAAGCGGCGGCGACGAAATCGATTGCCCGAGCCGAAAAGGCTTTTGCCGCAGTCGATCACGACAGCGAGCCGGAATGGGCCAAGTTCATCGACCGTGCATATTTCTTCGGCGAGGCGGCGAACTGCTTCCGCGATCTCGGTGTGCCGCAAGAGCTGGAGCGGTTCGCCTCGATTTCGATCAGCGCGTGTCTGGACCAACGCCGAGCACGGCGAGGCAGCATGAGCCAAGCCGCGGTCGCCATGGCTCACATCCAGAGGAACGAGATCGATGCCGCCGCTGAACGGGCGAAAGTAGTTGTTCGTCTCGCTGCATCGGTGAATTCATCCCGCTCTCTCGAGGCCGTGGGCGACCTTCAGCGCGCATTGAAGCCCTACGCGGATGTGAACGAAGTCGCAGACTTCAACGCCGATGCGTTGAATCTTCTGGGACTCGTGGCGTAGCCCCTCTCCCCCGGAACTACACGGGCAGGTACGGTGCCGGGTAGAGATGCCCGGCATTCTCCATGACGTGTCATGAACCAATGTGCGCGTGATAACCCATCAGGCGCATAGGCTTTCACGAATTCACATGTGCATTCACATGGCCCGACGGCACGGGTACGGCGGTTTCCTTGGTGAATGGCGATGTGCAACAGTCCGGCAGAGCGTCCAATCAAGGAGCGTCTGGCGATTATCCTTGCGCGGCTCGACAGCCTTACCGATCGTCTTCAGCGGCTTGAGAGTTCTCAAGCGCGACCAATCGCGCCTCGAAATCGTCAAGCCGAGTCATGATTTCATCCAACCGGCGTAGTACGACGCCGTCGGCATCGTCACCCGCAACGTCGTCACCGCTGGGTACGCGGTAGAACGTTCCCTTGCCCTGCCACGAGATAACGAGCCCTTCTTGCCGGAGCACGTCTATAGCGGCGCGAACAGTCTCCTTCGCGACACCAAGCTCGCCTGCCAACTTCGGCGCAGACGGCAGCTGACCACCGGCGACGTATTCGGCGCGCAGCTGATCCGCAATCCGAAGATAGGTCGGTCGAAGGTCATCCGGATCGGTCAGTTGGTCAGCCACGGCTCCAGTTTATCGAGGATGTCTAGGAGACCATCAGCAGGCCATAGCTACCTAGGAAACACTAGACATGTATGGATAAGTGCGGTAAGTTGAGGTCACTGGCGGTTCACACCACCAGCGCATAGAAAAGCTCCCCGGCAGTGTCCAGCTACCGGGGAGCCCAAGCACCAAAGCGGTTCCAGCCGCTTCAGCTATTTCCCTACCTCAGCGACGAAAGGTCCCTGAAGCATGTCCAGTGTAAGTCTGTCTATCTTCGATCCGAACCCCTTGGGAGGCGAGGGTTTCTCGCCGAGCGGGCGTGAGCTCCTGGTGGCCGCGCGGCGCGTGTCGGGGTTGGGGTTGGCCGCGTTCGCGGAACGCCTGTCCGTGTTGACCTGCGGCGATATCCGGTCGGTTCGTATCCGTTCGGAAGCGGTGCGGGTGTGGGAGTCCACCGGCCGCGTTCCCGAGTCCGTGGTTCGCGTGGCCGCCGCCCTGCGGCCGTTCGCGGGCGGCGAGTGGGAGCCCGAACCGACCGAACCGATCCAGGTCACGAACCTGGACGCGGTACCGGCCGCGGCCGGAAGCGGGGTCGGGCGATGACCGATCCGACAACGACCAGGCCCCAGGTAGCCCAGGTGGTGAGCCTGGACAGCCGTCGCCCCGCCCGCCCCGCAGTGTCGCCTGGTCGACAGCCGGGCGACAGCGCACAGCCCGAGTCGATAGCGCAGGCGACACCGGTCGACCGCGAGCCCGATGGCGTGCGCCAGCTGTCGACCCCGCAGGCGACAGCGGCGTACCGCATCCGGGCGGTGCGCACCGGCATGATCCTCGATGACCTGCAGCGCCAGGGCGTGAGCGAGGACGACATCTGCTCGGCGCTGGAGATGCGCGACGCCTACCGGCGCGTGCACCGCACCGCGTGGCCGATCGACACCAGCGTCCCAGCAGGGTCCGTGGTGCGCCTGGTCGACCCCGAGTTGTTCCCGCAGCGGCCGGGGGCCTGGTAATGCCACGACGTCATTTCGGAGCACCCGCTGGGCTGGAAGGATCCGAGACCGATTTCGGTGTCCCCGACAAGCAGGCCGACGGCCGCGAGCACCGCGCGAGCGTGGATCACTCACGGGAGCGGTTGGCGAACCTGGTCGTGGCCGATCTGGTGCAGCAGGGCATCCCCGAATCCGACCTGCGCAAGGCCCTGGCGAGCCGGGACCGGTTGCGCAGCATGGGATTACCGGCCGAACAGACCGGATACCGGGCCGGGACCGTAGCCAAACTCAACGATCCGTTCCGGCCCGCCGCGTTCGCTCACCGGCAGGCGTGGGCCGAGCAGAAGCCCGCGCCGGCGCGGGAGTTGATGAGCTGGATCGGCGACGGCCAGCCCGCAGGGTGGGAGCTGGACCGGTGAGCGCCCCGACCACCGGCGGGCAGCGGGAAACGATGCTGCAAGCGCTGTTGCGGCAGCAGAAGATGGTGGAGTATCCCGCGTTCCGGCGGGCGTTCACCCAGGCCGCGCGGCAGATCGATCCGAACGCGGCCGGGTACGTGCCCAGCCGGGAGGCGTACCGGATGTGGCTCAGCGGTGCCGCGGACCTGCAGCGCGATCCGTTCCGCCGCCAAGTGCTGGAGACGATGTTCCCCGGCCACACCGCCGCAGCACTGCTCAAACCCGCCATCCGGCAAAGCCAGGCCCCGGCCGAACCCGGTGCCGCACAGACGAAACCGGCCGCCGCACCTACCCGCACGGAGCCCGCGCACGCCCCGGAGTCCGGGGCCGAGGAGTTGACGCGGTCGCCGAACACCTCACGGGAGCTGGGGGCGCTGTTGCGGCACTACCGCGATACCGCGCAGCTCACCGCGAAGCAGGTCGCGGACGAATGCCAGCTCGACCGCACGCTGCTCTCGATGGTCGAGAACGGCAAACGGGGACAATCACGCCGGTTCTGGGCCGAAGTCGATGTAGTGCTGGCCGCCGACGGCGCCCTGCTGTCCGCGTACGAGCACTACCAGCACGCAACCCAGACCCCGCCCCGCATGGTCCGGGTCCTGGCCCACGGTGTGCACCGCGACCCGGTTCGGGTGCACGACTTCATCACCCCGCAGGAATTGACACCATCCCGCCCCGAACAGTCGGCCCCTACCACAGCCCCGACACAGGCGGGTGTGACAGTTCGTCACCCGGGTGTGACAGTTCGTCACCTCACCGCAGTACCGACCCCGAAACCACCGGTGATGCCGGAACAAACCCGACCGCGGTTCGCGGCCGGGCCGAGCAGCCCGGAGCGTGCCGGGGCATGGGAGATGAGCCTGTGACCAGCGCATTGTCCGGTTTCGAGCACGAAATTGAGGAGGTCGAGAACGAGGTGGTGTCTCGTGCGTAGCCCGGCAGAGATCGCGGCCGGAATGCACGACCCGCGCCCGTTCGGCAACAGCACCGAATTCGAACTCTGGGCCGAGAACTGGTGCTACCGGTGCGAACGCGAGGACTGGGAGAACGAAACCCAGTTCTGCCCGATCCTGTGCGAATCCATCGCGCAGGACAAGACACCCAGCGAATGGCTGTTCGGCCTCACCGACGCCCACCCCGGCGACTACACCTGCACCGAATTCATCCCCAACGACCACGAGGAGGACGAAAACCCATGACCAACAAGAAAACTCGTGGTTGGAACGACCGCGACGACCAAGTGATGCGATTCCTCGCCCAACAATGGTGCGCCGACCTCACCGCGATTGCGGCGGCTTGCGGGATCACTGAGCGTCACGCCTATCGCCTGATGAAGGAGTGGCGGGACGACTTCAACTACATCAAATGCGAGAACATCCGCCCAGGTGGATGGCCTGCGGAGTCATACACGGTGATGTGGCTGCGACCGTCGAAGGTCGAACGGCACTTGGGACGCAAGCCGTATCGGCCGTGGACAGCGACGCGGGACAACATCGTGCACAAGGTCCACGTTGCTCGGGTCCGTGCCGCACTGTGCGGGCTGGACGCCGATCTGTGGGTGCCGGAGCGAGACCTGTGGCGCAGCGCATGGCGGGGCGCGGGCATGCACGTGGGCAAGAAGAACTCGCCGATAGGCAGCACCACGAACCTGCGCGTCGGCCAGACGGGCCTGCGAATGAGTAGCACGGGCATGGTCGTGGCCGCCCACGGGCAGGCGGGCAGGTCTCTGCCGCACGTGCACGACGGCCGGTACCGGCAGGGCGAGCAGTGGTGGTCGGTCGAAGTCGAACTCACCCTGAAAAAGAACGCCGCGCGCCTGGAATCAACCGTTCTCGCCGCGGTCAAGGCGATGCCGCCGGGTGATGCGCTGCTGTACGTGTACGACACCGAGCGCATCGGCAGCGCACTGAAACGCACCATCAAGCGCCTGTACACCACCGAGCAGCTGCCACCGAACACTCGCGTCCGGATGCGCAGCCTGACGAACGTGATCGAACGACGCAGCATCGACCGGCCCCAGAGGCAGGCATCGTGAGCGTGAGCACCGCCGGTACCGGCGGACACCGGACTGCGCACCGCTACGCACCGTCGGATGGCACATCGGTGCGTACGCAGCTCGACCTGATCCGGCGAAAGCAGCTGGACCTGTGGAAATCACTGGTGCGCACCGATGCCCACAGTGGTGCGCGCCAGCGCATCGGGCACGGGCACGGGCACGCTGGAGGCACTGAGGTGTCTGTGTGGCGACGTCGGACAGTGCGCTACCCGGCAGGCTGCGCGCAGCAGTGGTGCGCAGCCGCTCGGGTGGTGCGCACCACAGGGCGGGCAGGCCACAGCACCTGCCCAAACCTGCCGGTTTGCTGCCGACCCTGCCGAGTGATGTCGACCGCAAGCCGCCAGCGGGACTGGCTGCGTCCGAAAACTCACGCGGTGCCGGTCACCCAGATATCCCGATTCGCTACCACCATCACTCACCTCATCGCGAACGGCGATGCGTACGAAAGGAGGTCCCGAGCATGACTGGTGGAGAAAACCGCACCCCGACGAAGTACTTGGGTGTTCCGCAAGCCGCCGACTACCTCGGGACCACCGAGCGGTTCATCCGCCGACTGGTGGCCGAACGGCGGATCGTCTTCTACAAAGTTGGTCGGCACGTTCGGTTTTCAGTAAACGACCTGGAGGAGTTCGCCCAATCCGGCCGAGTAGATCCAGTCTCGGTGAGCTGGAGCGGCGGGCAGGTGACGGCTTGATGGCGAAGAAGTCAAAGCGGCGCCGGTTCGGATCGGTGCGAGAGCTGCCCTCGGGACGCTTTCAGGCGTCTTTCATCGGCCCGGCCGGCGAGCGGCAGAATGCTCCACATACCTTCCGCACACGGACCGACGCGGATCGGTGGCTGGTCAATGTCGAGGCCGATATCAGCAAGGGTGTGTGGATCAACGAGAACCTCGGTCGGCAGAAGTTCCGCGACTACGCCGACGCCTATCTTCGTACGAACCCGGATGTCGGCGAGAAATGGGCCGAGGATTGCCGACGAAACATGCGGCTGCACATGGTCGACCTGCTCGACCTACCGTTGGCCGCGATCACTGGTCCGGTAGTTCGCGAATGGCACTCCAGGGCTCTCGCGGGCCCTGGTGGCCGGGTAGCTATCGCGCAGTCGTACCGATTCGGCCGGACCGTGATGAACTGCGCGATCCGCGACAATGCGATCCGCTCCAACCCGTTCAATATCAAAGGGGCAGGCGCCGATACAGCCAAGGAGCGCCCCGTCGCCTCTGTCGCTGAGGTCGCGGAGTTGGTGGAGCAGATCACTCCGAGATACCGGGCCGCTGTGCTGCTGGCGGCCTGGTGCGGACTTCGCCGCGGGGAGATATGCGGACTTGCCGTTGTGGATCTGGACCTGGAAGCGAATGAGGTTTGGATCCGCCGCAATCGTGTCGAGTTGCTGGAATCGCCCCGCAAGTTCGACAAGGACCCGAAGACCGATGCGGGCACCCGATCCGTATCAATCCCACCGCACCTGCGGCCGTACATGGTCGAGCATCTGGAGCAGTGGGCAGGCAACGAGTGGCTGTTTGTGAGCCGGGACGGGAGCCGGATGCGCGGCGATGCGATCCGGAAAGCATTCGCGCGCGCCCGAGTTCGCGCCGGCGCCTCCGTCACGTTCCACGATCTGCGACACACTGGGCAGACGTTGGCGGCATCCACCGGAGCTACGCTCGCGGATCTGAAGAAGCGGCTTGGACATGCTTCGGATGCAGCGGCGCTGCGCTATCTCCATGCGGTCGACGGCCGGGATAAGGAGATCGCCGCAGAGCTGAGCAAGCTCGCTGCGCGCGGAAGCGCCGCGCCGTTGCCGAAGTCGATCGTGGTCAAGAACTGATGTAGCACATAGATCGCACGAACAGCCCTCAACAGCACTCTGACCTGCTGAAGGGCATACCGCCTCCGGAGCAGAAGGCCGCAGGTTCGATTCCTGCCGAGGGCACCGCAAGAACTAGGCCCTGACCAGCGTAGTACCGGTCAGGGCCTAGTTGCGTCCGGAGACTCGTCGTGCCTCGATGTGACGAGTTGTCACGACCGAGTCTTCAGCTGTCTCGCGCGGCCGTACCACCGGAGTCGGTTCCACCGGTCTCCGCGGTACGCGTCTCGGCACCGAAATCGGCGTTACGCCAACGCGATCCGCCGATCTTTTCGCGATACGGGCGTTGCGGTGCGGCAACTGCACTCCGCGCGCGAACGGCGAGAGCGGCTCGAGTCCGGCAGCTGATGCGACGAATCGTGCTGCCCTCCTTCGACATATAGCGGGAGAGCGGCCGGCGGTGCTCAGCGCGGCATCACTGGACGCCCAGATTGACGCCGAACGTCAACTCGATCCACCTCACGGCAGCGGTCATCGCGACGCCGGCATCGAATCCGAATGAACCCATAGCTCTCATCTCCTTCGACGGGGATCTTTCCGGGTCCCGACCCAATCACCGGCTACCGCGTCCCACGGGATCGAAACAGCAGAACGGTTTTCGATTTGGCGACCGCGTGAAACCCACGAATGGTGGATAAGGCCGGCACTCGCCAACGCGGCGCATCAGTTGCTGCCCCGGAAACTCCGCTTCTACCAGCAGGATTCCGCGTTTCGGCACAAGCCCGTCCGAGTGATGATGGCGGCGACCGAAGCGGCAAGGCATCCGATTCGATTGCGGCCCACTCGTATCGGAAATCGAAAGCGGGGCCTGATGAATATTGGCGGGTCCGTGGCTCGAGGGATCAGGCAGACTCGCCAACGGTAGCGGTCGGCGGGCGAGTCCACGTGGGGCCTGGACTTCGCCAAGCGGCTCGTCGGCATCCTCCACTGCTGCTTGACAACCCGGACACTCCACCCCGAGGGCATCTCCTGGGCAGCCCACTGCCGAGCCGCTGCGACAGTTGCTCGACAATCCAAAGCCGGGATGTCTCAGAGCTTTCGGATTCCGGCGAGTGCGGCGCGCAGGACCGCCAGGTCACCGGCATCCGCGCTGGTTCGGATCGGATCCCGGAAGATCAGGTAGCCCTGCCCGATCAGGTCGCCGACGAGGATCTTGGTGACTGCCAACGGGAGTTCGAGCCGAGCGGAGATCTCGGCCACCGACTGCGGATGCCGGCACAACCGCATGATGTGCCGGTGTTCCGGCTCGGCCCCGCGGAGAGCGGGATCGGGATCGACGGCCACGACGATGGTGAGCATGTCCAGGTCGTTCCCGGTACTCGCGGTGCGGCCCCGAGTCCTGGTGTAAGGACGGATCAACGGTCCGGCGTCGTCGTCGAACCACCCGCCGTCCTCCTCGGTCATGCGATGAAACCGAACGATCCCGCGCTGGTGAGCTGCCACCGCCCCGCACACCCCGGCTCGACCCGGCTCCGATCGAGACGTCGTCGCCGGAACGTTCGCACGAACCGCGACGACGAGACGACGCGCGCGACGAACCGGCGAAACGATCCCCGAATCCGAGCCGGCCGCCCCTGCCACGGCGGCGCCGGCAGGCCGGCCTGGCGCCGGAGTTGAGCACGCCGGCCGCCGGGGACAGCCCGGTGTCCCCGCCCGCCCGAAGCGCCGAGGAAGCCCGAGACCTCATGTCCGCCATCGAAACCGGCACCCGGCGCGGCCGCCGAGCGCTGGGCTAGCGGTCAGCGCCGAGCGGTCGGGACTCGCCGGGACGCATGGTCAGGTACCGCTGCAGGACCGGTGCCAGGTTCGCGATCAGTTCGTCGTGCGTCATCGCGACCACCGGCTCGAGCCGCAGTATGTAGCGGCACAGCGCCAGACCGAGGACCTGGCTGGCGATCAGGCCCGCGCGGCGCGGGGCGTCGGCCGGATCGCCGACGCGCAGCACCATCGGCATGATCTGCCCGGCGAAGATGCGCTGGGCGCGCTGCCCCACCGCGTCGTCGGTCATCGCCGAGCGCAGCAGGGTGAGCAGGATCTCGTCGCCGGGCGGGGTCTCCCAGAGTTCGAGGAATCGGCGCATGATCGTCTCGCCCAGCGAATCCGGTTGCGCCACACCGAGATCCGGCAGTTCCAGATCGATCTCGAGGGCCGCGTCGAACAGCCCCTCCTTGTTGCCGTAGTACCGCATCACCATCGACGGATCGATGTCGGCGTCGGCGGCGATCGCGCGGATGGTCGCCTTGCGGAACCCGTCCTGCGCGAATCGGCGCCGGGCGGCGGCCAGGATGGCGGCGCGGGTGGCGTCGGAGCGGCGGACAGGGGTCTCGGCGGTCATGCCAACAAATGTAGGCCAACAACTGTTGACGCGCCACAGCCGACACCCTATCGTTGATGTCAACAGTCGTTGGCCAACAGATGTTGGCAAATCTGAGGAGCCGTCATGAACACAGTTCCCGCCACCGCCTCGGTCGTCGTCATCGGCGCGGGGCCCACCGGAATGACCGCGGGGATCGCGCTCGCCGACGCGGGCGTCGACGTGGTCCTGCTGGACCGGCTGGCCGAGGGCGCGAACACCTCGCGAGCCGCGGTCGTCCACGCCCGCACGCTGGAGGTGCTCGACGAATTCGACGTGACCACGGACTTGATCGAGCACGGACTCGTCGTCGAGCAGTTCGACCTCAACGACGGCCCGCAGCGCTTGGCCACGATCCACTTCAAGGACCTGCCGACCCGTTTTCCCTACACGCTGCTGATCAGCCAGGCGACCACCGAGGAGGTACTGCTGGCCCGGCTGCGCAAGGCGGGTGGCACCGTACTGCGTCCGTACACGGTCACCGCGGTGAAGAAGGACGATTCAGGCGTCACGGTCGAATTCACCGACGCCGCAGGCGATTCCGGATCCATTCGAGCGGACTACGTGATCGGCGCGGACGGTATGCACAGCGTGGTCCGCGAACAGGCGGGCATCGGATTCACGGGTGCGAGCTATCCGGAATCGTTCGCGCTGGCCGACGTCCGGATGGACTGGCCCGACCCGCGCACCGAGGTCTCCCTGCACCTGTCGCCGCAGGGGTTCACCCTGGTCGCGCCGCTGCCGGACGAGCAGGACGACCGCTTCCGCATCGTTGCCACCATCGACGAGGCCCCCGAACATCCGGACCTGGCCTTCATGCAGGCCATCATCGACGAGCGGCGTCCGGGCGGGCGGGTGCGGGAAGTGTTGTGGAGCTCGCGGTTTCGCGTGCATCACCGGCTCGCCGACCACTACCGCGCGGGCCGTATCCTGCTGGCCGGCGATGCCGCCCATGTGCACAGCCCGGCGGGCGGACAGGGCATGAACACCGGAATCCAAGACGGCGCATTGCTGGGCCGGTTGCTCGCGCGGGTGCTGCACGGCGAGCCGGAGGCCCTGCTCGACGAGTACGAGGCGACCCGCCGCCC
Organism: Nocardia sp. PLKS1-43; assembly: GCF_059510335.1. Lineage (NCBI taxonomy): Bacteria > Bacillati > Actinomycetota > Actinomycetes > Mycobacteriales > Nocardiaceae > Nocardia > Nocardia sp. PLKS1-43. The sequence goes on along the minus strand of NZ_JCAJZQ010000008.1, from coordinate 281,729 downwards.
GGTCGCGCAGGGCGTGGTCGAACTCACCGACCGGATGACCCGGATGGCCACCCTGCAACGGCGCCCGGCGCGCGCCCTGCGCAACACCGTTATCCGCCTCGCGGTGCTGTTCCCGCGCGTGCGGCGGGCGGCGGCCTTCCGGCTCGCCGAGCTCACAGCCCGCTGATCGGGTCGGATTCCATTCAGCGAGATCGTCCGCGGGAATTCCCGCGGACGATCGCATCGCGCGGATACCCTCGTCGACCACCGATGCCGAAAGGGCGATGAGATGAAATTGATGTACGCCCTGTGGGGTTCGGAACCGGCTGATACGCTGCGCTCCCCCGGCACGCATGCGCGGCTGGCCCGCGCGGGCGCGAGCGAACTGCAGGTCAACGTGGTCGACGACGATGTCGCGGCGGCGACATTGCGGCTGTCGACCTACGACGAACCCGTGACCGCGGTGCTCAGCGTCTGGACCGAAACCGGGCACGAGCCGATCACCCGCGAACTCACCTCGCTCGCCGGACATGTCGAGGGCTGGATCGTCGAGGAGCGCGTCCCGATGGCACCCCCGGCGACCCCCGACGGCGTGCGCTTCGACGCGTTGTCCAATATCGCCTTCCTGCGGATTCCGCCGGAAATGGCACCCGAAGCGTGGCGGAAGTACTGGCACGAGGTGCACACCACCATCGCCATGGAAACCCAGGCCACCTTCGGCTACCTACAGAACACCGTCGTGTCGGCGGTGACTCCGGGACGTCGCGTCGACGGCCTGGTCGAGGAGCTGTTCCCGATGGCCGCCATGACCGATCCGCACACGTTCTGGGGCAGCGGCGGCGATGACGCCGAACTGCAACGCCGCGTCGCCCGCATGATGGCCAGCATCGACGCTTTCGGCGCCAACCGGGATATCGACGTCGTTCCCAGCAGCAGATACCACTACACCCTCGGCTGAGATCGCGGTCCGCACGCAAAGCGCCGCGGTCAACGCTCTCACATAGGGCATTTCGCTTATCCGCGTCACACGGGACCACTTCGACTCCGCGTCCGCCTCGCTGCCGAGTTGTCCCAGCGGCACCGCGACCTCCACCGACGTCGAATGGTCCGGGGCTCAACCGGGTGGACGTCGATTTCCGGCGCGCTGCCTTCGCGCGCGGACCGTTCCCGGGACTGTCCGGCCGCGACTGTCGTACACGAGCCCGAAACCCGGATGCCGTAGTCTGCGCTGCGACGGCGCCCGTACTCGGACGGGCGGGGCCCGACGAGCGCGAAGGGGTATGCCGCTGATGACGTGTTGCGGCCCGAACCGTCGACGGATGCTCGCGGCGCTGGCAGCGGCCCCGATCGTGGTCGCGTCGGGAACTGCTCGCGCACAAGCGAATTCGATGATAGCCACGGATCTCGAGCTGGTGACGCTGACGCCGGAGTCCGCGATCCTGACGTGGACCACGCTGGGTTCGGACGCGGCCGGGAACCGGATTCCGATGGACGCGGGCACCCAGATCCGCATCGCCACAGCCGATTCCGTGGGGCCGGCCCGGACCGTCGTCGACGACGCCGCTCGGACGCCGTACCACTACGCCGAGGTCACCGGTCTCGAACCCGGACGCACATATCGTTTCGAAGCGTGGTCCGACGGCGTGCGCGCGGTTCCGGCGCCGACCGTGGTGACGCATCTGCCCGGCAGCGCCGAATGCACCGGGCAGTTCACCACACTCGTGCCGCCGCCGGGCCGGCTGCTGCGCACCGTGGCCCTGTCCAACGACGTGCATCTCGGCGAGGAGACATCGGGTCTGCTCGTGAACGGCTATCCGCCGGGAGTCCAGCAGGAACCGGGACTGCGGCCGTATCCGGAGTTGATGTTCACCGGGATGCTGGACGACCTGCGCCGCCCCGACCGCGGCGCGGACCATCTGCTGCTGGCCGGTGATCTGACCGCGGAGGCGACGCCGGACCAAAGCCGTTCCGTCCGAAGTCATCTGGATCGCTGGGGCCGGGCCGGACTGGACTGGTTCGCCGTGCGCGGCAATCACGACCGGCCGCACGTCGGCCCCGACTATGCCGGCTGTCCGCCGGTGGCCGATGCGGCCCATCACGACTGCTGGGGCGAATCATTCGGCGCGCGAGGGCAACTCACCGAACACCGGCTGGGCGAGTTGCGCCTGCTCGGCCTCGACACCACCCGGCTCGACGAGGCGGGCGGGGCCATCGATCCGGATCAGTTCGCGCACCTGCGCGAGGTGCTGCGGGCCGACCCGGACCGACCGACGCTGGTCTTCGGCCACCACCCCGTGACGCTGAATTCGGCCCTGTCGAATATCAACGGCCCGGATTTCGTGTTGAACCGCGCCGACGCGGCGACCCTGCAGAACCTCTACCGATCCGCGCCCGGCGTATTCCTGCATCACGCGGGCCACACTCACCGCAACCGCCGCACCGCTCCCGATATCCCGCTGAACGTCGAATTCCTCGAGGTCGGCGCGGTCAAGGAATATCCCGGCGGTTACAGCCTGATTCGCCTGTACGAGGGCGGCTACATCGTCAATTTCTACAAGACCCGCACTCCCGAGGCCCGCCGCTGGAGCACCCGCAGCCGCGCCGAATATCTGGGGCTGATCCCGGAATACACTCTCGGCACCACCGCGGATCGCAATCACGTTGTCCTACGCGACCTTTCAGGCCGGAGGTAATTCAACCAAGGGAAATCGCACCACGACACCGGCCCCCGCACACCTGGTTTCGCCGACCCCGGACAACGCCCACACCAAGGTTCACGGCCCGCCTCGCCGCTCGGACGCGTGGCGGGTGCGAGGAACGAGTGCCCGACACGGGGCTGGACGGCGAGACGTCGGGGGCCGCGAACCCGGCGAAGCGAAGCAGAGGCAATCAAACACAGTTCGCGGCCCGTCTCGCCCGCTCGGAGCGGTAGCCCATGCGAGCAACGGTTACCTGACGCAAAGCCGAACGGCGAGACCAGCCGAATCCAGGATTCCCACGTCCACCCAGGCCCGTTCACCCTGAGCAACGCCCACACCAAGGTTCACCGCCCGCCTCGCCGCCCGGACGCGTAGCGGGTGCGAGGAACGAGTGCCCGACACGGGGCCGAGCGGCGAGACCCCGAAGGGCCGCGAACACCCCGGGGCCAAGCGGAGGGCAAAATACAGAGCGAGTGGCGGGAATCGAACCCGCGTACACGGTTTTGCAGACCGCCCCCTAACCACTCAGGCACACCCGCATCGACCTTCATCGTGCCCGGGGCCGTCCGCCGCGCCCAGGGTTGCGGTCATCATGATCGCAAACGCACCCGGCGTCCGAATAGCGTGGAAACTGCTACTTCGCACCACCCCTCTAAACTCGATCGCATGGCTACACCCCGCCCGCTGCCCCTGGACCCGATCGCAGAGGCCCATCGCCAGTGGACCTCACACGGCTGGGGTGAGGTCGCGGACGGGATGGCGGCGGTGACGTCGCTGGTGCGGGCGCAACAGATCGTGATGGCGCGGGTGGACGAGGCGCTTCGGCCGTCGGGTCTGACCTTCTCCCGCTACGAGTTGCTCGCGCTGCTGAGCTTCAGCCGGACCGGAGCGCTGCCGATGGCCGTGGCCAGTGCCCGGTTGCAGGTGCATCCGACCAGCGTGACCAATACCGTGGACCGGCTCGAGGCCGCCGAACTGGTCAAACGGGTGCCACATCCGAGCGACCGCCGGGCGACGTTGATCGAGATCACCGATGCCGGTCGGCAATTGGTGGCCCAAGCGACCGAGGAGCTGAACGAATCGGTTTTCGCGCGTCCCGGCCTGCCGCCGCAGCGCCTGCGTCAGCTACTGCAGCTACTGTCGGAGTTCCGCCAGGCCGCAGGCGATTTCGATATCGGCGACACGCCGACGCACTGGTCATGACGAGCAGAATCATCCGACCGGTAGGCACGAAAACCGCAGCCGGAGAGCGGTTGTGACCCAGTCTGGATAACCATTCAGCATCCAGCCAGCGACATGGCCGCCATGACCTTCCCATCCGGGCGGGAAAGGTTCACCATGGAGCCCATGGTGCTGGTCCTGGGGGTGTCGGCGGGCGCTGGGGGAGCCCGCGCGATGTTGACGCACTCCGACCAGCCGCATCTGCCGCCGATCGATCGCTGCACCGTCCCCCGCCGGGCCGGAGCCGGCGTCGAGGAACCGGTGTTCGCGGCCATCCGCCTGATGCGGAACGCGGCAGCGCAGCGGGAGGAGTTCATCACCGCCACGGCGGTCACCTGCCGCTGCTCACTGCACGAGGAGGCGGTGCGGGCCATGGCCGCTCGCACCGGCCTCACCATCGTCGACGAACCGCACGCCCAGCTGCGCTATCTGCGCTTCACCGGACAACTACCGGACGAGGGCGCGGTGCTGCTCTACGATCTGGGCGCCTCCGGACTCACGGTCACCGAAGCCGACTGCCGCACCGACGCGATTCTCGCGATCAAGCGCAGCACCGTTCTGGGCGGCGACGGACACGACGCGCTGTTGCGCTGGCATCTGGCCCACGGGGGGCTGAGCATCGACAAGCCGACCAGTCGCGCCTACAAGGAGGCGCTGACCGCCGCACCGGTGCTCACCGCCACCGATCCGGCCAGCGGACAGCGAATGGTGGTGACGCGCAGCGATTTCGAGGAGCTGGCCGAGGCCGGAATCCACCATTCGGTGTCCTATGTGCGGCAGATGATCGAGGAGACGGGCGTTGCGCCGAACGCCATCGCCCTGCTGGGCGGGTGTGCCCGTAATCCGGGGATTCGCGAGGCGCTCGGGCAATTACTGGATCTGCCGGTGATCTACGATCCGGAACCGGAATTCGTCTCCGCGCGCGGCGCGGTGCTGATGTCCACTCGACTGCCCTCGGCCGGCCGGATCCGGAGTGCGCGATTCGGCGCGCGACCGGCCCCGCGGCCCACCGATCCCGCACCGGTATCCAAGCGCAAACTCGTTGCCGCGCTTGCTGTTACAGCCACACTGGGGGCAACGGTGGCGGGACTGCTCAGCACGAACCGGGATTCGACCGCACCGGCCACCCACCACGCCCCGCCGGCTCCGGTCGAGGTCGCGGGAACGCCCGCGAAACAGTTGCCGCCCAAGTAGTTTCGCGCTCAGATACCGTCGAATGTCAAGGTGGTGTGCAACAGGCTCATCGCCGCCGCGCACGGATCGGGCTGTGCGGCATGGTCGCGGTTCTGCACCCACCAGGTGACGGTACCGGTGTCGGCGGCGGTCACCCCGCAGCTGCCCGGATCCTGCGGATCGCGCCAGTACATCCCGCCGAAACGGTCGACCACCACTTTCTCGGTCCGATATCCGTATTGCGCGGCGACCTGCATCTCCCGCATCAGCACATCGCCGGAGAACCAGCTGTAACTGAGATCGACTGTGCCGCCGGGGGTCCGGGCGATCCAGGTGCACGTGGTCGGCGCACTCTGCCGACGCACCGAGGTCGCGTGCAACTGACCGGCGAGAGCTTGCTCGCTCAGTGGCCCGCAGCCGCCCAGAACGTTCGGATCAGCGGCCGGGGTGCTCTGCGTGCGCGGGGTACCGCTGCCCGCACATCCGGCCAGCGCGGCGGCCAGCAGCACCGCGAGCACCATCCGCCCTGCCGCGCGCATCGCTAACCCGCCTTCGCGAGCGTCTCGGCGGCGAGTTGCTCGAGTTCCGAACAACCTTGCGGCCGTGCGGGTTCGGGCCCGCTGCCGGTGAGGATCCAGTCGATGAAATCCGTCCCGCCGGAGGCGACCGCGATCTCGCAGGCCTTCGCACCCGACCAGAGAATGCCCGGGTGGCCCGCGACCTGCACCGTCGAGGGCGTGCCGAGGGTGACCTGGTCGCGGCGGTCCCGCAGCGACGTCCCGCGGAACCACTGGAAGACGACGGCGTAATCGCCGTCCGCGCCGGCATCCCAGCTGCATCGCATCGGATCGGCCGCTACCTGCTGCAATCCGGTGAGTCCGGTGGCCCGGGAGATATCGGCGTCGGAGACCGACCCGCACCGCCCGATCGCGACGGCCTGCGCGGGAGCGGCCGGCACACTCGTCTGTTCGGACGCGGACGGACCGACCGGACTACCGCATCCGGTCACGGCCATCACCGCACAGGCCATCGCCGCCCGTGCCACCTGCTTGTGCACGTGGCCAAGGCTACGGGAACATCGGCGAGGCGTCGCGGCTCAGCGATGGGTGAAATCGGCGGTCCGCTTCTCCACGAACGCGGCCATGCCTTCCTTCTGATCCTCGGTCGCGAACAGCGAATGGAACACCCGGCGCTCGAACCGCAATCCCTCGTCGAGCGTCGTCTCGAACGCGCGGTTCACCGCCTCCTTGGCGATCAGCACCGAAGGCAGCGACATGGACGCGATCGTCTGCGCGACCTCGAGGGCAACGCTCAGCAGGTCGGCGGCCGGCACGACGCGCGAGACCAGACCCGCGCGTTCGGCCTCCTCGGCGTCCATGTTGCGGCCGGTGAGGATCAGATCCATCGCCTTGGCCTTGCCGACGGCCTTGGTGAGCCGCTGCGAACCACCCATCCCGGGGATGATGCCCAATTTGATCTCGGGCTGACCGAATTTCGCGGTATCCGCCGCGATCAGCAGATCGCACATCATGGCCAGCTCGCAGCCGCCGCCCAGGGCGTATCCGGCGACCGCGGCGATGATCGGCTTGCGGAACGCGGCCACCCGGTCCCAACCGCCGAAGTGATCGACCAGGAACATGTCCATATAGGACTTGCTCTGCATCTCCTTGATATCCGCACCCGCCGCGAAGGCCCGCTCGGACCCGGTGAGCACGACCGCGCCGACGCTCTGATCCTGCTCGAGCAGATCCAGTGCGGCGGTGATGTCCACCAGCACCTGGGAATTGAGCGCGTTGAGCGCCTTGGGCCGGTTCAGCGTGATCACCGCGACGCGGCCGGTGCGCTCCAGGAGGATCGTCTCGAAATCCGGTCCGCCGTCCCGCACCGATTCGTCCTGCGTCATCTCGTGTTCCTCTCCCGATCGAGTCCGGACATCGGTGACCCTAGCGGAGCGGTCACCGTTCGCCTCGCAATGGTTGATGTTGCCCCAGTTCGTGATCGCCGAGTTCGCGGAAGTAGGCCGCGACATCGGCATCGGTGACCTCGGCGAGGGTGGCCGGTGACCAGCGCGGTTCGCGATCCTTGTCGATCACCTGTGCGCGGATGCCCTCCACCAGGTCGTGCGTGCCCAGTGCCGCGATGGAGACCCGGTACTCCCGGTCCAGCGCCTGCTCGAGATTCGCGTCCGCGCGGGCGTTGCGCAGCGAACGCAACGTGACCTTCAGCGCCACCGGCGATTTCGCGAGCAGATCGGCGGCGGCGCGGGCCGCCTCGGGACGTCCGTCGCTCTGCAACCGGGACACGATCTCCTCGACGGTATCCGCGGCGTAGCACGCGTCGATCCAGGCCCGGTCGACGACGAAGGCCGAAACCGGGGCGGGCTGAGCGAATTTCGCGATGGCTACCTCGGCCTCGGCGGTGCGCAGCGCGTCGAGCAGGGCCGGAATCTGTTCCGCGGGAACGAAATAGTCGGCGAATCCGGCGGCGATGGCATCCCCGGCACTCATCCGGGCGGCGGTCAGCGCGACGTGCGTGCCGATTTCGCCGGGTGCGTGCGAGAGCAGGTAGGTGCCGCCCACGTCCGGGACGAAACCGATACCGGTCTCGGGCATGCCGACCATCGAACGCTCGGTCACCACGCGGTACCCGGCATGCCCGGACAGGCCGACGCCACCGCCCATGACGATGCCGTCCATGATCGCCACATACGGTTTGGGGTACCGGCCGATGAGGGCGTTGAGGATGTATTCGTCCCGCCAGAAACGTCCGCTGGGCGAATCGGCCCCGGCCGTGCCGCCGTTCTCGACCGCGTTCTTCGCGTCGCGGTGGATGGCGACGATATCGCCGCCCGCGCACAGTCCGCGTTCGCCCGCGCCGGTGAGCACCACCGTTCGCACCCGCTCGTCGTCCACCCAGGCACGCAGGGCGTCGAGAATGGTCAGCGCCATCGGATGGTTGAGCGCATTGATGGCCCTGGGCCGGTTGAGCGTGATCAGGCCGAGGCCGTCGCGCACCTCGATCAGAACCTCGGGCTCGCTCATCTGTGTCCTTCCCGGCCGTGCCCGTCGTCGGGCCAACTACTAGGTCATCCTAGATTCGGACGTGCATCCGCATCCATTACCAGGTCTGTGATCCACACCATCACGGCGGTGCGGCACCCGTCGAGCCCTGGCGCTGCGACCCCGGCCACAGTACAGTTACTTTGACGTCCTACTATCGGGACATCAAATTATTCGACGGCCTCTTCTGATGGAGGATGTCATGGCCGACCTGCACACTCCGGTACACCCGGTTCGCTTCGTGACCTCCGCGGCCCTGTTCGACGGGCACGACGCCGCGATCAACATCATGCGGCGGATCCTGCAATCACAGGGCGCGGAAGTCATCCACCTGGGGCACAACCGCGCCGTGCAAGAGGTGGTCGACGCGGTGCTCACCGAAGACGCGCAGGGCGTCGCGATCAGCTCGTATCAGGGCGGGCACGTCGAATACTTCGAATACCTGGCGACCGCGCTGCGTGCGGCGGGCGCCGGGCACGTGCGGATCTTCGGCGGTGGCGGCGGCGTCATCGTGGATCAGGAGATCAACCGGCTCGCCGCGGCCGGGGTCCGGATCTTCTCCCCCGAGGACGGGCAGCGACTCGGCCTGCCGGGCATGATCAACGAACTCGTGCGCGACTGCGATGTCGACCTCTCGCGTGAGCCCGCGGATATCGAGGCCGTCCTGGCCGGTGACCGAAAAGCGCTGGCGCGCACCATCACCTGCCTGCAGCAGGACGCACTGCCCGCGGCCGACCTCGCGGCGCTGCGGGCCGCGGCGGCCGGGCGGAACGTCCCGGTGCTCGGCATCACCGGCACCGGCGGCTCCGGAAAGTCCTCGCTCACAGACGAACTCGTGCGGCGGCTGCGCTCGGATCAGCAGGACAAACTGCGCGTGGCGATCCTCGCGGTGGACCCGACCCGGCGCCGCGGCGGCGGCGCGCTGCTGGGCGACCGGATCCGGATGAACTCACTCGACAGCGATCACGTCTACTTCCGCTCGCTGGCCACCCGCGGCGCGCACGAACTGCCGGTCAATACCGACACCATGATCCTGGCCTGCAAGGCAGCCGGATACGACCTGGTGATCCTGGAAACGCCGGGTATCGGGCAGGGTGACGCGGCCATCATCGACCACGTCGACCTCTCGCTGTACGTGATGACGCCGGAATTCGGCGCGGCCTCGCAGCTCGAGAAGATCGATATGCTCGATTTCGCTGACGTGGTGGCGATCAACAAGTTCGAGCGTCGCGGTGCGGCCGACGCCCTGCGGGACGTCTCGCGGCAGCTGATCCGCAACCGGGAGGCGTTCACCAGCACGCCGGAGGATATGCCGGTCTTCGGCACCAGCGCGGCGACGTTCAACGACGACGGCGTGACGGCGCTGTACCAATATCTGGCCGCGCACCTGGCCGAGCAGGGGCTGCCGATCGCCGAGGGCGTACTCCCGCGGGTGGACACCCGCGCCTCGACCCGCTTCGCGCAGATCATCCCGCCCGCCCGGGTGCGGTATCTGGCCGAGATCGCCGAGACGGTCCGCTCCTACCATGCCGATACCGCCGCGCAAGTCATTGCCGCGCAACGGGTTCAGCGGTACGAGCAAGTTCTCGAGGAGTTGTCCGGTCTGGTCGGCAACACGGCCGCGAGCGAGGGCGAATCCGCGATCGGCGCCCTGTTGGAATCCGCTCGCACCGAGCTGAGCGCGGATAACGCCGCACTGCTGAAGGATTGGCCCGCGCTGGCCGAGTCGTATCGCGGCGAGGAGCAGGTGGTGCGCGTCCGCGATCGCGAGCTGCGCACCACGCTGCGGCGCAAGTCGTTGTCCGGCAGCTCGATTCCGCGCGTGGCCCTGCCGCGGTTCACCGATCACGGTGAGCTGCTGCGGTTCCTGCGTTCGGAGAATCTGCCCGGCCGTTTCCCGTTCACCGCCGGGGTGTTCCCGTTCAAGCGGGACAACGAGGATCCCGCGCGCATGTTCGCCGGTGAGGGCGACCCGTTCCGGACCAACCGCCGGTTCAAGGTGCTCTCGGAACATTCGGACGCCAAACGGCTGTCCACGGCCTTCGATTCGGTGACGCTCTACGGCCACGACCCGGCCGAGCGCCCCGATATCTACGGAAAGGTCGGCACCTCAGGGGTTTCCATCGCGACGCTGGACGATATGAAGGCGCTCTACGACGGCTTCGACCTCACCGCGCCGACGACCTCGGTATCGATGACCATCAACGGGCCGGCGCCGACGATTCTCGCGTTCTTCCTCAATACCGCGATCGACCAAGCGCTGCAACGGTTCTCCGAATCCGAGGGACGTGAGCCCGATGCGGCCGAGGCCGCCGATATCCGGGCCCGGACGCTGGCCACCGTGCGCGGCACCGTGCAGGCCGACATCCTCAAGGAGGATCAGGGCCAGAACACCTGCATCTTCTCCACCGAATTCAGCCTGCGCATGATGGCCGACATCCAGGAATGGTTCGTGCGCAACGACGTTCGCAATTTCTATTCGGTCTCGATCTCCGGCTACCACATCGCCGAGGCGGGCGCGAATCCGATCAGCCAGCTGGCCTTCACGCTGTCCAACGGATTCACCTACGTCGAGGCGTACCTCGCGCGTGGCATGCACATCGACGATTTCGCGCCGAATCTGTCCTTCTTCTTCTCCAACGGCATGGATCCGGAGTATTCGGTGATCGGCCGGGTGGCGCGGCGGATCTGGGCGGTCGCGATGCGCGACAAGTACGGCGCGAACGAGCGCTCGCAGAAGCTCAAGTACCACGTGCAGACCTCGGGACGCTCGCTGCACGCACAGGAGATGAGCTTCAACGACATTCGCACCACGCTGCAGGCCCTGATCGCGCTCTACGACAACTGCAACAGCCTGCACACCAACGCCTACGACGAGGCGGTCACCACGCCGACCGAGGATTCGGTGCGCCGCGCCCTGGCCATCCAGTTGATCATCAACCGGGAGTGGGGTCTGTCGATGAACGAGAATCCGCTACAGGGCAGTTTCATCATCGACGAGCTCACCGATCTGGTCGAGGAGGCGGTGCTGCAGGAGTTCGAGCGCATCTCCGAACGCGGCGGCGTCTTGGGCGCGATGGAGACCGGCTATCAGCGCGGCCGCATCCAGGACGAGTCGATGCTGTACGAGCAGCGCAAACACGACGGTTCGCTGCCGATTATCGGAGTGAACACCTTCCGCAACCCGCACGGAGAGGAACAGCGCGAACTCGAACTGGCCCGCGGCACCGAGGCGGAGAAGCAGTCCCAGCTGAAGCGCACTCGCGAGTTCCAGAGCGACCACCGCGACGCCGCCCACGAGGCCCTGGCCCGCCTCGACGCCGCCGCCCGCACCGACGAGAACGTCTTCGAGGTGCTCATGGACGCCGCCCGGGTTTGCACCCTGCAACAGATCACGGACGCCTTCTTCACCGTCGGCGGTCAATACCGCCGCAACGTGTAGGGCATCCGGCATGCATGCACGGTGTGCATGCATGCCGGTCAACCTGCTGATTCTTGATGTGCCCGAGGACATCCGGACACCAGGGATGGTTCATCCCTGCCCGATCGGATCCCACACACGGGCGAATCCGAAACTCCGAAAATCTTTGACATTCCGGGTCGCGATTTCGTCGACGCCGTGGTGTCGCAGTGTGAGCGCAAGCCGCGCGTCGAACAAGCGACGGCGCGTCATCCCGGGAGTGGCGGCTACCTTCCACACCTCGTTCATCACCGGCGCATTCTCGATCAGCGCCCAGCGCCGATTGCCACGAAACGCCTGGCATACCTCTGCCGCGTCCGGGCCATCCAGCGGTCGAGCCAAGACCGCGGGGTTACGCAGGAGTTGATACAACTCGATGAGGACAAGTTCGGCGATCGCTACATCGTCACGACGACCGCAATCAGCAACGAAATCCGCTGCCGCCCGATGCTCGGCACAATCCTCATTCTGCGCATACAGCAACACATTCGTATCGATCGACAGCATCACGCCTCGTTGGCGAGATCGCGCCAGTTTTCTTCCGGCGCCTGAAAGGCACCCAGTCGCCGCGGTGTCGGCGGACGCCAATCGGATTCGCTCACGCCGTCGCGAGCCGGATAGATCCGCACCATATGTTCGAGACCGCGGCGAACGACTTCCGCCAGCGTCATTTCCTGCTCCTCGGCAATCCGTTTGGCATCTCGATACAGCCCATCAGGCAGTTGGACCTGAGTACGAATCATACATCGAATTTACATCTACATCAAAAATTAATCAATAGTCCGAATAAGCGCTCTCCGATCGACAGTTGCTCAGATGGACCGGTTCCAATTCAGATCGTGGCACGCAGGCTGACGGCTGATGCTATGCGGGTTTCGGCAAGGCGGACGTCAGTCGGACTTGTTCACGCCGTCCCGGGTACCTGCCGGATTTGTCGCTCGGGCCAGCCGGTCGGACAGCCTGGCTCGCGCGGTGACCAGGGAAGGCCCATACCAGGTGAGGTCGCGGCCGGAGACCAGGGCTGCCGGGATGTTCGGAAAGGCTTCGGGGCCATCGGTTTCGGTGAAGACGTAGGGCTCGTCGGGCAGGATGGCCAGGTCCACGCCCGAGGTGAGGTCCTCAGCGGACACCGTGGGGTAGCGGCCGGGGAGGTGGGCGTGGACCAGGCGCAACCCGAGGCGGTGGGCCAGGTCTCCGGTGAAGGTGTCGCGGCCGACCACCATCCACGGGTCACGCCAGATCGGGATCACGGCGTTGCGAATCGGTTCCGGAGGTGGTGGAGCCCAGACCGATTCGGCCTCGGACAGCCAGTTCGGACGTTCGACGCCGAGTGCTACGGTGAACAGCCGGGTCATCGATTCGAATGCCTCGTCGACAATGCGAATCCTGGTGACCCACACCGCGATTCCCGCAGCGCGCAAGCGGTCGACGTCGATCCGGCGATTCTCCTCCTGATTGCAGATCACCAGATCAGGTGCCAGTTCGGCGATCCGGCGCACATTCGGATTCTTGGTTCCCCGGACCCGCTCCACGGCCAGCTCCCGAGGATGAGTGCACCAGTCGGTCGCCGCCGCGAGCATTCCCGGACAGCTCAGTGCGATCGCCTCGGTCAGCGACGGAACCAGCGAGACGACCCGCCGCACCGGGCGGGCGATCGGCACCGGCGTCCCGAGATCATCGACCGGATCGGCATCGGACATCTCTCCACCCTAATTCTCGTCCAAACCGACCCCGGATACCCAGCGCCAGGCCTACGACATCGTCGCGGAGAATTCGGCCGTTCCCCCAACGAGGTCCACGATATGTTCGCCCATCGAACCGGGACGACGTGATGGCCGGCGTTTATCGTTGTCGCAACCACAGCTTCGTTTCGACGGCGGACGCCCATCCGGCGGCTGTCGCGCGGACAGATCCCGCGCTGCGTCATCCTCGGCAGGGCCACGGCCGGTCACCGTCCGAGCGGTTGCCGGGCCCGCGACGTGCACGGGATGCGAGGGGCCCGGGAGCCGGATCGCACCGGGCCCGGCGACCGGACTATCGATCCAGCGTGCGGTAGAGGGTGTCGAGGTCGCGCAGGCCCGATTCGGCGGTGTGTTCGTCCTCGGCGGTCATGCGCAGGGCCTGGCGAAGCGGGATCGGGTCCAAATCGTCCACGGCGGGCCGGAATTCGGGTTCGGGAAGGCCCGGCAGGGTGATGTTCTCGCCGTAGAGATCGTCGGAAACCGTCGGGCCGCTGTCGTTCTGGACGCCACCGATGAGGGTGTCCAGATCCAGGCCGCGCAGGGTGAGCATGACCGAGGGTTCCTCGTCCAGGCGTTCGGCGATGATGTAGCAGACCGCGGCCACATGTTTGCAGGGCCAGCCGTCGTCCGGGCAACTGCAGGCGAAATCGAGTTCGGCGGCGGTGGTGGGCAGCAGCAGCGGCCCCAATTCCTTCGGCAGGGCGCCCGAGGCCAGCTGGGCGAGCATGCCGGGGGTGGCGCGGACCAGATCGATCAGCTCGTCCAGGCGTTCGTCGCGCAGAGTGCGCAGGGTCAGCGTGGCCGAGAACGGGCGCGGCTGACTACCCTGCACCTCCGCGGCCACCGCGCCCGGTTCGATGTGATAGTTCACCACTTGGCCGGCGCGCGCATAGGTGCGCCCGCGAGTCAATCGCCCGGCGTCGGCCACCTGCTCCACCGCCTCGATGAACGACCGTCCCCACCAGGTGCGCGCGAAAGAACCTCTGCGACTGCGCGGTTCGACTCCCCCGCGCACGGGCAGGCGTTTGCCGTACCGGTCGTAGTCGATGAACGGACTCATTCCCGCACCTGTCCCGCACCGTAATCGCTCATTCGCCGACCGCCTCGGAACCCAAGGCGAACAGCGCGCCGATCTCCTCGGTGCTCAGTTCGGTGATCCAGTTCTCGCCCGCGCCGACGGTCAGGTCCGCCAATTCCCGCTTGCCGCTGATCATATCGTCGATCCGCTCCTCGATGGTGTCGACACAGACCAGTTTGCGCACCTGCACATCGCGCCGCTGGCCGATCCGGAAGGCCCGGTCGGTGGCCTGGTTCTCCACCGCGGGGTTCCACCAACGATCCAGGTGTACAACGTGATTGGCGGCGGTGAGATTGAGACCGGTGCCACCGGCCTTGAGCGACAACAACATCAGCGGCGGGCCGTCGTCGTTCTGGAACCGCTCGACCATTTCGTCACGCCGCTTCTTGGCCACCCCGCCGTGCAGGAACGGGATCTGCGTGCCGAACCGCTCGTCCAGATAAGGCCCGATCAGATCGCCGAATTCGCGAAACTGGGTGAACAGCAGCGCCTTCTCGCCGTCGGCCAGCACCGATTCGAGAATGTCCTCGACCAGCCCTATCTTGCCGGACCGATGACGGCCGCGGCGCAGCACACTCGATCCGTCGCCCAGGAAATGAGCGGGATGATTGCAGACCTGCTTGAGCCTGGTCAGCGCGCCGAGCACCGCGCCGCGGCGGGACATGCCCTTGGCGTCCTTCAGTTTCGTCACCATATCGTCTACCACGGCCTGATACAGCGCGGCCTGTTCCACGGTCAGATTGGCACGGACCGTCATCTCGATCTTCTCGGGCAGATCGGAGATCACGGCAGGGTCCGTCTTCACCCGGCGAAGCACGAAAGGCGATGTGACCGTGCGTAATCGGGTGATCGCGTTCTCGTCGCGCTCGCGCTCGATCGGAATCGCGAACCTGGCGTGGAACTGGGAGGCCTTGCCCAGCAACGACGGCGCCGCGAAGTCCAGAATCGAGCGCAACTCCTCGAGCCGGTTCTCCACCGGGGTTCCGGTCAGCGCCAGGCGATGCGGGGCGGGCAGGGCGCGCGCGGCCCGCGCCTGACGGGTGTTCGCGTTCTTGATGTGCTGCGCCTCGTCCAGGGTGATCCGCCGCCAGGGCTGGCGCTTCAACTCCTCGAAATCGCGGGCAAGTAGCGCATAGGTGGTGATCACCAGGTCCGAATCCGCAACGGCGCCATCGAGTTCGGCGCCCGAGCGGCGCGCCGCACCGTGGTGCACCAGCACCCGCAGCCCCGGGGCGAAACGCTCGGCCTCGCGCTGCCAGTTGCCGACCACCGACATCGGGCAGACCAGCAGTGTCGGTCCCGGCGCGGAACCGCTTGCGGCGCTTTCCCTTTCGTAGACCAACAGGGCCAACACCTGCAACGTCTTGCCCAGGCCCATATCGTCGGCCAGGATCGCGCCGCAGCCGAGCCGGTTCATCGTCACCAGCCAGGACAGGCCGCGCAGCTGATACGGTCGCAACTGCGCCTTCAGGCCCGAGGGCGGCTCGACGGGATCCGCCGATCGGGTCGCGTCGAGCAGTTCGGCCACCCAGCCACTGGCGGTGACGTCCTCGATCGGCACGTTCCGAACCTCGGAGGCGGCGATCTCGGCCATCAGAGCGGTCAGCGATCCGACCTGTTCGTCGGTGCGACCGTCCAGATACATGGCCGCGGCGGCCAGGGTCCGGTGATCGGCCTGCACCCATTGACCGCGCAGGCGCACCAGATCGGATTTCGATTTCACCAGGCGGGACATCTCGGCCGGGGTGAGCACGATATCGCCGAGCGCCAACTCCCAGCGGTAGGCGACCAATCCGCTCAGGCCGACCTCGGTCTCGGTCGCAGCAGGGCTCTGCACCCGCATTCGCATACTCGGCGCGACGATCCGCCACGCGCGCGGCAGCAGCAGATGCACTCCCGCGGAACGCAATTCGTGCGCACCGTGCGCGACCAGATCCTGCACGACCGGGGTAGGCAGCAGGAAATCCATCCCGCGCGGATCGCGCGGCAATTCCCGCAACATCGGATACGCCTGGATCGCCGCGGTCACCCGCTCACCCGCGATCCGCACCAGCGCGGGATCGCCGAGGATCGGAACGGGTTGCGGCGCTTCACCTTCCATGCGCAGACAGACCTCGAGCCGCCACAGCGCGTCGACGGTTTCCGTGGCCTGCTCGGGATCGTCGTCCGGTTCGAGCAGACGCAACACGAGTTCCGGTTCACCCGTGGTCAGGCTGGTGCGCCACTGGTCGAGCACGTCGGCCACCCGATGCGAACCGGAATCGAGCGGAGCGTCGGCGATCAAGGCGGTCAACAGCGGATGGGCGGGGTGGCGACGCGAGCCGATGGCCGCGGGGTCCAGATGCAGCCGGGCGATCGGATCGGTCAGCTCGGCGACGAGATCTTCCAGCAGCGCCGCCGGACGCCCGGCCACTCGCAGTGCGGGCGGCATCGCCGCGGCCAACTCGGCAAGCCAGGCGCGCTGGCGCTGACCGCCGACCAACCGCCAGCGCACCCACCACTCGCCGTCGTCGCGCCGGAGCTCCGGCACGATTCGCCCCGCCCGCACCCAGCGTTCGACACCACGCGCGACATGCGCCAGAAACCGCAGGTCAGCAGCGATGACGGCGGGCGGCAACCGCTGCAGCAACACCTGCGCGGCCATCGGCGGCGCGAGCGCATGCCCGCGTACCGCGATCTCCTGGGGCCCCTCCCCGCCTGCGACCAGGACATGCGCCCGATGCCGGAACCGAGCCGCCTGCATCACCCCACCGAGCGGATCGGGCAGGCTCACCGCATCGATCGCGGACACCGTGTCGGCCTCGGGATGGCGCCACAGCACCAGCCCCGACCCGGGTGTCCACAATCCGTGCAGCATCCCACCATCCAATCAGGTGGCACCGACAGGCCGAGACGGCCCCGGATCGCCCATCGTCCGGGTCCGGCGTTCGCACCGACACCGGACGGTAGCCATCTGCGGTGACCGCTCACACGAGTCGACAGGCCGAAGCGCTGTCGTCACGTGGCGGGCGGACGCCGGTGCTGTTTCCGGAGCGTCCGCCCGGATCAGACCGCGCTTCCGATGGCGGCACCGGCGACGCCGCCGATGACACCACCGACCACCGCGGCCGGAATACCGACAGCCGCGGCGCCCGCCGCGGCACCGACCGCGGTTCCGACGGCCCCGCCCACCGGCACCCCCACGACGGTCTCGGAAGTAACGGCGACACCGACCACACCGCCGAGCATGCCGCCCACGACGCCCCCGGCCACCGCGGCGGGCACGCCGGCCACGGTCGCGCCCAGCGCGGCGCCCGCGAGCGCGCCGGCGGCCACCTTGTCCGAACGGCTGGGGTTGATGCCGACCGAGTTCAGGCCAGTGGAGAGGTTGGCTTCGGCCTGGGCGGCGGTGACGTTGACGTTGGTCAGCAAGTCGCTGGGCACGGAGTCCGGGACCGGAGAGGTGAAATTGCCCAGGCGCAACGTGCGCGGCGGAGGCGCGATCGGCTTGACCGGTTTCACGGCGGTGGGCGCGTGCAACTGGGTCCAGTTCACGGCCGGGGCGGACTCGTATTCGTCCTGCGGAATGGGCCGGAAGTCCGGCGGGACAACGTAATCCGGCGCTGGCTCGGCCGGAGTGACACCGGGCTGGACGGTGACCCCAGGGGTGACGCCCGGTTGCACGGTGGTGTGCGGGGTGTACAGGCTGTCCGCCCACGACGGCGTCACGCCGGGTTGCGGTGTGCCCGAGGGGCCCGCCTGCGGCTGCGGCCCCTGGTCCTTGCCGGGCGGGGGCGTGACCGACGTACCGGGCACGGTCGGCTGGGTGGAGTCCTGGGTCGGCGCGGTGGATGCCGAAGCGGCAGTGGACGATTGGCCCGACTGATGGGTCGTGCTGGAGCAGCCGACGACCAGTGCGAGCGGAATCGCCCCCACCGCGGGCAACATCACCCGCCGTGCCGCCGTACCGAACCTGCGATGCCGCCCTGCCACGTGACCACCCACCTCAATCGGATTCCGCAATCAAAAGCCCCCCGTGACCGCATGTCACGTGCGCACGCAGGATCGTAACTACCGGATAACGTTGGCACGAAACCAATGTGATCAGGAGCACAGTAACGGGCATCCGGGCCGAGCAGATAGGTTTTCCTCGAACTGCGCTGCCTACCAGTGCGATTGCTCTGCGGAACACGCGAGCGGCAGCCGGACACGCCGCATTCGCGCCGCGCCGACTCCACCAACTCGCACCCTTTGTCGGACGGGCCCGCGCACCAGCTGCCAACGCCCGCACGTCATCTGGCCGAGGGCGGGCATCGGCTCGGACTCGTCGAGCCTGCGTCGCGACGTCGTCGAGTACACGCACAGTCGCGCGAGCCAACGCCATCGCACAGCCCTTTCACCCGGGTAAAAGCGCACAGCTACAGGATTTCTCGCTCCGCCCGCGCCCAGTCTCGCGAAGCCGCAGTGGCTTTCGGTGAACAACCTCTTCAGCCGGGGTGTCGGCGCGATGCGCCCCGTTCGGGGAATCTGTCGGTGCCCCGGTGTAGTAGTTGTGCCGTGCATTCGAACAGGGGCGGATGGGGGTGGGCACTGGCGGCGCCGGTCGTCGCGGTGCTGCTGGCTGTTGTAGTGCTGCACGGACCGGGGCTGTTCACCGCGTCGGCGCCCGCACCGGGCAGTCCCACGCGGGCGCAACTCGAACGGCTGCTGGCCGTGGTGCGGGTGCTGCCGCGGCGACCGCATCCGGGTGGATACGAGCGCGGCTGCGCGGCCGGGCAGGGCTGTGTATTCGGTCCGGCCTGGGCGGCGTCCGGCAACTGCGACTCGCGCAACGCCGTGCTGAGCAAGCAGCTCAGCGCCGTACGTTTCCGCGCGAACACCGATCAATGCGTGGTCGCCGCGGGCACCCTGCACGATCCCTACACGGGCAGAGATATCGCCTTCGACAGATCCCGCGCCCGCGCGGTGCAGATCGACCACATCTATCCGCTGGCCGCCGCCTGGGATATGGGCGCCTCGGATTGGCCACTGCCGCAACGCATCCACTTCGCCAACGACATCGAATTCAATCTGCTCGCCGTCGACGGCCCGACCAATCAGGACAAGGGCGACCGCACCCCGGCCGACTGGCTACCGCCCGCCCCGGCCTACCGCTGCTACTACGCGGGCCGCTACCTCACCGCCGCCGCCCACTACACCCTCCCGATCACCGCCGGAGACCGTGATGCCCTGTCCCGCACAGCCCACGACTGCCCCTGATGCGGCGTTCGCCGGCTCCTCCGGCTCCGCGGCCGCCGTCGCGCGCAGCCCATCCTCCAGCCGCACAGCGCCTTCGGCTATCGAGGCGATCCACGATCGCACCCGGACGCCCCGATACCGGCCTGCCCGCCACCCGGCGCGCCGGTTCGCGCGGCGAAGGAGAACGGCAATGCCCGGACCGGTTCGGTCAGCCGGTGGCGACGGGACGTTCGGGATCGCTGGACCACTGGGACCACGAACCCGGATAGAGGGCGGCCTCGATACCCGCCGCGGCGAGTGCGGCGATCTGGTGGGCGGCGGTGACACCGGAACCGCAGTACACCGCCACCGGACCGGTGCCGAGCCCGGTGAACCGGGCGCGCAGCTGATCGGGGCTCTTGAAAGTGCCTTCGGCGGTGAGGTTCTCGGCAGTGGGTGCGCTCACCGCGCCGGGAATGTGCCCGGCGCGCGGATCGACCGGCTCCACCTCGCCGCGGTATCGCTCGCCCGCACGGGCATCGAGCAGCAGACCGCCCCAGGCCGCCGCGCCGTCTGCGTCGATGACCGGCAGAGCACCCTCGGTCAGCACGACATCGCCCGGGGCGGGATCGGCTTCGCTGCCGACGGCGAGTTCACCACCGGACCGCTCCCATGCCGGGAGTCCGCCGTCCAGGATTCGCACATCGTCCATCCCCGCCCAGCGCAGCAGCCACCAGGCGCGTGCGGCGGCCATGCCGCCGGTCCCGTCGTAGACGACCACCGGTTCACCGGTGCGCAATCCCCAACTGCGAGCGCATTTCTGCAGATGCGCGATCTCGGGCAGCGGGTGGCGGCCACGCGCCGTGGAGGGCGGCGCGGCCAATTCGGTCTCCAGATCCACGAACACCGCGCCGGGGATGTGACCGTCCAGATAGTGCTGCGGACCGTCCGGATCGCCCAGCGCCCAGCGCACATCGAGCAGATGTGTGCGGGACGCGTTGTCACCCAGCTGTTTCCGAAGGTCCTGCGCCGAGATCAATACCGAGGCCAAGCCGACTCCTCTGTCACATCTGTTCCCCCGGGACGCGAATACCTCTCACCCTACGGCAGCGCGTTTGCCGCCGGGCGGGCGTGGCGAATCGCCCGGACGGCGCGCCGAGAGCGTCCAGCGGACCAGCAACCCGGCCAGCAGCGCCCAGAAGGCCGCACCGATCCCGAGCGCCGCGAATCCGGACGCCGCCACCAGGAAGGTCACCGCCCCGGCGATCCGATGCTCGGCCGAGCCCAGGGCCGCGGTCAGCGCGGTGGCGAGCGTTGCGATGAGGGCAAGTCCCGCAACGGTTTCCAGCACGCCTTTCGGGGCGGCGGCGACCAGGACGACCAGAGCGCCCGAGACGAGCGTCAATACCAGATAGGCACAGCCGACGGTGAACACCGCGATCCAGCGTCGCCGCGGATTCGGATGCGCCGACGGCGCTGCCGACAGGGCCGCGCTGATCGCGGCCAGGTTGATCGCGTGCGCGCCCGCCGGCGCGCCGATCACCGTGCCGATCCCGGTCACGGCCATGGCCGCGCGCCACGGCACCCGGAAGCCGAAGGATTCCATGATGGCCACGCCCGGGATGTTCTGCGCGGCCATCGTCACGATGTACAGCGGTATCGCGATGCCGATCAGCGCCGTCCAACTCCAGTGCGGCACAGTCAATTCCACTCTCGGCACCATCGCCGCGAGATCCAGTCGCCGATGTTCGGCCGCGATGTCGGCACCGGCCCCGATCGCGGCGGTCGCGAATGCCGCGAGTACGGCCCAGCGCGGGGCGAACCGCTGCAACACCAGCCAGACCACGATCACCGGGACGACGACCGCCGGACTGACGGTCAGTGCGCGCATCGGGGCCAGACACAGCGGCACCAGCACACCGGCGAGCATGGCCTGCGCGATCTCGGCCGGAATGGCCGCGATCAACCGGCCCAGCCGCTGCCAGAACCCGGTCAGCACGATCAGCGCGCCCACCACCGCGAACGCCCCCACCGCCGCGGGCCAGCCGCCGGACACCGCACCGGTCCCCGCCAGCAGGGCCGCACCGGGCGTCGACCAGGCCAATGCGATCGGCATTCGATACCGCAGGCTCAGCACCAGCATCCCCACCGCCTGCGTCAGGCAGATCGCCAACAGCCCGGAAGCCGCCTGCCCAGGTGTAGCCCCCACCTTGGTCAAGCCGGTGAGCACCACCGCGAACGTGCTGGTGAACCCCACCAACGCGGCCACGATCCCGGCACCGACCGGCTGCCAGATTCCCGGATCACCAGCACCGGCATCCGCCCGGGAGGCGCTATTCGAACCAGGAGCGGCCGCGGCGTCGGACCCGGCGTCGTCAACGCCCGAACCTGCGGCGCCGGCGTCCGGGCCAGGCTCGGCAGACGCACTGGACTGTCCGAGAGATCGACCGGACCGCGAATTCGGATCACTGGTCTGCGGTTCGGTGAAGGTCATTTCGTAATCGTCCCGGGTACGAACAGTCCAGTCAGCGGCCAATCGTTCGAAAGTGGACCGAATTCGGTGCTCACCACCACCGGAAGCTCACGTCGACCTGCGAATTTGCGACGGCCCGCAGGGCGGTCCGACCGCCCACCGAACACGCCACGGGTTCGGCGACGCCCGCGTCGATCGGGGTGCCCGGGTAGGCGATCCGCTCGGCGAGCAGATGGGAGTAGACGTCCGTGATCGGCGTCGGCCACGAAGACGTGCTGGTTGTGTTCGACGATGTTCGGGAGCCTGGTTCCTTCGTAGCTCGGCCCGATCGGGCTGCCCCGCCGTGCGGCATCGGGTGTTCCCGAATCGAATGTCGAGGGCGTTCGATGGCCGGTCGATACTGTTGTCTCGGCCGCGGCTCGGTAGGGGCCGACAGCGAACAGAACCGGGTTCACCCACAATCACGCCTCACATCAGTGGCAGCAGCTTCGCGATCACCCGACAGGGAAGGATTGCGGGCACCCGCGCGCGGTGGACTTCGCGACACGCGGCCAGGTGGTCGGAATATTCACTGGTGCAATGCGGCTTGGTAGCGCCGCATGCCCGCGAGCCAGCGGTCGTAATCGGCGCTCTTGTGCCGGTACATCTCGAGCACCTGGGCGTGCGGCAGGATCAGGAATCGTTCGTCGGCGACACCGGACAGCACGTCGCGTGCCACCTGTTCCGGGGTGAGGACCTCACCGGCGGAGACGACCGCGCGGATCGCCTCCTCGTTCGCCGCGGCCTCGGTGAAATCCTCGTTTCCCGCGCGCAGCAGATCGGTGTCCACACCCATCGGACACACACAGCTGACGCGAATTCCTTTGTCCCCGTACGTGATATTGAGCCACTCCGCGAATCCGACGGCCGCATGCTTGGTGACCGCGTACGGCGCGGACCCGATCTGGGTCAGCAGTCCGGCCGCCGAAGCGGTGGACACGAAATATCCGCTACCGCGCTCCACCCATCCCGGAATCAGGATCTGCGCGGCCCGCACATGCGCCATCACATTGACTTCCATTGCGGCCGACCACTGTTCGTCGCCACCATCCAGGCCCCGCGCACCGAAGATCCCCGCATTCGCGAAATACAGATCCACCGGCCCGAATTCCTCCTCGGCCCGCGCCACCAGCCCCCGAATCACCGTCGAATCGGCGACATCCCCCACCACCGGCACCGCTTGCTCGCCCAGCTCCGCGGCAACCCCTACCACCTCTCGGTCCAGATCGGCCAGCACAACCCGCGCCCCGGCCGCCACCAGCCCCCGCGCCAACGCCGCCCCGATCCCTGCCCCAGCCCCCGTAACGATCGCCACCTTGCCCGAAACATCCATATTCCGCACCCTAGCCCCGCACCCACGCGACCACGGGCGAATACCCGGCGCGAACGGACCGCACAGCCCACGCCACCGAGACAGTCCGTTCCGCATACCCCGTACCGCGCAACCGATGCGCCGCCCAACCGGGACCATCCGGCATCAGGGCACGACCGGCCTTTTCCAAGCGATCGACCAGTCCGGTCACCGCACCGGTTTCCGCTGAGTGTCGCCCCGATGCCAGTCCGGTGAGGACGCGGCCGACATCACGGCACCACCAGACGCGCCCAACATCACGGCACAACAGGACGCGTCCGGCATCACGGCACGAGCACCAGACGCGCCCGACAAACGGCACAACCAGACACGGCCGACATCCCAGCACAACAGAACGCCCGACATCACGGCACCACCAGAGACACCCAAAACATCACGCCACGACAGAACGCGCCCGACACACGGCACAACCGGACGCGCCCAGCATCACGGCACAACCGGACACGCCCAGCATCACGGCACAACGGGACGCGCCCAGCATCACGGCACGACAGGACGCGCCCAGCATCACGGCACGACAGGACGCGCCCAGCATCACGGCACACGCACATCCGCCGCTGCGGCGAACGTGCTGCGTGTGCCGACTACCGAGCGGCGGTCGCGCGCCGCAGGACCTCGTCATTCGCGAAGGGTGGACCGTACGCCTCGGAAGACGGCACTACATCGCCCGGTTCAGCGGCATCGCAAGCACCGAGGTCGCACCGACGGCATCGAGAAGTGCATCCTCTCAGCGGGAAGGGCGGGTAGTCGTGCGAGCGGACTCGGGACGGCTGGAGCCGTTCGCGCGGGAAAGGCGTTGCAGCAGGGGCGTGGTGCGCGGGCCGACCAGTTGCTGCATGACCAGGGCCATATTGGTGCGTTCGACGCCGGGAATCTTCAGAATGCGGCCCGCGATGCGATAGAGATCGTCGGCGTCACGGGCGACGACACGCACGGTGAGATCGGTCAGGCCGGTCATTCCGCACACTTCGGTGACCTCCGGGACCTCGGCCAGTTCGGCGACGACCGCATCGAGTTGATGCTGATCGACCACCACCGCCACGAACGCGGCCAACTGGTATCCCAGGGCCCGCGGATCGACGCGGCGGTCGAATCCAGCCAGGACCCCGGCCGCCTCCCAGCGCGCGAGTCGAGCCTGCACGGTATTGCGCGACAGGCCGAGCCGCGTGGCGAGTTCGACACCGGTCGCCCGGGGGTTGGCGACGAGTTCGAGCAACAGCCTGGCGTCGGTCGGGTCGACGACGGCTCCGGCAGGTTCTGCACTGGACATGTAATGCAGTATGACAGCAATCACCGGTCGCAGATCACGCATTGTGCACAGTTCGCATGTCTATACTTGCGCAAGTCGCACAATCGTGGATGCTGTGAAGTAGGACACATTACTTCCTCGCCCGGCCCGGAGATCCCGGACCGGCTACGGGCCAGAAGGCAGACGTACCAGAACGGCTACGTTTCAGGAAGGCGGCAACGATGCCCACCACCTCCGCGGCAACGGCCACAACCCAGGTCACACCCACGATCCCCGATACCGGATCCCCCACCGGCGCGATCGCCGCCTCGACGAGCCTGCCCGAGAAGCTCGCCTATCCGGTGCAACTGGTCCAACCCGACGGCCGCCGCGTCCTGGATCGCGAACACGCAGCCCTGGTCGGCGATATCGGCCCGGATCGATTGCGCCGGCTCTACCTCGACATGGTCGTCGCCCGCCGGATCGATACCGAGGCGACCGCACTACAGCGCCAGGGCCAACTCGGACTGTGGCCGCCGCTGCTGGGCCAGGAGGCCGCGCAGATCGGTTCCGCACACGCCCTGTACCCAGACGACTACGTCTTCTGCAGTTACCGTGAGGCCGGGGTGGCCTACTGCCGCGGCGTCGATCCGGCGCAGATCACCCGCCTGTGGCGCGGCGTGGCGCATTCCTGCTGGGATCCCGCGCAGATCAATATGACCAATCCGGCCATCGTGGTGGGTTCGCAGGGACTGCACGCCACCGGCTACGCGTACGCGGCCCATCTCGACGGCGCGGAGATCGCGGTGATCACCTACTTCGGCGACGGCGCGACGAGTCAGGGCGATATCGCCGAGGCCCTGGGTTTCGCGGCGTCCTGGAGTGCGCCGGTGGTGTTCTTCTGCCAGAACAACCACTGGGCGATCAGCGAACCCGTGCGGGTGCAGAGCGCGACTCCGATCGTGCGACGCGCGTACGGCTACGGCATACCGGGCGTCCAGGTCGACGGCAACGACGTCCTCGCTGTCTTGGCCGTGACCAGGCAGGCCGTGGCCCGCGCCCGTGCGGGCGGCGGCCCGTCGTTCATCGAGGCGATCACCTATCGGATGGGCCCGCACACCACCGCCGACGATCCCACCCGCTACCGCTCGGATGCCGAGACCGAGCTGTGGCGGCGTCGCGATCCGATCGACCGGATGCGCCGGTTGCTCGAACGAGAGAACCTGTGGGACAGCGATTTCGAACGAGAAGTGCGGGAACGCTCGGACGAGGTCGGCGCCCGGCTGCGCACCGCGACCATCGAGATGCCCGATCCCGAGCCGCAGGACCTGTTCGAGCACGTTTACGCCACCCCGCATGCGCTGGTCGAGCGGGAACGCCGGGAGTACACCGCCTACCTGGAAGGAGTCCAGCCATGACCACCACCTTCGCGGCGGCGCTCAACTTCGGGCTGCGCCGGGCTCTCGAGGACGACCCCCGGGTCGTGCTGATGGGTGAGGACATCGGCCGCCTCGGCGGCGTCTTCCGGGTCACCGACACCCTGCAGAAGGATTTCGGCGACAACCGCGTCATCGACACGCCACTGGCCGAATCCGGCATCGTGGGAACGGCTTTCGGCATGGCCCTGCGCGGCTACCGTCCGGTGTGCGAGATCCAGTTCGACGGATTCGTCTATCCGGCCTTCGATCAGATCGTCTCCCAGGTCGCCAAGATCCACTACCGGACGGCCGGAAAAGTGCTCGCGCCCATCACGATTCGGATCCCGTTCGGCGGCGGGATCGGCTCGGTGGAACACCACTCCGAATCGCCGGAGGCGTATTTCGCGCACACCGCGGGCCTGCGCGTGGTCTCGCCGAGCACCCCGGCCGACGCCTATCTGATGATCCGCCAAGCCGTTTCGCTGGACGATCCGGTGATCTTCCTCGAACCCAAGCGCCGCTACTGGGACAAGGACGAGGTGGACTTCGCCGCCCTCGACCGCGATCCGTTTCCGCTGGAGCGGGCCCGCATCCGCCGCGCGGGTTCGGACGCGACGGTCGTCACCTACGGCGGCATGGTCCGCACCGCGCTGACCGCCGCGCAGATCGCGGCCGGGGAGGGGCATTCGCTCGAGGTCGTCGATCTGCGCAGCCTGTCCCCGATCGACTTCGACACCATCGAGGAGTCGGTGCTGCGGACCGGGCGGTTGATCATCACGCACGAGGCCCCGGTGTTCGCCGGACTGGGCGCGGAGATCGCCGCCCGCATCGCCGAGCGCTGTTTCTACCAGCTAGAAGCACCGATTCTGCGCGTCGGAGGCTTCGACATCCCGTATCCCCCGGCTAAGCTCGAACGGCACCACCTGCCAGACCCCGACCGCATCCTGGACGCGGTCGACCGAACGCTAGCCGCCTGATCCGCCCGTTCAGACAGAGGTGCCCGTTGGACGAAGCCGCCACCCAAGATCCCCGGTCGACCGGCCCGGCCCCGGAGGAGAGCAGCCGCGCGAATGCGGACGACCCCCTACCGGACGGCACCGACGACCCGCGGGTGCTCGAGTTCCGGCTTCCCGATCTGGGCGAGGGGCTGACCGAGGCGGAACTGGTCTCCTGGGCGGTGTCCGTGGGCGACTCGGTGGAGTTGAATCAGACCATCGCCGAGGTCGAGACGGCGAAGGCCCAGGTGGTGCTGCCGTGTCCGTTCTCCGGCGTGGTCACCGAACTGCTGGCCGCGCCCGGCGACGCCGTCGCGGTGGGCGCGCCGCTGATCCGGGTGCGCAGCGACCGCGGCGCGGGCGCACCGCCCGCGCCGGGCGAACGCCGGTCGGTCCTGGTCGGCTACGGCCCGAACGAGGAGACCGCCCCGCGCCGCACCCGCCAACGAACGAATGCCCCTGCGACAGATGAGGATTCGACGAAAACCACACTGCTGCCGACCTATCCGGACCGTCCCGCGGCCACGCCGGGCGCTCGGGCGCTGGCCCGGGAACTCGGCATCAACCTCGCCTTCGTTCCCGGTTCCGGACCGGGCGGGGCGGTCACCGTCGAGGACGTGCGGCACGCGGTGCCGGTTTCCCAGCCGATGAGCCGAGCGCGTCCGGAGGACGAGGCGCTACCCAACGCCCCGCGGCCCAGCGTGCCGCCGGTGCCGACGATGCGCCCGGACGGCGGCGTCATCCGCCCGACCCCGAGCACCGGCGAGACCCGCGCCCCGGTGACCGGCGTGCGCAAACGCACCGCCGCCGCAATGCTCACCAGCGCTCGGACGATTCCGCAGGCCAGCACGTTCGTCACGACGGATTTCACCGCCTCCATGGAACTGCTGGACCATCTGCGCACGACCGATTCGTTCATGGGACTCTCGCTCACCCCGCTCGCGCTGGTGGCCAAGGCGACGCTGGTGGCGATGGCCGAATTCCCGGGCGTCAACTCGTTCTGGGACGAGGAGAACCGCGAGATCGTCACCAAGCACTATGTGCACCTGGGGATCGCGGTGGCCACCGAGCGCGGACTGCTGGTGCCGAACGTCAAGGACGCGCACACCCTGAGCCTGCGCGAGCTGTGCCGGGAGATCGGCTGGCTCGCCGATATCGCCCGCGCCGGTTCGGCCACGCCCGCGGATCTGCGCGGCGGCACGTTCACCATCAGCAACGTGGGTGTCTTCGGCGTCGATGTCGGTGTGCCGCTGGTCAATCCGGGCGAAGGCGCGATCCTGTGCCTCGGGTCGATCCGCAAACAACCGTGGGTATATCGCGACGAACTCGCGGTCCGCTGGGTCACCACCCTGGGCCTGAGCTTCGACCACCGGATGATCGACGGCGAACTGGGCGCCCGATTCCTGGCGACGGTCGCGTCCCTCCTGGAGGATCCACTGACCCTGCTCGGCCGAATCTGATCGCCTCTGCGGCATCCGGTCCGCGTCCAGGCATTCATGCGCTCGATCCACGGCATGAAAACCGCGCAACGCCGGTGAACTCACACGGTTTTCGGTTCGACGACCAGTTCGGTCGCGGCGGCGCGGATGACGGCCGGGATCTGCACGGATTTGCGGGTCTCGTTGTCGACGTAGACGTGCACGAAATCGCCGGTGGCGGCGAGTTCGAGGTCCTGTCCGGCCTCGCGGAAGATGGCCAGGTCGTAGGTGATGCTGGACCGGCCCAGGCGGCTGATGCGCAGTCCGACCCGCAGTTGGTCGGGAAAGCTCAGAGATCCGTGGAAATCGCATGAGGTGCGCGCGACCACTCCGATTGCGGGCAGGTCGCGAATGTCGGTGCCGGTGGCGTGCATCAGCCAGGCGTTGACCGCGGTGTCGAAGTACGAGTAGTACGTCACATTGTTGACGTGACCGTAGTGGTCGTTGTCGGCCCAGCGGGTCGGTACCGGCCAGAGCACCGGATAGTCCTGCGCATTAGTCACCACCAAACAGTAACCACCCCTCGGTTTCGTCCGATCATCCCTCCGGTCCGGCCAATACTGTGGTTCCGATGGATGCTTCGACGCTGGTTCCACGGGTCCGGATGTCGCGGGCCGCCGTGTTCACGGTGTTCGGCCTGAACGGATGCACGGCGGTCCGCGTCGCCGCGGGTGCTCGCCCTCGCCGCGATCGCCTTCGGTTTCCTGCTGACCGAGGGGGTGGCCAACGACTGGAGCGCGCTGCACCGGGTATTCGGCCTGCGCGCGAATCGTCGCGCCAGTTCTTGACCCACAGGTCCAAAATCGATATCGTTCATGTCATGGGCAGGCCACGCACCTTCGAGGACGACGCCGTCGTCGATCGCGCGATGGAGATGTTCTGGATCAACGGATACGCCAACACCTCTCCCGCACAGCTCGCCGAGGCCACCGGCCTGGCCAAGGGCAGCCTGTACAACGCCTTCGGCAGTAAGCGGAAACTGTTCGAGCGAGCCCTCGCGCGTTACGACCGGATGGGTATCGATCTGGTCGCGGAATACATGTCCCGGCCGGGCAGTACCCGCGAAGTCGTGGGCGCGTACCTGCGAGATCTGGTGGACGCCGATATGGCCGATCCGGACCGACGCGGCTGCCTGGCCACCAATACGGCACTCGAGCTGTGCGGACATGATGCGGAGATCCGTCGCATCGTCGAAGAGATCACCGAACACCACCTCACCGGCCTGGCCGATCGAATCGCCCAGGGCCGCCGCGACGGCGACGTCGGCCGCGACACAGATCCGCGCGCCGCGGCGGAGTTCCTGATGAACACCCTCGCCGGACTGCGCGTCATGGCCAAGAGCCACGACCGCGCGGTCCTGCACCGCATCATCGATACCGCCCTGAGCACCCTCTGAATTTCCCCGTCCACCGCGGCGCGTTCCGCTGCCCTAATTTTTGACCCTCAGTTCAATAAAGAAAGGCAATCCCATGGATCTCGAATTGACCGGCAAGACCGCAGTCGTCACCGGAGCCAGCCGCGGCATCGGCCTGGCCGTCGCCCAGGCGCTCACCGATGAGGGCGTTCGGGTGGTCGGCGGGGCGCGCACCGTCACACCCGAACTCGAAAAGGTCAGTGTCGCAGCTGTTTCCGCCGACCTGAGCAGCACAGAGGGCATCACCGCACTGTTCGACGCAGCGCAGGCGGAGCTGGGCGGAATCGATATTCTGGTCAACAATGTCGGCGGCGGCGACGTCGATCAGTTGACCCTCGGCGGATTCCTCGACATCCCCGACGAGCAGTGGGATCAGATCTTCGAACTGAATCTGATGAGCGCGGTCCGGGCCACCCGGGCGGCACTGCCGAGTCTGATCGAACGCCGGGGCGCGATCGTCACCATCTCCTCGATCAACGCCCACCTGCCCGCGGCCGGTCCGGTCGCCTACAGCGAGGCCAAGGCCGCGCTGACCTCGTTCTCCAAGCGGATCAGCGAGGAATTCGGTCCGCGCGGCGTGCGGGTGAACACGGTGTCCCCGGGTGTGGTCGGCACTCCGCTGTGGCGCGAACCCGGCCGGTTCGGCGCCAAACTCGCCGAGGTCAGCGGGGTCGGCCACGAGGAGTTTCTCGCCGCGCTGCCGCAGCAGTTCGGCATAGCTTCGGAGCGGATCACCGAACCGGAGGAGGTCGCCGCACTGGTTGCCTTCCTGGTCTCGGGGCGCGCGGGCAACATCCTCGGCGCGGATTACGTCATCGACGGCGGAACGCTGAAGGTGATGTGAACGACGCATGAGTGCGCCCGCCCCTCGGCGTCCGGGCGTTAGAGTTCGGGAATGTTCGAGAATCGGCGGCACGAACGCAGGCTGCAACGTATCGAGTACAAACTCGATCTCATCATGCGACATCTGGAGATCACCGATTCTTCTGTGCCGCTGATGAATTCACCGACTCGGCCGATGTCCGGCTCCGCGCCGCTGTCCGGCGCGGACCTGGCCGAGATCGATGCGCTGATCGCACAGGGCAAGAAGATCCACGCCATCAAGCTCTACCGGGAAATGCTGCCCGGCACGTCCTTGAAGAACGCCAAGGACGCGGTGGAGGCTCGGGAGCAACCGCACTACTGAACGTGCTTGTCCACCGTGACCGTCAGGTCCGGCCACGGTGGGCGGCGCAGCACCGCGGCTGTGCCGAGCGTCGCGGCCGAGAGTCCGATCAGCAAGGCCAGCAAGGTGATTCGGGTATCGTCGGTGGCCGGGATCCACTTCGAGTCGCCGCCCTGGACCACGATCGCCCCCAAGGGACGCGGTCCGCGCCGGAATCGGCCACCGGGCCGGGCGACGGTTATGACCGTCGCGCCGTCGGGGGTTTGATGCGGGGTACCGAAGATCGCCGAATCGTCTACGGCCGCAGAAACTTCGAGGTGCTCTCCGGGCGTCATACTGCCCCCTGACTCGAGGATCGGTCACCGGCTGTATACCGGTGAGCTGGACGGTCCACAGCCTAATCGCGTTCGGCCCCCGGCAGCGAGATCGACGCGATACGGCCCGCACCGATTCGATCGGTGCGGGCCGTTTTCGCGAAAGTTCTACAGCGCCTTGAGTTCTTCGGTCACGGCGCCGACGGATTTCTTGGCGTCACCGAACAGCATCGAGGTGTGGTCGGCGTAGAACAACGGGTTGTCGATTCCGGCGAATCCGGAGTTCATCGACCGTTTCAACACGATCACGCTGTGCGCCTGATCGACGTTCAGCACCGGCATCCCGTAGATCGGGCTGGAGGAGTCCTCCCGCGCCGCGGGGTTGGTGACATCGTTCGCGCCGATCACCAATGCCACGTCGGTACGCGCGAATTCGCCGTTGATGTCGTCCATCTCCTTGAGCGCGTCGTAGGAGACCTCCGCCTCGGCCAGCAGCACGTTCATATGACCGGGCATCCGACCGGCCACCGGGTGGATCGCGTACTTCACTTCCACGCCCTTGGCTTCCAGCAGCGAGGCCATCTCCTTGACCGCGTGCTGGGCCTGCGCCACGGCCATACCGTAGCCGGGCACCACGATCACCTGGTTCGCGTACGCCATCTGAATCGCCGCATCCGCGGCACTGGTGGCCTTGGCCTGCTTCTGCTCACCACCACCAGCGCCCGGAGCCGTGCCGCCGCCGCCGAAGCCACCGGCCACGATCGCGGGAATCGACCGGTTCATCGCCTTGGCCATCAAATTCGTCAGGATCGAACCCGACGCGCCGACGATCATGCCGGCCACGATCATCGCGGTGTTGTTCAACGCCAAACCCGCTGCCGCGGCGGACAACCCGGTCAACGCGTTGAGCAGTGAGATCACCACCGGCATATCCGCGCCGCCGATCGGCAGCACCACCATCAGCCCCAGCACACCGGCCAGCACCAGCACCGCGATCATCCACACCTGCGAGACCCCGTGCCCGGTCGCCCCGACACCGATCACGACCGCGCACGCGATCGCGCCGACGAGCAGCAGCAGATTCAGCGGCTGCTGGAGTTTGCCGACGCCGATCGGGCGTCCGGGCAGGATTTCCTGGAGTTTGCCGAACGCGATCAACGATCCCCAGAACGACACCGACCCGATGATCGCGGCGAACAGCGATCCGACCACGATGTGCACCGTGGGCTGCTCGTCGAAATGCGAGAAGCCGTGGGAATTGATGAATTCCGACCACGCGATCAACGCGACCGTGCCACCGCCCACACCGTTGAACGCGGCGACCAGCTGCGGCATCGCGGTCATCTTGGTGAACTTCGCCGGCGGCACACCCAGCACGACGCCGACCACGATGCCCGCGATGATCAGAATCCAATTGCTGGTGTGCCGCACCGAGATCAGCGTGGCGACCACCGCGATCACCATGCCCGCCGCCGCGATCAAATTGCCGCGGACCGCGGTCTTGGGCCCGGTCAGGCCCATCAGACCGTAGATGAACAGGGCGAACGCGATGATGTAGAGGCCGTTCACCAGATAACTGACATTGTCGAAGGTGTGCATCACTGACCCGCCTTCTCGCTACCGGGCTTCTTACCCTTGAACATGCCCAGCATCCGGTCCGTGACCACGAAACCACCGATCACGTTCAACGTTCCGAACACCACGGCCACGAACAAGATGATCTGGGTCAGGATCGACGGGTCCTTCACATTCCCGAGCGTCACCAACGCACCCAGCACCACGATTCCGTGAATCGCGTTGGTACCGGACATCAATGGCGTGTGCAGGGTATTGGGGACCTTCGAGATCACCGCGAAACCCACGAAACCGGACAACACCAGAATCGCGATATTCGCCAACAACTCGGTATACATCAGCCTTGTTCCTTCCCGGCCGAGCCGGCCGCACCCGAATCCGAGGTGTCCGCAGTCGAATCCGTCGCATCGGCAGAGGTTTCGGCCGAATCCGCCTGCGCCGCAGCCGAGTCCGTCTTCGCCTCGGCCTCCGCGTCCCGGGTGACGCACGAGTCCGCGAGAACCTGATCGGTGAAATCCGGTGCCAGCACACCGTCCACGAGCATCAACTCCAGCAGCGCCGCAATATTCTTCGCGTACAGCTCACTGGCGTGCTCGGGCATCGTCGCGGGCAGATTCAACGGTGAGCAGATCGTCACATCGTGCACCACCACCGTCTCGCCCGGCTTCGTGAGCTCACAGTTGCCGCCGGTCTCACCGGCCAGGTCCACGATCACACTGCCCGGCTTCATTCCCTCGACAGCGGCGGCGGTCACCAGGCGCGGCGCGGGGCGACCCGGCACCAACGCGGTCGTGATCACCACGTCGAAACCCTTGATGGCGTTCTCCAAGGCCTGCTGCTGCTGAGCCTTCTCCTCCTCGGTCAGCTCCCGCGCGTAGCCGCCCTCACCGGCGGCGTCGATACCCAGATCCAGCCACTGCGCGCCCACGGACCGCACCTGATCGGCCACCTCCGGGCGCACGTCATACCCCGTGGTGCGACCACCAAGGCGCTTGGCCGTCGCCAGGGCCTGCAGGCCCGCGACACCGACACCGAGCACCAGCACCGTGGCCGGCTTCACCGTCCCCGCCGCGGTGGTCAGCATCGGGAAGAACCGCGTCGACTCCGACGCGGCCAGCAGCACGGCCTTGTACCCGGACACATTCGCCTGCGAGGACAGCGCGTCCATCACCTGGGCGCGGGAGATGCGCGGGATGGCCTCCACCGCGAACGCCCGCACCCCCGCATCACGCAACGCGCCGATCTTGTTGTCCGCATTGCGCGGAGCCAGGAAGCCGATCACCGTCTGCCCAGCGGACAGCTTCGCGATCTCCGCATCACTCGGCGGGGCGACTTTCACCACCACCTCCGCCGACCACGGATCTCCGATCACCGCGCCGACCTCGGTGAACGCCGTGTCCGGGATCAACGCGCCCTGCCCCGCGCCGGCCTCCACGACCACCTGCACACCCTGCTTCACCAGGCCCGCAATGATTTTCGGCACCAGCGCGACCCGGCGCTCACCGGGATTCGTCTCACGCACGACACCGACACGGGTACTCTGCGAGGCGCTCCCATCATCACCGGGTGGCGCTGCGTCGACTCCGCTCTGCGTTGTCTCCACTGGTCAACATCCTTACTCGTGACGGTAGCCGGCCCCACGGTTCGTGCGGAGCCTCGAGCCGTTCTTTCGGCCCCGAAACTTACCCACCAGTAGGTTTCAGGTCGCACAACTGTACCGGCTCGCCGGTGAGCGTAACCGAGATCAATCTCACACGCCGTTCCGGTTCGTCCGTATCGCAGGCCCGCGCCGCGCCCGCGGGCACGGGACCCGCCGCTGACCCGGGCAAAGCCGGCGGGGGGTGTCCCGTGGGCTTCGTACACCGTAATGTCTCGACTGTGAGCGGCTGCATATTCTGCGCGATCGTCGCGGGCACGGCACCGGCGACGAAGGTCCACGAGGACGACACCTTGTGCGCGTTCCTCGACATCCGGCCCATCACCCGCGGGCACATGCTGGTGATCCCCAAATGCCACGCGACCAACCTGGACGACCTCGACGCGGCGCTGGGCGCCGAGCTGTTCACCCTCGGCCATCGGATGGCGAAAGCATTGCGCCGCAGCACCCTCGCGGCCGATGGCGCGAATCTCATCCTCAATGACGGAAAGTCGGCCTTCCAGACCGTGCACCACGTACATCTGCACGTGGTGCCACGCCACACCGGCGATATTCGATCCTTCGCCACCGGAATGCTCTTTCGCGGACGGGTCGGCAGCCAGCCCGAGCCCTCGACCACCGCCGCGGCCATCCGCACCGGGTTGGATCGGCTCGGCATCGAGGAATCCGCCGACACGGACAAGGAAAAGAACGCATGACCGACCGCGACACCCTCACCACCGCCCTGTCACAGGAGTGGGACTCGTTGACCGATCTGGTCAGCGGCCTCGACGAAAATCAGTGGCGCACACCGTCTCCGCTGCCCGGCTGGACCGTCTTCGATGTCCTGGCCCATCTGGTCGGGATCGAATCCATCCTGCTCGGTGAGCCCAATCCGACGGCGGACGCCGCGGTCACCGCGGCGCCGCACGTGCGCAACGAGATCGGTGCGCTCAACGAGGCGTGGATCGAGTCGCTGCGTCCGCTGCGCGGCGAACAACTCCTGGCGAAATTCACCGAGGTCACCGACCGGCGGCGCAAGGCGCTGGCCGAGTTGACCGAGGATCAGTGGCAGAACCCGTCGCAATCACCGGTGGGCATCGTGCCGTACGGCCGGTTCATGCAGGTCCGCCTGTTCGATTGCTGGATGCACGAACTCGACATCGCCGATGCGCTCGGCGTCGCGGTGCCCGAGGACGGGCCGCGAGCCGAGATCGCCTTCGACGAACTCACCCCGACTCTCGGCCGCGCGGTGGTCAAGGGTGCGCACGCCCCGGACGGGTCGCGCATCAGCGTGGTCCTGACCGGGCCCGTCACCCGGCAACTGCATCTGGCGGTGGACGGCCGGGCGAATCAGGTCGACGAACTCGACGGCCCCGCGACCGTGCGCATCGAGATGCCCTCCGGGCTGTTCGCCCGGCTGCGCGCCGGAAGAACCACGGCCGCAGAGCATTCGGACCAGATCACGATCACCGGAGATACGGACCTGGGTCGCCGCGTGGTCGAGAACCTGCGCTTCACCATCTGAGCGCCGATGCGACTGTTCCTGTCCAGCTATCGATTCGGGGCGCACTACGACCGATTCGCCGCGCTCGCGGGCGAACCGGGGCCGGTCGCGATCATCCCGAACGCCTGTGACGCCTGGCCCGCGGCCTGGGCCGGCGCGGTGACCAGCGATCGAGTCCCGTTGCGCCGCGCGGGCTTTCGCCCCGACGTGGTCGACCTGCGCGACTACGTCGGCCGCACAGGTGAATTGGAGAAAACGCTGCGGCGGTATCCCGTGCTGTGGGTGCGCGGCGGCAACACATTCGTCCTGCGTGCCCAATTCGCCCGCAGCGGAGCCGATCTCGTGCTGCGCGACCTCTTGGGCGAGGACGCCGTGGCCTATGCCGGGTACAGCGCCGGAGCCTGCCTGCTCACTCCAGACCTGCACGGACTCGAGCCTGCCGACGACCCGGCCGAGGTGCTGCCCGCCTGCGGAGTCGAAACCCGCTGGGACGGACTGGGATTGGTGGACCGGCGCATCGTCCCGCACGTCGACTCCCCGGAGACCGATCCCGGCGGAGTCTGCACCGCCCTGGCCGCGAAGTTCCGCGGCGAGGAGATTCCGCACTGGGCGCTGACCGACGACGATGCGGTGATCGTCGAGGGAGACCGGGTCGAGGTATTGCGCGGCCGGCCCTGACGCCGCCCGTGTTCCGGCGACCCCCACTGACGACGCCGAATGCGAGCGTGCGACCCGATGCTCACTGCCGCTCGGCAATGCCCCTGTCCCGCAAGGCGATATCACGGACGGCCGCCTTCACCCACTGACGCCACAGGTCGGGGTCGGCGTCGTCTCCCAGGACGAATCGAGCGGACTGGGGCAGGGCCTCGCGGTAGTTGATCAGGCCGGTCAGCAGCGTCAGCAGATAACCCGGCGGCATATCGTCGCGGACCAGCCCTCGCTGCTGCGCGTCGTCCACCCGGGCGACCTTGTGCTGGTAGCGGTTGGCGCGGGCCTGGCCCGCGGTGATCTCGTCCGGTCCCATCTCCAGCGCCTCCCACATCTGCAGACGCAGGAATTCCGGATGGGCGCGGTGGTAGTCCAGGTGGGCATCGACCCAGGCGTCCAGATCGGTCAGATCGATAGGCACCGCCTCGGCCACATCCAGCATGACCTTCTCCAGCACCTGGCGGAACAGCTGCTGTTTATCCCCGAAATAGGCGTAGATCAGCTGCTTGTTGGCGTTGGCGTTACGGGCGATGCGATCGACCCGGGCCCCGGCGATCCCGTATGCCGCGAACTCGTCGATGGCCGCGGAGAAGATGCGCGCCTTCGTCGCCTCGGGATCTCTCGGAGCCATGCACCGAGTCTAACCAACCGAACAGTTGACAAGGCGCGTGGCCGACTGGAATATTCACAACCAACCGGTTAGTTACTGGGTTTCGAGGTTCACCTCCGACCCGATCCGGGCGCAGCGCGGCGCCCGGCATCCGCATACCGATTCCGGGAGATCGTCATGTCCACTCTCGAAACTTCAACAGCCGCAACGTTTCTCGAACCCGAGCAGATCGCGCCACCCACCGCGCCGCCGGCGCCCGCAACCGCCGCGCCGTTCGCCGGACGCTGGCGAGTGCTGCCGGTGGTGCTCAGCGCCATGTTCATGGCGATGTTCGACTGGTTCGTGGTCAACGTCGCCGCGTCCTCGTTGCAGCACGAGCTGCACACCGGCCAGTCCGCCCTGGAACTGATCGTCGGCGGGTACGGATTCGCCTTCGCCTCGGCGCTGATCACCGGCGGACGCCTCGGTGATCTGTACGGTCACCGGCGCATGTTCGTCCTGGGCATGCTCGCCTTCGGCGCGGCATCGCTGCTGTGCGGGCTGGCGCCGAACTCCTGGACGCTGGTCGCCTTCCGCATCCTGCAGGGCGGCACGGCGGCGCTCATGGTGCCGCAACTGCTCGCCCTGATCAACACCCTGTTCCCGGTCGGCGAACGCCCCCGCGCGATGGCCGCCTACGGTGCGACCATCGGCCTGGGCGCGGTCGCCGGGCAGGTGCTGGGCGGACTGCTGCTCGAGGCGAATCTGTTCGGCTGGGGCTGGCGCACCGTGTTCTACATCAACGTGCCGATCGGCCTGGCCGCGGCCGCACTGGCCGCACGCTGGCTGCCGCGCACCGAAGCACGCCACCGCACGAGGCTGGATCCTGTTGGCGCACTGGGTATCTCGAGTGCACTGGCATTGCTGCTGGTCCCGGTTACGGTGGGACGTCCGGAGGGCTGGCCGCTGTGGACGTGGATCTCGATGGCCGCGTCGGTTCCGGTCGCGCTGCTCACCGCGGGCTATGAGGCCCGGCTCGGCCGCCGCGGCGGCGCGCCGGTCCTGGACATGGGTATGGTGCGCCGCCGGGTGTTCAGCGCGGGCATGCTGATCGGCGGCGGCTATCTGACCTTCTTCGCCGGGTTCATGCTCTGCCTGACCCTGCTGCTGCAGGACGGGCTCGGCCTCTCACCCCTGCGCGCGGGGCTGGCGTTCGCGCCGCTGGGGCTGTGCTTCGCGGGCAGTTCGTTCTTCCTGGCTCGCCGCGTCGCGGACCGGATCGGCAATCGGGTCATGGTGGCCGGGGTCGGGTCGGGACTGCTCGGCACCGTGATCGTGCTGGCGGTACTGACCTGGTTCGGTCGTGAGGTCAGCGTGTTCGCACTCGTTCCCGGCATGATGATCGTCGGCATCGGCAACGGCCTGACCCTGCCCTCGGTGATCGGCGCGGTGCTGTCCTCGGGCATCCCGCCACAGCAGGCCGGGATGGCCGCCGGTGCGCTGACCACCTCACAGCAGTTCGGAAACGCCATCGGCGCAACGATTCTCGGAACCACCTTCTTCGCGGTCCTGGGGTCGGCCGACGGGACCGGCGATTACGTCAACGCCATGCGGGCCGCCGCGCTGGCCGGACTCGCCGTCCTGGTGATCGCGTTGGCGGCTGCCTTCGCCCTGCCCAGGCATACCCGGCCCTGAACCCGGCTCACCGCGAAGGCCTTCGTCGGGCCGACGAGCCCGTCCGTTCGGTGCGCAACCGAACGGGCGGGCTCACAGGTAGAGGCCGGTACCGTGCTCGGTGCGGTCGTTGGCGACCGCGTGCAGGTCGCGTTCGCGCATGACGGTGTACGCCTGACCCTGGATCTCGACCTCGAACTGGTCCTCGGCGCTGTACAGCACCCGGTCCCCGACCTCGACGCTGCGCACGTGCGACCCCACGCCGCACACTTCGCCCCAGGTCAGACGCTTGGCCACCTGCGCGGTCGCGGGGATGAGGATGCCGCCGCTACTGCGCCGCTCCCCGGCCTCGGGTGTTTCCCGCACGATGACCCTGTCGTGCAACATCTGAATTTCGAGCTTCGGATCGGACACCGCGAAATTGTATGAGACCAGGGCAACCGACGTACCGGCACCTGGTTATCCCGCCGGCCGATCCACGCCCGGACCAGCGCACCACCCTGCCGAGCACAGATTTCATCGCACGAGCAGGGACAACTGGTTGCACGAGCAGGCGACAACTGATCTGGTTGATACATGGGTAACTCCAAGGGCACGCCCGAAATCCGAGCGGGCGCTCAACCGCCGGCCTCGAGCACAAGCCGCCACGCGCCCGACGACACGCTGAGGTCCCGGGGAGGTGCAGGAGCGTCCCGGGCAGGAGCGGACGTGACAAAGCTCGCGGAGCAGCTGCCCCCGGGCACGGTCGTCACCGATCCGGACATTCTCGCCGGTTACCGGCAGGACCGGGCCCTGGACCCGGATGCGGGGACCCCGTTGGCGCTGGTTCGCCCGACCACCACCGAACAGGTCTCGACCGTGCTGCGATGGGCGCAGCGGCACCGAGTGCCGGTGGTGCCCCGGGGCGCGGGGACCGGGCTTTCCGGCGGGGCCACCGCCCAGGACGGTGCGCTGCTGCTGAGTACCGAGCGGATGCGACAGATCACCGTCGATCCGGTCACCCGGACCGCGGTCGCCCAGCCGGGGTTGCTGAACGCCGAGGTCAAACGGGCGGTCGCCGAGCACGGGCTGTGGTATCCGCCGGACCCGTCCTCGTTCGAGATCTGTTCGATCGGCGGTAACGCGGCCACCAACGCGGGCGGTCTGTGCTGCGTGAAGTACGGCGTCACAACCGATTACGTGCTCGGGATGGAGGTGGTGCTGGCCGACGGCACCGCGGTCCGGCTGGGCGGGCCGCGGCTGAAGGATTCGGCCGGGCTGTCATTGACCAAATTGTTCGTCGGCAGCGAGGGCACCCTCGGCGTCATCACCGAGTTGACGTTGCGTCTGCTGCCCGCGCAGACACCGCAGAGCACTGTGGTGGCAACGTTTTCCACGATCGAGACGGCCACCGCGGCGATCCTGGCGATCACCGCGCGGCTGCGGCCCTCGATGCTGGAGTTCATGGACTCGGTGGCGATCAACGCCGTCGAGGACGAATTGCGCATGGGCCTGGACCGCACCGCGGCGGGCATGCTGGTGGCCCGATCCGACGCCCCCGGCGAGCACGCCGCCGCCGAGGCCGCGATCATGGTCGAAATCTGCGAAAAGTCCGGTGCCGCAGAGGTTTTCAGCACCGAGGACGTGCAGGAGGGCGAGGCGTTCACCGCCGCACGACGGTTCGCCATCCCGGCCGTGGAGCGCAAGGGCACACTGTTGCTCGAGGATGTCGGTGTGCCGCTGCCGCGATTGGGCGAGCTGGTCACCGGCGTCGCCGAGATCGCCACGCGCCGTGCGGTTCTGGTCTCGGTGATCGCGCACGCCGGGGACGGCAACACGCATCCGCTGATCGTGCACGATCCCAGCGACGCCGAGGAGACAGCTCGCGCGCACCAGGCGTTCGGGGAGATCATGGAGCTGGCGATCGCATTGGGTGGCACCATCACCGGCGAGCACGGCGTCGGCCGGCTGAAGAAGGCGTGGCTGCCCGATCAGGTCGGCCCGGATGTGATGGCCCTGACCCGTCGCATCAAGGACGCGCTGGACCCGCACGGAATTCTCAATCCCGGCGCCGTGATGTAAAGCGCCCGGAACCGGGTACTCCGCCGGAACAAACTCACCCCTCCGAGGAGTTTCAGCACATATGACCACCAGGTTCGAGCACAATGTCGCCGATACCCGATATGAGATCTACCTCGACGACACCCTCGCCGGATACGCCGACTACAGCGAGCGCGCCGACGGCGACCGCAAGACGCGCGATTTCCAGCACACCCTGACGTTTCCGGAGTTCCGCGGCCGCGGCGTGGCCGCACAGGTGGTCGAATTCGCGCTGAAAGACGCCAGGGAAGCGGGGTTCTCGGTGATTCCCACGTGCTGGTACGTGGAGAAGTTCATCGCCGAACACCGCGAATACGCCGACATGGTGGGCGGCTAATTACGCCGCCACACCGAGAATTGCCGGTCGAGCGCGGTGCCGATGGCCTGATTCACCCGCCGGTTGTCGAAACCCGGTAACGACCGCAGCCGCACGAGAAATTCGGTGTCGGCTGCCGAACGGGGTACCACACATCCATTTCCCTTCGTCCCGATGAGCACGAAGAACATCGCCTCGGCGAAAGGTCCGTCCGCCGTGGTGATCACCCGGACTTCGGAGAGGTCCCGCCACAGGACCTCTTCGATCCGCCCGTTGTCCAACGTGCGCCGGACGAACTTGTCGTTGATCTCGACTCCGGCCATGCCTCAATAGTGCTCCGTGCGAGCCACATTCGATAGACCCGAATTCGCCCGATTGCGACTGTATTTGCGTCTGCAAGAACAGATCTCGCTGCCACGGGAACGCCGGAAAGAGCCGGTTTCGCAGCGGAGCGAAACAGTGGCAACCCGCCCGCGGGACCGGCGCTCGGGGCCTACCGCACAACCCCGCACACCTGGCCGGAACATCTCCAACGACACCGGTCTCCGGTTCGCGGCCCGGCCTCACCACTCGGCCGCGCGACAGGCACGCCAGCCGCGCGCCGAACGGTGGGACCTCGGAAGCCGCGAACCCGCCGGAGCGAAGGCGGAGAATGCGGCCGCTACCGAAGCAGGGCGCGCGACATCACCAGGCGCTGAATCTGGTTGGTGCCCTCGTAGATCTGGGTGATCTTGGCATCGCGCATCATCCGCTCCACCGGAAAGTCGGTGGTGTAGCCCGCGCCGCCGAACAGCTGCACGGCGTTGGTGGTGACCTCCATCGCCACGTCGGAGGCGAAACACTTCGAGGCGGCGGAGATGAAGCCGAGGTTCTTCTCGCCGCGCTCGGCGCGAGCGGCGGAGGTGTAGACCATCAGGCGGGCCGCCTCGACCTTCATCGCCATATCCGCGAGCATGAACTGGGTGTTCTGGAAGTCCGCGATGGCCTTGCCGAACTGCTTGCGCTCCTTGGTATACGCGATCGCGGCATCGAGGGCGCCCTGCGCCAGACCGACCGCCTGCGCACCGATGGTCGGGCGGGTGTGGTCCAGGGTCTCGAGCGCGGTCTTGAAGCCGGTGCCCTCCGCGCCGATCATCCGATCGCCGGGGACGCGGCAGTTCTCGAAGTACAGCTCGGCGGTCGGCGAACCCTTGATGCCCAGCTTGTGCTCGAGCGGGCCGACGACGAAACCCTCGTCATCGATATGCACCATGAACGCGGAGATGCCGTTGGCGCCCTTGTCCGGGTCAGTCACCGCCATCACGGTGTACCAGCTGGACT
Source organism: Nocardia sp. PLKS1-43 (assembly GCF_059510335.1). NCBI lineage: Bacteria > Bacillati > Actinomycetota > Actinomycetes > Mycobacteriales > Nocardiaceae > Nocardia > Nocardia sp. PLKS1-43. The sequence goes on along the minus strand of NZ_JCAJZQ010000008.1, from coordinate 238,822 downwards.
TGCCGCCGTTGGTGATCCAGCACTTGGAACCGTTGATCACCCAGTCGTCGCCGTCGCGGCGGGCGCGGGTGCGCATACCGGCCGCATCGGAGCCGGCCTCGCGCTCGGACAGCGCGTAGGAGGCCATCCGGCCGTTCACGATATCGGGCAGCACCTTGGCCTTGAGCTCCTCGGAGCCCTTCAGGATCAGGCCCATGGTGCCCAGCTTGTTCACCGCCGGGATCAGCGAGGACGAACCGCACACCCGCGCGACCTCCTCGATCACGATGCAGGTCGCGACCGAATCCGCACCCTGACCACCGAACGCGTCCGGCACGTGCACCGCGTTGAACCCGGCGGCGTTGAGCGCGTCCAGCGCCTCCTGCGGGAAGCGGGAATGCTCGTCGACATCCTTGGCGTAGGGCGCGATTTCCTTCTCCGCCAGGCCGCGGATTGCCTCGCGCAGCTCGTTGTGTACGTCGTCGAGCTTGAACAGGTCGAAATCGGGATTGCCCGCCATGGGTCGCTCCTGGTTGTCGGGTCGGATCACCTGGGTCCGCGAATTTTCAGCATGTCGGCACTCAGTGCCAGTCGTTGTCGAGTATACGTCGACATTTCACCGCGCGTTCCGCGATACCCCGATCTCGCTGGCACTGAGTGTCAACGCCTGGGAGTGACGGTTATCACAGATTACCGAGCCGTCGACCGAGGAAGGCGGTCACCTGCGCGGGTGGCATATCGCGCGGGAAGACCGCGACGACCATCTCCTGGTCTCCCTTGCGCTCGCGTCCGATACTCGCCAGCGCCGCACGCAGATCTGCTACCCCGCCGTCGGACTCACCGCGCACCATCCGCCGCAGCAGGTAGTTGTGCGTGGCCGTCACCGCCGCGGTGAACTGGATGAGCGCCAGATCCGGCGTCTGCGGCAGGGCGGTGCGCAGATAGTCGGTGAACAATCGCTCGTACCGGAACACGGTCACGATCTCCCGATCCCGCAGAGCCGGCACCTGCCGCACCACCCGATACCGCCGCGCGGCCAATTCCCGTGTGCGGGTGAATCTTTCGAACACCCCCACCACGGCCTCGCACACCTCGTCCCACGGATCACCCCGCGCCGCATCCAGATACGCCCGAGCCTGCGCCAATTGTGCCTCGTGGTCGGCGAATACGACGTCCTCCTTGGACCGGAACTGGCGGAAGAAGGTGCGTCGCGAGATGCCCGCGGCCTCGGCGATCTCGTCGACCGCCGTCGCCTCGTACCCCTGGTCCGCGAACAACCGCAGGGCGTGGTCGACCACCGACAACCGGAACGCCGCGCCGCCATTCCGGGAATTCTGCGAATCCTCGGACGCGGAAAGATGTGCCCCGCGAGCCGGCGGTTCGCTGCCCGGCCGGTTCTCGGGCGTGTCCCGTGAATTACCCATGTGCTCGCGAAATCAGTCGGCCGGTCGGCATATCGGCGATTATCCCAGAGCGGTCCGGCGCGAGGGCATCCCACTCCACGACCATTCTCTCCGGCACGTTCGCCGAACTGGTCCGGCGCGAGTCCCGGCTCGCAATCCGCGGCCGAACCGCAAAACGCCGGGGAGCGTCCGCGAATTCGCTCGCATTTGCGGTTGACTCTCCCTGATTTGCGTTCGTTCTGCGGTGGCTCCCTGCGTGATTCGGTCTCGACTTGCTGAAAGGGGCAGTTTGCGGTGGGTATCGAAGCTCGTTGGCTGCGTGATGCCGGAAGTGTCGTCGCGACGATGATCGTCGCCGTTCTGGCGACCGCGATGGCGGCTGGTGTCGCGGTCGCCGAACCGGCGGACCCCCTGGCGCACTTTCACCGGCAACATCTGGATTGGCATCCGTGCGACGATCCGGGCTTGGCGGCGGAACACGCGGAATGTGCGGGTGTCGCGGTGCCACTGGACTACGGCAGGCCGGACGGGCCGAACATCACGATCGCGATCTCGCGGATCCGGGCGCGCGATACCGCACACCGGCGCGGCGTGCTGCTGACCAACTCGGGCGGGCCGGGCACGCCGGGGATCGATGCGTTCGATCTGGTCGGTGACGTGCTGCGACCGGACGTGCTGAGCCGCTACGACCTGATCGGCTTCGACCCGCGCGGCGTCGCCCGATCCGGACGGCACCAGCGCTGCGGATGGCCGGTCGCCACCCCGATCCGCTCGGCGGGCGTCGGATTGCCCGGATTCGTCGCCGAGACGGGCCTGCAGGCTCAGCTGGCCGCCCGATGCCTGGTGGGCGACCGGGACTGGATGCGGCAGCTGAGCACTCGCAATACCGCCCGCGACATGGACGTGATCCGGGCCGCGCTGCACGAGGACCGGCTCAGCTATTACGGCGTGTCGTACGGAACGTACCTGGGCGCGGTGTACGCCCAGCTGTTCCCCGGCCGGTCCGATCGCATGGTGCTCGACAGCGCCATCGATCCGCGCCGCTATTGGCTGGGGCTGCAACAGGATTGGGGCCCCGCGGTGGAAACGGCCTTCGACGACTGGGCGGGCTGGGTCGCCGCCCGGGACCGGCGGTTTCATCTGGGCGCCGACGCGGCCGAGGTGCGGCGTGGCGTCGAAGCCCTGATCGACCGGGCATCACGATCGCCGATCGTGGTCGAGGGCTTCGGATTCGACGATCATCTGCTGCCGACGGTGCTGTGGACGATGTTGCGCGACGCGCGGTTGAACGCGGCCCTGGCCGCGTCGATGCTGGCCCTCGCCGACGCGGCCGCGGGCCGCGCACCGCAGGTGCCGCCGGAGCTGCACAAGCTGATCCAGGACAACGTGCACGACGAGAATTCGGTGATGGTGCAGATCTGGTGCGCGGACGCGCCGATGCCCGCCGATCCCGCCTGGTACTGGAACGCGATCCAGGCCGCCCGGCCGACCCAGCCGATCTTCGCCGCACTGGCCGACAACATTCAGCCCTGCGCCTTCTGGCCGCCGCCCGCCGAACCGCCCACCGTGGTCGACAACGCCGTGCCCGCACTGATCCTGCAGGCCACCGGCGACAATCGGACGCCCTACCCGGGGGCCGTCGCCCTGCATCATCAGATGTCGCGGTCACGCTTGATCACGTTGACCGACACCAGGATTCACATGGTGCTGCGGCCCGGTCTGAGCCTCTGCGTCCTGGACACCACCAACGACTACTTCCGCGACGGCGCCTACCCGGTGCAAGACCGGACCTGCCGGCCCAGCACATTGCTCGAGTAGGCGCCCGGTGCGGTCAGCCCAGCAGGCGCGTGCGCAGCGCGGCGTCCTTCTCCAGCACCATCGTTTCCAGGCCGGCCTGGAATTGCTCCATGCGAGTGCGCAATTCGGGGTCCGCGGCGGCGAGGATGCGCACCGCCAGCAGGCCCGCGTTGCGGGCGCCGCCGATGGAGACGGTCGCGACCGGGACACCGGCGGGCATCTGCACGATCGACAGGAGGGAATCCATCCCGTCAAGGTATTTGAGCGGAACCGGAACGCCGATGACGGGCAGCGCGGTGGCCGAGGCGACCATGCCGGGCAGGTGGGCCGCGCCGCCCGCACCCGCGATGATCACGCGGATGCCGCGCCCGGCCGCGGCCCGGGCGTAGTCCAGCATGCGCTGAGGCGTGCGGTGCGCCGAGACCACGCCGACCTCGAAGCGAATGCCGAACTCCGCCAACGCTTCCGCCGCGGCCTGCATGGTCGGCCAGTCCGAATCGCTGCCCATGATCAGGCCGACCATCGGGCCCGAACCGCCGGACCCGTTGCCACCAGCGGGATTTGCCTCAGTGCTCATCGTGCGGATCCCATCCGTCGGTCCATACCGCATGCGACATCCAGTGCGCCGCACGCTCGGCCTTCTCGCGTACCACCGCTACGTCATCGCCGAGAATGTTGACGTGCCCGATCTTGCGCTTCGGGCGTTCGCCCTTGCCGTACAGGTGAACTCGGGCCTCGGGCAGGCGGGCGAACAGGTGGTGCAGCCGTTCGTCCATCGACATCTCCGGCGCTTGCGGCGCACCCAGGATGTTCGCCATGACCGTCACCGGCGCGAGCGGGGTGGTGTCGCCGAGCGGATAGTCCAGGACCGCCCGCAGATGCTGTTCGAACTGGCCGGTGACCGCGCCGTCCATTCCCCAGTGCCCGGAATTGTGCGGTCGCATCGCCAGCTCGTTCACCAGCAGCGCGCCGTCATCGGTCTCGAACAGCTCCACCGCCATCACCCCGGTGACGCCCAGTTCGGTGGCCAACCGCAGGGCCAGCGACTGCGCCTGTGCAGCCGACTCCTCCGGCAGGTCCGGCGCGGGCGCGATGACCACCGCGCACTGCCCCTCCCGCTGCACCGTCTCCACCACCGGCCACACCGCGGCCTGACCGAACGGCGAACGCGCGACCATCGCCGACAGCTCCCGGCGCAGCGCCACCTTCTGCTCGGCCAGCAGCGGGACGCCCTGGTCCAGCTGCTCCCCGGCGACGGCGGCGGCCGCTTCGGCATCGTCGACCATCCACACCCCGCGGCCGTCGTACCCGCCGCGCACCGCCTTGAGCACCACCGGCCAGCCGTGCTCCGCACCGAAGCCGACCGCGTCCGCGACCGATTCCACGGCGGCGAACGCCGGAACGGGCGCACCGAACTCGGCGAGCCGACGCCGCATCGCCAGCTTGTCCTGGGCGAAGATCAGCGCGCCCGGCGGCGGCTGGACGTTCACGCCCTCGGCGACCAGCGCCTCGAGATGCGCGGTCGGCACGTGCTCGTGGTCGAAGGTCAACGCATGCGAGCCGACCGCCGCCTTGCGCAGCGCCGCCAGATCCGTGTGCGAACCCAGCACCACCTCGGGTGTCACCTGGGCGGCGGGGTCATCGGGGCGCTCGGCCAGCACGCGCAGGCGCTGCCCGAGCGCCACGGCGGCCTGATGCGTCATGCGGGCAAGCTGGCCGCCACCGATCATCGTCACGGTCGGCATGCCCGAATTGTCGAAAGAACGGGACGTCACGAGCCACAATGTTGTCATGCGCCGCCACCGGCGAATGCGTGCGGGTTGGTTGCCCGAACTGGAACGGACGTAGACTCATCGGGTGTCAATCGTCGACAATGTGGTCAGTGTCCTGCCCAAAACGGTGCGGGACCTCGCAATCCGTCATCATGAACTGATCAAGTTCGCCATTGTCGGAGCGACCACTTTCATCATCGACAGCGGCATTTTCTATGCCTTGAAGCTGACGGTGCTTTCGCCCAAACCGGTCACCGCCAAGATCATCTCCGGTGTGATCGCGGTCATCGCGTCGTACATTCTGAACCGGGAATGGTCGTTCAAGGGTCGCGGCGGACGCGAACGTCATCACGAGGCGCTGCTGTTCTTCGTGGTCAGCGGTATCGGCGTGCTGCTGAGCAATATCCCGCTGTGGATCTCGAGCTACGTGTTCCAGCTGCGCGTCCCGCACGTGAGCCTCACCACCGAGAACATCGCCGACTTCTTGAGCGCGTTCGTCATCGGCAACCTGCTACAGATGGCGTTCCGCTACTGGACCATGAAGCGCTGGGTGTTCCCCGACGAGATCGACGCCCTGGTCGACGAATTCGAGGAACTCTACGACGAAGAGCAACACAGCACCGAAACCCCACACTGAGTTTTCCGCACGGCTGTATCCTCGTCGCCCCTGCCGCGCCCGGTTCCGGTGCCCGAAGACGCACCCCGCCGAGCCACGAACGGGCCCCAACACCCCTCTCCATCGCGCCCCAGATGCCGCGCCCTGCGGCAAAGCGTCTCCATCCCGCAGGAAGCCCCGTGAAGCGAAAGGGCTCCACAATGCCAACCCCAACGGGTCCCGGCGCGAATCACACCGAACCACCACCGAAGCGAAGCGAAGGCCGACGCGCCCAGCGCAAACGGTCTCTGTATCGCCGACGCGCCCAGAAGGCGGCAAAGCGCCTCTGTATGGCTGGCAGTCACCCGCGCTCCACAACACCAACTCAAAGGGTTCCTGGCGCGAATCACACGAACCACCACCGAAGCGAAGCGAGGCGAGGCGACGGCTGACGCGCCCAGCGGCGAAGCGTCTCTGTATGGCTGGGAGTCGCCCGCGAAGCGAAAGGCTCAGCAACAAGACCCGCAAGGTTTTCGGCGCGGGCTCGTCGTTCGGCCCTCGAAGCGCATGGCCGAAGGCCGAGTCTCGAGGGCTGAACGACGAGCCTTACAGCGCCGAAAACCCGCCGGAGCGAAGCGGAGGCCAAAAATCCAGAGGCCAAAAACACAACTCAGCGCGGTTCGCCCGATACGCCGATGGCCGTGCGGGCGCGAGTGGGTTTGCCCAGGAAGACCGCGAACAGTGCCGGACGTCGCCGCTGCAGTTCCAGGCGGCCGCCGTCGGCCTCGATCAGCGCCCGCGCCAGCGCGAGTCCGACGCCGGTCGATCCGGCGCCGGAGAAACCGCGATCGAAGATGTGCGGGGCCAGCTCGTCGCTGACGCCGTCGCCCTCGTCGGCCACCTCAACCGCGATCAGCGGCTCCCGATCCGGACCGCCGTAGACCGTGCGCACCGAGACCGTGCAGTCGCCGGCGCCGTGCATCAGGGCATTGTCGATCAGCACCGCGAGCGCCTCGCGCAGTCGCGAACCGGTCACCGGCGCGCGCAGCGTGGGATCGCCCGACAGGATCAGCCGGCGACCGGCGTCGGCGAACGGATGCCGCCATTCGGCCACCACCCCGCGCAACTCCTCCACCACCGGCACCGGATCGCGGTCGGCGGCGTTCTCGTCGCGGGAGGCGCGCACCAGCTCATCGATGGCGGCGGTGAGCCGGTCGACCTGGGCCATCGCTTCCTCCGCCTCGTGCACGACCGCCGGATCGGCGTGCGCGGACAACTCGTCCAGGCGCAGCCGCACCGCGGTCAGGCGGCTGCGCAGCTGATGGGACACGTCCGCCACCAGCGTGTGTTCGCGTTGCAGCCGGCCGGCGATCTCGACCGCGGCCGAATCGAGCACATCGGAGACCCGATCGAGCTCGGTGATGCCGTGCCGCCGGACCTCCAGGCGGAAATCGCCCATCGCCAGGCGCGCGGCACGGCCCGCAACGTCGCGCAGCGGATCGGCCACCCGGCGCGCGGTCACCACCGCCACCGCCACGCCCGCAGCCAGCGAGGCCAGCGCGACCAGGCCCACCGCGCCCACCGCCTGCCACTGCATCGCGTGCATCCGGTCCGCGGGCACCTCGAGCCGCAGCGAACCCGACGTGCCCATCGACAGCGACTGCGCCACCGGATCCTGCACATTCGTCACGCCCGCTGTGACGCTCAGCGCGGCATCCTCCGGGGTCGGGTAGATGATGGTGAGCTTGCCGCCCTGCGGAATCAGCGCCTGCACCAGATGCAGATCCAGGGTGCCGTGCACCAGCCCGTCCGCCTGCTCCTGACCGCGCACCTCCTGTGCCATCCGATCCAGCCGGGCCATGAGATCGTTGCGATTGATATCGGCAACCCACTGCCAGGCCGTGAAGGCCAGCGGGATACCCAGCACGACGGTGGTGAGCAGCAGCGCGGCCAGCATGGACCGCAGAATTCTGCGCCGCATCCGCGCTCAGTCGGTGTTGAACCGGAAGCCGACGCCCCGGACGGTGACGATGCGCCGCTCGGCCACCGGGCCCTCGTCGCCGATCTTGCGACGCAGCCAGGACATGTGCATATCGAGCGTCTTGGAGCCGCGCAGATCCGCATCGCCCCACACCTCGCGCAGGATCGCCTCGCGCGGCACGACCTGACCGGCCCGGTCGATGAGCACCTTGAGCAGTTCGTATTCCTTGTTGGCCAGATTCACCTCGTGGCCGTTGACCATGACCCGCCGCGCCTGCGGTTCGAGCCGGATGCCGCCGATCTCCACTGCCTCGTCACCGATTCCGCTGCGCCGCAACAACGCTCGCACCCGGGCCAGCAGTTCGGCGAGCCGGAACGGTTTGCCGACGTAATCGTCGGCGCCGGCGTCCAGGCCGACGACGAAGTCGACCTCGTCGGTGCGGGCGGTGAGCATGAGCACCGCGAGATCGGCGCCGCTGGCGCGGACCTGGCGGCAGACCTCGAGCCCGTCCATACCGGGTAGGCCCAGATCCAGAATCAGCAGGTCGTGTTCACCGTGCAGGGCACGCTCGAGTACGGCCGGCCCGAAACTTTCCACGGTTACCGAATAACCCTCGCGTCCCAACGCCCGTGACAGCGGGGCGGCGATAGCCTCGTCATCTTCGGCGAGCAATACGGCGGTCACGTGACCAGACTACGTTCCCGACCCCGCGGCCGACTCATCGATCAGCGGTAATCGCGCTGTCCGTGCTCGTGGTCCGCTTCGGCGCCACGGTCGGACCGCGGATCGCGGGGGCTGTCGAAGACCTCGTGGTACAGCAGCGCGTGCACCTGCTCCACTTCGGGGATGTCGTGGTACTCCAAGGGATCACCGGACGCGGCGTCGATGATCAACGTCCCGGTGCCGAGCAGCCGCTCGAAAAGCCTGTGCCGGAACTGGACACTGGCGATGCGGTTCATCGGGATGTCGATCCCGGTGTGGGTCAGAACCCCGTCACGCACCAGCACCCGCCGATCGGTGATGATGAAATGTGTTGAAGCCCAACGGATCACCGGCCCCACACAACGCCACAGCACGACTATCGCCCAGACCGCCGCGACGGCGATCAGCACCGCGGTGCGCGCGGTGTCCCCGACGTGCCGCCAGGCCAGCCCGCCCGCGAATCCGGCCAGCGCGGTGGCCAGGATGAATGTGACCGCGGGCCAGAACACCATCTTCCAGTGCGGATGATGATGCAACAGCAAGCGCTCGTCCGGCGCCAGCAGCCCCTCCGGATAACCCATGTTCGAACCCTACCGCGCGAGCGCGCGGGCACGATCGTCAGCTAACCCACAGCACCATGGTGGACCGATCCGCGGCAAGCAACTGGCGGCTCAGGATTCGACCGGGCGCAGGTGCGTGACATCGCCCGCCGAGACGGCCCGGTCACCGATGAGCAGCCGACCGACCTCGTCCACACCGGTGGCGATGCCGAGAAGCACTTCGCCGCCGGGCAATTCGGCTCGTACCTGGGCTCCGAGGGTGCTGCACCGCTCGCGATACCGCTGCGCCAATTCCTCGACATCCCAGTGCGCATCGCGCCAGCGGGTGAACTGCGCGGCGAAGTTGCGCAGGATCGACAGTGCCAGGCCGGTGCGATCCACCTCGGACGCCCCGGCCAGAAGCAGCGAAGTGGCATGCGGAACGGGCAATTCCGGCTGTGTCAGGCCGACATTGAGCCCGACGCCGATCACCACCGCGGGCGCGTCACCGGGCGAGGCGACCTCGGCCAGGATGCCCGAGACCTTGCGACCATCGATCAGAACATCGTTGGGCCACTTGAGATTCGCGTTCAGTCCGGTCGTCTCGCGCACCGCGTCCACGACCGCCACGCCGGTCAGCAGCGGCAGCCAGCCCAGGGCCGCCGGGGCGATACCGGCCGGCCGCACCAGCATCGACAGCGCCAATTGCGCACGCGGCGGGCTCGACCACGACCTGTCGTGCCGTCCACGGCCGTGCTCCTGCGTTTCGGCGAGCAGTACGTGCCCGTCCGCGCCCGGATCGCTCGCCCGCGCGATCAGATCGGCATTGGTGGATCCGGTCGACTCCACCACATCGATTCGCGAGAAAAACGACAGATCCGGTGATTCGGCGATGCTGCGCCGCAGCTCAGCGATGTCCAAGGGGGGCCTGTGCACGCCTGGAAGGCTACACGGGCCCCGGTGGGCAGGGCCGCCGGACGCGGCGGTGGCGCCGCACCCGTCCGGATGCGACGCCACCGTCTGTCATCGGCTCAGCCCGCGAGGCAGTACGCGTTGACGCTGGATGCCTCGGTGGGTATGCCGCCGGCTCGGTGATCGGCCGAGCGCTCCTCCCGCTGCTCCTGCTCCTGGACCCACGGCTCCGGGTCCACGACCGTCGGGCGCGACTCCCGCCGACACCGACCGCTCCATCCCGCCGCCACGGCCCGCTCCGTGACGGTTCTGCTCCACTCCCACATACCGGCCTCCCCTTGCTCGGATCGGACCTCTACCGTAACGCCGATGATCAGTACAGGACAGTGAATTTCCAGGCAGTGCGGATGCGGCGAGGCCGGGGCGCGATCCGGCTCGTAAATCGCTGTGCGACAACGTGTATCGGATCATTACCCGTGCCACCCGCAGGCCGGGCTGCGGATCCGTGCGTCGAGGTTTGCGTGTACCGCGGGTTCAGATCGAACTGCTTGCTGCGAGAGTCCTTACAGCACTGGGCTTCCGATTGTAATGAACCCGGAAATCACAGACGGACAGAGACTTCTGCTACTGCACTGACGACAAGTGTTGGGTAGCCGGATATCTCACCGATCTCATTCGGCCCCGGAACGGCGCGCGACATCCAGGAGCGCTCACACTGGTTGCAAACCCAGCGCGCCGGAGACGAAGCGGCGGACCGCGGTCTCGCCGGTTTCCAACGCGGCGGAGAAGCCTTCGCGGGCCCAGCCCGAAACAGTTGCGGTGCCATCGGAATTCGGAGTCACCACGATCTCTGCGACGAGTTCGGCGGTGGTGGGCTCACAGACAGCCCACGAATATCCGGTCTCCTCGGCCCATTCCCGGTTGCGGTGAGCGACGTGGTCCGGATCGGTGATACCGCCGTCGGCCAGGGCCGGGCGGTCGTCGATGCGATCGTCCGCGCGCAGGGCGCGCAGGTACCACGTGCCCGCGTTGATCTCGACGGGTTCCATCTACCGGCCCCGTCGCTTGTCGCGGCGTTCCCGGCGCTCCTCGCGCCGCCGGCCCTGATCCCGGCGCCCCGAAGGTCCCACCAGAATGGCGGCCGCGGGAATCAGCAGGAAACACACCCAGGTGTGGAAGACGAAGAACAGCACCAGGGCCACGATGACGGTCAGGCCCATCACCGCGCCGCGCACCTCCGCCCGGCGGCCGGGCTGCTGCCGGGCCGGCTGTCGCGGCTGCGCGGCCGCGTCGGGCAGGTCGGCGAAGACCCGGACCAGATCACCCCGGGTGACCGCGGCCGCGACCACCGCACTGCGCTCGTCGAATTCGGCGACCGAGAGCCGCCCGGCGGCGAAATGGTCGGAGAGCTGCCGCATGGCGGTCTCACGTTCCGCGGTACCGATGCGGATATCGGGTGAATCGGCCATAGCACGAGATTAACCCCCGGCCGGCGCGGCCGTATCACGACCACGTCGCCGGGCGCGGAATCACATTGGCTCCGGCGCGCACCCCGGTTTAGGGTCGGACCATGTACCGCGATCGCCGCAGCCGTAGGGGACCTGCCATCGTGGTGCACGGCGCCCGGCCCGCGCGGGGATGCTGATGGCGGGGCGGCAGTTCGGCGCGTACCGGCTCGATCGGCTGATCGGGCGCGGTTCTGCCGGTGAGGTCTGGCTCGCGCACGACACGGGTACCGGTCGCACGGTGGCGCTGAAGATCCTTTCCCCCTCGGCTACGGACGATCCCGACTACCGGCGCAGATTCGAACGCGAGGCGAATATCGGTGCGCGCCTGGATAATCCGCACGTGGCGCCGATCCACACGTTCGGAGCGCACCAGGGGCGGCTGTACCTGGACATGGCGTACATCCCCGGCGTCGACGTCGCGGGGAAATTGCGGCTCGGCCCGATGCGCACGCCCGACACGGTGGATCTGGTCGCCCAGGTCGCCCAGGCGCTCGACGCCGCCCACGCCGCCGGGCTGGTCCATCGGGATGTCAAGCCCGCCAACATCATCGTGCACGCCAGCGGTTTCGCGTATCTGATCGATTTCGGCATCGCCCGCATCTCGAACCAGACCACCATCACCGCAACGGGTTTCACCATCGGCACGCTTGCCTATATGGCCCCGGAGCGGTTCGCGGGCGACGCCGAGCCGCGCTCGGACATCTACTCCCTGGCCTGCGTGCTCTACGAATGCCTCACCGCGCGAAGGCCGTTCGGCGATACCGATGCGGTACAGCAGCTGCACGCCCACCTGCACGAAGATCCGCCGCGCGTCGAATCCGTGCCCGGGGCCCTCAACGAGGTCATCGCCCGCGGGATGGCGAAGAACCCGCAGGACCGGTACCGCACCGCCGGTGAGCTCGCGGCCGCCGCACTCGCCGCGATCGGTATGGCGCAACCGATTCCACGAACACCGCCGGAACTCGAACCGCCGGGCCGCACCCGGGCGCTGCCGCCACTCGAGGGGCGAGAACCGCTGCGGCCCACGCGCATCGTGACCGAAGCCGGCACACCGGCGAGTCGAGCACCGCAGCCGACCCGGGTGACTCCGGAGGGAGCGGTCGGCCACCCCGTGCCGGTCGCGGCGGGACCGCGTCCGACCCGCGTATTACAGAGGAGCCCGGACGACGCCGGCCCCGACCTGATCCGCGCGCCCGCGACACACCGTCCGGTGTTCACCCCCGGAGTCATCCGCGGCATCGTCGCACTGGTCATCCTGGCCACCGTCGTCTTCGCGGTGATCGTGGGCTGCACCGCCCTGATGAGCGGCGGTGGCCTGAACGTCGTGAATCCCGGAACGACCGCTCCTCGATCCCCCGCGACCACCGCCGAGGCCCCCGCACCGAACGCCCCGACCTCCGAACCGGGCGGACAGGTTCCGACGACCGTCCCGCAGATCCCCGGCTTCACCTTCACCTTCAAAATCCCCGCCCCGACCTTCACCATCGTCCCGGCCCCCAGCATCGTCATCCCGACCTGGCAGTGGCCGCCGCCCGCAGGGCAGTAACCGCCCGCCCACACACACGCCCCGACCAGCTCGACGGCACGATCGGCACTCGATCGGCCGAGGTCGGCCAGCGCCGCTCGGGCCGCCGCAAACGTGCCGAGACACAGCATTCTGGTCGAACCGGAACCGCAGCACGCGACGCCTTCAGAATTCACGGCACCGCCGGTGACGGCGGCGGTCGTCCCTGATACAGACGCCAGGGCCCGTCCGCTCGGCTGAGCGGACGGGCCCTCGGCTGAAAACTGCTGTGGCCTACTTGATTTCAGCCAGCACTGTGCCCTGGGTGATGGCCGCGCCCGCCTCGATCGCCAGGCCGGTGACCACACCGGACTTGTGGGCGTTGACCGGGTTCTCCATCTTCATGGCCTCGAGCACCACGATCAGGTCACCCGCCTCGACGCTCTGTCCCTCGGTGACCGCGACCTTCACCACGGTGCCCTGCATCGGCGCGGTGACCGAATCACCCGAGGCCGCGGCGCCCGCGCCCGCACCGCGCTTGCGCGGCTTGGGCTTCTTGCGCACCGCGCCCGCACCATTGCTGCCACCGGCCGCGACACCCGCGCCGACGCTGAACTGTCCCGGCAGGGACACCTCGAGGCGACGTCCGCCGACCTCGACGACGACCTTCTGCCGCGGCTCTTCCTCGTCCTCGATCGGCTGGCCGCCGGTGTACGGCTCGATCGGGTTGTCCCAATCGTTCTCGATCCACTTGGTGTAGACGTCGAACTTCTCGCCGTCGCCGATGAACGCCGGGTTCTCCACGATGTGCCGGTGGAACGGCAGCACCGTGGCCAGACCCTCGATCTCGTACTCGGCCAGCGCCCGCGCCGCGCGCTGCAACGCCTGCTCGCGGTTCTCGCCGGTCACGATCAGCTTGGCGAGCATCGAGTCGAACTGCCCGCCGATGACGCTGCCCGCGACCACGCCGGAATCCACGCGCACACCGGGGCCGGTGGGCTCCTTGTACACGGTCACCGGGCCCGGGGCGGGCAGGAAGTTGCGGCCGGCGTCCTCACCGTTGATCCGGAACTCGAACGAGTGCCCGCGCGGAGTCGGATCCTCGGTGACCGACAACTCGTAGCCCTCGGCGATCCGGAACTGCTGACGCACCAGGTCCAGGCCGGAGGTCTCCTCGGTCACCGGGTGCTCGACCTGGAGCCGGGTGTTCACCTCGAGGAAGGACACGGTCTCGCCCTGCACCAGATACTCCACGGTGCCGGCGCCGTAGTATCCGGCTTCCTTGCAGATCCGCTTGGCGGACTCGTGGATCTTCGCGCGGACCTCATCGCTCAGGAACGGCGCGGGGGCCTCCTCCACCAGCTTCTGGAACCGCCGCTGCAGCGAGCAGTCGCGGGTACCGGCGACCACGACGTTGCCGTGCTTGTCGGCGATCACCTGCGCCTCGACGTGCCGCGCCTTGTCCAGGTACTGCTCCACGAAGCATTCGCCGCGCCCGAACGCCGCGGTCGCCTCACGCGTCGCGGATTCGAACAGCTCGGGAATCTCCTCGATGGTGTGCGCGACCTTCATGCCACGACCGCCGCCACCGAACGCGGCCTTGATCGCGACCGGAACCCCGTACTGCTTCGCGAACTCCACGACCTCGGTGGCGTCCTTCACCGGATCCTTGGTGCCCGCGGCCATCGGCGCTTGCGCCCGCTCGGCGATGTGCCGGGCGGTGACCTTGTCACCCAGATCCCGGATCGACTGCGGCGACGGCCCGATCCAGATCAGGCCCGCGTCCAGCACGGCCTGCGCGAAATCGGCGTTCTCGGAAAGGAATCCGTATCCGGGATGGATCGCGTCGGCGCCGGCCTTGGCGGCCGCGTCGAGGATCTTCTCGAACACCAGGTACGACTCGGCCGAAGTCTGCCCACCCAGGGCGAACGCCTCATCGGCCAGTTTCACGAACGGCGCATCCGCGTCCGGCTCCGCGTACACCGCGACACTGGCGATTCCGGCATCCCTGGCGGCCCGGATCACGCGCACGGCAATCTCGCCCCGGTTCGCTACAAGGACTTTGGTGATCTGCGCGTTGGCATGGTTGGGCACTGAGCCTCCTGTGCTCTGAATACTTTCGTCTCGGGCGAGTGTAGGCACTCTGCCAATAGAACCCGAACCCGGGAGGCACTACCGAACAGTAGGAGTGTGCTCAGATCCCCGGCGCCACGGTCGTGTCCGGCATCGATACCGGCCGGCCGGGCGCAGCCCCCTTGACAATGGGTGTGCGGACGGAATTCGCCCATTCGGTCCACGAGCCGTCGTAGTTTCGCACATCCGCCATTCCGAGCAGAAATGTGAGCACGAACCAGGTGTGCGCGGCCCGCTCGCCGATGCGGCAGTAGACGATCGTCTCCCGCTCGGCGGGAATCCCGTCGTAGATCCGGCGCAATTCGGCGCGGGGCCGGAATCGCCCGTCCGCGCCGAGGGCCGAGGTCCACGGAATGTTCACCGCCGTCGGGATGTGCCCGGCGCGCAGGGTCTGTTCGTCCGGCCGGTCCCGGATCCGGTCGAGTTCGCCGGAGTACTCCTCGGCCGTGCGCACATCGATCAGCGGACGGCCCGGATTCCGGCGCACATCGTCCAGGAAGGCCCGCGACCGGCTGTCGTCCCGCTCGACGACCGGATACTCGCCCAGCCCCGCGGCAGGCACCTCGAAGGTGGTGTCGCGGGCCTCGGAGATCCAGGCCTCGCGCCCGCCGTCCAGCAGGCGCACATCGGCATGACCGAACAGGGTGAAGACCCACATCGTGGCCGCCGCGGTGCCATTGCCCTTGTCTCCGTAGACAACCACGGTATCTTCACGCAAAATACCCTTCGCTCGCATCAGTTCGGCGAAACGCGCACCATCCACGACATCGCGGGTCAGCGGATCGGTAAGCTCGGCGCGCCAGTCGATCTTGATGGCACCTGGCACATGCCCGATGTCGTAGAGCAGAACGTCGTCGTCGGACTCGACGATCTTGAGTCCCGGCGTGCCGATGTTCGCCGACAGCCACTGCGTGGTTACCAGTCGGTGCGGGTATGCGTACGAGCCGAACGAAGGATGAGGGTCCGAGGCGACGGGCACGGTGGTTGGTCCTTCAGAGGTGATGGACGGTGGTCGAGCGGTTCCGTTTCCGATGGTAAGCGCGAAGCCTTACAACAACTGGTCCCCCAGTCGCGAATCGGATGAATGAGCGAATAAGTCGCAGCCTCATCCGATAAAGTCTCCCGGGAGGAGGGGTGAGCTATGTCCGATTCTTGGCCGCGACGGCGTCTGCTTGCGATCCTGCGCGGCGCCGGCGAGCCTCTCGATGCCCAGCAACTGGCCAGGATCACCGGGCAGCACGTCACGACGGTGCGATTCCACCTCGACGTGCTCACGCGAGAGTCGCTCGTGCGGCAGTTCCAGCAGCCGCCGCGGGGTCGCGGCCGCCCGCGGATCGGGTACAGCGCCGTCCAGCGATCGGTCGGCTACCAGGATCTCGCTCAGGTGCTCGCCGATCAGCTCGGCAGTGATCCGCGTCGTCGCACAGAGGCGGCCATGGCCGCCGGACGCGCCTGGGGTTCGAAGCTGGAAACGCTCGAGCAGCCGATCGAGACGCTGGAGGACGCCCGGAATCTGATCGTCACCGCGATGTCCGAACTCGGCTTCGCACCCGAACGCGAGACCGGTCCCGAACCCGACGAACAGGCGCTGATCCGGATGACCGGCTGCCCGCTGCGGGGATTGGCCCGCACACATTCGGAGGTGGTGTGCGGCGTGCACATGGGCTTGTTGCGCGAAGCGCTGGACCGCAACGGCGCGCACGACACGGTGAACGTGCGGCTGCACCCCTTCGTGGGCCCCGAACTGTGTGTGGCGCGCCTGGAGGCGGTCAAGGACTCGCTGGTGCCCGACCACAACGCGATGCCGGACGCACCGGCGGGTGCGACCGAACCGAGGATCGCCGCGGCGACCCCGTCAGCGAGCCGCGTCGGCCCGCAACTGCGCCCCGCCGACCCACAGCTGCGTCACGGCGACACCCACGTCGGCAAGCAGTCGACGAACCAGCGGTAGCCCGATCCCGATCACGCTGGACGGGTCGCCGTCGATGCGATCCACGAACCAGCCGCCGCGCCCGTCCAGGGTGAACGCCCCCGCCACCTGGAGCGGCTCACCGGTGGCGATGTAGGCGTCCAGTTCGGCTGCGTCCGGAGTAGCGAAATGCACTGTGGTGCCGGTGCAGTCCGCCGCCTCGGCAGTGATCCGCGCCTCGCGCACCCGCAGGACACAGTGCCCGGTCAGCAGGTCGGCGCTGCGCCCCGCCATTGCGGCCCAACGCTCGAGCGCCACTTCCGGGGTCAGCGGTTTGCCCTGCAGCCGGCCGTCCACCAGCAGCATCGAATCACAGCCCACGACAACGCAATCGGCGACGATGTCGGACTGTTCGGTGATCAGCGCGGCGGCCACCGCCTCGGCCTTGGCCCGCGCGAGGGCGCAGACCACGCCCTCGGGTGCGGTACCGGCGGGCAGGGCGTCCGCCACGGCGTCCTCGTCCACCTGCGAGACCCGCACCATCGGGTCCAGACCCGCCGAACGCAGCACCTGCAGGCGGGCAGGCGAGGCCGACCCGAGTACGAACCGCGTCACGTCAGTCGCGCAGATGCGACAGGAACGGGAAAGCGTACGGCGAGAACGGCATCGCGCCGCGATGCATCATGGTCGGCTTGCCCCACAGATCCACCGGCCCGGACTGCGCGGGCGCGGCGGAGGCGGCGTTCGCGGCGGCCGCGAAGACACACACCAGGGCAGCGATCTCGGCGTCGGTGGGCGAGCCCTTCAGGATCCGGATGTCCGGTCCCGCGCTCGGTTCGGATTCGGCCACCACCGGCTCGACCGTGTCGACGACCTCGTCGACCGACAAAGCCAATTCAGCAGCGCGAAGGACCTCTTCATCAGCCACAGCCGTCACAGCGCCAGCTCCTCCTGTTTTTGTGCCCGGCCCCGGAAGGCCGGACGTCCGGGGATTCGAAGTTCTTTCCGAAACCCGCGAACGGTATTCGCCGCGGCTCCCGTTTCCTCGACAACCGCTCTTTCCATCTTTGCTCGGATGAGCCGCTCGCGCGGCGAGTGTAGGACGTCTCACAGCAAGTCTGCGCCCCGCACTGGACATATCGTCGAATCAGAGCGGAATGTTGCCGTGCTTCTTCGGCGGCAGCGCGACCATCTTCCGTTCCAGCAGTCGCAGTGCCGAAACAATTTGACCGCGGGTGTGCGAGGGCGGAATGACCGCGTCGACGTAACCGCGTTCGGCGGCCACGTACGGGTTCACCAGCGTGTCCTCGTACTCGTTCTGCAGTTCGAGACGCAGTGCGTCGACATCGGCGCCCTCGGCGGCGGCCTGCTGCAACTTCTTGCGATAGACGAAACCGACCGCACCCGAAGCGCCCATGACCGCGATCTGCGCGGTCGGCCACGCCAGGTTGACGTCCGCACCCATGTGCTTGGAGCCCATCACGTCGTACGCGCCGCCGTACGCCTTGCGGGTGATGATGGTGATCTTGCCGACCGTCGCCTCGCCGTACGCGTACAGCAGTTTCGCGCCGCGACGGATGATGCCGTTGTATTCCTGATCGGTGCCCGGCAGGAAGCCCGGGACGTCGACCAGGGTGATGATCGGAATGTTGAACGCGTCGCAGGTCCGCACGAAACGCGCGGCCTTCTCCGAGGCGTCGATGTCCAGGCAGCCGGCGAAGTAGGTCGGCTGATTCGCCACGAAGCCGACGCTGCGGCCGTCGATCCGGGCGAACCCGATGATGACGTTCTGCGCGCGCTCGGCCTGCACCTCGAGGAATTCGTCGTCGTCCACCAGGCGACGGATGACCTCGTGCATGTCGTACGGCTGATTCGGCGAGTCCGGGACGAGCGTGTCGAGCTCGAGGTCCTCCTCGGTCAGCGAATCCTCGATCGCGCCGTCGACCGGGTCGGTGGGCGCGAAGCGCGGGGCTTCGGCGCGGTTGTTGCTGGGCAGGTAGCTGAGCAGGTCCTTGACGTAGTCCAGCGCGTCCTGCTCGCCCGAGGCGACGTAGTGCGCGGTACCGGACTTCACCATGTGGGTGTGCGCGCCGCCCAGCTCCTCCATGGTGACCTCTTCACCGGTGACGGTCTTGATCACGTCGGGGCCGGTGATGAACATCTGGCTGGTCTGGTCGACCATGACCACGAAGTCGGTCAGGGCCGGGGAGTACACGTGCCCGCCCGCGGCCGCACCCATGATCAGCGAGATCTGCGGGATGACGCCCGAGGCCTGGATGTTGCGGTGGAAGATCTCGCCGTACAGGCCGAGCGAGACCACGCCCTCCTGGATCCGCGCGCCCGCGCCGTCGTTGATGCCGATCAGCGGACGGCCGGTCTTCAGCGCCAGATCCATGACCTTGACGATCTTCTCGCCGTAGACCTCGCCGAGCGACCCGCCGAAGACGGTGACGTCCTGGGAGAAGATGCACACGTCGCGGCCGTCGATGGTGCCGTAACCGGTCACCACGCCGTCGCCGAGCGGCCGGTTGTTCTCCAGGCCGAAGTTGACGCTGCGGTGCCGGGCCAGCGCGTCCATCTCCACGAACGAGCCCTCGTCCAACAGGGCCAGAATCCGCTCGCGCGCGGTCATCTTGCCCTTGGCGTGCACCTTGTCGACGGCGGCCTCACCCATCGGATGCTTGGCCTCTTCCAGCCGATTGCGCAGATCGGCCAGCTTGCCGGCGGTGGTGTGAATATCAGGGGCGCCCGCCGACCCCGGCGTTGGCTGCTGCTGGACACTCGTCATGTCCCGGAGTGTAGCCAGTACCAGTGCCGCGCGGAATTCCAGTAGGGGCTACTGATCGGTACCGTTATTGGCTGTTCGCCAGCTGAAAACCCCTGATGAAATGCGGTGAGAGAGATCGGAAACCGCTCCCGGGAGTCCGTGAAAAGTCACATTCGAGCCCCGCGAACGCCACCGGACGGTCGGTAGGTGACGGGCCGGATCGTCACGGCCGGATTCAGCTCAGCACCCGATCGAAGGCGTCGACGGCGCTGTCGAGTTCGTCGACGGTGACGGTCAGCGGCGGGCGGAACCGGATGCCGCGTTCGCCGGTGCCGAGCAGCAGTACGTGCTCGTCGTGGCGCAGCCGGGTGAGGACATCGTCGCGCAGTTCGGCCGATTCCAGCGTGATCGCACACAACAGCCCGCGTCCGCGCGGATCGCTCAGCCGTGGATGACGGTCCGCCAGCTCGGTGAGCCGGTCGAGCAGGTGGGCGCCGAGCCGGGCCGCGCGTCCGGCCAGGCCGTCGCGCTCGAACACCTCGAGGATGCGGCGCGCACGCACCATATCGGCGAGATTGCCGCCCCAGGTGGAATTCAGCCGCGAACTGGTCGCGAAGACGTTACCGGGGACCTCGTCGATGCGGCCGCCCGCCATGATGCCGCAGACCTGGGTCTTCTTACCGAAAGCGACGATATCCGGGCTGAGACCGAGTTGTTCGTACGCCCACCGGGTGCCGGTGGCCCCGACGCCGGTCTGCACCTCGTCCAGCACGAACAGCGCGTCGAATTCCCGGCACATCGCCTGCATCGCCCGCAGGAACCGGGCCCGCATATGCCGGTCGCCGCCCTCGCCCTGGATCGGTTCGGCCACGAAACAGGCGATGTCGTGCGGATTCTCGGTGAAGGCGGCACGCGCCTGGGCCAGCGCGTGCGCCTCGGCGGCCTCGATGTCCACACCGGGGGCCGGATACGGGGTATCGATCCGCGGCCAGGCGAACTTCGGGAAGCGGGCGACCTTGACCGGCTCGGTGTTGGTCAGCGACATGGTATATCCCGAACGCCCGTGGAAGGCTCCGGACAGGTGGAGCACCTTCGTGCCGAGTTCCGGTGCGCGCCCGTGCATTTCGTTGTGGCGGCTCTTCCAGTCGAAAGCCGCCTTGAGCGCGTTCTCCACGGCGAGCGCGCCGCCGTCGATGAAGAACAGATGCGGCAGCGCCGGATCGCCGAGCACGCGGGCGAAAGTGTCCACGAACCGGGCCATCTCGACGGTGTACATATCGGAGTTGCTGGGTTTGTACATCGCGGCGGTGAGCAGTTCGCCCCGGAACACCTCGTCCTCGACCAGGGCGGGGTGGTTCATGCCCAGGGCCGAGGAGGCGAAGAAGCCGAACATGTCCAGATAGGCCGTGCCGTCGCGGGCGTCGACGAGCCGGCGGCCGTGCGATCGAGCCGGGTCCAGGACCAGCTCGAACCCGTCGGCGAGGATGTTCGCGCGCAGAATTTCATGCACCCTTTCGGGGGTGACCAGCGGCGCGTCAGCAACCACCCCGGGGCGCTCCAGTTCTAGGGTCACCCCTCAAGGTTACGAAAATTTTTACGCAAACTCTACAGACTTCCGTAGAAGTTACGATCAGAGATCATCTGTCATAGAATGTCTGCAAAATAATGGTGCTTCGTGTCCGTACGTTGGCCGTCGCGCGGATCTCCTGCAACAACTGCTCCAGATGCCGGGGCGAGGCCACCCGCACCAGCAGGATGTAGCTCTCCTCGCCGGCCACCGAATGGCACGCCTCGATACCCGGGACGTGCCGCAGCAGGGCCGGGGCGTCATCGGGCTGGGACGGGTCGAGAGGAGTGATCGCGACGAATGCCGACAGCAGTTGCCCCAGCGCCTCCGGATCGATCTTCGCGGTATATCCCTGGATCACGCCCCGGGCCTCGAGCCGGCGCACCCTGGACTGCACCGCGGACACCGACAGGTTCGCCTTCTCCGCGAGGTTGGACAGCGTGGCGCGGCCGTCCTCGGTCAGCTCGCGGATCAATAGTCGATCGATCTCGTCCAGAACAGATTTCGCCGGTGCGTCCGCCATCAGCGAAGGCTAACGCAGCGATTCGGACTCGTGGCCGGAACCACGGCCGCCGCCCCACACCCGCACCCTCACGGAGGTACCCATGACACGTACCGCATCGGCCGTCGGCGATCCGGCCGCACGCGCCGAAGGACTCCTGCTGAAGCTGGGCGTCACCCTGCCCGCACCGGGTTCGCTGGTGGCGCGCACACCGATCACCGGCGCGCGGCTGACCACCCTCGCGCCGAGTGACGATGCGGCGGTCGAGGCCGCGATCGGCAAGGCCGCCAACGCGTTTCGCAGCTGGCGCACGGTGCCCGCGCCACAGCGGGCCGCGGTGGTGCGGCGGCTGGGCGAACTGCTCCGGGAGAACCTGCACGAGCTGGGCGAGCTGGTCACCCTCGAGGCGGGCAAGATCGGCGCGGAGGCCCGCGGCGAGGTGCAGGAGATGATCGACGTCTGCGAATTCGCCCTGGGCCTGTCCCGGCAGCTGTACGGGCGCACCATGGCCTCCGAACGTCCCGGGCATCGCCTCATGGAGACCTGGCATCCGCTCGGTGTCGTCGGGGTGCTCTCGGCGTTCAACTTCCCGGTGGCGGTCTGGTCGTGGAATACCGCGATCGCCCTGGTCTGCGGCGACACCGTGGTCTGGAAGCCCTCGGAGACAACACCTTTGACGGCACTGGCCGGTCATGCGCTGGTACGGCGCGCGGCCGCCGACGTCGGCGCGGACCCGGAGATCCATCAGCTGATCCAAGGCGCGGCCGACGTCGGGGAACGCCTGGTGGACGACGAGCGGATCGCACTGGTCAGCGCGACGGGATCGGTGCGGATGGGCCGCACCGTGGGCCCGCGGGTGGCGGCCCGGTTCGGACGCTGCCTGCTGGAACTGGGCGGGAACAACGCGGCTATCGTCACCCCGTCGGCCGATCTGGAATTAACCACGCGCGCGGTGCTTTTCGCCGCCGCGGGCACCGCGGGCCAGCGTTGCACCACCTTGCGGCGGGTGATCGCGCACACGGACGTCGCCGGCCCGCTGGCCGACCGGCTGTGCCGCGCCTATCACCAACTGCGCGTTGGGGATCCGCTGCAGCAGGACGACGTGCTGGTCGGACCGCTGATCAGCGGCCGGGCCTACACCTCGATGCAGGACGCGCTCGCCCGCGCTCTCGCCGACGGCGGCGAATTGCTGTGCGGCGGTGAGCGTGTCATGGTCAACGGCGAGGAGTCCTACTATGTGCGCCCGGCGATCGTGCGCATGCCCGCGCAGACCGAGGTGGTGCGCGAGGAGACCTTCGCACCCATCCTGTACCTGCTCACCTACGACGATTTCGACGACGCGATCGCCCTGCACAACCAGGTTCCGCAGGGGCTGTCCTCCGCGGTGTTCACGCGCGACCAGCGCGAGGCCGAGCGATTCCTCGCCGCCGACGGCTCCGACTGCGGCATAGCCAACGTCAACATCGGTACCTCGGGCGCGGAGATCGGCGGCGCGTTCGGCGGTGAGAAACAGACCGGCGGTGGCCGCGAATCCGGCTCGGATTCGTGGAAGGCGTACATGCGCCGGGCCACGAACACGATCAACTACTCCACCGAACTGCCGCTGGCGCAGGGCATCGAGTTCCCCGCAACGTAGCCCCGCCGACTCGGGGCGCTCCGGCACCGGCCGGTCGATGAGGTGTCGGAGCGCCGTTGCTGTGCCCGGCGACCGGTCCGGCCAGAAGGCGCACGGTCGCGCGATATCCCGCGGGACCCCGATGCGCTTCATCGGGGCCCGCGCCTCGGGACCCCCAGCCTTCGCGAGGTCGGTGTCGACGGCTCCGGACAGCACCGGGTGAGCCGACAGGCGGAACGGGCCGCGCGTGTCGACGGCGTGCACTTTGCCGCGGAACTCCTCGGTGACCGAGGACGGATCGACCGGCGCGAGGGTCGAGGCGCGGCCTCGTGTCGGTGGTGGGGTGCAGACTGTGCGCATGGACCAGTTCTCCCGACCCACGCAGGAGTGGTTCGACGGCGCGTTTCCCGCGCCGACGGCCGCTCAGCTGGGTGCGTGGCGGGCGATCGCCGCCGGGGAGCACACGCTGGTCATCGCGCCGACCGGGTCGGGCAAGACGTTGTCGGCGTTTTTGTGGGCGATCGACCAGCTCGCGGCTCGGCCGACAGCCGAGCAGATCGGCGGCACCAGTGTGTTGTACATCTCACCGCTCAAGGCGTTGGCGGTGGATGTGGAGCGCAATCTGCGATCACCGCTGGTCGGGGTGACGCAGACCGCCAAGCGGCTGGGACTGCCCGCGCCCGAGATCAGCGTCGGGGTGCGCTCCGGCGATACCACCGCGGCCGCACGCAGATCGTTGCAGCGCACCCCGCCGGACATTCTGATCACCACGCCCGAATCACTGTTCCTGATGCTCACCTCGGCCGCGCGGGAGACGCTGCGGTCGGTGCGGACCGTCATCGTGGACGAGGTGCACGCCATCGCGGGTTCCAAACGCGGTGCGCACCTGGCACTTTCGCTGGCCCGGCTGGACGGGCTGACCGAGCGGCCCGCCCAGCGGATCGGCCTGTCCGCCACGGTCCGGCCCCCGGAGGAGGTCGGCCGGTTCCTGGTCGGCAGCGCGCCGATCACCATCGTCGCCCCGCCCGCGCCGAAGACCTTCGACCTGTCGGTGCGGGTGCCGGTGGCGGATATGACCGAGCCGGACCCGGCGGGCGATTCGGACCAGCCCGGCTCGATCTGGCCGCACGTCGATTCGGCCATCGTGGAACTCGTTCTGGCACACCGATCTTCGATCGTCTTCGCGAACTCGCGGCGGCTGGCCGAACGGCTCACCGCCCGGTTGAACGAGACATATGCCGAACGGGTCGGCGTGAGTTCCGAGGACGCCGAACCCGCGCCGGAGCCGGCCCGGCGCACTCCAGCGCTGCTGGGCTCGACCTCGGATGTCAATCACGGCAGTGCGTCCCTGCTGGCTCGCGCGCATCACGGGTCGGTGAGCAAGGAGCAGCGCGCCATCATCGAGGACGACCTCAAGACCGGCCGGCTGCGTTGCGTGGTCGCCACCAGCAGTCTCGAGCTCGGCATCGATATGGGGGCGGTGGATCTGGTCGTGCAGGTGGAGGCGCCGCCGTCGGTGGCCAGCGGCCTGCAGCGGGTCGGGCGGGCCGGACATCAGGTCGGTGAGATCTCTCGCGGCGTGATCTTTCCCAAGCACCGCACCGATGTGATCCACTGCGCGGTCGCCTCGATGCGGATGACGGCCGGACAGATCGAACAGCTGCGCATTCCCGCGCATCCGCTGGACATCCTGGCCCAGCAGACCGTCGCGGCCTGCGCCCTGGACCCGATCGACGTCGATACCTGGTTCGACATCGTCCGGAGCACGGGAAGCTATGCGACACTGCCGCGTTCGGCCTACGAATCGGTCCTGGACCTGTTGTCCGGGCGCTATCCCTCGGACGAATTCGCCGAACTGCGCCCGCGGCTGGTGTGGGATCGCGACGCGGGCACGCTGGCCGGACGTCCTGGCGCACAGCGCCTGGCCGTCACCTCCGGTGGCGCGATTCCGGACCGCGGCCTGTTCCCGGTGTTCATGGTGGGCGAGAAGGCCTCTCGCGTCGGCGAACTCGACGAGGAGATGGTCTACGAGTCCCGCGTCGGCGACGTCTTCGCCCTCGGCGCGACCAGTTGGCGCATCGAGGAGATCACCCACGATCGCGTCCTGGTCACCCCCGCGTTCGGCCTGCCCGGCCGGCTGCCCTTCTGGCACGGCGATTCCCTCGGCCGCCCGGCCGAATTGGGC
Organism: Nocardia sp. PLKS1-43; assembly: GCF_059510335.1. NCBI lineage: Bacteria > Bacillati > Actinomycetota > Actinomycetes > Mycobacteriales > Nocardiaceae > Nocardia > Nocardia sp. PLKS1-43. The sequence goes on along the minus strand of NZ_JCAJZQ010000008.1, from coordinate 213,452 downwards.
AGCGCCCTGGGTGAATTCGTGCGGACCGCGGGGCAGGCCATCGAGCGCGCGCCCGCGGCCGGGCTCGACGCGTTACTCGGTGCCGCGACATCACCCGGCCCCACCTACCCCGCGACCGCCGAGCCGGCCGTCGGCACTCCCGCACGACTCTCGGACCCGTTGCGGGTCAACGGGTCCGGCCTCGGGCAGCCGCCCGACGACCCCGGCTTCCCGGAATCCGGACAATCCGCAGGCTCAGCGCGGCGCCCCACCGCGGATGCCGCTTCGCCCGGCGTTGTCCCACAGGCCGACTCGCGCATCTCGGAGTCGCCGCCCCCCGATGGCTCTACCGCCGGCCAGCGGCCCGGGAACTCCGGCCCCGCCGAATCTGTTCGGTCACCACGACGCAAGGCGTCGCCGGACGGCAGTTCGCCGGCCGATTCGCGAGGCAAGCGAGCCGGGGTGAGCGGCGATCAGGGGCGCACCCGGTCCCGCCGCGGGAACGGGAGCGCCGCCGATATCGATGAACTCGGCGAGATCGTGCACAGCGCCGGGCTCGACGATTTCGCGACCGCCAATCTGGTTGCGCTGCTGCGCGATCAGCGCTCCGCGACCGGGCATCTGCCGACCGATCGGACGTTGCTGGTCGAGCGGTTCCGGGACGAACTCGGCGATTGGCGCGTGGTTCTGCATTCGCCGTACGGATTGCCGGTGCACGCGCCGTGGGCGCTGGCGGTGGGCGCGCGGCTGCGCGAGCGTTTCGGGGTGGACGCCGCGCCACAGGCCTCGGACGACGGAATCGTGGTGCGCCTGCCCGACACCACCGACGACCCGCCCGGTGCGGATCTGTTCGTCTTCGAACCGGACGAGATCGACGACGTGGTGACCGAACAGGTCGGCGGCTCGGCGCTGTTCGCCTCCCGGTTCCGGGAGTGCGCGGCGCGGGCGCTGTTGCTGCCGCGCCGCGATCCGGGCCGCCGTGCACCGCTGTGGCAGCAACGCCAACGCGCGGCGCAACTGCTGGATGTGGCGCGCAAATTCCCGGATTTTCCGATCCTGCTGGAGACCGCCCGCGAGTGTCTGCAGGACGTCTACGACCTGTCCTCGCTGCGCGAGCTGCAGACCGGGATCGCCCACCGCAAGCTGCGACTGGTCGAGGTCGAGACCGCCACCCCCTCGCCGTTCGCCAACGCCCTGCTGTTCGACTACATCGCCCAGTTCATGTACGAGGGCGACAGCCCCTTGGCCGAACGGCGCGCCGCGGCGCTGTCGCTGGACTCGGGACTGCTCGCCGAACTGCTGGGCCGCGTGGAACTGCGCGAACTGCTCGACGCCGGGGTACTCGAACTCACCGAACGCGAATTGCAGCGCCTGACCCCCGAACGGCAGGCCCGCGACGCCGAGGCGCTGGCGGATCTGCTGCGTCTGCTGGGCCCGCTCACCCCGGCCGAGGCAGCGCTGCGATGTACCGCCGACCCCGAACCGTGGTTCGCCGAACTCGCTCGAGCCCGTCGCGCCCTGTCGGTTTCGTATGCCGGACAGCAGTGGTGGGTCGCGATCGAGGATGCCGCCCGGCTGCGCGACGCACTCGGTGTGCCGCTGCCGATCGGGGTTCCGGCGGCCTTCATCGAGCCGGTCGCCGACCCTCTGGGCGATCTGGTCGGCCGGTACGCACGCACGCACGGCCCGTTCGAATTAGCGGCGCTGGCAAGCCGATTCGGTATCGGCCCGGCCGTCGCGGCGACCGCCCTGCATCGGCTCGCCGCCGAGAAGCGGGTCGTGGAGGGTGAATTCACCCCCGGCGCGGCCGGTACGGAATGGTGCGACACCCAGGTGCTGCGCCGGTTGCGGCGGCGTTCGCTGGCCGCGGCGCGCAAGGAGATCGAACCCGTCGCGACCACCGCGTTCGCCCGGTTCCTGCCCGCCTGGCAGCAGGTGGGCACCGGTCAGTTGCGCGGCGTCGACGGTGTGGCCGCGGTCGTGGAACAGCTTGCGGGCGTGCCGATTCCGGCTTCGGCGTGGGAGTCCCTGATCCTGCCCGCCCGGGTGCGCGACTATGCACCCGCCATGCTGGACGAGCTGATGTCCACGGGTGAGGTCATCTGGTCCGGCCACGGTTCCCTCACCGCCAAGGACGGCTGGATCGCCCTGCACCCCGCCGAGCAGGCCGCCCTGACTCTCCCGCCGCCCGACGATATCGACCTCACCGAAACCCAGACCCAACTCCTGCTCGCCCTCGGCGCCACTGTGATTCCGCGAACGGCCGCAGCGTCTCCGGAGGAGAGTCCAGGTTCACCGGGCGAGCCGATCGACGGTGCTCTTTCGGCACGAGTAGTGCCATCGGCGGGCGGCGCGTACTTCTTCCGGCAACTCTCCGATGCCACCGGACTGCTCGACGACGCGGCGGTGGCTGCGGCGCTGTGGGAGCTGGTGTGGGCCGGACACGTCGCCGGTGACACCTTCGCACCGGTACGCGCGTTGCTGTCGGGCACGACGCGCAGCACCACCACACATCGTTCGCCCCGGCGCACGCCGCGGGGGCGGATGTATCTGCCGCGGGCGAACATGCCGACGCGCACGGGTCCGCCCACAGTCGCCGGACGTTGGTCGCTGTTGCCGGAACGCGCGGTGGACAACACGATTCGCGCCCACGCCACGGCCGATCTGCTGCTGGAGCGGTACGGGGTGCTGACCCGGGGATCGGTTCAGGGCGAACAGGTCCCGGGCGGCTTCGCGCTGATGTATCGCGTACTCACCGAATTCGAGGACCGCGGCCGCTGCCGGCGCGGTTATTTCATCGACTCGCTCGGCGGCGCGCAATTCTCCACGACCGACGTGGTGGACCGGCTGCGCTCCTTCGACACCGAGCGGACTCCCGAAATCGAACGCGCACAACATACCTTGGATACCGCTCTGGCTCTGGCCGCCTGCGATCCCGCCAATCCGTACGGTGCGGCGCTGCCCTGGCCGAAGGGAGCGAGCGAGGGCGCCGGGCACCGTCCGGGACGCAAGGCAGGCGCCCTGGTCGTCCTCGTCGACGGCGACCTCGCCCTCTACCTCGAACGCGGCGGCAAAACCCTGCTGACCTTCACCGAGGATCCCCACCGCCGCGCCCGCGCCGCCGCGGCCCTGGCCGCGCTGGTCCACGATCACCACATCGACTCGCTGGTCGTGGAGCGTGTGGACGGGGAATCCGTACACGGCAACACCTTCGCCACCTTTCTGACCGAAGCAGGTTTCGCCGCCACCCCGCGCGGGTTCCGCCTGCGGAGCCGGCCGTGAGTACGCGAAACGAGGCGGACAATGAGCCCCGCTCCCTCGCACAACGCGAGTCGGGATCGGGACCTGCGCGAAGGTCGAGACATCCGAGCGCCGTGGTGAGCCCGGCACCGGAACGCGTGACGGGACCCGAGCAGGCGGTACGCCCCGGCCACACGACAACGAGACCGGGCCGCCCGGGCAGACCTCTGCACTCACGAGTGGCGAGCCCGGCGATGCGGCCAACACGTTCGAGAGCGCTGCGGCATCCGCGCGGAACGGAACCGGCGCACGAACCGGATCACGCTGCGCGACGGACGTTTCCGGAGGTACCGCGACAGAGCGGAGTCCGATCACTCGCGGGGGGCCGAGATGCCCGAAGGTGACACCGTCTTCCTCGCCGCGGCAAGACTGCGCACGGCCCTGGCCGGAAAGATATTGGTGCGCAGCGATTTCCGGGTTCCACGCTATGCGACGCTGGATCTGTCGGGGCAACCGGTGGAGGAGGTCGGCAGCTACGGCAAACATCTGTTCGTGCGGACCCCGGCGGTCAGCGTTCACACCCATCTGAAGATGGAGGGTACGTGGCGCGTGTTCACTCCCGGCCAGCGCTGGACCAAGCCGGCGTTCACCGCCCGGCTGATCCTGGCCACCGCGGAAGCCGAGGCCGTGGGCTTCGCGCTGGGCACGGTGGAGGTGCTGCGACGCGATCAGGAACACACCGTCCTGGACCGGCTCGGCCCGGATCTCCTTGGTCCGAATTGGGATGCGGCCGAAGCGGTCCGCCGACTGCTCGCGCAGCCGGATCGCCCGATCGGCCTGGCTCTGCTCGACCAGCGCAACCTGGCCGGGATCGGCAACATCTACCGCAGCGAGATCTGTTTCATCGAACGCGTCGACCCGCGCCGCCCGGTCGGATCGGTGCCCGATCTGGCGGCCCTGGTCGATCGGGCGCATCGGGTGCTGCACAGCGCCGCGCACGATCCGCCCTGGCGGCCGTACGTCTACCGCCGCCACCGGCAACCATGCCGCCGCTGCGGCACCAACCTCACCCTGACCCTCATCGGCGAGGGCCCGGACAGTGAGCGCGCGCTCTACTTCTGCACCGGCTGCCAGGAGTGAATCAGGGGGCTCGCAGGGTTCCCCCGCGACGCGCCGCCCAACCCGCACAGTGTCGTTTGCCACTCAGTAGCTAATATCTCGTTCCGACCGGCCGACATATCCGCCGATGGGAAAACACGAGACAGGTCGTCCATGACCGCAGCCACCGCCCGACGCATCGCCCGCCTCACCCTGCAACTGGTGTACGCGCTGGTCGCACTCGCCGTCATGATGTTCCTGAGCTACCTGCTGCTGCACGCCACGAGCCGATAGTCTCGATCTCCCGGTGCAACATGTTGAACATACAAAAGCTGCCACGCGAAGCATTCGAGGCCGCCCTTCAGGCGATCATCGGATCACGTCACGACCCGAGGCCGGCTGGCGCGGAAAAACTCGTCGGGAGCCACAGCGATCGGCGTGTGCGTATCGGTCAGTGCCGCATCGTGTACAAGGCGGACGACGACGCGCGATTGATCACGGTCTACGTCGTCGCCAAACGATCCGACTCCTATCGGTAACTTCCCATGGTTCAGCCATCGGCCGGGACGGGCTCGAGGATCTCCGGGCGCGGTTCGGGAGCAGCGGCGCGCAGGGCGTCGGCCGACACGTCGTCCGGTTGTGTCTGGGAACAGACCTCGGCATCCACCCGCGCGTTGTAGGTTTCGACCTCCCGGGCCGTGCGTTCCGCATTCCAGCCCAGGATCGGCGCGACCAGCCGAGCGGTCTCCTCGGCGCAGGCCACGCCGCGATGGGAATACTCGATCGAGATGCGGGTGCGGCGGGCCAGGATGTCGTCCAGATGCAGCGCGCCCTCGGCGGTGGCCGCGTAGATCGCCTCCACCCGCAGATACGTCGGGGCCTCGGTGATCGGTTGCAGCAGATCGGGTTCGCCGGCCGCGAGATCGAGCACGTCGGTGACCAGCGAGCCGTAGCGATCGAGCAGATGTTCGATGCGATAGGGATGCACACCGTAGCTCTGGGCCAGCTGTTGGGCCTGGTTGAGCAGGGCGAAATAGCCGTCCGCACCGAGCAGCGGCACCTTCTCGGTGATCGAGGGCGAGACCCGCTGCGGGATGTCCTGCGCCGCGGCGTCCACCGCGTCGTACGCCATCACGCGGTAGGTGGTGTACTTGCCGCCCGCGATCGCCACCAAGCCGGGACAGATCCGCGCGACGGCATGTTCGCGGGAGAGCTTGGAGGTCTCATCGCTCTCCCCAGCCAGCAGCGGTCGCAGTCCGGCGTAGACGCCCTGGATGTCCTCGTGGGTGAGCGGGGTGACCAGAACCTGGTTCACGCGCTCGAGCAGATAGGCGATGTCGGCCTTGGTCGCCGCGGGGTGGGCGAGGTCGAGATTCCAGTCGGTATCGGTGGTCCCGATGATCCAGTGGCTCGCACCCCACGGGATGACGAAGAGCACCGAGGTCGCAGTGCGCAGGATGAGCGCGGCATCGCTGGTGATCCGATCGCGCGGCACCACGATGTGCACGCCTTTGGAGGCGCGCACGTGGAACCGGCCGCGCTGGTTCGACAGCGCCTGGATCTCGTCGGTCCACACGCCCGTCGCATTGATCACCACGTGACCGCGCACCTCGGTGGTGCGGCCGTCCTCGCTGTCGCGCACCTTCACCCCGACCACGCGATCGGCCTCGCGCAGAAATCCCACCACCTGCGTTGAGGTCCGGACGACCGCGCCGTAGTGCGCCGCGGTGCGGGCCACGGTCATGGTGTGCCGGGCGTCGTCGACGACCGTGTCGTAGTAGGTGACTCCGCCGATCAGTGCGTCCCGCCGGATTCCGGGAGACAGCCGCAGCGCCGCCGATCGAGTCAGATGATGTTGTCCCGGAACGGATTTCGCACCGCCCATGGTGTCGTACAGCACCAGCCCGGAAGCGACGTAGGGACGTTCCCAGAGCCGATGGGTCAGCGGATACAGGAACCGCAGCGGCTTGACCAGATGCGGCGCAAGGGTTTTCAGGCTCAACTCGCGTTCGTGCAGCGCCTCGCGCACCAGCCCGAAATCCAGTTGCTCGAGATACCGGAGCCCACCGTGGAACATCTTGGACGAGCGGCTCGACGTACCCGAGGCCAGATCGCGCGCCTCCACCAGCGCGACCTCGAGCCCGCGAGTGGCCGCGTCCAGCGCGATACCCGCGCCGACCACCCCGCCGCCGATGACGACCACGTCGAAATGATCCCGCCCCAGTCGCTCCCACGCGGCCACCCGCTGCGCGGGCCCCAACTCCGCGGCCGACCGAGACTGCGATTGCGATGTCTTCGTCATCCTCGACTCCTCCAGCCATTGCCGAAACGCTCGTTGGTGACGCCCTTGTCCTGGTCGATCGGTCCCGGGCCGGAGATCACCGAATGCCGCCCGACATACGCACGGCCCCGTCTCGCACCCCAACCCGTTACCGGCCAGTAGCTGCCCTCACAGTAGTGCACTACCCCGGCACCGAGGCGCTACGCCCCGAAGGGCATACCCGGACCAGCCTTTCCCGCACATCGAGATCGAGATGCACCCTTGCCCGGCAGAGCACATCCGCCGGGCAAGGGGGGTACCGCTGACAGCGCCTCGGCTACATTGCCGGCCGGCCCGCGGGCGATTTTCAGCATCCGATCACTCCCGGCCGGCACGCCCCATGCGGGTCCGGCGCCTTCGGACCGGTGGAAGCACACCGGCCCGGCCGTCGAACGGCGAGCGAGCCCCGAATCGCCCCATCGATCCGGACTCCCACGCCGCCAGGAGGCGGCTGTCCCGGCAGATCGGATCGGCCGGGCACAGCTCTCATTGTCCGGCAGTCACCCTCGCGCGCAGGCCGGAGATTCCACCATCGAAGGCTAGCTTGGTCCAGGTCCGACTCCGGGCTGCGTAGGAGGCGGCGGCAGCGGCGGCGCGGAAGGGTTGTTGCATACACCCGGCTGTACCCCTCCCGGCTGCGTCGGGGGACAGTCGGCCTGCGCCATGCCCGCCCCGAACGAAGCGACGCTCACCACAAGCGCCGCTCCCGCAATGAATTTCGCAATCATGATCTGCTCCCTTCAGATGACTTACCCGGGGGGACGTAACAGGTGCGACACCTCGATCCAGGCGCAAATGATGTCCGATCCGGACGCAAAATCTTGTGCCACAGTGTCTTTCGCTACGCGCCGAGGGCGCGAGCCAGCCGATCCACCGCCTCGTGCAGAACCGGCGCGTCGAATGTGGTGAAGCACAGGCGCATTGCGTTGCGGTAGTCCGATTCGACCGCGAATGCGGACCCGGGAACATAGGCGACACCATGATCGACTGCGCGCGAGAGCGATTCGGAGGTGTCGGTGCCGTCGGTGAAAGCTGCCCAGACGAACATGCCGCCGGTGGCGTCGGTGCTGACGACCCGGTCCCCGAACCGTTCCCGGAGCGCGCCGACGAGCGCCTTCGCCCGCTCGCCGTAGCTATTTCGCACTGTATTCACATGCGCGGCAAGCCAATCCGCGTCGGCGAGTAGTTCGGCGGTGATCTGCTGGGTCAGCGCCGAACCGCACAGGTCCGCGCCCTGTTTGAGCAGTTCCACACCGCGGCACACCGAGTCCGGCGCGACCATCCAGCCCGCACGCAGTGAGGGCGCGAGGATCTTGGAGGCACTGGACAGCCGGATCACATTGGGCGAGTAGGTCGCGACCGGATCGGGTGACGGGCGATCGAACCAGAGCTCGCCGTAGGGATCGTCCTCGATCACCCAGAAGCCGTACCGGTCGGCGAGCCCGGCCAGTTCCGCGCGACGCCGCGCGCTCAGCGTCACGCCTCGCGGATTATGGAAGTTGCTGACCGTATGCACGACCGCCGGACGCTCACCACGCCGGAGCAGTTCGCCGAGAACATCGACGCGCATACCCTGCTGGTCCAGCGGAACCGACACGATGCGCGCCCCGGCAGCACGGAAGACCTGCAACGCACCGACATAGGCCGGGTCCTCCACCACGACCAACGCACCCGGGTCCAACAGCACCTCACCCAGTAGCGACAACGCTTGCTGCGAGCCGTGAGTGACGAAAATCTCCCCCACCGGCACCGATCGGCCCAGCCGGGTCGACTCGCGCGCAGCGAGCACGTCGCGCAACGGTCCCCAGCCCGCCGATTGCGTGTACTGCAACCGCGACCGATCGGACAGCGCCGACTCGGCGGCACGGGCGATCCGGTCACGCGGCATCAGCTGCTCGTCCGGCAGGCCACCGGCCAGGCCTATCACCTCCGGCCGCTCGGTCAGCTTCAGCAGGTCACGAATCGCCGAACTCCGCAGGCCATCGAGACGACTGGACAGCGAGGGTGCGATCGGCGACACGGGATACCTCCGAGTGCGAGGGCGAAGCTTCGAACACATTCACCATCGCACGCGGTAACTCAAATCGTGAAACCAAAATCCCACATTGTGGTCAATTCAGCACCCGGGTCAGCTGCACGAGAGTCTTACCTCCGACGACTGCGGTCGTAATTACCTCCGGGTTGTAACCGGTTATCTTGCCGCTGGGATCACGCTGGGTGACCACAACGCTGTACTGGCCCGGTGCCTGCAGCGTGATCGTCGCGCAGAAGGTCGCGCCCTTCGGAATTTGCGCGTCGATCGTGGCCTGCAGTTCCTGTACCGGCTGGAGGTTCACGTTCGGCGCCGAGAAGCTGTGCATCAGCCGCGCGTCACGATCGACGATGAGCGCATGCCAGTAACCCAGAATCGCCCCCGGCCCGCTGTTGGTATCCCCGGGCCCATTTCCGACGACCATCGTCGGGGTCGTCTTGGCGGCGCAATCCAACCCCGATCCGGCCGCCGGGGCCGACGTCGCGGCGGCGGAAGTGCTGGTGTCCCCCTTCCCGCGCATGGCGAACACGATCACTCCCACGATCGCCACCACCACGACGACCGCCGCGGCGATCCCGCCGATCAACACACCGCGGTTACGCCGTGGCCGGTCGGCGGGCGGCGTGGAGACCTGGCGTCCGGAGGTACCGCCGACCTTCAGGACCAGATCCTCGTCATCCCACAGCGAGCCGGAGGAAGAACCCTTGCCGGAGCCGGAGCCTCGGGCGGCGACGCTGGGCTCACGCGGAGCTGCGAGCTTCTTGGCCAGATCGTCGTCATCCCACAGCGAGCGCGGCTGTCCGGTCTGCCCGTACTGGGGCTTCGGCGCATCGGCGGACTGTTCGGACGGGCGCGGCGGCGCGGTCCGCCAACGTGCACCCGTATCCGGCCCGCCCTGCTGAGCGACGGACTGATCCGGATACCGGACCGTCTCCTGCGAACCGGTCGAATCCGGCGCGCGATACTGCTGCGGCTGCACGATCTCCCGCGAACCGGTCGAATCCGGCGCACGATACTGCTGCGGCTGCACGATCTCCCGCGAACCCGTCGAATCCGGCGCACGATACTGCTGCGGCGGCGCGGGAACTGTCGGTTGCGCGGGCTGATCGACCGGCTGCCAGCCGAGGCTGGGCCGCTCGGGTATGTCCGCGGGCTGCCATCCGATGGTGGGACGTTCCGGACCGTCGGCGGGCTGCCATCCCACCGGTTTCCCAGTGGCGGTCGGCGGGCCGAACGCGTCCACGGGAGGACCGAATTCACCTACCGGCGGGCCGAATTCGGACGTCGGCGGCCCGAAGGCCGACTCGCCACGATCGCGCGACGACGGAACCGACTCCCCCGATTCGTCGTGTTCCGCATCGTCCATGGAGGCCATCACCCGTTCCTTCCCCATGACACCCGCGTGGGGCGGTCAACCAACGACCGCCCCACGTCGAATCAGCTTGCACCGGCGCCTTCCGGCCCGCCCGTACGGAATTTCAGTTCTGGACCGAACCGCTCCACTGGGTGGTGACACCGGCGACATTCACCGTCTGCGGGGCGTAATTCCCCTCGGGCAGTTTACCAACGTGCGCGGCCGCATCGAGTGCCGCGACCCCGCCCGGCTGCATCCGGATCCAGCCCTCGACCGCCGCCTTGGCCGCGTTGGCCTGGGTCGAGTCGACGTAGGTCTCGTTCTTGACGTCGTTGAAACCGGTGCGGGCCTTGAGGTCATCGATACCCGTGGTGTGGGTGTACGTGGTGACCTTGATCTTGTTGGCCTCGACGTACTCGATCGAGACACCCGCATCGCCGGTGCCCGTGGGCGTCCGGTAGCCGACCGTGCCGACATAACCGTTGGCGTTGTTGAAGTGGTGCGTATTGGCCACGTAACCGGGCGCGACACTACCGCCGTCGACATTCGCGCCGACCTCGGTGTGCGGACCGTTCATCTGCACGACCGGCGCGGCCGGGGCGGAGTGCAGGCTTGGCGAGTTCCAACGCGGCGGGGCCTGCACGGTGCCCTGATGGGCATTGCCGTTGCCGGACGGGCCGTTCAGGGTGTTGGTGTTGTCCTGGCTCGGCTGCGGCTGCTGGTCAGGCTGCGGCTGGGTCTCGTTCGGGCCGGGCATGATGGCCGGCTGCGCCGGGCCGTTCTGCTCCTGGGCGTTCTGCCCCGGCACCGGCAGCGGCGCGACACGTGGCGTCGTCACACCCGGCTGGACGGGACCGGTCAGACTCTGATTCGGTTGCGTCCCATCGGAATTGGGCTGGGTGACTCCCGGCTGCGGTGCGGTCACGCCCGGCTGGGGCGAGGTCACACCGGGCTGCGGCGTGTTGGTGTCGTTCGACTGCTGGCCCGGCTTGGTGACGCCCGGTTGCGTCGGGGCCTGATTCTGCGTCGAGGGGTTACCCGCCTGCGTGCCGCCCGGCTGGGCGGGCGTGGTGGGAACCGCGGACGGACCAACCGGGTCCGCACCGGCCGGCGCCGCCAGCAGAGTGGCAACGGCGGCCGCGGTGGCCAGCGGCAACGACGTCGCCACCGCGCGCTGCACCCGATTCGGCTTACTACGATGATGTTTCACTGCTCGCAGTCCCTTTCCCGAGCGCGGCCGCCGTCACGTCCCGCAAGGCCTACCGCGCTCCCGTTGTCCCTCATCAGATGCCGGACCGCTGCCGCGACCCCGGAGGTCGCTCGCGAATTCCGGTCGGGAAAGGCACCATCCCCCCGCACACGAAACCTGCCAACCGACCCACCACTCACATCTCTGCGGGAAGTGAATCATACGAACAGGTTTCCGGCAACATGAACCGAATTCCCACTGGCGCAAACGCACTCGTTCCCGTATGACACGTCGTCGAGGGGGCTGATCGGGCGCCGCGGGAGAGCTCGCCGAATGCCGTGCGGCCGGGGTCAACCGAGGTCGTCGTGCCGCATCAACTGGCGAGCCGCCTCGGTGATCGAACCGGACAGCGACGGATACACCGAGAAGGTCTGCGCCAGATCGTTCACGGTGAGGTTGTTCTGCACCGCCATCGCGATCGGCAGGATCAGCTCCGAGGCGATCGGGGCCACCACCACACCGCCGATCACCACACCGGTCGCCGGGCGACAGAAGATCTTCACGAAACCGCGTCGCAGTCCGGACATCTTGGCCCGGGGATTGGTGTTCAGCGGCAGCATCACCGTGCGCGCCGGGACCTCACCATCATCGATCGCGTTCTGGCTCACCCCGACCGTGGCGATCTCGGGGCGGGTGAACACCGCCGAGGCCACCGTCTTGAGCCGGATCGGCTGCACCCCTTCGCCGAGTGCGTGATACATCGCGATCCGGCCCTGCATCGCCGCCACCGAGGCCAGCGGGAGCAGTCCGGTGCAGTCGCCCGCGGCGTACACACCCGGAACCGACGTGCGCGAGACCCGGTCCACCCGCAGGTAGCCGCCGCGGTCCAGTTCGATGCCGATCCGCTGCAGGCCGAGGTTGCCGGTGTTCGGGGTCGAACCGACCGTCATCAGGGCATGCGAGCCGGTGACCGTGCGGCCGTCGGAGAGTTTGACCACGATGCCGTCCGCGGTGCGCTCCACCGCGTCCGCGCGCGCCTGCTTGACCAGTTCCACACCGCGTTCGGCCAGCGCGTCCTCGAGGACGAGTGCGGCGTCGGCGTCCTCGCCGGGCATCATCCGGTCCCGGCTGGACACGAGTTTCACCTGCACGCCCATCTCGGTGTAGGCGTTGACGAATTCCGCACCGGTGACGCCGGATCCGACGACCACCAGCGTCTTCGGCAGTTCCTGCAGGTCGTACAGCTGCCGCCAGTTCAGGATTCGCTCACCGTCCGGTTCGGCCCCGGGCAGCACGCGCGGACTCGCGCCGGTGGCGATCAGCACGACCTCCGCCTCGAGCACCCGTTCGGCGCCGTCGGCCATCCTGGCGCGCACCATATGGGTGGCCAGGCCCGGAATCTGATCGATCAGTTCACCGTCCCCGTTCAGGATGGTGACGCCGGCGGCCTGGAGTTTGGCGCGGATATCGGAGGACTGCGCCTGCGCGAGCGCCTTGACCCGGGAGTTCACCTCGGACAACCGCACCTGGGCCTGCGCCGGATGCAGGGTGATCCCCAGGTCCCGGGCGCGGCGCAGATCGGTGCGCACGCCGGTGGAGGCGATGAACGTCTTGGAGGGCACGCAGTCCCACAGCACGCATGCGCCACCGACGCCGTCGCGATCGATCACGGTGACCTCCGCGCCGTGCGCTGCGGCCACCAACGCGGCCTCGTAGCCCGCCGGGCCACCGCCGATGATTGCAATGCGGGTCATGGATACCTCCGCCTTCGTGCTGTTCGATCGGGATCTCCGGTCGTGGAAAGGGTATCTGTGCGGCGACACGCAGGCTCGGCCGCCGCAGGTTTGCGGCCCGGCGCGCGGTCGTCAGCGGGCCACCGCCGCGTGCGGTTACCCCGAGTGCCCGGCGATCGCCGGACCATCCCACCAGCGCGGCGGCGCCTCGCGCACCGATTCGTTCGCGAGCGTCTTCGCGCACGTCCGAGCGGTTGTCGCGGGGCACCCGATCCGGGCGCCGGATATCGGATGGGCGGGATGGGGGCGAGTGCGCGCGGTCATTCGATACTCTTGCCTGGTGCCGATATACGCCGCATATGGATCCAATATGGATCCCGAGCAGATGCTCAAGCGCTGTCCGCACTCCCCCGTGTACGGAACCGGTTGGTTGGAGGGCTGGCGCCTGACCTTCGCCGGAGACGACATCGGCTGGGAGGGACCGCTGGCGACGGTGGTCGAGGAGCCAGGGGCTCGGGTGTTCGTCGTGCTGTACGACGTCCCCGACGAGGACGAGGCGAGCCTGGACCGCTGGGAGGGCTCGGATTTCGGCATACACAAGAAGATCCGGCTGCGCGTCACCCCGAGTTCGGGCACCGGCTCGCAACCGGTGCTCGCCTGGCTGTACGTCCTGGACGCCTACGAGGGCGGCCTGCCCTCGGCCCGCTACATCGGCGTCATCGCCGACGCCGCCGAAAAGGCCGGAGCCCCAGCCGAATACGTTCACGCGCTGCGTACCCGGAACTCCCGCAACGTCGGTCCGGGAGCTGTGTAATTGGCCTCCGCTCCGCTCCGGCGTGTTCGCGGCCCCGAAGGCTCGCCGCTGAGCACTCGAGACTCGGGCTCCGCCCATGCGCTTCGAGTGCTCAGCGGCGAGCCGGCCGCGAACGGTCGCTCGAAGGCTCGCTCCGCGCGGGGCCGGGAGAGCACGCACGTCGCGATTCTCAGGTGAGAGCGCGATGCGCGGGTGTGGGATTGCCGGCTGCCGTGGGGCTCGAAACGCAACGGCAGCATCCGATGTGGATGCTGCCGTCGTGAGTGGCGGGTGAGCTAGCGCGCGTTCAGGACCAGGTTGGTCAGCACCCGCACACCGACGGCGAGGGCGCGTTCGTCCAGGTCGAATGTGGGCTGGTGCAGGTCGAGCTGTTCGCCGTGGCCGGACCACACGCCCAGCCGGGCCATCGCGCCGGGAACCTGTTCGAGGTACCAGGAGAAGTCCTCGCCGCCGCCGGACTGCGGGGTGTCGGACAGCGCGTCGGGGCCGATCGCGCGGATGGCATCCTCGAACATCCGGGTGGCCTGTTCGTCGTTGACCACCGGCGGGACGCCGCGCTTGTAGTTCAGCTGATACCGCACGCCGGTGGGCGCGAGCAGGCCGTCGACGATCTCGCGCACCGTCGGTTCGAGCAGCGACCAGGTCGCGTGATCGCCGGTGCGGACGGTGCCGGTGAGCATGCCGGTCTGCGGAATCGCGTTGGGCGCCTTGCCCGCCGAGACCGCGCCCCACACCATCACGGTGCTGGTGCGCGGATCGATCCGGCGGCTCAGCAATCCGGGCAAGCCGGTGATGACCGTGCCGATCGCGTACACCAGATCGCTGGTCAGATGCGGTCGCGAGGTGTGCCCGCCGGGCGAATCGAGCACCAGCTCCACGGTGTCCGCGGCCGAGGTGATCGGACCCACCCGCACCCCGACCCGCCCGGCCTCGAGCCGGGGATCGCAGTGCAGCGCGAACGTCCGGGAGACGTCCTCCATCGCGCCCGCGGCGACCATATCGATCGCTCCGCCGGGCATGACCTCCTCGGCGTGCTGGAAGACCAGCCGGACGCCGACCGGCAGATTCGGCACCTCGGCCAGCGCCGAGGCCACGCCCAGCAGAATCGCGGTGTGCGCGTCGTGACCGCAGGCGTGCGAGACGCCCGGCACGGTCGAGGCGAAGGGCAGCCCGGTGTACTCCTGCAACGGCAGCGCGTCCATATCCGCACGCAGGGCGATCCGCGGGCCGCCGGGGCCGATATCACACAGCAGACCGGTGCCGGTGGGCAGTTTGCGAGGCTCGAGTCCGGCCTTGACCAGCCAGGACTCCACGAACTCCGTCGTCGCGAATTCGGTGCGGGACAACTCGGGGTTGGTGTGCAGATGCCGCCGCCACCCGATCAGATCGTCCGCGTTGTCGCGGAGCCACGCGTCGACGATCGCGCGCCCCGCGGCCGGACTGCCGGGTTCGTCCGCCGAGGCCGTCGTGTCCGGGCCTGCCGCCGCCGCGGTTCGGCCATCTGTGCTCACCGAAAATCCTCCTGTCGCTGAACGCTGTGTTCCAACAACCGTTCCCTATGGAATTGATCGCCCGCAACTTGTATCGCGGTACGCGCCAACACCGTGGCCCCGTCGATCACCGCCGCATCCGCGGATTCGGTGACGCACGCCGCCGCGAATCGCGGCTGATGCGTCACAGCTCCCGCGGCATCGATCCCGATGACCGGGTGGATGCCCGGGATGACGTTGGTGACGTTGCCCATATCGGTGCTGCCCAGTGGACGTGCTGCCTCGAGTTCCGGCGGTAGCGGTACGCGTCCGATACCGGCCAGCTGCTCGCGGTAGGCACACAGTACTGCCGCATCGGGTGTGAGCTCGGTATACGTGGGCGCGAGCATCCGGATGTCGTGGGTGGTTCCGGTAGCCAGCGCTCCCGCCTCGAAACAAGCCGATGCCCGTCGCATCAGATCGTCCAGGCTTGCGGAGTCGGCTGCCCGTAGGTAATACAGCAGTTCCGCGCGCTCGGGCACGATGTTGGGGGCCACGCCGCCGGATTCGACTATACCGTGCAGTTGCTGCCCGGGCGCGAGATGTTGACGCAGCAACCCCAGCGCGACCTGCGCGACGGTAACCGCGTCACCGGCGTTGCGGCCGTGTTCGGGGGCCGCGCTGGCATGTGCGGCCCGGCCGCGATACGTGATGGACAGATCGGCCAGGGCCAGTGAGCGCGCACCGGCGATGTCGTGCGGCCCCGGATGGATCATCATCGCCATCGCCACGCCGTCGAACACGCCGCGTTCGAGCATGAGCACCTTGCCACCGCCGCTCTCCTCGGCCGGCGTGCCGAACACCTTCACCGTGATCCCGCACGCATCGGCCACCTCGGCCAGCCCGAGTGCCGCACCCACCGCCGCGGCGGCGATGATGTTGTGCCCGCAGGCATGACCCATGCCGGGCAACGCGTCGTATTCGGCGCAGATTCCCACGACCAGGGGGCCGTGACCATAGGTCGCGGTGAACGCGGTATCCAGTCCGGCGACTCCGGCGTCCACGCTGAACCCGCGCTCGCGCAGCGGCGCGAGGGTTTTGGCGGCGCTGCGGACCTCGGCGAAGGCCAGTTCGGGTTCGGCGTGGATCGAGTGCGACAGCGCGATCAGCTCCGCGGCGGCGCGGGCGATACCGGCGTCGGCGGCCGCGGTGAGCGTCGGATCGGCCGCCGCGAGGACCGGATCGGGCGACGGATCCGCAGGCTCGGGCTGTGGGTCGGCGCCGCGATATGCCATGGCATCAGTCTCGCACCCGACCGGCAGGTTGCGCGCTGTTGGCCGGGACGACCGCGGGTCCGGCACCGGCGACCCGCGGGCGTACGGCTCCGGTCAGACCTGGAAGGCCAGGTTGTCCTGGGTGGTCGGCACCGCGAGCCCGGCCAGCGCGCGGCCGTGCAGGGCGCGCTTGATGACCGGCAGATTCGGCTTGCGGTTACCGGCCAGCGCGGCGGCGCGCTCGACCGCGGCGGCCAGCAGGACCTCCGGATCGGCCTTGGCGTCGACGATTCCGGCGGCGATCGCGTCATCCGCGCCGTAGCGACGTCCGGTGGTCATCGCCTCGACCGCGACCTGATTGCTCAGCCGCTCGGTCACCAGCGCGTTCATCGCCACCGTGAACGGCATGCCCAGATGGACCTCCGGCAGGCACCAGTACCCGCGATCGGCGCGCATCACCCGGAAGTCGTGCGAGGTGGCCAGCATCGCGCCAGCGCCGAAGGCGTGACCGTTCACGGCCGCGACCGTGGCCATGGGGAAGGTGAGCAGGCGGCTGAACATGCTGTGCACCCGGTCCAGATACCAGCCGCTGCGGTCGAAGTTGCCGAACAGCCAGTCGGTGTCCAGACCGTTGCTGAAGAATTTGCCGGTCGAGACGGTGACCAGCGCGGCCGGCGGACTCGGCTGCCCGGGCGTGACACCGGCTTGTTCGACCTCGTCCAGCAACCCGTGGAAGGTGTCGATCCAGTCGGGGTGGAAGCGGTTCTCGGTATCGGTCTGGCCCTCGTTGCCGAGGTAGAGCACGAACACGGCCCCGTCACGTTCCAAATACGGCATACGCAGCAGCATAACGACGCGGCCGCACAAGTTACCGGCGAGTCGGTATCGGCACCCGCATCAGATCCTCGGCCACGACCAACTCGCCGTCGAAATATTTGCTCGCCTCGAGCCGGTGGTCCTCGAGATCGGCGTAACGCTGGGAGAAATGGGTGAGTACCAGGGTTCGCACGCCCGCGGCCTGGGCCACCTGGGCGGCCTGCGCGGCGGTGAGGTGACCGTACTCGTGCGCCAGGCCGGCGTCGGTGTCCAGGAAGGTCGCCTCGATCACGAGCATATCCGCATCTTGCGCCAATTGCGTTACCCCGGAACACATCCGGGTGTCCATGACGAAGGCGAACCGCTGCCCCCGGCGCACCGTGGAGACCTCGTCCAGGGTGACGACCCGATCCTCGGCGAGCCGTAGCGAACCCTCGCGCTGCAAACGGCCGACATCCGGTCCGGAGATGCCGAATTCGGCCAGCCGGTCGGGCAGGATGCGCCGGCCGTCGGGCTCGATCAACCGGTAGCCGAAGGTCTCGACGCGATGGTCCAGCCGGATCGCCTCGACCTCGAACGCGGTGTCCGGCAACGGGATCGGCCCCGCCGCGTCGATCGGCCGTTCGCGCAGACCGGCGAAGTACGGCACCACGTCGCGCAACCGGCAATAGAACTCGCGGCCCGCGGCCGGGAAGCAGATGTCGACCGGATGCGTCACCTGATCCAGGTTCAGGCGCGCGAGCACCCCCGGCAGGCCGAGGCAGTGATCGCCGTGGAAGTGGGTCAGGCAGATCCGGGTGATCGAGGCCGCCGACACGCCCGCGAACGACATCTGCCGCTGGGTGCCCTCGCCGGGGTCGAACAGCAGCCCCTCGCCGTCCCAGCGCAGCAGATACCCGTTGTGGTTACGCTGGCGGGTCGGCACCTGGCTGGCCGTCCCCAGCACGACGAGCTCACGCGCAGTCACGACTCTGTTCCCACCACATTTTCGACACGACGTCCACCCGCGTTCCGCGGGTCCGGGCGTGCGCGACGCTACCAGGCACTCCGTACGACGGCAGGTCACCCGGAAACCGCATGCGGTGAGCTACCGCACTATCGTGAACCACATGCTTGCCGAACAGGCCGCGGCGGCGCTGGCCGAGCGCACCGGAGTTCAACACCACCGCATCGCGGTCGTACTCGGATCGGGCTGGCAGGACGCCGCCACCGAGATCGGCGTCCCGGCGGCGTCGGTGCCGATGACCGAGTTACCCGGATTCGACGCGCCCACCGCCCGGGGCCACCAGAGCACCGTCCATTCGGTTCCGGTGAACGATTCTCCCGTCCTGCTGATGATGGGCCGTCAGCATCTGTACGAGGGATACGACCCCGCACAGGTAGTGCACGGGGTGCGCACGGCGATCGCGGCCGGAGCGGACACCGTCCTGCTCACCAACGCGGCCGGCGGGATCCGCCCGGGGCTGCGGGTCGGTGACCCGGTGCTGATCTCCGATCACCTGAACCTCACCGGGCGCACCCCACTCGACGGCCCCGTGTTCGTCGATCTGGTCGACGCGTGGGATCCCGAATTGCGCCGTCTGGCAAAGGAAGTCGATCCGGATCTGACCGAGGGCGTGTACGCGGGACTGACCGGACCGCAGTACGAGACGCCCGCCGAGATCCGCATGCTGGGCACGGTCGGCGCGGATCTGGTCGGCATGTCGACGGTTCTCGAGGCCATCGCGTGTCGCGCGCTGGGCGCGCGGGTGCTCGGCATCTCACTGGTCACGAACCTGGCCGCCGGGGTGACCGGCGAACACCTCTCCCATGCCGAGGTGCTCGCCGAGGGACGCGCCGCCGCACCGCGCCTGGGCAAACTGCTGCGCGGAGTGCTCGAACGCATCTGAGGCGGCCAATCCGCGAACCGCGCCGATGCGGCTCGACCGCCCCGGAGTTCGATGTGCCGGAAAACTCGATGTGCCGGAAAGGATTGTGCTGATGCTGCGATTCGGGACGGCCGGTCTGCGGGGACCGCTGCGGGACGGCCCGGACGGGATGAACCTCGACACGGTGCTGCGTGCCACCGCCGGACTCGCCGACTGGCTGCGTGAGCGTTGTCTGGGCGGCGGCGTGGTGATCGTCGGCCGCGACGCCCGGCACGGATCGGCCGAATTCGCCACGGCCACCGCGGAAGTGCTGGCCGCCGCCGGATTCTCGGTCTTGCCGCTGCCGCGCCCGCTGCCCACCCCGGTCGTGGCCTTCGCGGTGCGCGAACTCGGCGCCGTGGCCGGAGTGCAGATCACCGCATCGCACAATCCGGCCACCGATAACGGCTACAAGGTCTATCTCAGCGGCGGCTCGCAACTGATCCCGCCCGCCGACGCGGAGATCGAACAGCGCATCGAAGCGGTGCGTCAACCGATCCCTCGCGCCGATCCCCGGCCGACCTCCCCCGATCCGCGACTGCTCACGCTCCCACCCGGCACTCCGGTCGCCGATTTGGGCGAGGAGATCGTCCGCCGCTACCTGGACCGCGTCGCGACCCTGCCCGCGCGGCTCGGGGGTTTCGACGCGGTTCCCGTCGAAACAAGCACGGCCGGCCTGCGGGCCGATACGCCCGATCTCCGGCTCGGCGAATCCGAAATCCGTACCGGCGCAACCGAAGCCCCGCGCGACCGGGCCGCCGCGGCGCCCGGCGCGCACGATGCGACGACCGGAACGCCCGCCGCTGCCACCGGCGCACCGGCCACCGGCGACGCGGTCCGGGCACCGGCAGCCTCTTCGCAGAACGCTCCTATGCCGTTGCGGCGCAACGAACTTCGCATCGCGCTGACGCCGATGCACGGCGTGGGCGGGGAACTCGCCGTCGCGGCGCTGCACGCGGCCGGGTTCACCGACGTGCAGGTCGTGATCGAGCAGTTCGCGCCGGACCCGGATTTTCCGACGGTAGCTTTCCCCAATCCGGAGGAGCCGGGCGCCGCGGACCTGCTGCTGGCACTGGCCGATCGGATCGATGCCGATCTGGCGATCGCGTTGGATCCGGATGCGGACCGATGCGCCGTCGCGCTGCCCGGACCGCAGGGGCACCGCATGCTGCGCGGTGACGAAACCGGGGTACTGCTGGGCGATTTCGTGCTGCGCGGCGCACCCGCCGACGCTCTGGCGGCGACCACGATCGTGTCCTCGCGGCTGCTGAGCAAGCTGGCCCCGGCGCGCGGCGCCCGTTACGCCGAGACGCTGACCGGGTTCAAGTGGCTCGCGCGGGCCGGGAGCGGCATGATCGGGTCAGGGCTCGGCGCGCCCGGCGGGCCCGAAGGAGACAGCGCGCGTAACCGCGAACGGGCCTCGCAAGCGCCGCCTTCGGGCACAGTGGCAGCAGCGGAGCCTAACCACCCGGGCCCACCGATCACGCCCCGGCAACCCCGGTTGGTGTACGCGTACGAGGAGGCGATCGGGCACTGCGTGGATCCTGCGGCGGTGCGGGACAAGGACGGCATCTCCGCGGCGGTCGCGGCCGCCGAACTCGTCGCCCGGCTGCGGGCCCGCGATCGCGACCCGCTCGATCTGCTCGACGACTACGCACTCGAATTCGGCCTGCACGCCGGAGACCAGGTGGCCCTGCGGCTGGCCGATCAGGACGCCGCCGCAGCGGTTCTCGAACGGCTGCGGGAGAATCCGCCGGACGCCATCGCCGGGACGCCGGTCGTCTGCACCGATCTGGCCCGGGTGCGCGGGCCGATGCGCACCGACGCGCTGATCTTCGAGGCGGACACCCAGCGCATCGTGGTGCGTCCCTCGGGCACCGAGCCCAAGCTCAAGTGCTACCTCGAGGTGATCGAGCAGGTATCCTCCCGGGCGGCGTTGCCCGAGGCGAAACTTGCTGCCGCACAACGCCTGTCCGATCTGCGCAAGTATTTCGAGAGCCTCCGGTAGGCCGAGCGGCTCAGCGTGGACCGAACTGGCGATCGCCCGCATCGCCCAGACCCGGGACGATATAGGCGTTTTCGTTGAGTCCGGTATCGATCGTCGCGGTGACCAGCCGGACCGGCAGCCCGGACCGCTCGAGCGCCGCGACGCCCTCGGGCGCGGCGACGACGCACACCGCCGTGATGTCGGTGGCGTCGCGGGCGGCCAGCAATTCCAGGGTGTGCCGCATCGAACCGCCCGTGGCCAGCATCGGGTCCAGCACGAATACCGGTACCCCGGCCAGGGATTCGGGCAGCGACTCCATGTACGGCACCGGCTGATGGGTGCGCTCGTCGCGGGCGATGCCGACGAAGCCGACGCGCGATTCGGGGATCAGCTCACTGGCGGCGTCCACCATGCCCAGCCCGGCCCGCAACACCGGCACCAGCAGCGGCGGATGCGCCAGCCGCACACCCTCGGTGTCCGCTACCGGCGTGCTGATCTCGAACGTCGTCAGCGGGGCCTCGCGCAGTGCCTCGTAGATGAGGATTCCGGTCAGATCCCGCAGTGCGCCACGGAAAGCCGGGTTGGGGGTGCGCGCGTCGCGCATGATGGTCAGCAGAGCCGAAGCGAGCGGATGATCCACGGTGTGCGTTCGCATGAGGGAACGATAAGGTTTGCACCGGGGCTCGGCCCGCACTCCGTCCGGGTTTTTCTCGCTCGCGGAGTGGAACCGTTCTCGTGGCGCCTGCGTCAAACCACTCGGATGACGTAATCTGCCACCAGACCAGCACGATGGGGGATTGTGATGCCAAAGATCTCGGTCGACACCGAGGGCCTTGCCGCCTACGGTGCGACAGCCGGTGGACTGGCCGGTGAAATGGCCTCGGCCGCAACCGCGGCGGCGGCCGCCGATCCGGCCCTGCTCGGCCCGATCTTCGGGCTCGTCGGGGGCGATTTCCTCACCGCGTACTCCGCCGCCCACGCCGGGCACGTGGCGTCGATCGGGCAGCTGTCCGCGGTACTGGGCACCGTGGGCACCGCCGCGGCCGGCGCCTCGGTCAGCTACGCGGAGAACGATGCCGAGCGCGTCACCGCCATGCATGCCGTACAGGAAGAGTTGCAGGCATGATCGCCGGGATCGATCTCGACGCCCTGGCCAGACCGCTGGTGGATCTGGTCGCCAGTTTCGGCACCGGCGTGCTGCCCGCCGGCGGCCCCGCGGATGCGCTGCGCCGGACCTCGGCGACGTTGGACGGCATCCACCGGGCCGGTAGTACGAGCATCAACCAGATGACCGACGCCTGGAACGGCCGCGCCGGTGACGCCGCCATGGACAAGGCGATGCAGGTGCAGACCTCAGCGGCGAACATCTCCGATCGCGGCACGAGCATGGCCGACGTGGTCAGCCAGGCCGCCGCCACGGTGCAGACCGGCCAGCAGAAACTCGCCGGAATACTGCAGGACTTCGTGCACCAGGTGAACGTGCTGGGCCCCGCGGCGACCACGCCCGTGGGCCTGACCACGGTCGTCACCTCCGCGATCGACCACTTCGGCCAGGCGGTGGGCGTGGTCGGGCAGGTGCGCTCGGATCTCGACACGCACACCGCCTCGATGACCCAGCTGACCCCGCCCCCGTCCACCCCGTCCGCAGTCGCCGCCCCGGTCAACACGGCCTCGCTGATCTCCCAGGCCGGCAGCGGCGTGGAGACGGCCTCGTCCCTGCTCGGCGGCGTACTGTCCAGCGGCGGTTCGGCGGTCAGCTCGATGACCACGCCGGCCTCGGCCAAGTCTTCGAAGACCTCCACCGCGGCCAACAGCAGCACCGACAAGACCACCAAGAACGGCGGCGTGATGATCACGCTGCCGGACGGCACCCAGGTCGAAGCGCCCAACCAGAAGGCCGCCACCGCGGTGAAGGCGGCGATCGGCTGCTGCGGCACGCCCTATGTGTGGGGCGGTAACACCCCCGGTCAGGGCCTGGATTGCAGTGGTCTGACGAAATACGCGTACGGCCAGGCCGGTGTCGACCTGCCCCGCCTGGCGGCCGATCAGAGTCAGGGCGCCACACGGGTCGCCCCCGGCGATGTGATGCCCGGCGACCTGGCCATCTGGGATGGTCACGTCGCCATGGTGGTGGGTAACGGAAAGATGGTCGAGGCCGGAGATCCGGTACAGATCGACGCGATTCGAACGGAGAACATGGGAATGGCGTTCCACGGCTTCTACAGGCCCACGTCATGAGCGCGCCGCAGCCGCAGAAGGAGATCCCGAACGTCACGGTCGCCTCGAGCACCAATCGTTCCGGGACCATCACCGTGCGGGCGACCGATCAGGGCATGCCGGTGGAGATCAAGTTCGAGCGCAGCGAATACCGTTACGGCGCAGCGGCTCTGGCCGCCGAGATCCTGCGCCTGACCAAGCGTTCGGCGATCGTGGCCAAGGCGCGGCGGCGGGAGTTGCTCGCCGAGTCCGGCATGCCGGTGGAGATCCTGGACAAGCTCGGCCTGCCCACCCGCCAGACCGCCGTGGACGAGCTGGACCGCATGGACGACGAGGACACCGGGCCAACGAGCTGGATGAGGCAGGTCTGAGGGTATGAGTGCTGAGATGGACGCTCTCGTCGCCGCGGCGACCGAGAAGCTGGAGGCCCTCGAGGCCGCGCTGCACGGCCTCGGCCAGGTGCGCGGCAGGCACACCACCGACGACGGTCTGATCAGCGTCGAGGTGAACAGCGACGGCGCCCTGGTCGGGCTGCAACTCGCCGAGTCGATCACCTCCCGTCCGCCCGCCGAGGTGGGCCAAGCCATCATCCAGGCCTGTACACAGGCCGCCCAGGATGCGGGCGAACAGCGCTCGGCGGTCGTGGCGACGCTCAATTCGAGCTTCACCGCACCGCCGGCGGGAAATGTTGGGGGGCGGGCCGAATAGTGCCACAGGCGCAGGGTCGATAGGCTCACGGTCATGGCTTCTGGAGACATCGTCCCGATCGAGCTCGGCCTGACCGACGGCGATCTCGTCACCCTATGGGCACCGCGCTGGCGCGACGGTGAGGACGAGTGGGAGGCATTCCTCGGACACGAGGACGCGCTGTACGGGTTCGACTCGGTCGCGGAGCTGGTCGCGTTCATCCGGACCAACGACGACAACGATCTGGTCGACCATCCGGCGTGGAAGGTCGTCGCCGAGTTGTCGGCCGCGGAGCTCGAGCCCGAGGACGAGCACATCTTCGATCTGGTCGCGGTGCCGGAGCTGGCGGCGGGCGATCCCGATCCCGATGTCGTCGCCGAACTCGAGGCGACGCTCGATATGGCTCGCACGATCGGCGATGTCTGCGAACTCGAGGTGGTGACCAAGTTCTTCGACTCGCATCCGGAGATCGGCACGCTGCCCGCGGGCGTGACCGCGTTCTTCGGCCGCGAGGGCGAGGAGCTGTGGGGGCAGATCGGCGCGGCCATCGTCAAGGATTGGGACGCGGTCGTGGACGCCATCGACGGGGTGGTGAAATCGCCGGAGGTCGATGCGGACGCCGTATCGGTCGCCGAGGCGGAACTGCTTGCGGCGGAACAGAATATCGTCGACGCCGAGGACGCTGCCGAGAATGACGAGGACGACGAGATCGAGCACGTCGACCTCGACGCCGAAGACGAGGACGCCGAAGACGAGGACGAGGACGAGGACGAGACCTTCTGGCACGGAGTCGGTATCGACCCGGTCCGGATCGTCACCTCCGAAGGCCAATTCTTCACGCTGCGTTGCTATCTCGACGACGAGCCGGTGTTCCTCGGCAGCAACGGCCAGATCACGGTCTTCGGCTCCGAGCGCGCCCTGGCCCGCTACCTGGCCGACGACCACGATCACGACCTGGCCGCGGTGAGCACGTACGGCGAGGTGCACACGGCGGCGATCGACGGATCGCTCGAGGTGGAGGTCTCCGACGAGAACGTCTACGTCCTGCCCGGCCTGGCCGACGATCTGGCCGAGGGCCCGGAGGCCGTCGATCTCGATCAGCTCGATCTCGCGGTCGAATTGTTCACCGACGCGGCGGATTACGCCGACGACGACACCGTGGAACAGGCGTTGGCCAAGTCCACCTCACTCGGTTCGTACGTCTCGTATCTGCTCGAACCCGACCCGGGCCGGCTGGCGCCCAGCGCGCCCTTCGCCGCCGAGGCCGAAGCCTGGCGCGCTCTGGAACGCTCCTTCGAAGCCCGCCTGCACAAGGATTAGGCACCGGCCGGCACTTCCGTAGAAGAAGACGACAACCTTTTCCGCAAACTTCGGCAGACTCGATGAATTCATATCGGGTCGGTTTGCGGCGGGCGGCGCCGCCCCGAAAACCGCGGTCTTGTTCGCCATTTATTCGGCCGCAGTTTCCGGACTGCGGATTTACCGCGGCGCCCACAATATTCCCGTCTTTCCCAGGGCGTCATTTGAGCACTCTGGCTGCTGGGGCGCCGACACGCCCCGGTAGAGGCCCACTCCAGTGGTGGGAACAGCTCTGTTCAGCCAGAGTAATACCTTCCGCACCGCCGCTTTCTCGTGCTGTAATAACCTCACTACAGCCAGTGAAAGTGGTTCACCGGGTCGGGATGTACGAAAGGGCCCTGGGCATGGCACGACAAAGTCGTTCGCCGCATTCTCGCAATCGTCGTTCACATACTCCGCTCCTGACGAATCTGCTCACGGCCGCAGTGGAATCGGACCCCGATCGGATCGCCGTTCGCTTCAATCCATCGGGCGACCCGGCCGACCAACGGCAACTTACATACCAGGAACTGGACGCGGTGTCCTCTCGACTGGCACGTGAGCTGATCGGACGCGGTATCGGTGCCGGCGATGCGGTGGCGATGGGCCTTCGACGCAGCGTCGAGTCGGTCGTGGCGGTCTGGGCGATTGCCAAGGCGGGTGCCGCCTTCGTGCCGGTGGACCCGGCGTATCCGCCCGAACGCATCGCACACATGGTCGCGGATTCGGGAGCGGTACTGGGGTTGACCTCGACGGTGCACCGGAGCGCGCTGGGCGATGCGGTGCAGTGGATCGAGCTGGACGATCCCGCGCAGGCTGCGCGTATCGCCGAAAACCCGGACCATCCGATCTCCTATCTCGATCGGATACGCCCCATCGATCCACGGCATCCGGCGTACATCATCTACACCTCGGGTTCGACCGGAACCCCCAAGGGCGTCGTGATCACCCATACCGGCCTCGGCGGCCTGGTGGCCTCGTCACGGGAGACGCTGCGAGTGAGCCCGAACTCGCGCGTGCTGCACGCATCGTCACCGAGCTTCGACGCCTCGGTCGAGGAGCTGCTGGTGGCCTTCTCCTCGGGTGCGACGCTGGTGGTGGTGCCACCGGATATATTCGGCGGCCCGGAACTGGCCGATCTGCTGCGACGCGAGCGTGTCACCCATCTGTCGATGACCCCGGGAGCACTCGCGTCACTGGATCCGGACGGACTCGACGACCTGGAAGTGGTCGAGGTGGGCGGCGACCGGTGCGGCCCGGAATTGGTGGCGCGGTGGGCGCGAGAGGGACGGCTGTTCATCAACGGGTACGGCCCGACCGAGGCGACGGTGCTGGCGACCCTGAGTGATCCGATCCCGCCCGAGGGCCCGGTGACGATCGGGCGCGCGATCGCCGGCGTGGCGGCAATCGTGCTGGACACGCGGTTGCGGCCGGCCCCGGCCGGCAGCGTCGGGGAGTTGTATCTGTCCGGCCCGGCGTTGGCCGAGGGGTATTTGGGCCGCCCGGGTCTGACCGCCGAGCGATTCGTGGCCAACCCGTTCGGAGCCGAGGCCGGCGCGCGGGAGGTGCGGCTGTATCGCACCGGGGACCTCGTGCGGCGCAATGAAACCGACGGCACCCTCGAACATCTGGGCCGATCGGATTTCCAGATCAAGATCCGCGGCTTCCGGATCGAGCTGGGCGAGATCGACAGCGCGCTCACCGCCCATCCCGGCATCGGCTTCGCCGTAACCGTCGGCAAGACGCTGCCCTCCGGCGCCACCGCCCTGGTCTCGTACGTGATGCCGCGGGAAGGCGGCACGCTCGACATCGACGAACTCACCGCGTTCGTCGCGAACCGTCTGCCGGAGTACATGGTGCCGGCATCGATCACCGTGCTGGACGAGATCCCGCTCACATCGGTCGGCAAGGTGGATCGTGCCGCATTGCCGGAACCGGCCTTCGCGACCGCCGAATTCCGTCCTCCCGTCACCGAAACCGAGTCGGTTATCGCGGAGGCCTTCGCCGCGGTGCTCGGTGTCGAACGGGTCGGCATCGACGATTCCTTCTTCGCGCTGGGTGGCGACTCGATCCTGTCCATCCAGATGGCGGTCCGAGCCAGGAAGCGGGGAGTGGTGTTCACCCCGCGAGATGTGTTCGATCATCGAACCGTTGCCGCGCTGGCCGAAATCGCGACGTCGGCTTCCGATCCGGAGCAGCCCCGGTTGGACGAACTGCCCGGAGGCGGTGTCGGCACGATTCCGCTGACGCCGATAATGGCCGCCACCCTGGCCAAAGGCACAGCGTGGCAACGGTTCTCGCAATCGATGGCGCTGCGCCTGCCGACCGATATCGACCGCGAGACCCTGGTAGCCACCCTCGACGCGGTGATCACGCACCACGATGTGCTGCGGTCGCGGCTGCGCGCCGCGGAGCCGGCGGATCCTGGGCTCGGAGCCGATTCGAACACGGCCAGTTGGACATTCGAGGTCCTCGGGCGCGGAGCGGTCGATGTCGACGCGCTGGTGCACCGGATCGAGCTGCCCGCCGGCATCGACGACGCGGAGCTGTCCCGGAGAGCGAGCGCGGCCTACGACGGCGCGCTGGGCCGGCTCGATCCGGCGAATGCGGTGATGCTGCAGTTCCTCTGGTTCGCCTTCGCGACACCGGAGCCCGACTCGCCCCCGGGACGCCGGGACGTATTACTCGTGGTCGCACACCATTTCGTGGTCGACGGCGTGTCGTGGCGCATTCTCATCCCGGATCTGGCGCTGGCGTGGTCGCAACTGGTCGCCGGCCGGCAGGCGTCCTTGCCCGCCAACGGCACATCGATGCGGCGCTGGGCACACGCGCTGACCGAGATGGCGACCGAGCCGGCACGCCGGGCGGAACTCGAGTTCTGGCAGCAGATTTGCGACGCCGACGACCCGCCACTGGGCAGCCGCGCCCTCGATCCGGCGATCGACACCCTCGCCACCGTCGACCACGTGCGGGTGACGGTGCCCGCCGAGGTGACCAACGCCGTGCTGACCACGATCCCGAGCCGCTATCACGGCGGCGTCGCCGACGCTCTGCTGTCGGCGCTGGCATTGGCGCTGAGCCGATGGCGACGCCTGGACAAGGGCGGTTCGGCAGTGATCAAGCTCGAAGGCCACGGTCGCGAGGAGCAGGTCGTGGCGGGCTCGGATCTTTCTCGCACCATCGGGTGGTTCACCAGCGCGTTTCCGGTGCGGTTGGAGCTGGGCGAGATCGATCTCGACGACGCGTTCGCGGGTGGCCCGGCCCTGGGCGCTGTCGTTAAGTCGGTGAAGGAACAGCTACTGGCCGTGCCGGACAACGGCATCGGCTACGGCCTGCTGCGGTATCTCGACCCGGACAGCACCGCACGACTGGCCGAGGCCGGGCAGATCGGCTTCAACTACCTGGGCCGTGTCACCGCGGGCGAGATCCCCGCCGAACTCGCGGAACTGGGCTGGATGCCGGTCGACGACCTTGGCGAACCGACCGCCGAGATGGATTCGGATATGCCCGCCAACGGCGTGATCGATATCAACGCGATCGTGGCCGACGGTGCGGACGGGCCCGAGCTGACCGCGTCGTTCGCGTTCGCCACCAAGGTGATTTCCCGTGACCGGGTGCAGGAGTTCGCGCAGCTGTGGACAGCCGCGCTCACCGCGTTCTCGCGGCACGCGCGGCGCTCGGACGCGGGCGGGCGCACACCGTCCGACCTGCCGCTGGTGCGGGTGAGCCAATCGGATATCGAGGTGTGGGAACGGAACTACCCGGCACTGGCCGATGTGTGGCCGTTGGCGCCGCTTCAGGCCGGTCTGCTCTTCCACGCCCTGCTGGCGGGCTCGGACGTCGACGTCTATACCACCCAGTCGACGGTGGATCTGGCGGGCGAGCTCGAGACGGCGCGGCTGCGCACGGCGGCCCAGGCGATGCTGGCTCGCTACCCCAATCTGCGGACGGCGTTCGTCACCGATTCGGATGGCAACGCCGTACAACTCGTCATGAGCCGGAGCGAGGCGCAGTGGCGCGAGGTGGATCTGACCGGGCTGCCCGACGGTGAACGCCGCGCGGAGTTGCGGCGGTTGGTCGACGCGGATCGCCGGAACCACTTCGACCTCGCGGCGCCGCCGCTGCTGCGATTCACCCTGTATCGCACCGGCGCTGCGGTCGACACCGCAACCGAGCACACCGAAGACGTTGCGGCACAACAGCAGTGGAGCCTGGTCATCACCTCCCACCACATCCTGCTGGATGGGTGGTCGATGCCGTTGCTGTTGCGTGACCTGCTGCTGTTGTACGCATCGCGTGGCGACGAGAGCGGGTTGCCGCGGGTGGCGCCGTACCGTGGCTATCTGAATTGGCTGGCCGGGCGGGACCGCGAGGCATCGCTACAGACCTGGGCGAAGGCGCTGACGGGCCTCGACGAGCCGACCTTGCTGGCGTCACCATCCCGCCCCGGCGAACGGACGCGGATCGACAGGCTGAACACCGAGATCGATGCCGGCCGCACCCGCCGGATCACCGAGCGCGCAGCGGCACTCGGTGTCACGGTGAATACCGTCCTGCAGGTGGCGTGGGGTCTGCTGCTGGGCCGGCTGACCGGCCGCGACGACGTCGTGTTCGGCGCCACGGTATCCGGGAGACCGGCCGAGCTGCCCGGTGTGGAATCCATGGTGGGCCTGTTCATCAACACACTGCCCGTGCGGGTGCGGATCGACGAGCGCCACACGGTCGGTGAGTTCCTGCAGGATGTGCAGCGCGACCAGGCGGCATTGCTGGACCATCATCAGGTCGGCCTGAGCGATATCCAGCGGATTGCCGGGGCCGCAGCGCAATTCGACACCCTGCTGGTCTTCGAGTCCTATCCGATCGACCGCGAGGCGATCGCAGCCACCAGCTCGATCGACGGCATGTCGGTCACCGGCGTGAGACTGGCGGACGACACCCACTACCCCCTGACCCTGGTGGTCACGGCGGGGTCGACGATCGAGATCACCTGGCGGTATCTGAACGGCCGGTTCACCGCAGGCGAGGTGGAAACCATGGCCGCGCGGCTGGTCCGTGTTCTGGACGCGCTCTCGGGCGATCCCGTGGCCACGGTCGGTGGCATCGACATCCTGCTGGACGAGGCCGAGCGGAACCGGATCCTGTTGCAGTGGAACGGCTCTCGGCATCAGGTCGAGCCGGAGCTGCTGCTGGACGGTTATCGGCGCGCGGTGTCGGCCCATCCGGATCGGGTCGCGATCGCCTATGCGGGCTCGGAACTGACCTACCGGGAATTCGACGAGCGGGTCAACCGCCTCGCGCGTGCGCTGATCTCCCGCGGCGTCGGCCCGGAAAGCCTGGTCGGCCTCGCGATACGGCGGTCACCGGAGCTGGTCGTCGGCATGTACGCGGTCCTCGCCGCGGGCGGTGCGTACGTCCCGGTGGATCCGGATCATCCCGCCGAGCGCATCGCGTACATCCTGCGCACCGCCCAGCCGGTGTGTGTGCTCACCACGGATTCCGTGCCGGTGCCGGACGGAATCGCGGTGCTGCGCATCGACTCCGGCGAGCCGGACGGATTCGAGAGCACACCGGTGCGGGCCGCGGAACTGCTGCGGCCGGCCCGCACCGACGATCTGGCGTACGTCCTGTTCACCTCCGGTTCCACCGGCCGGCCGAAGGGCGTCGCGATAACGCACCGCGCGGTCGGCAATCACCTCGCGTGGATGCTCGACCGGCATCCGCTGGGCCCCGACGACGCCTATCTGCAGAAGGCGCCCACCACCTTCGACATGTCGGTATGGGGCTATTTCATGCCGCTGCGCGTCGGCGCGAAGCTGGTGCTGGCCACTCCCGACGGCCACCGGGACCCGGTATATCTGGCGGAAACCATTGCCGCGCAACGAGTCACAGCCACGGACTTCGTACCCTCGATGCTCGCGGAGTTCGCGGCCCAGGTGGACGCGGCCGCGGTCGCGACCCTGCGGCACGTGATCAACGGCGGCGAGGTGCTGACCGCGGAGACCGTCGCCGCACTGCATGCGATCTGCGACGCTCGCGTGCACAACCTGTACGGGCCGACCGAGACCGCCGTCTCGATCACCTCCCGGACCGCCTCCGGCGACGAACGCACCGACATACCGATCGGCACGCCCGGCTGGAATTGCGGTGTGTACGTGCTGGATTCACGCCTGCGGCCGGTCCCGGCCGGGGTTCGGGGTGAGCTGTATCTGGCCGGCGACCAGCTGGCCCGCGGCTATGTGCGCCGGGCGGCGCTGACCGCGGAACGATTCGTGGCCAACCCGTTCGACGACGGTCGACGCATGTACCGAACCGGTGATCTGGTGCGATGGCGCGCGGACGGCGTACTGGAATACCTGGGCCGCACCGACTTCCAGGTGAAGTTCCGGGGCCAGCGCATCGAGCTGGGCGAAATCGAGTCCGCGCTGGCGGCGTTGCCGTCGGTGCGACAGGCCGCGGCCGCGGTGCTGCCCTCACAGCTGGGCGACCAGCTCGTCGGCTACGTGGTGCCCGCACCCGATGCCCGGCACGACACCGCCGAAACGCTGGCGGCCCTGGCACGCACGCTGCCCGCCTACATGATCCCGGCCACGATCGTCGAACTCGCCGAATTCCCGCGCAATACCAGCGGCAAAGTGGACCGCCGAATGCTGCCTCTGCCGGAGTTCGGCCTCCGGGAGTTCCGCGCGCCGGGCACGCCTGCCGAGGAGATCGTGGCCGGAGTCTTCGCCGAGGTGCTCGGCCTGGATCGGGTGGGCACGGCCGACGACTTCTTCGCACTCGGCGGTAACTCGCTGGTCGCCACGCGGGCGGTGGCCCGGTTGAGCGCGGCCCTCGGGACGCGGGTGCCGGTGCGGGCTCTGTTCGACCGGCCGGTCGTCGCCGACCTGGCAGCGGGGATCGTGCCCGGCGGCGACGATGCGGCCGAGCGCCCCGAGCTCCGGGCGGTCGAACGAGGTGAGTTCGTACCGCTGTCGCTGGCTCAGCTGCGCATGTGGGTGCTCAACCGGATCGACCCCGAATCCCCCGCCTACAACATTCCGTTCGCGCTGCACCTGCGCGGCTCGCTGGATGTGCCCGCGCTGGCACAAGCCGTTCAGGACGTTCTGGAGCGGCACGAGGCGCTGCGCACCAGATATCCGGCCGACGGCCCCGACGGGCAGCCGTACCAGCAGATCCTGCCGGTGACCGAGGCGCTGCCGCACGGGTTGCAGGTCGACCACGCCACCGACGGCGTCCTCGACCGCATCGCCGAACTCGCGACCACCGGCTTCGACGTCACCGCCGAACCCCCGGTCCGGATTCGATTGTTCCGCGGCCACGACGCGGACGAGCACGTGTTGGTCGTCGTCGCGCACCACATCTGCGCGGACGGTGCGTCGATGGCGCCGCTGGCGCGGGATCTCACGACCGCATATCTGGCGCGCGTCGCGGGTGACCCGCCGAGATGGGCGCCGCTGGCCGTGCAGGTCGCCGATTTCGCGATCTGGCAGCACAAGGCCGTCGGCAGCGAGGACGACCCGGACTCGGTCGCCGCCCGGCAGCTGGCCTACTGGCAGCGCGAGCTCGCGGGCATAGCCGGCGCATCGCTGTTGCCGCTGGATCATCCGCGCCCGGCGCGCGCGTCCCAGCGCGGCGCGTCCATCGCGTTCGCGGTGCCCGCGGACGTGCACACGCGACTGGCGCAGATCGCGCAGGAGCACAACTCGTCGCTGTTCATGGTCGTGCACGCCGCCCTGGCCGTCCTGCTGGCCCGGTTGTCCGGCGGATCGGATATCGCGATCGGCACGCCGATCGCGGGTCGCGGAGCCGCCGTACTGGACGATCTGGTCGGCATGTTCGTCAATACCCTGACCCTGCGCACCACCGTGGACCGGTCGGCCCCGTTCGCCGCACTCGTCGACACTGTGCGGGAGGTCGACCTGTCCGGGTTCGCCCATGCCGACATTCCGTTCGAGCGCGTGGTCGACGCGGTCCTTCCTGCCCGGGCGGGCGGGGCGCATCCCCTGTTCCAGGTGATGCTGTCGTTCCAGAACACCGAAGCGCCGGCGTTCGAGCTGCCGGGGCTGAGGATCTCGGCGCTGGACACCGGCGAGGTGACGGCCAAATTCGATCTGGAGGTGATCGTCGATCCACACCACCGCGACGATGGTGTCCGGGATGAGCTGATCGTCGTATTCACCTATGCGACAGACCTTTTCGACGCACCGACCATACAGAGCCTCGGTCGCCGGTTCGAACGGATCCTGACCGGTGTTGCCGCCGATCCGCAGGTACTCGTCGGCGATATCGATGTCCTCGACGCGGGCGAACGCGACCGGGCGCTGGTGGCCGCCGGACCGGAACCGGCCCGGCCGCGGCGAATCGAGCTGTTGCCGGATCTGCTGGCCGCGGCCGCGGACCGCAATCCGGACGGCGTCGCGGTGATCGTCGACGATTCCGCCCGGGAGCTGGACCGGCTCGACTACCTCGAACTGGACGAGCAGTCGAACCGGCTGGCCCGCCTGCTGCTCGATCGCGGCGTCGGGCCGGGGGATCTGGTCGTGATCGGCATGCCACGGTCGGCGACCTCGGTGCTCGCGATCTGGTCCGTGGTCAAGACCGGGGCGGCCATCGTGCCAGTGGATCCGGCCTCCGTGGCGGACCCGAGTAGTCACCTGCCCGCGGACGCGGCGCTGGGACTGACCGTCCCAGGCGTCGACCTGCCCGATGCGCTGCCCCGGTTGACGTTGGGCACCGACGAGTTCGCCCGGCAACTCGCCGACCGGTCGCCAGCACCGATCGGCGATATCGATCGCCCTCGGCCGCTGCGTCCCGATCATCCGGCCTGTGTCGTGCGCACCTCGGGATCGAGCGGCCCGTCCCGGGTCGTCACCGTCGACCACGCCGCGTTGGCCGGTTTCTGCGCGGAACTGGGAGAGCGTTTCCGAGTGACGAGCGGTTCTCGCACCCTGCATTTCGCCACACCGTCGTCCGACGCGGCGATGCTGGAGCTACTCCTGGCCGTCGGCGGTGGCGCGACCCTGGTGGTGGCGGCACCCACCGTCGACCACGGGAAGGACCTGGCCGTGCTGCTGCGTCGACAGCGGGTGTCGCACGCGGTCCTCACCGCGGCGGAGCTGGCCGCGATCGACCCCGCGGGGCTCGACAGACTCCGCGTGGTGATCACCGACGATGCGGCGAGCACTCCGGATCTCCTGCGGCGCTGGGAGATTCCGGTCGCGGGCGGCCGTGTCCGCGAGATCCGCCATGGCTACGGCCCGGCCGCGGCCACGACCTGACGCGGACCCCGGGCTACCCCAGCAACACCGCGTAGCCCGGCTTGATCACCTCGTCGATGATGCGCAGGCGTTCGGGGAACGCGATGAAGGCGGATTTCATGGCGTTGATGGTGAAGCGTTCCAGGTCGCTCCAGCCGTAGCCGAAGGTGTTCACCAGTTTGAGCATTTCCCGGCTCATGCTGGTGTCGCTCATCAGCCGGTTGTCGGTGTTGACCGTGACGCGGAACCGCAGCCGGGCCAGCAGGTCGAACGGGTGCTTCTCCAGGGAGGGCACCGCGCCGGTCTGCACATTCGACGACGGACACAGCTCGAGCGGAATCCGCTGGTCCCGAACGTAATTGGCGACCAGTCCGAGTTTCGGCTCGGACTCGGAGTCGCTGATGTCGTCGGTGATGCGCACGCCGTGGCCGAGCCGCTCACAGCCGCAGAACGCGACGGCCTCGTGAATGGACGGCAGGCCGAACGCCTCACCGGCGTGGATGGTGAAGTGCCCGCAGTTGGCCCGCATGTATTCGAACGCGTCCAGGTGCCGGCTCGGCGGGTAGCCCGCCTCGGCGCCGGCGATATCGAATCCGCCCACGCCGCGATCGCGCCACCGCACGGTCAGCTCCGCGATCTCGAGTGAGCGCGCCGCGTGCCGCATGGCGGTGAGCAGGCATACGACCCGGATGGGCATGCCCGCCTCGGCGGCAAGCCGTTCACCCTCGCGGAAGCCCGCCAGGGTGTGTTCGACGACCTCGTCCAGGGACAGGCCGCGCTCCAGATGTTGTTCGGGCGCGAAACGCACCTCGGCGTACACCACGCCGTCCTCGGCCAGGTCCAGGGCGCATTCTCGGGCCACCCGGTGCAGGCCCTCGGGGGTCTGCATGACGGCGGTGGTGTGCGCGAAGGTTTCCAGATATCGCTCCAGCGATCCGCTGTCCGCCGCATCGCGGAACCAGTTGCCCAGCGCGGCGGCGTCCTGCGCGGGTAGCTGGTCGTAACCGCACTGTGCGGCAAGCTCCAGGACGGTCGCGGGGCGCAAGCCACCATCGAGATGGTCGTGCAGCACGGCCTTCGGGGCCTGGCGGATCGAGGCAAGGGTCAAAGGCATCGGTCCAGTCATGTATCGACGCTAGCTCATCCCGCCGCCCCGCGCCTTCAGGCCGGATTCGGGTGCCAGGCAATTGCCGTCCGCGTCCGGCGGTCGACGAGTGGCCGGGTCAGCCCGTCCCCGAGAAGTTACCCACGAGCGCGGCAGCCACGCGCACAGTGCGCTCAGGGCTCGATGCGGTCGAGCACGATCGAGCCGGGCGCGGCCGGATTCCCGGCCGACGACGCGGAGGAAGTCGACTCGGTAGCCGGCACGACCGGAGCGGACGGCCCCGGCGCGGCGTCAATCACATAGGCATCGCGCAGCGCCGCGAGCGCGGCCGGGAATGCTTCGGGTGTATCGGTGTGCAGGGTGAGCAGCGGCTGTCCCGCGACAACCTTCGCGCCGGGCTTGGCGTGCAGCTCGACGCCCGCGCCGAACTGGACCGGATCGCCCTGACGGGCGCGCCCGGCCCCGAGACTCCAGGCGGCCAGGCCGACGCCCATCGCATCGAGGCGGGTCAGTGTGCCGGATCGGTCGGCGGTGACGACCTCGGTGTGCGCGGCAACCGGCAGGGCGGCGTCCGGATCACCGCCCTGGGCCCGGATCATCGCCTTCCAGTGATCCATGGCCCGGCCGTCGGCGAGCGCGTCGGCCGGATCGATGTCATCGATTCCGGCCTGCGCCAGCATCTCCCGGGCCAGGGCGAGGGTCAGCTCGACGACATCCCCGGGCCCCCCGCCGGAGAGCACCTCGACCGCCTCGGCGACCTCGAGGGCGTTACCCGCGGTCCGGCCGAGCGGGGTGTCCATACCGGTCAGCAGCGCCACGGTGCGCAGGCCCGCGTCGGCGCCCAGTTCGACCATCGCCGTTGCCAATTCGCGGGCCGCGTCGAGCGTTTTCATGAACGCGCCCGCGCCGACCTTGACGTCCAGCACCAGCGCCGCGGTGCCCTCGGCGATCTTCTTGCTCATGATCGAACTCGCGATCAGCGGTATCGACTCCACGGTCCCGGTGACGTCCCGCAACGCGTAGAGCCGCTTGTCGGCCGGCGCCAGATCGGCCCCGGCGGCGCAGATCACCGCGCCGATCGCCGGATCCGCGAGTACCCGGCGCATGTCCGGAACCGAGATATCGGCTCGCCACCCGGGAATCGACTCCAGCTTGTCCAGGGTGCCGCCGGTATGTCCCAGACCGCGCCCGGACAACTGCGGCACGGCCGCGCCGCACGCCGCGACCAGTGGCGCGAGCGGCAGGGTGATCTTGTCTCCCACACCGCCGGTGGAGTGTTTGTCCACCGTCGGGCGCGTCAGCTCGGCGAAGCTCATCCGCTGCCCCGACTCGATCATCGCGCGCGTCCACCGTGCGATCTCTCGCCGATTCATTCCGCGCAGCAGGATCGCCATCGCCAACGCCGACATCTGCTCGTCGGCCACCTCCCCACGCGTGAATCCGCCGACCACCCAATCGATCTGCTCGTCCGACAACTCCCCACCATCACGCTTGGCCGTGATCACCGACACCGCCGAATGCACACTCACCATGTCCGACAGGCTTCCAGAGGATTCCCATCCGCGCACGGCCCCTCGGCGCGTGTGGGAAGGACTCGCTTGCGGCCGGCAAACAGGTCTGTGCACCCGCCGGACAACTCACAGCCCTTCTTCCGTGGACGCCGATCCGGCCTGTGCGGTCCCCTTCCCGGGCCCGCGTCGGTCCGCGCGGTCCCGTTACCGTCCCGTTTGCGGCCACACCTATAGGTAACGCAGCTCACATGCACCCACGCCACCACTCGAGGGAACACTGTAAGCCTTTGCGCCACAGGGCTTTTCATAATCCAACAGCTGTACGCAAACCTCACAGCCTTCCCGAGCCGACGGACAGCTCGCCGAGCGAACGTCCAGTATCACGAAAAAGCCGTGCGAAAGCTCACATCATTTCCGCCCGACCGCAAGATCATCGGGTCCGAAGGCAAACGGCAGCAAACGCTTCAGCGGCATCGGGCCGTCCGCGTGATCGACCAGCAGATCGCCGCCTCCGTGCTCGTAGAGCAGCTGCCGGCAACGGCCGCACGGCATCAGAACAGCCCCGCGCGAATCGCACACAGCAATCGCCAGCAACCTTCCACCGCCGGACGCGCAGAGGTTACCGACCAGTACACATTCAGCACACAGCCCCAAACCGTATGAGACATTTTCCACATTGCACCCGAGCACCATTCGGCCATCGACAGCGCGCGCGGCCGCGCCCACGGGATACCGCGAGTACGGTGCATACGCATTCTGCATAACTTCGGATGCATTGCGGCGCAATATATCCCAATCAATTTCCGGCATATCGAGCCTCCGTCGGGGCGGGTCGTTCACGGTCGAGGAAAAGCTACCGCAGGCGCTTCGATATATCAGGCAAGGCAAACCTAACTCATTGAATTTCGGCCCAACGCCCGGCACGCCGAATTAGTTCCGCGAATGTCCGGGGATTACAGTTCTGACAGATCGGTTCAGGTTTGGCCGTGCACCGGCGGCCACCGCCTCTGGGGTGTCGGCTCCGGGCACAGAGCTGGTGAATTCAGATCCAACGGCTCCGAGTCCGCGCCCCGAAATCTGCGACCGGATCGCCACTTGCCGGCCCGCCCGGCGGGTCCACAACGACGTTGGAGGCACCGCACTCTCATGACCACCACGCTGGAAGCTCCGGCTCAGCCGAAGCGGAAGACCCTGTACCGCGGCGACCCTGGCATGTGGTCCTGGGCGCTGCACCGGATCACCGGTGTGACGATTTTCTTCTTCCTCTTCGTGCACGTGCTCGACACCGCTCTGGTGCGGGTCAGCCCGGACACCTACAACCGGGCGATCGAGACCTACAAGAACCCGATCGTCGCTCTGATGGAGATGGCCCTGGTCGTGTGCGTGCTGTTCCACGCACTGAACGGCGTGCGGGTCATCCTGGTCGACTTCTGGTCCAAGGGCCCGAAGTACCAGCGGCTGATGCTCTGGATCGTGCTCGCGGTCTGGGTGATCGTCGCCGGTATGGGCGTGGGACGCCAGCTGTTCTACATGATCACGACGGAGCTCTGAGGCCATATGAGTGAGCGCAGCGAACGAATCATCAACACAGCGCACCGTGCGGGCGTGCTGGAGCCGAGCGTTAGCGAGGTGGAGGCATGACCGCACCTGTCCTCGGCAAGTCCTACGACCGGCCTGCCAGCCTCGACTCGCCCCGCACGCCGCGCCGGGCCTCGGGCAACAACTTCGAGAAGTACGCGTGGCTGTTCATGCGCTTCTCCGGAATCCTGCTGATCGTGCTGGTCCTGGGCCACATGACGATCATGCTGATGCTCGACGGCGGCGTGAAGCGCCTGAACTTCGCCTTCGTGGCCGGCCGCTGGGCCAGCCCGTTCTGGCAGATCTGGGATCTGGCCATGCTGTGGCTGGCCCAGCTGCACGGCGGCAACGGTCTGCGCACCGTCATCGACGACTACTCCCGCAAGGATTCCACCCGGTTCTGGCTCAAGACCCTGCTGGTCGTGGCAATGATCCTGATCATGGGCGTGGGCACCTACGTCATCTTCACCTTCGACCCCAACATCAGTTAGGAACGCCACTTCCATGACCGAGAATCCGATTGAGGAACACCGCTACGACGTGGTGATCGTCGGTGCCGGTGGCGCGGGGATGCGTGCGGCGATCGAGGCCGGGCCCCGCGTCCGCACCGCCGTGCTGACCAAGCTCTACCCCACCCGCAGCCACACCGGCGCGGCCCAGGGCGGCATGTGCGCCGCGCTGGCGAACGTGGAGGAGGACAACTGGGAGTGGCACACCTTCGACACCGTCAAGGGTGGTGACTACCTGGTCGACCAGGACGCCGCGGAGATCATGGCCAAGGAGGCCATCGACGCGGTGCTCGACCTGGAGAAGATGGGCCTGCCGTTCAACCGGACCCCCGAGGGCCGCATCGACCAGCGCCGCTTCGGCGGTCACACCCGCGACCACGGCAAGGCGCCGGTGCGGCGCGCGTGCTATGCCGCGGACCGCACCGGTCACATGATCCTGCAGACGCTGTACCAGAACTGCGTCAAGCACGACGTGGAGTTCTACAACGAGTTCTACGTGCTGGACCTGCTGCTCACCGACACCGACCGCGGCCAGGTCGCGACCGGTGTGGTCGCCTACGAGCTGGCCACCGGCAAACTGCACGTGTTCCACGCCAAGGCGATCATCTTCGCCACGGGCGGTTCGGGCCGGATGTACAAGACCACCTCCAACGCGCACACGCTGACCGGCGACGGCATGGCGATCGTGTTCCGCAAGGGACTTCCCTTGGAGGACATGGAATTCCACCAGTTCCATCCGACGGGTCTGGCCGGTCTGGGCATCCTGATCTCCGAGGCGGTCCGCGGTGAGGGCGGCATCCTGCGTAACGCCTCGGGCGAGCGGTTCATGGAGCGCTACGCCCCCACCATCAAGGACCTCGCCCCCCGCGACATCGTCGCCCGGTCGATGGTCATGGAGGTGGCCGAGGGCCGCGGCGGCGGGCCGAACAAGGATTACGTCTTCATCGACGTGACCCACCTCGGCGAGGACGTGCTCGAGGAGAAGCTGCCGGACATCACCGAGTTCTCCCGCACCTACCTTGGTGTGGACCCGGTCAAGGAGCCGGTGCCGGTCATGCCGACCTGCCACTACGTCATGGGCGGCATCCCCACCCGGATCCGCGGCGAGGTGCTGCGCAACAACACCGACGTGGTGCCGGGCCTGTACGCCGCCGGTGAGTGCG
The DNA here is from genome assembly GCF_059510335.1 of Nocardia sp. PLKS1-43. Classification (NCBI taxonomy): domain Bacteria; kingdom Bacillati; phylum Actinomycetota; class Actinomycetes; order Mycobacteriales; family Nocardiaceae; genus Nocardia; species Nocardia sp. PLKS1-43. The sequence goes on along the minus strand of NZ_JCAJZQ010000008.1, from coordinate 172,875 downwards.
CCTGCGTCTCCGTGCACGGCTCGAACCGTCTGGGCACCAACTCGCTGCTGGACATCAACGTGTTCGGCCGCCGCGCGGGCATCGCCGCCGCGGAGTACGCGCAGCGCCACGACTTCGTGGAGCTGCCGTCCGAGCCCGCGACGATGGTGCAGAACTGGCTGGCCAACCTGCTGTCCGAGCACGGCGACGAGCGCGTCGCCGATATCCGCAGCGAGTTGCAGGCGACCATGGACGCCAACGCCGGTGTGTTCCGCACCGAGGACACGCTGAAGAAGGTGCTCACCGATATCCACGGGTTCAAGGAGCGCTACGAGCGGATCACCGTGCAGGACAAGGGCAAGCGCTACAACAGCGACCTGCTCGAGGCCGTCGAACTGGGCTTCCTGCTGGAATTGGCCGAGGTGACCGTGGTGGGCGCGCTGAACCGCAAGGAGTCGCGCGGCGGCCACGCCCGCGAGGACTACCCGAACCGCGACGACACCAACTTCATGCGCCACACCATGGCGTACAAGCAGGTCGAGCCCGGTGCGCCGGCGGAACTGATCGCCGACATCCGGCTGGACTTCAAGCCGGTCGTGCAGACCCGTTACGAGCCGATGGAGCGTAAGTACTGATGACTGCTGTAGCCGAAGCTCCCGCCGGGCAGAAACCGGCCCCCGTTCCGGACGGATCGGTCATGGTCACCGTCAAGGTGGCCCGGTTCAACCCGGAGGACGACAAGGGCGCGCACTGGGATTCCTTCCAGGTCCCGGTGCTGCCCACGGACCGTTTCCTGAATGTGCTCATCTACATCAAGTCCTACCTGGACGGCACGCTGACCTTCCGCCGGTCCTGTGCGCACGGTGTCTGTGGTTCGGACGCCATGCGCATCAACGGCGTGAACCGGCTGGCGTGCAAGGTGCTGATGCGCGACATGCTGCCCAAGAGCGGCAAAACCCTCACCATGACCGTCGAACCCATCCGCGGCCTGCCCGTGGAGAAGGACCTCGTGGTGAACATGGAGCCGTTCTTCGACGCCTTCCGCGCGGTCAAGCCGTACCTGATCACCTCGGGTAACGAGCCCACCCGCGAACGCATCCAGTCCCAGACCGACCGGCACCGGTTCGACGACACCACCAAGTGCATCCTGTGCGCCTGCTGCACCACCTCATGCCCGGTGTACTGGAACGACGGCAGCTACTTCGGCCCGGCCGCGATCGTCAACGCGCACCGCTTCATCTTCGACAGCCGTGACGAGGGCGCCCGCGAGCGCCTGGACATCCTGAACGATGTGGAAGGCGTGTGGCGCTGCCGCACCACCTTCAACTGCACCGACGCCTGCCCTCGCGGCATCGAGGTCACCAAGGCGATCCAGGAAGTCAAACGCGCCCTGCTGTTCGCGCGCTGAGTTCCCCGAGCCCGAACCCGAAGGCCGCCTCCATCATTCGACGGGGGCGGCCTTCGGCATGCTGGAGATCGACTGATATCGAGGTGCCGGCGGGCAGCCCGACTAGTCTGGACTAGACTAAGTTTAGTCCAGTATCCTTGGTCGTATGACTGCTGTGAACATTCATGAGGCCAAGACACACTTATCCAAACTGCTCGAACGGGTGTCCCGGGGTGAGCGGATCGTGATCTCGAAGGCCGGCCAGCCCATTGCAGACCTCGTGCCGCATCGGAACATCCCGGTGATCTTCGGTAGCTTGCGGGGCCAAATCGCTTACGACGACACGGCCTTCGACATCGACCCTGATATCCAGCAGATGTTCTACGGGGAGGACTCCGATGCTACTGGATAGTCAGACCGCCCTGTGGGTGCTTGACGACAATCCGCGCCTCGGAGCAGGTGCCCGCCGCGCGATCACCTCGGCCCCAGAAGTTCATGTCTCGGCGGCGACCGTGTGGGAGCTGACGATCAAATGCATGCTCGGGAAGTTGAAGATCCCGGCGAATTTCACCGAACTCATCGGTGATCGAGGGTTGAGCACCCTGGATGTGACCGGACATCACGCCGAACAGGTGCGAGCCTTCCCCGAACTGACCCGGCACGACCCCTTCGACCGACTGCTCACTGCCCAGGCGTGGTGCGAAGGTCTGCGACTACTCACTGCGGACCGAGTCCTCCTCTCCCTCGGCAGAGAGTTCATCGTGGACTCGACGCAATAGCGGCAGCGCGCAACGACGGCTTCTTCTGATGGCATCGAGCGTCGGTGACCGCCGGATCACCTAGTCAATTTGTCAAGGTAATCGACCGTTTATTGTCGGCTGAGCTCAGCAGTGATTGCATCGAGTCATGTTCACCGAAGCTCAGCTGTATTCGCCGGTCACCACGGGTGCCGACGGCGATGTGACCGTGCATCTGAGCGACGAGCATCCCGGCGTGCACGATCCCGCCTACCGGGCTCGTCGCAATGCGATCGCCGCACGGGCGCTGGCTCACCGGCGGGGCGAGCCGACGCCCCGGATCGATTACACCGAGGACGAGCAGCGGGTGTGGCGGATCGCCTCGGCCGAACTGTCCCGCAAACACGAGGTGTACGCGTCCGCGGAGGTGCTCGCGGGCGCGCGACGCCTCGGCCTGCCGCACGATCACATCCCGCAACTCGACGAGGTGTCCGCACAACTGGTGCCGCTCAGCGGTTTTCGCTACGTGCCCGCGGCCGGGCTGGTTCCGCTGCGGGAATTCTTCGGCTCCTTCGCCGACCGCGTCTTCCATTCCACCCAGTACATCCGGCATCATTCGGCCCCGCTCTACACGCCCGAACCCGATGCGATCCACGAAATCATCGGCCACGCCAACCAATTGGCGAGTCCCCGGTTCGCGGCAATCTATGCCGAGGTCGGCGCGGCGGTGGCGCGGCTGGAAACCGATGCGGCACTGAAATTCCTGGCCGACGTGTTCTGGTTCTCGATGGAATTCGGCGTGGTCCGAGAACACGGCGAGATCCGTTGCTACGGTGCGGGTCTGCTGTCCTCGTACGGTGAGATCGAGGAGTTCCGCACCGCCGAACTGCGGCCGCTGAACGTGGCCGAGATGGGCACGGCGACCTACGACATCACCCACTATCAGCCCGTATTGTACTGTGCGGCTTCGATTTCCGAGATCGAGGACGTAATCGGCGGATTCTTCGCCACGGTGACCGACGATACCGTCGCGCGGCGGACTACAGCCGCATACCCGACTCGAGGAACTCGGCGACCTGCTTGAGCTTGTCCATGTCCAATCCGAGCCCGGCGGTGGCGTCGAAGGTGGTGCTCATCGCGCCGATCATCGCGCCCGCGAACGCACGGACCTCCAGCTCGTCGGCGGAACGACCGACCCGGTCCGCGACCAACTGGGCGACCATACGCACATTGCGCTCGGTCTCCCGGGCGATGACGCTGGCCAGCTCCGGCACCGTGTAGATCAGCTTCATCCGTTGCTGCTCGAATTCCAGCTCGTCCGGCTCGAGCGATTCGAACACCTCGACGGTGGCACGGACGAACGCGCGCAGCGGCGACAGGTCCGCGGGCTGCGCCTCGACCGCGCGGATCATCAGCGGGTCCAGATCGTCGGTGATGGCGACCTGCTCCTTGGACGGGAAATAGCGGAAGAACGTGCTCGGCGAGATGTCCGCGGCCTCCGCGATCTGTTCGACCGTCGTCTCGGCGTAACCCTGCTCGCGGAACAGCCGCATCGCCTCGGTCCGGATGGTGCGGCGGGTGCGTTCCTTCTTGCGCTCGCGCAGGCCCATCCGGGGCGAACTCACCCGGGCATGGGCCTGCGCTGGCGGTGCCTTCGACTCAGCCGACATGTAGCGATTCTCCCGCATGGCCCGCGGCCCGCGCGGACGATGCCGCACCGCGGGTGCGGATCGCGGCGACGACGGCCGCGAACAGGCAGATTCCCGCGCACACCCACAGCATCGCGCCCATACCGCCGACGAAGGCCGATTGCACCTTGCCGAGCATCGCCGCGTCACCGAGCTTGTGCGCGACCGCCACGCCCCCGCTGACACCGTCCGAGATCGGCGAACGGTCGTAGCCGCCCAGTCGGTCGCGATACTGGGTGGCCAGTACGGTCCCCAGGACCGCGACGCCGATAGTCCCACCGGCCTGCCGCAGTGCCTGGATCAGTGCCGAGCCCGAGCCGGATCGTTCGGCGTCCAGTTCACCCATCGCCATGCCCATCGCGGCGGGCATCACGAATCCCATCCCGGTCCCGAGCAGCCCGATCCACAGCGCGGCATACCCGTACCCGCTGCTCACCGTGGTCAGCGCGCCGATCACCAGGCCGCTCGCCAGCAGCAGGAATCCGGCGACCAGTACCACGCGCAACCCGGCCCGGGGCAGCAGCTTGTCCACCAACCGGGTGCCGACCAGCAACCCCCCGATCAACGGCAGCAGACGCAATCCGCTGCCGAGCGAATCCACGCCCAGCACCGCCTGGAAGTACTGCGGCACGGTGAAGAACATGCCGAACATCGCGAAGTTGATCACTATGGAATACATTGTCCCCCAACGGAATCCGTCCCCCCCGAACAGACCGAGATCGATCAGCGGATGATCGGTGCGGCGCTGCCACCCGACGAACAGGCCGAGCACCACCGCGCCCGCGGCGACCGCACTCCAGCCCAGCGCATCGCCCCAGCCCTGTCCGCCGAGGCGGATGAAACCGTAGGTGAGCCCGAGCATTCCGGCCGCGGACAGCGCGACGCCGAGCAGATCGATCCGGAACGCTCTCTCGCTGCGCGATTCCGGCACAAGCAGAGCCACCGCGATCAAGCCGATCAGGACCATCGGGACGTTGATCAGGAAGACCGAGCCCCACCAGAAGTTCCGCAACAGCCAACCGCCAACGATCGGGCCCAGCGGCATGCCGATCGCGGACGAGGTGACCCAAACCGTCAGCGCCCGTTGCAGATCGGCCTTCTCGGGAAACAGCGCCGGGAGCACCGACATCGACAGCGGCATCATCGCGGCGGCGGCCAGTCCCAGCAGCGCACGCGCGGTGATCAGCTCACCCGACGAGGTCGCCAGCGCGCACCACAACGAGGCCCCGCCGAAGACCACCAGCGCGGCGAGCAGAAAGCGCTTGCGGCCGTAGCGATCTCCGAGCGCGCCCGCGGGCAGCATGAGCGCGGCCAGGACCAGCGTGTACGCCGTGGTGAACCACTGCAGGGCCGAGGTGCCGGCGTTCAGGTCGACCGCGATGGTCGGCAGGGCCACCACCAGCACCGTCGTATCCAGCCCGATCGCGAGCATGGCTACCGCGAGCGCTCCCAGTGCCAGCCAGCGCGCCTTGCCGGACGACTGTGCCGCCTCCCCCGGCGACTCGGCGAGTGGGCCGCTGTCGCGCGCGTCCATTGCCTTCATGAGAGTTCCAATCGTTTGGATGAGTCTTTATTTTGATAGTAACTCTCATTTCAGAGGAGATGTCAATACCCGGTACGAGGCGCGATGTCCCGAGTAGGCCATGGCCGAGCCCGATACTCGACGCAGCTCACAGCCACGCCGGGCGAGGTTCCGCATAAGCTCGAGGGCGATGCGCATTCGAACACCTCGGCCCGACAGCCGCACCAGCACTTCGCGCGCGAGCCGACGCCCGCGCAGCTTCCTCGCCATCGCTCTGGCCACCGGACTCGTCGCCGCCACCGCCGCGACCGGCGTCGCGGTCTCCGGCACGGCGGCCGCGCAGCCGACCGGGACCTCGGTGCCTTTCGTCACCCCGAACACCGATTCCTGCCCCGATCGACTCGCTCCGCCGCCGCCGATCGATGAATCCGAGGTCCCGGAACCGGGGCAGACCGCACCCAAGCCCCTGCCCGTACCGGCGACGCCGGTCGGCGGCGGCAAACTCGGCAGCTGCGGCGTACTGCTGCCCGGCGGCGCGCCGCCGGCGCCGAAGGACATCTCCGCGACCGCCTGGGTGATCGCCGATCTGGACACCGGCAAGGTGCTGGCCGCGAAGGATCCGCACGGCCGCTACCGCCCCGCCTCGACGATGAAGACCCTGCTGGCCGCGGTCGCGCTACCGCAACTCGACCTGAACAAGGTCGTGATCGGCACCCAGGACGACGCGAACGCCGACGGCACCCGCGTGGGCATCGGCCCCGGCGGCCGCTACACCAACGACCAGCTCCTGCACGCGCTGCTGATGTGCTCGGGCAACGACGCGGCACACGCCATCGCCATGGAATTGGGCGGCGTGGACGCGACGCTGCGGCAGATGGACGCGAAGGCCGCGGAACTGCACGCCCTGGACACCCGGGCGGCGACCCCGTCCGGCCTGGACGGGCCGGGGATGAGTATTTCGGCCTACGACCTGGCCGCCATCTTCCGCCACGATATGACGATTCCCGCGTTCGCCGACATCGTGCACACCGAGCAGTACAACTTCCCCGGCTTCCCGGCCGATCCGAAGATTCCCGGCGACAAGGACCACCCCGGATTCCCGATCGCCAACGACAACCGGCTGCTCTACGACTACGACGGTGATCTCGGCGGTAAGACCGGCTACACCGACGACGCCCGGCAGACCTTCGTGACCGCGGCGCAGCGGGGCGGCCACCGCCTGGTCGTCACCCTGCTCAAGGCCGACGTCCTGCCGATCCGCCCGCCCGAACAGGCCGCCCGCCTGCTCGACTACGGCTTCGCGCTCCCGGCGGGCGCCGATATCGGCTCCCTCCCGGGCTCGGACACCGACCGGTCCCCCACTCCCACCGCGGCTCTGGCCACTCCGCCGGCGCACGGCGTCGGCGCATCGGCGCCGAGTGCGAGCCACGGCCACGAGAACCTGCGGACGACCCTGATCGTGGCCGGCCTGGCCGTTGTCCTGATCCTGGTCGTTCTGGCCTGGCGAATCAGCGGACGGGCCCGGCGCTGAGCGGTCCGCGTGAGGCGAAATACGCCGGGAATCAACCGCTTTCGGCCGAGCGCCGGGTCACCCGGCGCAATCGGGGTAGCAATGCCGCGGTGACCGCGCCCACACCGAACAACATCGCGCCCGTCTTCGCGGTCATGCCCGCCGACATCCGCGGCTGGATCACCGCGGGGCCGGGCGGCGGCACCTCGGCCTCGAGTATGTTCTCCCGTGCGGTGGCCGCCCAGGCGGTGGCCAACAGGATGATGCGCGCGGTGATGTAGGCGAAGACCATCAGGCCCAGGATCGGGCCGAAGGCGACACCCGCCGGGCTGGTCAGGACCCGTTTGAGGTACAGACCGGCGACCTGTTTCCACACCTCGAACGCGATCGCCGCGATCAACGCCGCCTTGCCCGCACTGACCAGGGTGACCGGCTGACGCGGCAGGCGCGCGATCACCCAGGCGAATACCGCCCAGGACGCGAGCACCGCCAGGACCAGCGACAATATCGTGAGCAGCACACCGACACCGGGTGCGTTCTCCAGGTGGACCAGCGCGAGCAGGTCGCGGCCCAGATTGCTCGAGGCCAGCGCCGACATACCGAACGAGATCACCAGGGCGACACCGAGTCCGAGCAGCGCGATCACATCGGAAAGTTTGCTACGGAACCAATTCCCTTGCGGCGCTTGCTGTTCCCACTGCTCGGTCAACGCGGCACGCAGGTTCGCCATCCAGCCCAGCCCGGCGTAGAACGCGCCGACCAGACCGATGATTCCGACGCTGGTGCGTGATTTGACGGCCTGATCGACCAGGCTGTTGACCTGATCGCCGAGTGATCCGGGCAGATTCGCGACGATCTTGCCCTGCATCTCGGTCAGCAGATGCGGATTGTGCGACAGCACGAATCCGGCCACCGCGAAGGCGACCATCAGCATCGGAAACAGCGACAGCACAGTGAAGTACGTGATTCCGGCCGCGTAGTAGTCACCGCGCTGGCGTTGGTAACTCGCACCCGCCCGGACCAGATGGTCCAGCCAGGGGCGGGTCCGGACGGCGCCGGAGATCCGCGCCTTGATCCCGTCGAACACGCAACCTCCCGCAACCGCTCGGATGTCCGCGGAGGGCGGCTACTTCAGCACACGAACCCGCGCGGACGGCAACTCGACTGGCCGATCCTCGCTCAGGGCATACCCGCACAGGCCTCGGCTACGCCCGCGAGGCCCAACTTCTCGCCCGGATTCAGCGGGCCAGGAAGCCCACCCGGTCGTAAACCTGCGCAAGAGTGTTGCCGGCGATCTCCCGAGCCCGCTCCGAGCCCGCGGCGAGGATGCGATCGAGTTCGCCCTGATCGCCCATATACTCTTGCACCTTCGCCTGCAGCGGGGTGACGAATTCCACCAGCGCGTCGGCGACATCGCCCTTGAGCTCGCCGTATCCCTTGCCGACATAATCCTTTTCGAGTGTCACGATCGGCGTGTCGGTGAGCGAGGACAGGATCACCAGCAGATTGCTCACTCCCGGTTTGGTCTCCGGCTCGTAGCGGATTTCGCGTTCGGTGTCGGTCACCGCGGAGCGGATCTTCTTGGCCGACACCTTCGGATCGTCGAGCAGATTGAGCAGGCCCGCGTCGGTGCCGGCCGACTTGCTCATCTTCGAGGTGGGATCCTGCAGGTCGTAGATCTTGGCGGTTCCGGACACGATGTGCGCGTCCGGAACCACGAACGTCTTCTTGTAGCGAGTGTTGAAGCGCTGGGCCAGGTTTCGGGTCAGTTCGAGGTGCTGGCGCTGATCCTCGCCGACCGGAACCAGGTGCGGGCGGTACAGCAGGATGTCCGCCGCCATCAGCACCGGATAGGTGAACAGGCCGACCGTCGCGTTGTCGGCCCCCTGCTTGGCGGACTTGTCCTTGAACTGCGTCATCCGGCCGGCCTCGCCGAATCCGGTGATGCAGTTCAACACCCAGGTCAGCTCGGCGTGCTCGGGCACCTGACTCTGCACGAACAGGGTCGAGCGCTTCGGGTCGATGCCCAGCGCCAGCAGCTGGGCCGCCGCGCGCTTGGTGCGGTTGCGCAACTGCTTGGGGTCCTGCGGAACGGTGATGGCGTGCAGATCCGGAATGAAGTAGAGCGCATCGAAATCCTCTTGCAGCTGCACCCAATACTGCAGCGCGCCAAGGTAATTGCCGAGGTGAAAGGAATCACTCGTCGGCTGGATCCCGGACAGGACCCGCTGCTTGCGCTCACCGGTGGGTGCAGGACTCGACATAGGGCGATCCTAGCTCCCCGGCCGACCCGGGAATTCAGCGTGCCGGGGACGTAGGAAGACCACCCCGCACCGGCAATCGCTGATAGTTTGCCATTGGAGTCGATGCAGCACCGCTACGCAGCCTTTATAGCCGAAGGAGCGATATGAGCAGTGACGAAGTGGATGGACAACTGAAAGAAGTCTTGGCAGCCGACGATTGCTGGGATTTGCTCGCCGCCGAAAAGCTCGGTCGGCTGATCACCGTTGCCGGCGGCCGGCCGGAGGTCTTTCCGGTGAACTACGGAGTTTCCGGCCGCACCGTCTACTTCAAGTCGGCGGAGGGCAGCAAGCTGGCGAGCCTGGCCGTCGCTCCGGAGGTCGCTTTCGAGGTCGACCACCGGGCCGAACGGGTGGCCTGGAGCGTCGTGGTGCACGGATCAGCCCGTCTCGTTCGGTCGTTCAGCGAGATGACCGCGCTCGACGAACTGGGTATCGACCCGTGGGAACTCGGCAGCAAGTACAACTACGTCGCGATCACGCCGGACGAGGTCACCGGACGCCGATTGTCACGCACCGGCTGATCCCCGTTCAGATCGCATGCCGTTCGGCATAGCTGCGCGGATCCACCCCGGGCATGCTGGGGCGGCCCGAGTCGACGAGTTCGCGTTCGCGGCGGCCGAGCATGCGGTAGACCGGAGCGCTGGGCCCGGCCAGGGTGCCGTGCAGCACCCGGGGAGTCAGAGGTACGGAGGTGTGCGCGGTGCGGACCGCGCGGGTCAGGGTGCGGAAGGCCAACTCCTCGCGACGGCCCCAGCGGATGTCGTACATCTCGCGGATACGCGGCGGCAGGCTGCCCTGGACCAGCAGATGCACACTGTTCACGACCTGGTTCAGCGGCAGCGGCAGCGGATAGGGCACCTGCTGCCCGGCCAGGTACGAGCCGACCAGGCGAGCCTCGTCGGTGAGGTGCAGCGCGTCGGACGCGAGATAATCGTCGAAATAACGGCGGAATCCCGCATAGCTCGCCGGCGCGGACTCGCGCGGCATGCCGAACAGCTCGCCCCAGTACACGTAGTCCTGATACAGATCCTCGCGCTCGGTCGCGGTGAGCCGGCGGACCAGCAGATCGTGCATCACCTCGGCGGAGTCGAAGGTGAAGGCCATGGTCATGAACATCAGATGCGGATCGCGCGCGGAATAGGCCGTGCCCGCGGGGTGCTGCACACCGGCGTCCTCGGGCAACGCGCCGTGCACCTTCGCATGTTTCTTGTCCGTGTACGAGCGCGCCCGGTCGGCCTCGGCCTTGGTGCCCAGCGCGACGGCCTCGAACAACCGGCCGGTGATGGCCAGCCGGGTGTACGGGGTCGTGCGATGCGCGGTGTGCTCCGCGGTCCCGACGTACAGCAGCGGATTCACCGCGCCGACCACCAGCGCCCGCTGCCCATAGGTGAGGCCGACCGCCCGCTTGCGCATGACACGGCGAATCATCGAATCGTCTGCGAAGTAACCGGACTCGGGCATCGTTGCCTCCTCGTTCAGAGCATCTGGCAAAAGCATCCCCCAGATCAACGAATCTGGCAATGGCAAGAACCAGAATTGACGGCATGACAGAATCGACGGATGGCAGCGCAACGCACCTACGGCGGAGTCTCCGCGCAGGAACGCCGCGCCCAGCGCCGTGCCGCCCTGCTCGAGGCCGCACTCGACATCATCGGCACCGAGGGCCTGGACCGCCTGACCGTGGCCGGGCTGTGCACTCGCGCCGGGCTGAACGAGCGGTATTACTACGAGAACTTCGACGGTCGCGATGCCGTGCTGATCGCGTTGTTCGACGGCATCGCCGAGGAACTCGCCACGGCCATCCTGGCCGCGGCACAGGACGCGCCCACCGACACCTACGGGCGCGCGCACGCGGCCATCGCCGCGGGTATCCACGTCCTCACCGACGATCCGCGCAAGGCACAGATCGCCCTGATCATCAGCGCCGCGACCCCCGAACTGCGGGCACGGACCATGGACTCCATCCGCGGTTTCGCCGGTCTGGTCGCCGCCGAGGGCAGCAACTTCTACGCCATCGCCGGACCGAACGCGGACCCGTCGATCGGCTTCCGCGCCACCTACCTGGTCGGCGGCCTGGTGCAGACCCTGACCAGCTGGCTGCACGGCGATCTGCCGATGACCCGCGACGAACTCATCGATCACACCACCGAGGTGTTCGTGCTACTGGGCGAGGATCTGGCCGGCCGGCTGCGCTGAGCGGTCTGGGCCACGGCCCACGGCACGTGTCTTCGGAACGGCGGCCGGAATACGAAATACCTTGTCCGGAAACAGATCCGGACTCAGTGTCACAGAGTCAACGCGACGGCCGGCAGCCCTTCCGGCGCGGACTGCAGTACGACGCGGAATATCCCGTCGTGTGCGGACCAGTACTGCGCGCAGTCGGTCATCGCCGAGACGAACCAGTCGCGTTCGGCGGACCGCTCGGCCAGCAACTGGGCCGAATCACGCACGACCGCAATGTATCCCGGTGCCGGGCCGACGAATTCGTCCAGATCCCGCAGACATTCGTCGAAGGCGTCCTTGTTCTGCCCGAAGTAGTACGGGAATTGGAAGGCCGCGGCGAACTCGTCGAAGACGCCCGCGAGAGTACGCATCTTCGACCCGCGCAATTCGCGTACGACATAGCCCTCCGGCGCCCGGAACCGCACGCCGCTGAATCCGGCCGCGTCGACGGTCAATGAACCCAGGACCGATGCGGTGGACGCATCTGCGTGCGCACCGGTCAGAAAGTGTGCGAGCGTGATCGCCTCACCCATCGAGAGCATCCCTTTCGAAAACCGCCGCGAGACCCGCTCCGAGCCCGTCAGCGCATCCTGGTGAACGTCTTGTAGTGGTCGCCGGTGTAGTAGGCCGAACCGTCACTGCCGGTGATGATGCGTTCGGCATCGCGGGTCTGGCCGCGCTTCTTCGGGTTGACATCCCATTCCCGGTAGCTGATCGCCTTGCCCGAGGAATCGGTCTTGGGCAGCGAGCCGCCGCGGTTCATCCACTGATCGCCGCCCTTGGTGCCGGGAGCGTTCGCCGAACCGGGCCAACGTCCCGCATCGATCTCGGTCAACGTCTGATAAGCGCGGTCGGGCACGCCCGCGGCATGGCCGGTGACCGGTGTCGCGGTCCCCTTCACCTGCACCGCCGCCGCCTTCGACGACGAGGCCGCCCCCGATGACGACTGCGACGAACTCCCGTGCGACACCAGCAGCCCGATCACGATCACGACAACGACCGCACCGAGCCCGAGCAAACTCTGAAACCTCTTGCCGGAGAACTTCATCGGCACTGCCTCGTCACGGCGGTGTGGACGGATTCCGCGATGCAGGCCAAGTTACGCGCCCCACCGGCCGCACGGCTGTCACTCATAACTACCGAATCTACTTGACGTTCTCCCGGCCATGAATGCCCGGGATTCCTCCTGACCTTGCGGTTCTCTGAGGTGGGTTCCTGTTTCACCGGGGCTTGTCTTCCGCTGAGCGGCTGGACTTACGATGCACAGGCTCAGCGGTACTGCACCGTGACCGGGGCGTGGTCGGACCAGCGCAGGTGGTAGTCGGCGGCGCGTTCGACGACGGCCTGTTTGGCGCGGCCGGCTATTTCACCTCGGGCGAGCTGGTAATCGATTCGCCAGCCGGCGTCGTTGTCGAAGGCTCGGCCGCGGTAGGACCACCAGCTGTACGGGCCGGGGACGCCGGGGTGCAGGGTGCGGACGACGTCGACGTAGCCCGCGGCGATGATTTCGTCGAGCCAGGCGCGTTCGCCGGGGAGGAAACCGGCGTTCTTGATGTTGCCCTTCCAGTTCTTGATGTCGAGTTCGGTGTGTGCGACGTTCCAGTCGCCGCTGATCACGAAATTGCCGGTCTGCGCCTTCATATGTGCGCCCAGCTCGGCCAGGAAGCGGTATTTCTCGTCCTGCAGCGGCGTATCGGCCTCACCGGTGTGCACGTAGACACTGGCTACGGTGAGGTCGTCGAATTCGGCCTCGATGTAGCGGCCGAGTCCGTCGAACTCCGCGCTGCCGAAGCCGATCCGCACCGCCAGCGGCTCCCGACGGGACAGGATCGCGACGCCGGCGCGTCCCTTCGTGCCGGACTCGGCGAGGGCGAGATGCCACCCGGAATCGAGGGCCGGACCCAGCGCCTTGCGGGTCTGTTCATCGGTCGCGCGCGTCTCCTGCAGGCAGATGACGTCGGCCTCGGTGACCGCGAGCCACTCGAGCATCCCTTTGCCTGTCTTACCGGTGGCCGCGCGCACCCCGTTCACGTTGATCGTACTGATGATATTGGCCACCGAAAGACCGTACAATGCTGGTCAGAGACACTCCCTGCGGACACTGTAGTCCAGGAAGGGGTGAGGACGATGATGTCAGGCACCGCCCCGCTCATGCCGACCAAAGCCCTGCACACGGGCTCGGGCGATCCCCTTCTGCTGTTGCACGGATTCATGCTCTCCCCACATTGCTGGGAATCCGTGGCGCAGCGACTGTCGAGCACCTGCGAGGTGTACGCCCCGGCCCTGCGTGGCCACTGGGGCGGTCCCGCCCTCGACGGCTGGCGCGTCGACATCACCACGCTCGCCGATCAGGTCGAGGAGCAACTCGACGAATTGGGTTGGCGCACATGTCATATGGCTGGCAACTCACTCGGCGGCTGGGTCGGCTTCGAACTCGCTCGCCGCGGCAGGGCCCGCACCCTCACCGCGATCGCTCCGGCCGGCGGCTGGGCCAGCCCGTCCCTGATGCAAATCCGGGTCGGCCTGAAGTTCCTGTCGCTGGTGCCGGTGGTGCAGGTCGGCAGGCGGGTCGGGAATACGGTCGGATTGAGCGCTCCGGCAAGGCAATTCGCGGCGATGATCCTGAGCAAGAACACCTCGGCGGTGCCGCGGCGACTGGTCGAGGCGGCGATCATGTCCGCGATGAACTGCCCGGCGATGCTGCCCCTGCTGACCGGTGGACTCCGGATGCCCGCCTTGGAGAACATGTCCACACTGCGCACGCCGGTGCGCCTGCTGATGTGCGAGAACGACCGGGTGATCCCGAATCAGCCCTATGCACAACGATTCCTGCGCGAGCTGCCCGAATCCTGCGATCGGATACTGATGCACGGCGTCGGGCACGTACCGATGCTGGAGGCTCCGGACAGGATCGCGACGTTGATCGCGGAACACGTCTACGCCAGCAGGACGCATCTACGAGCTGTGTAATTGGCCTCCGCTTCGCTCCGGCTGGTTTTCGGCGCTGTAAGGCTCGTCGTTCAGCCCTCGAGACTCGGCCTTCGGCCATGCGCTTCGAGGGCCGAACGACGAGCCCGCGCCGAAAACCTTTGGGGTTGGTGTTGCTGAACCTATCGCTTCGCGGGCGACTCCCAGCCGGACGGAGACGCTTCGCCGCTGGGCGTGTTGGTCGTCGCCTCGCTTCGCTTCGCCGTACGTTCGTAGTTGAGACGAGAGAGCCTTCGCCGCTCAGCACGTAGGTGGATGTCTCGTCGGAGGGCGGGTGAAGGGCATTCGAGTGCCCAGGCGCGACGATTTCTGCGACTCGAAGCCCTTTTCTCGCGATGTGTCACCTCGTCGGTGCTGGTCACCTGGGCTTCGTTGCTCTCAGCGTCGGCGGTTCGGCGGCGCTATTGCCCCAACAGGCCCTTGGCCACGTGCGTCACCTGGATTTCGTTGCTGCCCGCGTAGATCATCAGGGATTTGGCGTCGCGGGCCAGTTGCTCGACCCGGTATTCGGTCATGTAGCCGTTGCCGCCGAAGAGTTGGATGGCGTCCATGGCCACCTCGGTGGCCGCTTCGGAGGAGTAGAGCTTCATGGCCGACGCCTCGGCCAGGGAGGGCGGCTTGCCGGCCTGGGTGCTCTCCAGTGCGTTGAAAACCATGTTCTGCACGTTGATTCGCGCTACCTCCATCTTCGCCAGTTTGAGCTGGATGAGCTGGAAGCGGCCGATCTCCTGGCCCCACAGGCTGCGGCTCTTGGCGTAATCGATGCACAGGCGGTGACATTCGTTGATGATGCCCAGAGCCATGAACGCGACGCCGATGCGCTCGGCGGTGAAACTCGAACGTGCGCTTTCGCGTCCGTCGCCACCCTTGTGCTCCTCGGTCTCCCCGAGCAGCCGATCGCGGCCCAGGCGCACGTTGTCGAAGAACAACTCGCCGGTCGGCGAGGCGTGCAGGCCCATCTTCCGGAACGGCTTTCCCTGGGTGAAGCCCTCCATGCCCTTGTCGAGCACGAAGGTCAGCACCTTGCGATCGCGACGATCCGCGCCGTCTCCCTCGTCGAGCTTGGCGTAGACGATCACCGTATCGGCGTACGGGCCGTTGGTGATGAACGTCTTGCGGCCGTTGAGGATGTAGTCCTCGCCGTCACGGCGGACGTAGGTCTTCATCCCGCCGAATGCGTCCGACCCCGAATCGGGCTCGGTGATCGCCCACGCCGCAACCTTTTTCATCGTGACGATGTCGGCGAGCCAGCGCTCCTTCTGCGCGAGCGTGCCCCGGGACATGATGGTGGCCGCGCCGAGACCGAGACTGACGCCCATCGCGGACACCAAACCCATGCAGACACCGGACAACTCACCGATGAGCACCGCCATCATCGACTGTTGTCCGCCGAACGGCCCACCGCCGGATGACTTCCCCGACTCGGGCGGCTCGGCCGACCCCGCGTCGGCCCGCGCTCGCTCCCTGGCGAGCATCTTCTCCACCGATTCCGCACCGAGCGCGTCGATGCCGAACTCCGCGAACAGTTTACGGATGATCGGATACGGCGTCATCTCGCCGCTCTCCATCGCATCCACATGCGGCCGAACCTGCTTGTCGATGAACCCGCGTACCGCGGCGCGGATCATCTCGTCGGTCTCGGACCATTCGAACATCGTTGTCCTCCAAATTTTTCCGGCCCGAGCCGCTCAGGGCAACCGGGCGGAGATATCGTCGATCGTCCAGGGTCCCTCGGTCTCGATCGTCTTCACGTCGTGCCAGCCCGCCAGCTCGGAAATCGCCCCGCCCTGCACCGCGAACACCTTGCCGGTCAGCGGGCAGCCGTCCGAGGCCAGGTAGGCGACCAGCGGAGAGATATTGGCCGGGCTGAACGCGTCGAACTCACCCTCGGGGACCTCCGCGGCGAAGATCGCGCCCATACCGGGCGTGGCGAGGGTCAGCCGGGTGCGCGCCATCGGGGCTATCGCGTTGACCCGTACGCCGTATCGGTCCAGTTCCTCGGCGGCGACCAGGGTCAGTGCGGCGATCCCGGCCTTGGCCGCACCGTAATTGGCCTGTCCCGCATTGGGAATCGTGACGCCCGAGGCCGAGGCGGTGTTGACCACCGCGGCGCTGGGCTGATTCCCCGCCTTGGACTGTTCCTTCCAGTACGACGCGGCATGGCGCAGCACGTTGAAGTGTCCCTTCAGGTGGACCGCGATCACGGCATCCCACTGCGCTTCCGCCAGGCCCGCGACGAATCCGTCCCGCAGGATGCCGGCGTTGTTGACCACCACGTCGAGTCGGCCGAATTCCGAAACCGCCTGGTCCACAAGGCTCTTCGCACCGTCCCACAGCGCGACGCTGTCGGTGTTGGCGCACGCGCGGCCGCCCGCAGCGAGGATCTCGTTCACCACCTCCTGCGCCGGGCCGCTGTCGGCGCCCTCGCCGGCGTTGTCGCCGCCCAGGTCGTTGACCACCACGCTCGCGCCCTCGCGAGCGAACAGCAGTGCGTGCTCACGCCCGATCCCCCGGCCGCCGCCGGTGATGACCGCGACCTTGCCCTCCAATGCACCCATCATTTCTCCTGTTCGATATGTCCGGAAGCCCGGCGCGTTCGGTTCGCGAACCGCGCGCGCCGGGCCAGGCGGAACGTCAGTCCGCGATCTCGGCGAGACCGTCGCTGAGCACGACGTCCGAACCGCGCACGGTCTCGAATGCGTAAGTGGTGATGCCGTCGCCGGCCTTCACCTTCCAGATGCGGGTCGACAGGTCGTCCCCGGGGAACACGAGTCCGGCGAACCGGACGGCGAGTCGGCGCATCCGGCGCACATCGGATCCGCCGACCTCGGTGAGCACCGCCCAGGAGGCGAAGGCCATCGTGCACAGGCCGTGCGCGATGATGCCGGGCAGTCCGGCGTCCTTGGCGACCTCCTCGTCCAGATGCAGCGGCACCGGATCACCCGATGCCGGTGCGTAGCGGAAGGTCTGGTCCTCGTCCACGTGCTGCGGTATCACCGCGATCGGATCCCGGGAGCGAAGGGTGTCGTCGAAACCATGTGGCGGGGCCGATTCCCCGACCGTGCGACCCGCGTCGACATTGCGGAAGAACGCGGTCAGATACTGCTCGTTGACCGGATCGCCTGCCGCGGAACGGGTTTCGATATGCATCGTGATCGTGCTGCCGCTGCTGCGACTCGCGTATCCGATCGCGCGCGCCCTGGCCACCAGCGTCTCCCCCGGACGGATCGGGCGGTGGAAGTGGAAGTCCTGCTCGCCGTGGACGACTCGGCCGAAGATGTCCATCGGCGCGACGTCGATCACCGGAACCAGCATGGCGTCGAATACCGGGACGATCGCGAAAACCGGTGGGGCGAGGTCCCCGGCGCGATGCGCGGCGATGGGATCGTTGGTGGCAGCGGCGTATTCGGCGATCCGCTCCCCGGTGACCTCGAAACGTTCCTCGTCGGACCAGGTGTTCAGCCCCGAATCGTCGAATTCGACCGTCTTCACGCGGTATTCCTCGAGCATGAGCCGGGGCGCTGCGTGGTTACGCTCCGCTGCCGCCTTCGCGCCTGACCGTTCATGCCGCGGCCAGGGTATCCAGGGCCTCGAGTGAGGTTTCGAGCTGCTTCATCCCGTCCTTTTCCACGGCCTTGCCGAGGGCGCCCTTGATCAGTGCGCCCTCGAAGTCGCCTTGCAGCGAGAGTGCGCTGCCCTCGCCGTCAGCGGAGATCCGGAAGGTGAATTCGACCTTCACACCGGCCATTCCGGTCGCGCCGAGGGTCAGCGTGTTCGGCGCGTCGACCGCGACGACGTTCCACTCGAACTTGTTCGCCATACCCAGCATGACGACCTTGGCGACGAGTTTGCTGCCGACCTCGAGCGTGGCGGGCGGCTCCTCCATCCAGCGCTCGTGAATGGAGAACCAGTCGCCCCAGGTGTTCGGATTGCCGACCACGGCCCATAACGCCTCGGGTTCGGCAGCCATCTTCTTGGTGTATTCGATATGTCCCACGGTACAACTCCTCGTCGAGTTCGGTTGCCGGGCAGCGGTTTCCGGCAGGTGTGCGGATCGATGAGCCCGCGTTCAGCGATCGGCGCGCCGATATGCCGTGACGACGGCCGCGCCGCCGAGGCCGATGTTGTGCTGCAGCGCGGCGCTCACATTCGGGACCTGGCGCTTGTCCGCGGTACCGCGCAGCTGCCAGGTCAGTTCCGAGCACTGAGCCAGTCCGGTCGCGCCCAGAGGGTGCCCCTTGGAGATCAGCCCGCCCGACGGATTGACCACCCACTTGCCGCCGTAAGTGGTCTGATTCGCGTCCAGCAGCGCGGCGGCCTCGCCCTCCCCGCACAGCCTCAGGGCCTCGTACATCAGCAGTTCGTTGGCGGAGAAGCAGTCGTGCAGCTCGATCACCTGGAAGTCCTCCGGACCCAGCCCCGCCTGCGCGTATACCTGTTGCGCGGCTTGCACATTCATGTCGTAGCCGATCAGATTCTTGGCGGTGCCGTCGAAGCTGGAGGCGAAGTCGGTGGTCATCGCCTGGCCGACGATCTCCACCGCTTGTCCGGCCAGCCCGTGCTCGTCGACGAAGGACTCCGATGCCAGAACCACCGCGCCGGAACCGTCGGAGGTCGGCGAACACTGAAGTTTGGTCAGCGGGTCGTAGATCATCCGCGCGCCCAGGATGTCGTCGAGCGTGTATTCGTCCTGGAACTGCGAGTACGGATTGTTGACCGAATGCTTGTGGTTCTTGAACCCGATCTTCGCGAAATGCTCCGCGGTGGTGCCGTATTGCTTCATGTGCTCGCGGCCCGCCGCGCCGAACATCCAGGGCGCCACCGGAAAGAGCACCTCGGAGATCTCGGCCATCGCCATGATGTGCTTGGCCATCGGCTGTTCCCGGTCGTCCCAGGTCGATCCGAGTGAGCCGGGCTGCATCTTCTCGAACCCCAGCGCCAGCGTGCAGTCGGCCAGCCCGCCCCGGATCGCCTGTGCCGCGAGGTAGAGCGCGGTCGATCCGGTCGAACAGTTGTTGTTGACGTTGACCACGGGAATTCCGGTCATCCCCAGTTCGTAGACCGCGCGTTGACCGGAGGTGGATTCGCCGTACACGTAGCCGACATATGCCTGCTGCACCTGCCGGTACGAGATCCCGGCGTCGGCGAGGGCCTCGGTACCCGACTCGCGCGCCATATCCGGGTAGTCCCAGTCGCTGCCGTCCTCGTTCTTGCGGCGTCCCGGCTTCTCGAACTTCGTCATGCCGACGCCGACGACGTAGACCTTGTTCGCCATCGAACTCCTCACCTCCGGCCGCCGACCGCACCAGGGCGGCGGCATCCACGATTCCCGCAGGACCGAATGAAACAAACATACAAAGCTGTATGTAACACCGCAAGGGGTCGCCTCCGAGAAGACGGCGAGTTCAGAGCCCGCCGCGGCTACATACAGTCCGCGACGCAAGGGATGTGCGGAGCCGACCGCATCGGGCTGCCGTTGCGGATCAGTCGAGGGTGAGGTTCAGTCCGGTGAGCAGAGATTCGGCGGCGGCGCGCAGATGAGCCGAGGCGCGCCGCCAACGGCGTTGGGCGCGTTCGGGATCGGGAGAGATGAAGTTGGACACCAGGATTCCGCGCAGCACGTCCATCGCGGTGTAGACGAAATCGCGAACCTCTTTGCGGCGCAACTCGTCCGGGACGAATTGCGCCACCGACATCAAGACGGCGTTGTTGACGAAGGGTTCGACCTTCTCCATCTCGGCGGCGAGCACCGCGTCGGTGCGACCGGCCACCCACAACTCCATCGCGGCGATGAACAGCGGCCCCTGGTGCAGCGTCCAGAGCGAATCGAGCATCGCGCCGATCGGATCGCCCCCGACCTGCACCCGGCCGAGCGCTCGCATGGCGGCCTCGGTGCGGCGCTGGGCCAGATGGCTGATCGCGGCCACGACCAGATCGGTCTTGGAGCCGAAATGATGGACCTGCGCACCGCGGGTGACACCCGCTCGCTCGGCCACGCGCGGCGTCGTCGTCCCGGCGTAGCCGTATTCGACCAGGCAGTCGATGGTCGCATCGAGCAGCCGCACCCGCATCTCACTG
Organism: Nocardia sp. PLKS1-43; assembly: GCF_059510335.1. Lineage (NCBI taxonomy): Bacteria > Bacillati > Actinomycetota > Actinomycetes > Mycobacteriales > Nocardiaceae > Nocardia > Nocardia sp. PLKS1-43. The sequence continues at coordinate 152,460 of NZ_JCAJZQ010000008.1, read as the reverse complement.
CTGCGCTGCTCCTGGGTCCGGCGCAGCGGCTTGGACGGTGCGGGCCTGGTCATTCCGGGAATTCTACACTTGCGTTCAGATCTGAATGGAAATGCTGTCCTCCCGCATCGGGCAGGTCAGCCGTCAGGCAGTGCGCCGGGCGAGGCGGACGGTCACCGTGAACAACAGCACGCCCGCCACGGCGAGAGCGGCCCCGACCGCGGCCGGGGCGGTGTACCCCAGGCCGGCCGCGATGACCCGTCCGCCCAGCCACGCACCGGCCGCGTTGGCGATGTTCAGAGCGGCGTGGTTGAGCGCGGCGGCGAGGGTCTGGGCATCGTGGGCGACATCCATCAACCTGGTCTGCAAACCGGGCGACAATGCCGCGCCCGCCGCGCCGACCAGGAACGCACCCACTGCCGCGGAGATCGGATTATGCGCTGCGGCAACGAATCCGGCGAGAATGATCACCATCGCGATCAACGCGGCGAATACCGAGGAGTCCACGCCGCGGTCGGCCAGCACGCCGCCGAGGATGCTGCCGACGATCATGCCGAAGCCGAACAGCGCCAGCACCACCGGGACCAGGCCCAGCGACAATCCGGCCACGTCGGTGAGCGTGGTGGTGATGTACGTGTAGACCGCGAACATGCCGCCGAAGCCCACGGCGCCCACCAGCAGGGTCAGCAGCACCTGCGGGCGGCGCAGCGCACCCAGTTCGGTGCGCGGGTCGGTGACCCGGATGCCGGACAGCTGAGGCACGAAACGGGCGATGGCGAAAACGGTCGTCAGGCCGATCGCGGCCACTACCAGATAGGCGTCCCGCCAGCCCAGATTCTGCCCCAGCCAGGTAGCGGCGGGAACGCCGACAACATTGGCGGCGCTCAACCCCAGCATAACCGCGGCAATCGCCTTGGCACGCTGTCCCGCCGGGGCCAGCGTCGCCGCGGCCAGCGAGGCGACGCCGAAGTAGGCGCCGTGCGGAAGTCCGGAGACGAATCGGGCCAGTACCAGGGTGCCGAACGTCGGCGCGAGCACCGTCGCGAGGTTGCCCACCGTGAACGCGGCCATGAGGACCACCAGCAACCGCTTGCGCGGCACCCGCGCACACAGCGCGGCGATCACCGGCGCACCTACCACCACGCCCAGCGCATAAGCCGACACGCTGTAGCCCGCCGTCGGTTCGGACACGCGCATGGCATGCGCGATATCCGGCAGCAGGCCCATGGTGACGAATTCGGTCGTCCCGATGCCGAAGCCGCCCAGCGCCAGCGCCAACATCGCGGGAATGTGCCAGCGCGTGCGCGGTGACTCACCGTCCCGCGACGGGGGCACGGCCGGAACGCTGTCCCGGCGGGCTGGTTCGGGCTGCACGGACACTTCGGACGCGGAAAGGGATTCGGGCACGGTCAACGCCAACACGGCAGGGATCGGCACCGATACCCGAGCAGCCGGTGATCTCACTCACCGTCGACGGCAGCGGTGCCGCACGGATTTCCGAATCGACTGGGCGACAAAGGTTCCCGCCTGCGGGCTCGCTCCGAAGGACTCGGTTGTAACCCGAATCACCACCTCGGTCCGGCGAAACAGTTCGGGCACCCGCGGCCACCGCGTGCGGTGGGGGCGGGTGCCCGTTGTTTCAATTCGCCGCGGTGCGGTTCACACCGGACGAGCGACCGGCTCAGCTCAGCTGGCGCGCCAGGTTGGCATCGAGCACGCCGAGGAATTCCTCGGTGGTCAGATAGCCCTGATCGCCGCCGACCAGCAGTGCCAGGTCCTTGGTCATCTGGCCGTCCTCGACGGTCTTGATGACGACGTCCTCGAGGGTCTGGGAGAAGCCGATCACCTCGGGGCTGTTGTCCAGCTTGCCGCGGTGCGCCAGGCCACGGGTCCACGCGAAGATCGAGGCGATCGGGTTGGTGGAGGTGGGCTTGCCCTGCTGGTGCATCCGGTAGTGCCGGGTGACGGTGCCGTGCGCGGCCTCGGCCTCGCAGATCTTGCCGTCCGGGGTCATCAGCACCGAGGTCATCAGGCCCAGCGAACCGAAGCCCTGCGCGACGGTGTCCGACTGCACGTCGCCGTCGTAGTTCTTGCACGCCCAGACGTATCCGCCCTCCCACTTGAGCGAGGAGGCGACCATATCGTCGATGAGCCGGTGCTCGTAGGTCAGACCGGCCGCGTCGAACTGCGGCTTGAACTCGGTCTCGAAAATCTCCTGGAAGGTGTCCTTGAACATGCCGTCGTAGGCCTTCAGGATGGTGTTCTTGGTCGACAGATACACCGGATAGTTCTGCTGCAGACCGTAATTCAGCGAGGCCCGCGCGAAGTCCTCGATCGACTTCTTGAAGTTGTACATACCCATGACGACGCCGCCGTCCTCGGGCACCTTGACGACCTCGTGGACGATCGGCTCACTGCCGTCCTCCGGGGTGAAGGTGAGGGTGACGGTACCGGCCTGATGCACCTTGAAGTCGGTGGCGCGGTACTGGTCGCCGAAGGCGTGGCGGCCGATGATGATCGGCTTCGTCCAGCCCGGGACCAGGCGCGGAACGTTCGAGATGATGATGGGTGCGCGGAAGATGGTTCCACCGAGGATGTTGCGGATGGTGCCGTTGGGCGACCGGTACATCTTCTTCAGGCCGAATTCCTCGACGCGCGCCTCGTCGGGGGTGATGGTGGCACACTTCACGCCGACGCCGTGCTCCTTGATGGCGTTGGCGGCGTCGATGGTCACCTGGTCGTCGGTCTTGTCCCGGTACTCGATACCGAGGTCGTAGTACTCGAGATTCACATCGAGGTACGGGTGAATCAGCTTGTCCTTGATGAACTGCCAAATGATTCGGGTCATCTCGTCGCCGTCGAGTTCGACGACGGTTCCCTCAACCTTGATCTTGGACATGGATCTTCGTGTCCTCCTAGGATGGTGCTCCCATTGTTCCGCCAGGTGAACACGCTTGTGAGCGGACCCAGCTGTTCAACAGACAACGTATACGCCCCGTGTTGTCCACGAGACTCGAGGTGCCAAACAGAACAAGCGTACTGGTGCGGTGGATCTCATCGGCATCGGACCTGCCCCGAGTGATAGATCCGTCACATCCGCGCGAATTCCGCTTTACAACGTAGAACCGCTATCGGACGTCGGCGATTCCGCCCGTACCTGGTGAAATCCACCACGAGTTTCGGACTCGCGCACGCTCCGGCTACGATGTCCGGAAGGTCATGAGCACCAGCGCCAAGCCCCGGCTCGCTGGTCGGCAACCCTCCTGTTGCGGTGGGGTGCTCCGGGTGATGACCGGGCTCCCGAAGGCCGGGAGCAAGCGCGATCATCAGGAGGATTCCCGAAATGTGTTGTAGCCGTTCGTTATCCGGACATCGCTGACGCCCACCGGCACATCTCTCGGAGCATGACATGAGTAACTCGCCCGCGCCCGCGACGGATCCGGACTCCGTGCCGCACAGCCCGCGCCGCACCCCGATATTCGCTGACCGGCCCTGGTATTCCCGCGCGACGCCGAGACACCGGAACGCTGTGGCTACCATCGAAGACGTGTGTTTCCCCCTCGTCGACCCGCTTGCGGGCACCCGTGCGCGGACGACCCGCGCGATGTTCGCCGGTCCGAGGGATCGGCGGATTTCGCCTCCCGAGGCGACGGTGGCGCGGTGACCGTGGGCATCGACCGAAGCGCATCCAGTAATCGCGCGGCAACGTTGCTGCCACCGTCGGACGGAAGTCTGGGCACGATCGCGATCGGTGATATCCGGCTGGAGAGCGGCGCCGTGGTTCCCGGGGTCGAACTCGCCGTTCAGCGCTGGGGCGAGCTGTCGCCCACCGCGGACAACGTCGTGCTCATCGAACACGCGCTGACCGGCGACTCGCACGTCACCGGCGCACCCGACGACCTGCATCCGCTGCCCGGCTGGTGGGACGGCATCGTCGGCCCGGGCGGGCCGCTGGACACCGACGAGTGGTGCGTCATCGCCACCAACGTGCTGGGCGGATGTAAGGGCAGCACCGGCCCGGGCTCTCTCGCGCCGGACGGAAAGCCTTGGGGGGCAAGGTTTCCCGGAATCTCCATTCGCGATCAGGTGACCGCGGAGGTCGCGCTGTTCGATCTGCTGGGCATCGAGCGGATCGCCGCGGTAGCCGGCGGCTCGATGGGCGGTATGCGGGTACTCGAGTGGATGGTCGGCCATCCGGAGCGGGTGGGCGCGGCACTGGTGCTGGCCGTCGGACCACGGGCGACCGCCGACCAGATCGGCACCCAGACCACGCAGATCGCCGCCATCACCGCCGACCCGGACTGGCAGGGCGGCAACTATCACGGCACCGGCCGGGCCCCGACGAGCGGTCTGGGCATCGCCCGGCGCATCGCGCACCTGACCTACCGCACGGATTTCGAGCTCGATCACCGCTTCGCGAATCACCCGCAGGGTGATGAGGATCCCCGGCGCGGTGGCCGCTACGCGGTGCAGAGCTATCTGGACCACCAGGCCCGCAAGCTCGCGAATCGCTTCGACGCGGCCAGCTATGTGCTGCTGACCGAGGCGATGAACCGGCACGACATCGGCCGCGGGCGCGGCGGCGTGGCGGCCGCGCTGGCCGCGACCTCGGTGCCCTGTGTGGTCGGCGGCGTGGACTCGGACCGGCTGTATCCGCTGCGCACCCAGCAGGAACTGGCCGATCTGCTGCCCGGCTGCGCGCGGCTCGAGGTCGTGCACTCCCGAGACGGGCACGACGGCTTCCTGACCGAGACCGAGGCGGTCGGCAAGCTGCTCGCCCAGACGATGGATCTGGCACGCACCGCGCGCTCCTGATCGCGGCCGGTGCGGCTCGGGGCTCGGCTCAGCCCACGCCCAAGCTGCTGATCGTCGCGGCCAGCGCGATGATCGTGCCGCCGAGCACCGCGTACGCGCCGACGTCGAAGGGTTTACCGCGCACCGCCAGCAGGCCGACCCGCACCTCCGGGAGTACCAGCCGCAGCACCGACGCCAGCAGTGGCGCGCCGCCGATGACGAACGCCCCACGGCGCCACCGATCCTGCACCAGGAACACCACAGCCACCACCAGCACCACCGCCACCAGCAGCATCGGCAGCTGGTTGCGCAGGAATCCGAGCGGTCGTCCGGTATGAGCGGTCGCGGAAGCATCGGTCACCCCCCGATTCTCGCATTCCTCCGGCGGAACCTCCCGGCACCCGGGTGGCGATGGGAGGAGACGTAGGGTCATCCCGTCCGGACGGGATGAAAGGCTGCGTTCTGCTGTGCTGAGGCTGATGTTCTTCGAACCACGAATTCCGCCGAATACCGGTAATGCGATTCGGCTGGCGGCCGGGTCCGGATTCTCGCTGCACCTCATCGAGCCGCTCGGCTTCGATCTGTCCGAGCCCAAGCTGCGCCGAGCTGGACTGGACTACCACGATCTCGCCACGGTCACCGTGCACGAAAACCTCTCCGCCGCATGGGAATCGCTGAAGCCCGAGCGGACGTTCGCGTTCACCGCCGGAGCGACCACGCGCTTCACCGATATCGCTTACCGTCAGGGTGACGTGCTGTTGTTCGGGCCGGAACCGACCGGATTGCCCGAGGAGGTGCTCGGCGACCCGCACATCACCGATCGGCTGCGAATCCCGATGCTGCCCGGTCGGCGGTCGATGAATCTGTCCAATGCGGCGGCCGTCGCGGTGTACGAGGCGTGGCGGCAGCTGGGGTTCCCCGGGGCGGTGTAGGCCGCGCCGGACCGGTATCAGTCGGCGATCTCGAAGCGCTTGAAGCGGGAAGTGGCGCCACCGGTGAGACGAACCGAACTCTTCGACACCGCGAAATGCGCGGCCAGCAGTTCGATGGCCGCCTTGTTGGCCTTGCCCTCGACTGCCGGTGCGCGCACGTACAGCCGTAGCGCGCCGTCCTCGAGCACCTCGACGAGCGGCCCCTTGCGGCTGTTGGGCGTGATCGTCGCCCGGACCACGGTCGGCATGGCGCACAGCGTAATCCCGCGCCGCACGGCGCCCCATCCGCCGGCTACACATGTGGGAGCCGCATATCGAGGACATCGTGCGCGAGGATCTGCAACTGCCCGGGCGTGGTGAGCAGCAGATCGCCGGTGGGGGTCGCACGGGGCTGCTGGGCGCCGGTGCGGCGGAGTTCCAGGGCGGCCGCTGGAGTGAGAGAGCCGTATCGGAGCGTGTCGCCGGTGCCGCGCCGCTCCCACCCCGTGGCGGACCGGCTCCACACGGTGGTGACGAGGCGGCTCGGCGATCCGGACTCCCAATTCGCGTAGGTGGCGGTCAGATCGGCACCGTCCCAACGCAGATCCTCCAGGGCCGAACAGGCCGAGGTGCCGGGCGGATCGAGTGGGTCGATTCGATCGTTCAGTAGGTCGATGTGTAGTAGACGCGTTGTGCCACAGGCGATTCCGTCGCGGATCCGGCCCGCGATCGCGACCGCCTGACCGTCCGGCCGCAGCGCCGCCCGGTCGAAAGCGGTGGTGACACCTTCGATCCGGCCCAGTGCCCGCACGACGCCGGTATCGGTGTCGACCAGGGAGAGGTGATTGATCCCCCAGGGCGCACCGGGCGGTGACTCGACCCGGTCGAGAACGAGCACCCGCTCACCGGCCGCGAGCAGATGCGGGCCCGACACCACGTCCCCCGGCGCGATCGGATCCGGCGGCGGCAGAGTGATCTCGGCGCGCAGGACGGGGTGCGGGTCGCGCAGATCGGCCTGCATAAAGCTGTCGGGCTCGTTCCACCAGCCGACCGTCGTCCCGTGCAGCGGGAAGATGCGAGCGCAGTGACAGTCCACACGACCCGGCAGCGCCGTGCCGCGTTCCACCTCCATCGCGGTGACCCCGCCGGAACCATCGAGGGCATAGATATGCGAATTGTCCTGTGTGAAACCACTTTCGGCATAATTACCGGCATATCGAGCGATCACCCGCCGCGAAGTGGCCAGCACCAGTTCGGTGCTGGTGCGGAAGACGAACACCCGCGCATTCAGCGCCGCATCGGCACTCCCGCCCGTATCCGACCACGCCGGGGATATTCCCGTGGCGCAGCTCGAGACGATCAACACGCACCCGATGAGCACCGCCATCTTTCCCCCGCAGTAATCGCGGCCGGTCATCGCAGTACCTCCAGGGCTCGGCGGTAGTAGGCCTCACGGGCCGGCAGGCCGTTGTACCCGCCGTTGACCGCTCGGGTGACCGCGGCGAAATCACCGGCGTCGGCCAGTGCGTTGATATCGCGCGAAGTCCAGTACCACTGGGCGATCCGAAAACCGACGTCGGGTCGGGCCGCCAATTCGGGGTTGCCCTCGAGGTCCAGGCCCAGGGCTTGTCCCGCGGCGCGGTAATTGCCCCGGCCGGTCAGCTGGATGGGGCCGCGGCCGTGATAGCGCGGGCCGTCGCCCGGCTGAGTGTTGCCCGCGGCGGTATTCGGCCGGCCTGGATCGTACTGATGGAAGTAGTCGTCGTCGCCCAGTTCCTCGAAATACCGGAATTCACAGCTCTCGTGGGCCAGCTGGGCCAGGAATGCGGCTCGCCGTGCGGGCGTGGTGATCTCGCCCTCCTGCATGGCGGCGTTGAGCGCGGGCAGATATTGCTGTGCTCGATCCATCGACAGATTCGGCATGATCGCGGTGAGCTGCTCGGCCGTGATGCCCGGCGGCGCGGGTTGCTGCGGCGGGAGCGGAGTCGATACCGCTGCGGTGGAGGTATTTTCGGCGGCGTCCCGTATCAGGGAGGCCGCGCGGGAATCGCCTGCCGCCGACATCGGAACCGGCTGCGCGAGAGCCGGTTCCACAGCGAGCATCGGCCCCTCCGTAGAAATCGAACTCACCGAAGAAGCCGGAGCCACCGTGGGAACCGCATCCATCGCGGAAGTCGAATCCACCGGAGCGAGCGCGTCCTGCGCGAGATGAGTTCGCGCGGTAGCGGCCGGAGCCGTGGCAGTGACCGGCTGTTCGACAGGCGCCGCGACACGGTCGGAGTTCACGGAACGCTTCGCCCTCTCGGCCCCATCGCCGGGATGCCGCCGTGGTGCGGAAGGTCGGTCGTCGTGCTGGTCGCCGGAATCCGCGCCGCGGCCGAAAGCGACGGCCAGATGCCGCATTTCACGCTCCGCCGCGAGGATGGCCTGTCTGCCGCGCTCCTCGGCGCGATCGAGCGCGGCCACGGCCTCGGCGATCACCTCGGACCATTCGGCGGCCGCCGACGACCCGGCGGCGACCGTCCAATCGTCGGCGACGGCACAGCCGGCCGCCTCGGCATCGGCGACGTAGTCCAGCAGTGCCATCGCGGTGTAGTGCAGATCGGACAGTGCCTGGGCGCCCGCGGCGCACAGCCCCTCGGCATGGTCACACAGCATCTGATCGTGGCGGTGCGCCGCCTCGACGCGGGAGAGCATCGCCTCGAAGGCCACGCCCTGCCAGCCGTCACCGTCGAGTCGATGACATTCGGTGCGCACCGCGGCCGACAACATCTCCAGATCCGCGATGTGCCTGCCGAATTCGGCCCGCATCCGCTCGGCCGCCTCGAGCGCGCGCCAGGTCACCACCACCGAGCGGGGCGGGGTCATATCCGCACCTCCAGCCCGGCGAGGAGGCGACCGTGCGCGAGATCGGCCTCGATGAACGCAGTGACCGCGCGATCGGTGCGCTCGGCCAGCCCGCCCAGCCGATCGGCACTGCGCTGGACCAGATCCGCCGCCGTGCAGGCCGATTCGCACAGCAGCGACACCGCGGCACTGTGCGGCACCAGGTCACCGATCAGCGCGGCTATCTGGATCGCCGCGCCGCGGACCGTGTCGAGCTCCTGGCCCGCCTGGCGCGCGAGCCGGCCGAATCGCCGTACCGCATCCGTGTCGACCACACAGGAATCACCGATCACACCCGAACCGGACATCGCTCCCCCTCGTTCGAATCGCTGCTCACCGACTTCCGGCACCGTATCCAGCCCCGAACGTGCCTGTCACGGGTCCAGCGACAGCCGCACCCTCTCCCGGTGAACGCACCCTTTTCGCAGCTCGCAGAGGGTGCGGGAACGAAATGGGGGTGCGTGTTCTCCGATCCGCCGGCTTGCCGATACGAGACCACCGAGTCTTGTCTGTGAGACCCGGTACGCTCGGGTGGGAACGGGGGCGGCAGGGCCCTGGCAACGACCAGAGAGTGTGGTATGTCCAAGCGATTGACAGTCCTGCTGGCGATGACAGCGGGAATCATCCTGGCGACGACGGGTGCGGCCCTGGCCGGTCCGGTCACCATTCACGACGATTCGAAGGTTCTCGACGCCGGGCGCGTGACCACGGCCGGGAACACACTGCCCGATCCGGTGCAGATCTACACCACCGAGAAGTTCTCCGACGACAGCTCCGCGTTCGAGAGCGAGGCGAAGAAGGATGTTCGGAGCGCGACCGATGTGGTGATCGCGATCAACACCAAGTCCCGGCATCTGGCGATCGAGACCGGCTCGAATTCGCACATCCGGGACACCTCGGCCGCGGGCGCGGCGTTCAAGGGCGCCTTCGGCTCCGGTGATTACACCGGCGCGACGGTGGCCGCACTGCAATCGCTCGCGAGCACCGCCAACCAGGCGGCCCCGCACAATTCGAACAACGTTGCGCCACAACGGGTTCACCACCACGCAACGAGCAGCGGTCACGGCACCAGTTGGCTGGGCTGGCTGTGCCCGCTGATCATCCTGGTCCTGCTCGTGGCCGCAATCGTCGCGGTGGTCCGCCGACGGCGTGGCGGCGGCGGCGGATTCCCCGGTGGCGGCGCGCCGGGCGGCTACGGCCCGGGCGGTTACGGCCCAGGCGGCTACGGCCCCGGCGGCGGCTACGGCCCGGGCTACAACCAGGGCGGCGGAATGAGCCCCGGTATGGCCGGTGGCCTCGGCGCGGTCGGCGGCGCGGTGGGCGGCGGCCTGCTCGGTTACGAACTCGGGAAGATGGAAGGCCGCGAGGAAGAACGTGACCGCGGCGGCTACGACCAGGGCTACGACCAGGGCGGATACGACCAGGGTTATCAGGGCGGCGACCAGTTCGGCGGCGGTGGAGGCGATTACAGCTTCGGCGGCGACAGCGGCGGCGGGTTCGACGGCGGCGGTGGTGACGGCGGCGGAGGCGGCGGCAGCGACTTCTGAGCCGGGTTCAGCGGAAGTCGCGTGAGCGTGACGCGACGCGCAGATCCATGCGTTGCAGATGTTCCGCGACAACGCTGACCGCGCCCTCGGCGTTCTGCACGCGTCCGCGCACCAGAAGTGCGGACGCCCCTTGGGCCAGGCGGCGATAACGCTGCCACAACCCCACCGAGCACACCACGTTCACCATGCCGGTCTCGTCCTCCAGATTGATGAAGGTGACCCCGGCGGCGGTGGCGGGCCGCTGCCGATGTGTGACGGCCCCACCCACCAGCACTTTCGAGCCGTCGGGCACCGCGAGCAATCCGGCGGCCGGTATCGCGCCCAGGGCATCCAGTTGCGAGCGCAGGAATTCGGTCGGATAGCTGCCGGGGGAGACGCCGGTCGCCCAGACATCGGCGGCGGCCGACTCCAAGTCGCTCATCCCGGGAAGTGTCGGCGCGGCGGTGGCCGCGCCGGTGCCGGGCAGCCGATCCGCCCGCTCGCCCGCCGCGGCGCCGGCGGCCCACAGCGCCTCTCGACGGGTGATCCCCAGACTGTCCAGCGCACCGGCGGTGGCCAGCGACTCGGCCTGCGGCACGGTCAATTCCACCCGTCCGGTCAGGTCCAGGAACGATGTGTAGGGACCGCTCGCCCGAGCCTCGACGATCCGGGCGGCCAGATCGTCGCCGATGTACCGGACCGTACCCAGTCCGAGCCGCACCCGCGTCCCGTGCTCCTCCAGGGTCGCCGCGGCGAGGCTGTGGTTGATATCGGGGCCGCGCACCACCACCCCGTGTCGCCGGGCATCGGCGACCAGGGATTGCGGCGAGTAGAAACCCATCGGCTGCGCGTTGAGCAGTCCGGCGCAGAACGCCGCCGGATGGTGCAGTTTGAACCACGCCGAATAGAAGACCAGTGCGGCGAAACTCTGCGAATGGCTTTCCGGGAAACCGAAATTCGCGAAGGCGTATACCTTCTCGTAGATCCGATCGGCCAATTCGCCGGTGATGCCGTGCAATTCGCGCATACCGCGGTAGAACCGCTCGCGCAGTCGCTCCATCCGCTGCGGCGAGCGTTTGGAACCCATCGCACGGCGCAGTTGATCCGCCTCGGCCGCGGTGAAACCGGCCACGTCGACGGCCATCTGCATCAACTGCTCCTGGAACAGCGGCACGCCGAGCGTCCGATGCAGCGAATTACGCAGCGCCTCATGATCGAACTCCACTTCTTCGGCGTTGTTGCGGCGGCGGATATAGGGATGTACCGAACCTCCCTGAATGGGGCCGGGCCGAATCAGCGCCACCTCTACGACGAGATCGTAGAATTCACGCGGCCGCAGCCGCGGCAGGGTGGCCATCTGAGCCCGTGACTCCACCTGGAACACTCCCACCGCATCGGCGCGCGAAAGCATGTCGTACACGGCGGTTTCGGCGAGATCGAGCCGATGTAACTCGACGAGTTCGCCCTTGTGTTCGTGTACGAGATCGATCATGTAGTGCAACGCCGAGAGCATGCCCAGACCGAGCAGATCGAACTTCACCAATCCCGCGACGGCGCAATCGTCCTTGTCCCACTGCAGCACACTGCGTCCGGGCATGCGCGCCCACTCGACCGGGCATACGTCGGCGATGGGCCGATCGCAGATCACCATGCCGCCGGAATGAATGCCCAGATGTCGTGGCAGCCCCTCGATCCGGCCCGCCAATTCCAGGACCTCGGGGGGAATATCGGAATTCGTCTCCTCGGCGACACCGTTCCAGCGAGTCACCTGTTTACTCCACGCGTCCTGCTGTCCGGGCGAGAACCCGAGGGCACGTGCGGCATCGCGAACCGCGGACTTACCGCGATAGGTGATCACGTTGGCCACCTGCGCGGCATATTCGCGCCCGTACCTGCGGTAGACGTACTGGATCGCCTCCTCCCGGCGATCGGACTCGATATCGATGTCGATATCGGGCGGCCCATCGCGCTCGGGCGCCAGGAAGCGTTCGAACAGCAGGTTGTTGGCCACCGGGTCCACATTGGTGATGCCGATGGCGTAGCAGACCGCGGAATTGGCCGCCGAACCCCTTCCCTGACACAGGATGCCGCTCTTGCGGCAGAATTCGACGATGTCGTGCACCACCAGGAAATAGCCGGGAAAACACATCTCGGAGATGACCCGCAGTTCGTGGTCGAGCTGCCGGTAGGCCTTCGGGTTCGCCGACCGTGAACCGTAGCGCCGCTCGGCCCCCTCGTAGGTGATCCTGTGCAGCCAGGAATCCTCGTCGTATCCGTCGGGAACGTCGAACGGCGGCAGTTGCGGCGCGATCAGCTGGAGATCGAAAGCGCATTCCCGCGCCAGGGCAACGGCATTGGGCACCGCCTGCGGGCAGGCGGAGTACAGCCGGGCCATCTCCGCACCGGAACGCAGGTGCGCCCCGCCGGCGGGGGCGAGCCAGCCGTCCATTCCGTCCAGGCTCCGCCGGGCCCGCACCGCGGCCAGCGCCATCGCCAGCCGGCCCTGCCGAGGTGCGGCGAAATGCGCCGCGGTGGTGGCGATGATCGGCAGTCCGACCCGATCGGCCAGGGCGACGAGCCGGGCATTGCGCTCGTCGTCGGTCGCGGTGCCGTGCCGGGTCAGTTCCACGGTGACCCGGTCGGGGCCGAACCGCTCCACCAGATCGCGCAGTGCGGCCTCGGCCTGTGCGTCGCCCTCCCGAAGTGCCTGGCGCACATGGCCTTTGCGGCATCCGGTGAGAATCTGCCAGTGTCCGCCCGCCGCGGCGGTGAGCCGATCCAGGTCGTAGCGCAGGATCCCCTTCTCCCCACCGGTCATGTGCGCGAACGACATCTCCCGCGACAACCGCCGATAGCCCTCCTGCCCCCGGGCGAGTACCAGCAGGTGCGTGCCGCCCGGATCGGGGTTGCCCGCGCGCGGCTCGGTATCCCCGATACCGTTTCCGGTGACATCGCCCAGTGACAGCTCCGCGCCGAACACCGTCGGCAAACCCCATTCGCGCGCGGCCTCCGCGAAACGGACCACACCGTAGAACCCGTCGTGATCGGTCAGCGCGAGCGCCTCGAGCCCGAGCCGCACCGCCTCCTCCACGAGTTCCTCGGGCTGGCAGACGCCGTCGAGAAAGCTGTAGGCCGAGTGCGCGTGCAATTCCGCATACGGCACCGCCGGCTCGCCACCGCGCGGTCGCTCTCCCGCCCGATACGCACCACGTTTACGCGACCAGGCCGGACTGTCCCCGCCGTCACCCTCGGGCTGCTCGCGCCCCGGCCGCCCGGACAGCACCCGCTCCATTTCCGCCCAGCTCGGCGGGCCCTGGCCCCAGCCCATACTCACCTCCGACAGACCATTCGGTTCTTTCCATTCTCGAACATACATTCGATATGTGGCAAGTGTCCGGATTCGCGCATCATCACCCCGCCCACCCGGCCGCGGGACCGACAACCGGCCGATGACGCGGCACACCGTTGCCGCCGGAACTTACTTTGGAGTAAGTTAATCTCGAATCCAACTGCAAGGGAGCGGTGATGATCGACAATCACGCGGCCGACCGGCCCCGGCGAGGCCGACTGGAGCTGACCGGCAGGCATGTACTCATCACCGGAGCCTCCTCCGGAATCGGCTGGGCCGCCGCGCTCGCGGTCGCCGCCAAGGGCGCGGTGGTGCTACTGCTGGCCCGCCGCGAGGAGGAATTGGCCGCGGTGGTCGCCGAGGTGCGGGACGCGGGCGGGCAGGCGCACGGATACCGCTGCGATGTGACCGACGCCGAATCGGTCGAGCAGACGGTCGAGGCCGTCCTCGACGAGCACGGCCATGTCGACATGCTGGTCAACAACGCCGGGCGGTCCATCCGGCGGGCCGTGCACCGCTCCACCGACCGGATGCACGACTTCGAGCGCACCATGGCGGTCAACTATTTCGGCGCGGTACGGATGACGCTGGCGCTGCTGCCGCAGATGCGCGAACGCAAGTTCGGGCATGTCGTCAACATCTCCAGCGCCGGTGTGCAGGTCGCCACCCCGCGCTTCGCCGCCTATCTGGCCTCCAAGGCCGCGCTGGACAAGTTCGCCGAGGTGACCGCGGTCGAAATGCTCGCCGACAACGTCACCTTCACCACCATCCACATGCCGCTGGTGCGCACCCCGATGATCGCTCCCAGCGGTCGACAGGGCCCCTCGGAATCCCCCGAATGGGCCGCGGCGACCATCGTGCGCGCGCTGGCCGAACGCCCCAAGCGCATCGATGTCCCGCTGGGCACCCTCGCCGAATACGGCAGCCTGTTCACTCCGCGTTTCAAGGACCGGGTGCTGCACCGGTACTACCGCGCCCTGCCGGACTCCCCCGCCGCCAAGGGCGAGGCCGCCGCCGCGAGCACACCCGAGCCCGCTCCGGAAACCCTTGCCCCGCAACGTAAACCGCACCGCGAACGGTCACAGGCCGGGCGCGCCACCCGCACCGTCCTGCGCCGCGCGGCGCGTCTGGTCCCCGGAACCCACTGGTAGATCAGCGCGTTCGCGCGCCCACACCATCCCCCGGCCGGACTCCCCCGGCGCGTGCGGCTCGCGCGGCTCGGTCCGATCCAATCGCCATCCGAGCCGCCGGGGCACGGCCGCACTGCGCGCATTGGCTGCGTCGCAGTGGATTTCGATGCGTTCGACACCGGGCAGGTCCAGTGCGATCGCCGCCAGCGCGGCAACCGAGCGGGTGATCACGCCGCGGCCGGTATGGCCGGTGTGGCACCAGTATCCGATCTCCAGTGTCGCGGGACCGACCCGATCGTGCAGGCCGAGCGCGCCGAGCAGCGTTCCCGCCGAATCGAATATGCCGTAGTTGCAATTTCCCTCGGCGGGCCAGTCCGCGACCGCGGTTTCGATGAACTCGCGCTGATCCGCACGCGTCCGCCGCTCGGGCAGCCACGGCATCCAGGTGTGCAGTTCCTCGTACGACGCCTCGATCGCCTGGAACTGCGCCTCGGCATCGCCGCGCTGCCACCGCCGAATCACCAGGTCGCCGAGGTCGATTCGTTCGGGCGGAGCGACTTGTGGCGTCAGCACCGCGGGCCGGGCAGTCTCCATGCCACGATGGTGCCGCCGGCGGGCGTACGGCGGCAACACCATTTTCAGCCGGTTTCCCGGCAGGCGACGACCGTCAGTGTCCGAGGAACGGCAGGACCGCCGCGGCGAATTCGCGATAGCGGTCGCGGTGGATGCTGTGCCCGCAGTCGAAGGGGACGACCGTGCAGTCCGGGACGGTGGCGCACAGCAGCGTCAGCTTGTCCGGATCGACCATGCCGCCGGGTCCGCCGCGCAACATCAGGGTGGGCGCGGTGATCTCGCCGAGCCGCTCCCACCATCGCGGATTCGGGGTGCGGAACTGCTCCAGCGCGATCCGGGTCATCGACCGGTCGAAGGCCAGCACCGCGCCCGGATGTCGCAGCAGACTGGTCGTCGCGTGCCACAGCTCGGGCACGGTCGGCAGCCGGCGGGTGAGCGTGAGCTGTTCGGCAGCCGAACGCAGCGGCAACGGCTGCTCCTCGAGCACCAGGCGACGCACCAGCTCGGGCCGCTCGATCGCCACACAGGTCGCCGCGTAACCACCGAGCGAATGCCCGACCAGATCCACCGAGGTCAACTCGAGCTGCTCGCACAGCCGTAGCAGGTCGTCACCGAATTCGTCGAACCGATAGGAACCGGCGTGCGCACTGCGTCCGTGCCCGCGCAGATCCGGCACGATCACCCGGCGCCCCAGCCGAATCAGCCGCTGCCCGAACCGATCCCAGGTATGCCCGTCCCCGCCCATACCGTGCACCAGCAGCACCGGAACGTCGGACAGCGGATGTGCCGTGGCAGCGGCTCCGAAATCGCGATAGGCGATCCGCACACCCCCCGACGAAACACTGGTAACCATCGCCTCCACGATCAGCCAGGATACGGGTCGCCGGCCCGCTGCCGCCGATATCGACGCGCAGACCCCGGACGCCCGCGCTGTTCAGGCCTCGGACGACGCGCTGAGCGTGTTGATCAGCGGCCAGAAGATGTCATCGACGATCGCCCGGATCCGTTCGGCGGAGACCGGTTGCAGGGTCATCAGGATGTCGTGGCGGATCAGCTGGAACGGCAGATCGAGAACGTGCCGAGGGATGCGTGTGAGGTCGATCTCGCCGCGGTCGTGCGCCCGGCGGAAGATGTCCTCGGACTGCCCCGGCCACTCGCCGCGCACGATGCGGCGAACGTCCATCGGCGTCAGTCCGGCGCTCTCGTGCAAACCGGCGAATGTCGCGCCGACCATCGTCGCGAGTTCGGTGCGCGCGGCGTTGACGTTCGCGAGCAGTTCCATTACGTCGTCGTGCAGGCTGCCGGTGTCCGGAACCTCGACCGGATTGGTGGTTCCGTAGTGGCGTAAGGCCGCGATCACCAGGTCGTTCTTGTTCGCCCAGCGGCGGTAGAGCACCGCGACGCCGGTCTGCGCGCGCTCTGCGACGGACTCCATCGTCAGGTTGCCGAAGCCGACCTCGGTCAACTCCGCCCAGGCCGCGGTGAGCAGCGCGTGCTCGAGTTCCGCCCCGCGACGGCGGCGTTTGACCGTATCGGGCGGCGGCGCAGGCACCGTTTGGTCACGCGTCATGCACCCAGAATAAGAGAGGCTTGCATTCCTTCGCCAGGACTTCTACCCTCCAATTTAAGGAATGAGTTCAACTCTTATTGGGGATACGATGGCCTCGAACGCACCTGAGCACGACAGAATCGACCCGAAAGTTGTGAAGACCGCGCTGATCCTGGTCGTCGGCGCGCTCGCGGTGGTCTTCGACACCACGATCGTCAGCGTCGCCCTGCACCAACTGACGACGAGCCTGCATGTGCCGGTCTCGACGATCCAGTGGGTGACCACCGGCTACATGCTCGCGCTGGGCGTCGCCGTGCCGCTGAGCTCCTGGGCACTCGCCCGGTTCGGCGGCAAACGGGTCTGGATGTTCGCCCTCACCGTATTTCTCGCGGGTTCGATCGGAGCGAGCCTGGCCTGGAACGCCGCAGCGCTCATCGGCTGGCGTGTCGTCCAAGGCGTCGGCGGCGGGCTGATGCTGCCGGTGATGACGACGATCATCATGCAGGCCGCACGCGGCCGTGCCCTCGGACGCACGACGACCTGGGTGGCATTGCCCGCACTGTTCGGGCCGATCCTCGGACCGCTCGCCGGCGGGGCGATCATCAGCCATCTCAGCTGGCGTTTCATGTTCTGGGTCAACGTGCCGTTCTGCGTCCTGGGGCTGATTCTCGCCGGTCGGTACCTTGCCGGGGACACCCCGTCGCCGGCCGCCGCGCGCCCGCGACTCGATGTCCGGGGGCTGGCACTGCTCGCCCCCGGCATCGCGATGGTGATCCTCGGCCTGTCGAATGCCGGATCCGCGGACGGGTTCGACCACCCGGACGTCATCGCGCCGCTGACCGCCGGTGTCGTGTTCCTCATCGCGTTCGCGATCTACGCACTGCGTCGCAGCGATCCGCTGGTCGATATCCGGCTGCTCGCCGTTCGCTCGGTCGGATCCTCGACCTCGGTGCTGTTCCTGTCGGGCTTCGCGCTCTACGGCGCGATGTTGCTGCTTCCGCTGTACTACCAGCAGGTTCGCGGTGTGAGTGCGCTGACCGCCGGACTCATGCTGATTCCGCAGGGCGTCGGGGCGCTGCTGAGCCGCCAGATCGCCGGACCGCTCACCGATCGCATCGGGGCCCGCGCGATCGCCGTCGTCGGATTCGTCGTCGTCGCGGCCGCGACGGTACCGTTCTCCTTCGCCGACGCGACGAGCGACAACTGGCTGCTCGCGCTGTGGTTGCTGATCCGCGGCGTCGGCCTCGGCGCGGTGACCATGCCGGTCATGACCGCCTCGTACGTCGGACTCGACCGATCCCAGATCGCACATTCGAGCGTGCTGACGCGGATCGCCCAGCAGATCGGCGGATCGTTCGGCACGGCGGTCCTGGCCGTCGTCCTCGAACAGGCCGTCTCCGGAACCGGTTCGGGCGCAATCACATCCGGCTTCCACATCGCATTCTGGTGGGCAACGGCTTTCGCGCTCGTCGCCACGGCTCTGTGCATCTGGCTACCCGGCCGCGAACAGGTCCGCGCCGCTGCCGCGGCCGCAGCGGTTCCGGTCGCGGTCGCCGGGCCGTCGGGCGAAAATCCGGTTGCTTCGATATCCGGGTCGCGCGATCATCCCTGAACACGATGTCGAACACCTTCCGAAAGGGCTGAGGCCTCCCCGAAGCAGGCAGCCGATCCGCGGCTGCCGCACGACCGGTCCCCGTACGGCCAGGCGGCGGTGCCGCGTCCTTTCCCCGAAAGCTCGGTACAAGAGGTGTTCCAATATGAGTTTTTCCTTCGACAGCGATATACCCGGCCTGGTCGCCGGGTATATCCGAGCCTCGGTCGCACAGCGCGTCCATGAGCGAATCGGCCCGTTCCTGGCCACGTTCGACACGTACAGCGCCGATCCGTGGCGCAACTACGCCGTCCCGGACGACGGCGCGCGACCCGGATCGACCGACATCGCCACGCTGGTCGCGGTGTTCGAAAGGTATGGGCGGGTGCCGCGCCTGGAGTATGTTCCAGCCGCCGCACCGGGCGAGGAGAACCTCTACCTGCGCGCCGGGTTCGTCCCGGCTGGGCGAAAAATCTGGATGCGGGCCGATATGTTCGGCGGCTAGTCGTAGAGGCCCTCCGCGTGCCAGGTGTGGTCGTGGCCGAACAGGAGCAGGACCATGACGTCGTCCTGCAGGAGGATCTGGGCGCGGACGGCACCGGTGTGGACGCCGGACCACCAGCGTTCATCCAGGGGCCAGGGGCCGGACCATGCGGTGACCTGCCAGTCCTTGGCGCCCCAGCGCAGGCGGGCCGGGTCGGCGGTGAACAGGCCGCGATCGGTGACCCAGACCGGGACGCCCGTAGCGGATTCCAGGATCACCTCCGGGCGGTCGACCAGGACCACCGCTGGTGCGGGCATGGGCAGACGGCCGGGCCAGGGCAGGGTGGGGTCGGCGGCGGGCGACCGTTCGTCGCCGAGCGCGATCAGCGTGATGCGTTCGGCGGGGCCGCGACCGCCGCTGAGCACACCCTTCAACACGGCTTCCCCACCCAGCAGACCCTGCACCCGGACCAGCGCGCGCCGGAACCGTTCCTCCTGTTCGCCCTCCCCTCCCCACAGACCGAGTTGCAGCGCACCGGCGGTCACGACCTCGACCGGTTCCAGACGCAGCAGGACGATCGGGGCCGCGGGCGGGTCACCGCCGCCGCGTCGTCCGGGAACCGCGGTGTCGCCCGCACTCCCGTTCGGCGGTGTCGTTCGCCGCGTCCGGGGTTCCCCGGAACGGTCCGGCTCGCGGCCGATCGCCGCGATTCCGGTCCACTCGTCGTGGTCCGAGACGTCGCCGCGGAGAGCGCGATGGGTGAGCCAGCCGTCCAGTTGCCAGCGCACCCGATCGGCGGTGCCCTCCGGGGTGAGCGGTTCGGCGCATCGCCATATCCGGGAAAGCCGTTCTCCGGCAGCGGTTTCCGCGGTCACCGCGAGACGGGTGCAGGCCACCGCGGCGTCGGCCAGACGTTCGTGCAACCGCACGGCGAGCAAGCGGCCGGCGAAGGCGGCGGCATCGACCCGGTCGATCGGCGGATCGCAGGGATACTCCACCGTCAGCTCGGGCGCGGGCGGGCGGGCGGCGGGCGAACGTTCCGGTTCGGCGCGGGCACAGCGATGCGCCGCGATCGCGTCGGCGCCGAATCGGGAGGCGACCTCCGCCGGAGTCAGCGCGGCGAAATCACCGATCCGCCGTAAACCCAAGCGGTGCAACAGGTCCGCCAGGTCCGCACGCTCCGGACCGGCCAGGCTCGGCTCGGCGGCCAGTTCGCTCACCGGCAGCGCCGCCAGGAATCGCGCACCTTTTCCCGGCGGAACGAGGGCGGCCCGGCGCGCGGCCAGGACGGCCGTGGACATCTCGTCCGCGATCCCGATCCGGCACTCCACCCCGGTCGCCGCCACCGCGTCGACGAGCCGTTCGGCCGCCTCCTCCTCGGAGCCGAAATACTGTGTCGCACCCCGCGCCGCCAGCACCAGCAGGCCCGGACGCAACACTTCCGCCCCGGGTACGGTCGCGTCCACGGCGGTCACCACCGGTTCGAACAACCGCGCGTCACGATCCGGATCCTCCTGCGACACATACAGATCGGGACATCGCACCTGCGCCTCCCGCCGCCGGAACCCCCGCCGCACCCCAGCGGACCGCGCCGACTGCGAACACGCCACGACCCGATTCGCATGCAGCACCACGACCGGCCGGGTCGGTGAGATATCCGCCGCCGCCGCGGCCGCGACGGCCGGCCAGTCCGGGCACCACAGCGCCAGCACCCGGGAGGCACGCCCAGCCCTCTTCGACACGGTTCACGAACCCCTGTGGCGCACACGCTGACGTGGACCGAACGTCCCGGCTCCCGCATTCCACGGATCACGAAGCCGCATGACGCGCCTCCGCGATCGTCGGCACAGCGGAATCCGCTTGTGCGGCAACCCATTCGATATGCTCGCCGCGAGGCGTCAGGTCGAGCGTGCCGGTGCGGTACGGAACCGAGCGGCCCTGGACCCGGACATCCAGGCGCATGGTGCGCAGACGTCCACAACCACGCCCCAGACCTCCGTAACCGACGATCCGGGTATCGATACGCAGCACCGAACCACTCCAGCGCCCGCCCGCCACCACGAGCGTGGCGCCTTTGCCGCGAGCGCGAGCGGAGAGCACTCGGGCCCGGGCGGGCGGCACCGCCCTGCCGCCCATACCGATCATCACCAGATCCAGACCATCCAGCAATATTGAAGCAACCTCGAGTGGGTCGGGCCCGGGGTCGGGAATCACCGCAAGCCGCTCCAGATCCGCACCCATCTCGGCCGCGGCGAGCAGACCGAGCCGGGGCAGCCCCACCGCGGCGGCATGGCCACCGGCGCCGGTCACCGACGCCAGCAGTCCAGCCAGCAACGCGCTGGCACCCCAGTACTCGACCACCTCTCCCCTGACCAGCCCGCCTTCCGGCAAAAGCTCGCCCAGCGCGGATGGCACCGGCAACGACTCCCTCCGACGCTCCCGCGACAGCGGCGCCCGAGCCGCCGAGGCGACCCCGCGGGCCGGAATCGCGGCCATCCGCCGGCGCAACTCGGCCAACCGCTCGTGCCGCACTTCGTCGGGCGAACCCATCCTCGACCGCCTATCTCCACCGAGTGGATCCCAGCACCGATCCAGCTATCGATGCCAATCGAATATACGTTCGATCAGCTGTCAGTAGAACCCCCACCCCCGACTGCGTCAAGCGGCTGCGACGACGTCGGTCGTTGTCACTCGCGGGTTGTATCTGTCACCGGGTGCGTGACCGGACACATGATCACTACATGCACTGGCAAACCGAAGAGGCGATGCGGATCGCCCTGCACACCGATCCACATCCGCGAAACGCGACGCCGAGCCGAGAAGCTCGTCGAAGGCACCCCCCTCCGTCGGGGAGTCGCTGCGGCGGCGTCACCCCTCCGCGGTCCGCTGTCGGCGCAGTACGATTCCGGCCAGTTCGGCGGGCGTCGCGGTGCTCGTGTCGACGGTCGTGTCGTAGGGGTGGCCATGATCGTGCACCGTGCCCAGATGTCCGCGCGCCAGCCCGATCGTTTTGCCTCGAGCCAGTTCCCGCTCCTCGGCGACCGCCAGCGGGCAGGTGACAGCGACCAGCTGAACATCCAAGCCCGCCAGCGCATCCAGCCACATCGGCAGCAGATCCGGCGACAGCAGCATCTCGTCGATGACCAGGTGATCACCCCCGCGAGCGAACTCGGCAGCCGCAGCGCACCCCGAGCGCAACATCCGGTAACCGACATGGCCGTAGCGGACCACCAGCACCGGGTGACCGTCCGCGTCGTGTCCGGTCCGGTCGTACCAGAATCCGTCACGACTGAGCGGCCCATCGCGTCCGCCACCCCAGTTCGGCGGAATCAGGCCGAACAGGGTGTCGATCCCCCAGTAGACGAACGGGACGTCGCTCTCGTCTTGGATGGCCCGCGCCAGCGTGGTCTTCCCCGCGCTGGACGTGCCGTTGAGGAAAATCACCCGAGCGGGGAGGTCGACGCTCCGCATCCACCCACGCTATCCGGTCACTCTCGCATATCCCGGAGAACAGGTGGCCCGTCCGAGCTGTGGTCCAGCCGGCGATGGCC
Organism: Nocardia sp. PLKS1-43; assembly: GCF_059510335.1. Taxonomy (NCBI): domain Bacteria; kingdom Bacillati; phylum Actinomycetota; class Actinomycetes; order Mycobacteriales; family Nocardiaceae; genus Nocardia; species Nocardia sp. PLKS1-43. The sequence goes on along the minus strand of NZ_JCAJZQ010000008.1, from coordinate 130,137 downwards.
GGCCGGACCACAGGATCGCGGCGGCTATACCCGCGGCGCGGGCTGGTTCGGATGCGGCGCTCGCTGGTCGGCGGGCGCGTTCGGGGTCGCCGGCGCCAGCGCACCCTCGAGCGCACCGGCCCCCACACCGATGGCGGAACCGACCATAGCCGCGGGAACCGCGATCACCGCGGCGCCGATGGCCGCGCCGACCACCGGCATCACCACCAAACCCGCCGGCAGGAACGGAATACCGGCGATGAAACCCGCGACGGCGCCGACTGCCGCGCTGGTGGAGGTCAACGGGCTGGTGACCACGCCCGCCGCCACGTTTCCGGCGAGCGAACCGACCATGGCGTCACCGGCCATCCGATCCGACCGCGCCGGATCGAATCCGACCGAATCGAATCCCTGGGCCAAGGTGGCCTCCTGTTGTGCGAAGGTGTCGTTGATCCCCTCGGCGAGCTTGGGATCGAACCAGTCCGGCCGGCCGATCTGGGCGGAGCCGATGCGAATGGTCCCCTCCGGCGCCTTGATCGGCGCGACGGGCGGAGCCAGGGCCGTCGGCAGATGCAGCCGAGACACGTCGACCGGAGCAAGATTACCGTCCGGGACAGGCCGTTTCCCGCTCATATCGTTTCGACTGTTCACCGTCGGAAGACTGCCCGCATCCGCTACTGCCGGAGCGACCTCCGCAAGCGCCCCGGACGACAGAACCGCCGCGGTGACCAATACCGATCCAGCACGCCTGGACCGTCTGTCCGACCGAGCGCGATGCCGTGCTGCCATGAACGACCTCTCTTTCGACTGCCGATGAGTACTGCAAGAGATGTGAACCGATGCCCCACGCGAATTCGGACCGGGGGAATTCGGCCGAAAACGGCGGAGCGGATGGATATCCACGAACCATCCCCTCGCGTTCCGAAAACGGGTGCGGCACCGGACAATCCGGTCGAACCGCACGCGAAGGGCCTTCGATCAGGGTTGCGTCAGGCATTTCGGAGATGGGTTCTCCCACCGGATACTCGGATGGTCCGCGGGCACTCCGGTGGAAGCGCATGCGCCGCCAGCATAATCACAGTGCGATCGACCCGATGCCACCCCCTCGCTGGAAAGCGGTGATCGGTCGTACTTCCTGCCCGCCGATATCGCCCGAAACCGGGCGACGGAACCGGGAGCGAGCAGCCGGACCAGATTGTTCGCGGCTCGAACCGGCTGTCCGACAGCGAAATCCGCGAACATCCCGGCCGCAGACGGGCGCCGGGACGTCCTCGGAGGCTCGACAGCCGCCGTGACCTGCGGCGGCATCCGCTCCCTCGCTCCGGATGACGGCGAAGACCTGCCGCCACGAGGTGCTCTGGTCAACCTCGTGGTTCCGAAGCAGGCCAGTCAGGAAGGTTTTCCGCTATTCTCGCGCCCGTGACCGAACGCGCCCGCTCCATCGTCGGCCCCGACTATCTGGTCGCCGGCCGCTACCGCCTGCAATCCAAACTCGGCGGCGGCGGTATGGGTGCGGTCTGGCTGGCGACCGACCGGCTGCTCAACCGCGACGTCGCCATCAAACAGGTTCTGTCCACGGTCGGCCTGAGCGAGGACGAGGCCCGGGTGGTCCGCGATCGGATCGTGCACGAGGGCCGGGTCGCTGCCAAGCTGTCGCACGAGCACGCCATCGCCGTCTACGACGTGGTGCTCGAGGCCGGTGAGCCGTGGCTCGTGATGGAGTATCTGCCCTCCCGCAGTGTCGCCAAGGCGCTCGCGCTGGCGGACGCGCTCTCGCCGATCGAGGTGGCGCAGATCGGCGCACAGGTAGCCGATGCGCTGGCCACCGCGCACGCCGCGGGCATCGTGCACCGCGACATCAAGCCCGGCAACATCCTGGTCGCCGATCGGGGCGCGGAGGTCGGCAAGGTCAAACTCAGCGACTTCGGTATCTCGCGCGGCGCCGGGGACCTGTCCGACGAGCCGGAGGACGTGATCACCGGCACTCCCGCCTACCTGCCGCCCGAGGTGGCGCGCGGCGCGCAGCCCACCGCCGCCAGCGACGTATTCTCCCTCGGCGCAACGCTGTACACCGCGATCGAGGGCCATCCGCCGTACGGTATCGACGAGGACGACGACGAGGTCATCGTGACCCGCGCCGCGATGGCTCAGATCATCTCGCCCACCCGCAGCGGCGTCCTGACCCAGGTACTGCTGCACATGATGGAGCCCGCACCGCAGCGTCGTCCCACCATGGCCGAGGCCCGCAACGAAATCCTCACCGCCGCATTCGGTCCCGGAACCGGCCCCTACATTCTCGGCGCCCCGGTCCGCACCGAGGACGGCACCATCCCCGCCTGGGCGGCCCGCAACTCCGCGGCCGGACTGCGCAGTCCGCACTCCACTCCGCTGCCGCGCCCGCCGCGGGCCAACGCGCCCAAAGCCCCTGCCGCACAACGTAAACCGGCCTTCAGCCGCTCCTCCCTCGGCCCCAACGCAGCTCCCCTGGCCATCGCGGTGGGCCTGCTCATCGGCCTGCTGATCCTGATCGTCATCCTCATCGCCGTGATGTAGCGGCAGGCACGCAGCCCGTCAGTCGATGCGGCGGCGGTGAGCCCAGCGGGTCAACGCGTTCCGGTTGGACTGCTGGGTTTTGCGCAGCACGTTGGAGGCGTGGGTTTCCACGGTTTTCACCGAGATGAACAAGGATTCGGCGATCTCACGGTAGGTGTAGCCGCGGGCGAGCAGGCGCAACACCTCGAGTTCGCGCGGGGTCAGCGAATCCAGTTCCGGATCCAGCGGCGGTTCCGGAGCCGGGGAGCGCCCGGTGAACGAGTCCAGCACGAATCCGGCCAGCCTCGGGCTGAACACCGCGTCACCGCCGGCCACACGCCGAATCCCGTCGGCGAGTTCCGGGCCGGAGATGGTCTTGGTGACGTAGCCGCGCGCACCCGCGCGAATCACCGCGATCACGTCCTCGGCGGCGTCGGATACGCTCAGCGCCAGGCAGACCGGGCCCTGCCGGTCGCGGTCCAGGCCCTGCAGTACCGCGACTCCCCCGCCATCGGGCATGTGCACGTCCAGCAGCACCACATCCGGCCGGGCCGCGGCGATTCCGGCGACGGCCTCGGCCACCGCACCCGCCTCACCGACGACCTCCATATCGGATTCGCGGCCCAGTTCGGCACGCACACCCGAGCGGAACACGGCATGGTCGTCGACCAGAAACACCCGGATGGACACTGCATCTCCTCACCTGAGAGCGGAACTCACACGCATGCCGGGCACGGCACATCGTCATCGGTACCACATCGCATCCCGCCCCGCCCGTACTCATCGTGCCCGCCCGACCCGCGAACACCGATCCGCCGCCCCGCAGAACCCCCGAACAGATTGCGCCTCAACGCCTTCCGGAATCGAACTCGGGAACCGAGGAGGACTCGGACGCCACATCGCCGGACTCCTCCTGCACCCCCTCGGAATCGCTGCGCGGCAAGGTGATCCGCACCTCGGTGCCGCGTCCCGGCGCCGAGTCGATCACCACCGTGCCGCCGCGACGCTCGATCCGGGCATGGATGGATTTGGCCAGGCCCTGCCGATCCGCGGGGACGTCGGCCGGATCGAAACCGTCCCCCCGGTCCCGCACGAACACACTCACCTGATGCGGTTCGACCTCGGCGAACAGATCGATGGTGGGCACCCCGGCGTGTTTGGCGGCGTTGACCAGCGCCTCGCGCGTCGCCCCGAGCAGAGCGGTGAAATGCTCTCGGGGCAGGCCGAATCCGGTATCGCCCGGATCCATCGACACATCGCCGACGGTCACCGGGGCGACCTTCACTCCGTGCTGATCCTCCACCTCGCCGGCGATGGTGCGCAACGCGGCAGCCAGGCTGGACTGGGCGGGCGCGGCATCCTCGAACAGCCATTTGCGCAGTTCGCGCTCCTGGCTGCGCGCCAGCCGCAGCACCTCCTGGGAATCCTCGGCCTGCCGCTGGATCAGCGCCAGCGTCTGCAACACCGAATCGTGCAGGTGGGAGGCGATCTCCTCGCGCTCCTCGTTGCGGATGCGGGCCGAACGCTCGGCGTTCAACGCCCGCATCATCCGCAGCCACAGCGGCACGGTCAGCAGGCCGACCCCGATCAGCGTGACCGCGACCGCGATCAGCGCGGAACCCAGCGAACTCAGATTGATCCGGCCCAGGACCACCACGCCCAGCCCGACCACGATCAACGTCGCGCCCGCCACGATGCGCGTCCAGGTCAGTACCGTGGGCCGGGCGGGCAGCCCGAACATCGACCGGGGGCCCTCCGCGTCGAATTCCCGCCACACCAGGGCCGCGCCCACCGCGACCACGACGATCGGCCCGACCACCCGAGCCGCGGAACCACTGAACAACCAGGACATCGACACCGCGAGCGTCACACCCAGCAATGCCAGTCCGGCCGCCTGCCGTCGCTCCCGAGCCGTCGGCGGCGGGCCGTCCGCACCGGAGGTGGTGAAGATCCACAGCATCCCGTAGGCGACGATGCCCGCGCCCATCAACGCCGACAGCAGCACGAAGCTGACGCGCACCTTGAACACGTCGACCCCGAGATGATCGGCGACCCCGCCCGCCACCCCACCCACGACACGACCACCGGACCGCCGCTGCATGCGCGGCGCGGTGACCTCGACCCCACGGGCATCGAAAGCGGGCGCGGACGGATACATGCCTCGATACTGGCACGCCCCACCGACACCGACCATCGGGGAAGTACCCCATTTCCTCCGGGAGACCGCCCGCCGCGGACGGACCCCGGAACGCCGGCGGACCCACGCCGAAACACGCCGGGGCGCCGTCCATCCCGCGTGCGCACCGTTTGACGAGGCACCACACCGATGCCACGGTTGCCGGGTGACTCACCCCGTTTCGAATTCCGGTATCGACCGGCTGCTCGACGCCGCCGGATCGGGCGACCGCGTCCTCATCGAATGCATCACGGACATCGGTGTGGCCCCGGTCGCCCGAACCGTGCTGGCCGAGATACTCGATCGCGTGGATCTGCGCGGCTGCCCGCCCGCCGACATCTTGTTCCGGTTGCACACGGCAGACGCCGACGCCGAGGTCGCCATCCGCGTCGAGGACGCGAAGGCCGTCTTCACCGACCCGCGCCCGGGGGCGGCCGTCACGATCGAGCAGTCGCTGCCCGAGGTCGTCCGAACGGTCTACGGTCCCCGCGGCGGCGCATCCAGCGCCACCCGGATCCTGCGCTGGGCCCAGGGCGATGCACCCGGATGGTTCGGCCTACCGCAGGATGTCTTCGAAACCATACGCAGGCTGCTGGATTCGATCGATCACGGCTATCGGCCGGGGCTGGCCGAACTCTGCGTGCGCCACGGCTCGGACAAGTGGGGCACCCATCAGTATCCGCAGTGGTACGAAAGGCATTTCGAACCGATCCGAGATCGCCGGCTGACCATTCTGGAGATCGGGGTCGGCGGCTACCAGGATTCCGCCCGGGGCGGCGAATCGCTCCGGATGTGGAAGAACTACTTCCCGCGGGCCGCGGTCTACGGCCTGGACATCTTCGACAAGACGAGCATGTCCGGCCCGCGCACGACGGTGCTGCAGGGGGATCAGTCCTCTCCCGAGGACCTTCGGCGCGTCCTGGCCGCGACCGGGCCGCTGGACGTCGTCATCGACGACGGCAGCCATCGCAGCGAACACGTGAAGGCCAGCTTCGCGATGCTGTTTCCGGCGCTGCGCGAGAACGGCATCTACGTGATCGAGGATCTGCAGACGTCCTACTGGCCGGGTTTCGGCGGCCGGCCACCGGGCCAGGCCGGTATCCCGACGAGTATGGATTATCTCAAAACCCTGGTCGACGGGCTGAACTACGAGGAGATCACCGGACGACGGCCATCGAATACCGATACCAACATCCGGGGCCTGCACTTCTACCACAATCTCGCGATGATCGAGAAGGGCGCGAACCGCGACGGGGGCGGGCCGCAATGGATGCGCGGGGACTGAACCCGCGCCGCGAGGCCGATTCTCAGGAGACCAATCAGGGACATCCCCGATGCGATCCGGGCACCGGCACGGCCACCATGGAGCTATGACCAGAGCGAACGGCTGGGCCGGTGGGACCGGCCGGACCGGATTCAACGAACAGCTCCAGCATCTGTGGCGGACGCGGCCGGTGCGGCTGCCGCGTCGGGGACCCGTCGCCGGCGTGGCGGCCGGGTTCGGGCACCGCTACGGGGTGGACCCGGTGCTGGTGCGGGTCGCCTTCGTGGTGTCCACGATCTTCGGCGGATCGGGCATCGTGCTGTACCTGCTGGCGTGGTTGCTGATGCCCGCCGCCCAGGACGACGTATCCGCGGCGGAGAGCCTGATCGGCCGGGGACACAGCATGCAGTCGCCGACCAAGACACTCGTGCTGATCGTCGCGCTGGTGATCGCGGTCAGCACCGTGGGACCGGTGGGCGCCGGACTCGGCGGGGCCGGGCTGATCAGTTTCGCCTTGATGGTCGCCGGTTGGTGGCTGCTGTACCTGCGTCAACCCAATCCGCCCGCGGGCAGCGCCGATCCGCTGCTGCCCGACGCCGGACCCGCTCCGACCGGATACCCCGGGGTGTTCCCGGGCGGTCCCACCTGGACCGGGCCGACCTACGGCCCCTACACCAGACTCCCCGACCACTACACGCCGGACCAGCCGAAAGACACTGCCGCACAGGAGTTTCCGGTATCCGACACCGCGACCGAGGTCATTCCGCGAGAGCCCGCGGCGCACACCGAGGCCGATGCCTCGGAGACGGACACCGCCGTACTCCGCTCCGAGGCACCGGTGGATTCGACCACCGCGGAACAGGATTCGCCCGGCGCACCGACGGACGAGGAACTCCCCCCGACCAGCACCGAAGCGAACAGTCAAGGCGCACAACCGGTTACGCCCCCGCGTGCCGGCTCGTTCCGGCCGGCTCCGGATCCGTCCCGGATCGGCCCGGCCTCCTCGGGCTGGGATCCGCTGGGGGTGTCCCCGCTGGCCTGGGATCTGCCCGATCCCACGCCGCGCCGCCCGGTGCTGCCGACTCCGCCGCCACCGCGTCCGCGCTCCCGGCTCACCCCGATCGTGATCGGCTTGGCCGTACTCGCCGCGGCCGCGGCGGGTGCGCTGGCCGCGGCCGGCGTGAGCTGGATGACCCCCGGCCGGATCGGCGCGGTCGCGCTGGCGGTGATCGGTCTCGGCTTGCTGACCGGCGCGTTCCTGCGACGCGGCTACGGCCTGATGGTGCTGCTCGCACCGCTGGCCGGATTCGTCGTCCTGGCCTCACTCGTGGGCCCGGTGACCTTCGACCGCTCCACGATGGGTCAGCACACCTGGACACCGGCCACGACAGCCGAACTGAATCCCACGTACCAGATCACCGCGGGCGACGGAACGCTGGATCTGCGGTCGCTGAATCTCACCGAGAACCGCACCGTCGCGGTGCATGCGCGCGCGGGCGACTTCCACGTCCTGGTACCCGCGTCGATGCGCCTGGACGCGCGGTGCCGGGCGAAGGCCGGCGACGTCAGTTGTCCGCAGGGACTCGTGGGACCGGCCACCGGTCCGGTGCTCACCCTCGATATCGATGTTCAGGCCGGAGATGCGGAGGTGACCCATGGCTGAGAATACCAGGACCGAGGATCCGGAAACCCGTCGCGGGCCGTCGTTCTCACTCCTGTTCGCGGGATTCCTGGCGCTGCTGGTGAGTGTGTGGGCGTTCCTGGGACCGTCCGCGTGGCCCACGCACAGCATCGTCCCGGTCGGCTGGATCGTGGTGGCCGTAGCCATCGTCGCCGGGATCGTGATGGTGATCTCACCGCGTCGACGCCGACGCCGAAATCCGGAATGACGCTGAACTCCCGGACACAGCAGAGCCCGGACCGTCGAACGGTCCGGGCCCTGTCCGCACGCGAGTCCCGCGCTCACTCCCACTCGATGGTCCCCGGCGGCTTGCTCGTCACGTCGAGCACGACGCGGTTGACCTCGGCGACCTCGTTGGTGATGCGGGTGGAGATGCGCTCGAGCACGTCGAACGGCAGCCGCGTCCAGTCGGCGGTCATCGCGTCCTCACTGGACACCGGGCGCAGCACGATCGGATGACCGTAGGTGCGGCCGTCGCCCTGGACGCCCACGCTGCGCACGTCGGCCAGCAGCACCACCGGGCACTGCCAGATCTGCCGATCCAGCCCCGCCGCGGTCAACTCCTCGCGAGCGATGGCGTCGGCGTGCCGCAGCGTCTCCAGCCTGTCCCGGGTGACCTCGCCGACGATGCGGATGGCCAGCCCCGGCCCCGGGAACGGTTGGCGCGCAACGATTTCCTCGGGCAGCCCCAGTTCGCGCCCGACCGCGCGCACCTCGTCCTTGAACAGCAACCGCAGCGGCTCGACGAGCGAGAACTCCAGATCCTCCGGCAGACCGCCGACATTGTGATGGCTCTTGATATTCGCGGTGCCCGCGCCGCCGCCGGACTCCACCACATCCGGATACAGCGTGCCCTGCACCAGGAATTCCACCTTCGGGGTCGAATCCTCCTCCGCCCCGGCCTCTTTCACGACCTGCGCCACGGCGTCCTCGAACGAGCGAATGAATTCGCGCCCGATGATCTTGCGCTTGTCCTCCGGATCGGTGACGCCCTTCAACTCGCCGAGGAATTTGTCCACCGCGTCGACGGTCACCAGCTTGGCTCCGGTCGCGGCGACGAAATCGCGTTGTACCTGCTCGCGCTCCCCCGCCCGCAACAGGCCGTGGTCGACGAAAACGCAGGTCAGCCGGTCGCCGATGGCACGCTGTACCAAGGCGGCGGCCACCGCGGAGTCGACGCCGCCGGACAGGCCGCAGATCGCGTGCCCATCGCCGACCTGGTCCCGCACCTGTTCGATCAATACCTCGGCGATATTGGCCGGGGTCCACGCCGCCGGGATGCCGGCGATCTCGTGCAGAAACCGGCTCAGCACCTGCTGACCGTGCGGGGAGTGCAGAACCTCGGGGTGATACTGGACGCCGGCCAGCCGCCGCTCGGTGTCCTCGAACGCCGCCACCGGGGCGCCCGCGCTGGTACCGGTGACCTCGAAGCCCGCCGGAGCGTCGGTGACCGCGTCGCCGTGACTCATCCAGACCGGCTGCACGGTGGGCAGACCGCCGTGCAGCACACCGCCGTCGACGCTGAGTTCGGTGCGTCCGTACTCGCGGGTGCCGGTCTGCGCGACCGAACCGCCCAGGGCCTGGGCCATCGCCTGGAATCCGTAGCAGATGCCGAAGACCGGGATCTTCAGATCGAACAGCCGGGCATCCAGCTGCGGCGCGCCCTCGGCGTACACACTCGACGGCCCGCCCGACAGGATCACCGCGAGCGGCGCGCGTTCGGCGATCTCCTCGACGGTCGTGGTATGCGGGATCACCTCGGAGTAAACGCTGGATTCGCGAACCCGCCGCGCGATCAACTGCGCATACTGCGCCCCGAAATCGACAACGAGCACCGGTCGCTGGGTTTCTGCCACCGCAACAGTCTACGAGGCTGTATTTTCGGCCTCCGCTTCGCTCCGGCTGTTTTCGGCGCTGTAAGGCTCGTCGTTCAGCCCTCGAGACTCGGCCTTCGGCCATGCGCTTCGAGGGCTGAACGACGAGCCCGCGCCGAAAACCTTTGCGGTTGGCGTTGCTGAACCTATCGCTTCGCGGGCGACTCCCAGCCCGACAGAGACGCTTCGCCGCTGGGCGCGTCGGGGTTTCGCCTCGCTTCGCTTCGGCGGGACTGGGGGTGTGGTGTGCCGGACCGGCGCATGCTGGCAAGGCGGTGTTCCGGGCACCCAACAGGTCGACGTCATCGGCTTCGAGGCGGACTTCGCAGTGTTGCTTCCGGGCGGACGCGATCGAATCCTCATGCGGCGCAACAGTGCTCCGGCGAATGTGGAGCAGCGCCGGATTCGGCGGGACATCGCGGTGTACCGGTGGGACAAGCTGGACAACCGCCCGTATCGGCCGTGGGTTCCAGCTATCCTCGTGCTCGTGCCATTCGCCCGTGCGATCGACGCCGAAATCCACTACGAGGACAGCGGTGGGCACAGCCCGGTGGTGCTACTCGGGCACGAATTCTTCATGGACAGAACGATGTTCGCCTCGCAGGTCGCCGCGCTGTCCCCGGAATTCCGCATCGTCACCTGGGATGCCCGCGGCCACGGGCAGACTCGGGACCAGGGCCTGCCGTTCAGTTACTGGACTTCCGCACGCGACGCGCTCACCGTCCTCGATCAACTCCGGGTGGATCGCGCGATCGTCGGCGGCACGTCGCAGGGCGGGTTCAGCGCCATCCGCACGGCGCTGCTGGCCCCCGAACGCGTCGCGGCACTGATCCTGATCGCCACCGAGGCGCACGCCCCGACCGCACACGAGCTGGAGAATTCCCGGCGCTTCCTGGAGCGCTGGCACGAACCGCGCCTGCGCCGCCAGATGGCCGAGCAGCTGGCGCAGTGGCTGATCGGCGAGGACGCCTGGTATCGCGCGGTCTGGATCAAGCGCTGGCTCTCCCGCGACCCGCACGCCACCGAGGTGGCCGCGGGCTGCGTTCTGGGCCGCGATTCGGTCCTGGACCGCCTGCCCGAGATCACCTGCCCGGTCCTGGTCATCCACCCCGCCCAGGCCGGTATCGCCCGTACCAACGCCATGGAAATGGCACGGCGACTGACGAATTCACGTTTCGTCGAGATCGAGGCAGCCCGTCAGGCGGTCAACATGACCCATCCGGCGCAGGTGAACTCCGCCATCCGCAAATTCCTCAGAGAGACCGTGTTGACCCAGTCCCACTAGGCGCGGACGCTCAGGCCCACCTTCTGGAATTCCTTGAGTTCGCGGTAACCGGCCTTGGCCATCGAACGACGAAGGCCGCCAACGAGATTCATCGAACCCCACGGATCGCTGGACGGGCCGTAGAGGAGTTGCTGCAGGGTCGGGCGGTCGTCCTCGTCGGCGAACTTCAGCAGGGCGCCGCGCGGGACGGACGGGTGTGCGGCCGCGGCGGGCCAGTACCAGCCGCGGGCGGGCGACTCCTGCGCCAGCGCCAGCGGGACGCCGAGCATGGCCGCGTCGGCGCCGCAGGCGATGGCCTTGGCCAGCTGCCCGGAGGACACGACGTCACCGTCCGCGATGACGTGCACATACCGACCGCCGGTCTCGTCCAGGTAATCCCGGCGGGCCGCGGCGGCGTCGGCGATCGCGGTGGCCATCGGCACTCCGATGCCCAGCACCTCGCCGGTGGTGGTCGCGCCCGCGGTCGAGCCGTAACCGACGATGACACCGGCCGCGCCGGTACGCATCAGGTGCAGTGCGGTGCGGTGGTCGCTCACCCCGCCCGCGACCACCGGGACGTCCAGGTCGGCGATGAAGGTCTTGAGGTTCAGCGGCTCGCCGTCGCCGACGTGTTCGGCGGAGATGATCGTGCCGTGCACGACCAGCAGGTCGATTCCCGCCTGCACCAGGCCCGGGGTCAGCGCGCGGGCGTTCTGCGGGCTCACCCGCACCGCCACCGTCACGCCCGCGGCGCGCACCTGCGCGACCGCCGAGGCCAGCAGATCCGGCTGCATCGGCGCGGCGTGCAGCGATTGCAGCAGGGCGATCGCGGCCTCGGTGCCCTCCTTCTCGGCCACCTCCAGCAGACGATCGATGCAGGAGGCCACATCGGCGTGCCGGGCCCACAGCCCCTCGCCGTTGATGACGCCGAGCCCGCCGAGGCGGCCGAGTTCGATCGCGAACTCCGGCGACACCAGCGCGTCGGTCGGATGCGCCACCAGCGGGATGTCGAACCGGTAGGCATCGAGCTGCCAGGCCAGGGACACGTGCTTGGACGAGCGGGTGCGCCGGGAGGGAACGATGTCGACATCGTCCAGTTCGTACGTCCGCCGGGCGGTCCGGCCCATGCCGATCTCGACCATGTCGCGCATGTGAGTACTCCTTAATTCCTGCGCAGTATGTGCTGCGCCGCCTCGGGCATCGCGGGTTCGCGGGGCCGGGAGCCCGGTCGTTCCGCGGATCCGCCGGTGCTCCGTCACCGCGGATGTCGCGGTCCGGAACAACGAGCCGCGTCGCACACGCAACCGCCCCCGCAACGAGCACGGGCCCGATGTCGCGCGGGAGCCGGACGCACAGCAAGAGCCTAACCACCCTCACCAGCGCCCAGTCGCCCCCCGGTTACCGGGGTGTCAGCCGCGCCCGGTGTAGTTGGGCGCCTCGACGGTCATCGTGATGTCGTGCGGGTGGCTCTCCTTGAGTCCGGCCGCGGTGATCTGCACGAACTGCTTGTTCTGCAGGTCCGGGATCGACTGCGATCCGGTGTAGCCCATGGCCGCCCGCAGACCCCCCACCAACTGGTGGATCACCTGATTGACCGGACCGCGGAACGGCACCCGCCCCTCGATGCCCTCGGGCACCAACTTGTCCTCGGCGAGTACGTCGTCCTGGAAGTAGCGGTCCTTGGAGTAGGACTTGGCCTGCCCGCGGCCCTGCATGGCGCCCAGCGACCCCATACCGCGGTAGCTCTTGAACTGCTTGCCGCCGACCAGGATCAGCTCACCCGGCGACTCGGCGGTGCCGGCCAGCAACGAGCCGAGCATCACGGTGGACGCACCGGCCGCGATGGCCTTGGCGATATCACCGGAGAACTGGATGCCGCCGTCGGCGATCACCGGAATCCCCGCGGGCTTGCACACCGCGACGGCCTCCAGGATCGCGGTGATCTGCGGCGCGCCGACACCGGCGACCACGCGGGTGGTGCAGATCGAGCCGGGGCCCACCCCCACCTTCACCGCGTCCACACCGGCGGCGATCAGCGCCGCGGCGCCCTCGCGGGTGGCGACGTTGCCGCCGATGACCTGGATGCGGTCGCCGACCTCGGTCTTGACCTTGGTGACCATCTCCAGCACCTGCACCTGATGGCCGTGCGCGGTATCCACGACCAGCACGTCGACCCCGGCATCGGCGAGCGTCATCGCGCGGGACCAGGAGTCCTCGCCGACGCCGACGGCCGCGCCGACCAGCAGGCGGCCGTCCCGGTCCTTGGTGGCGTTCGGGTACTGGTCGGTCTTGACGAAGTCCTTGACGGTGATGAGCCCGCGCAACCGGCCCTCGCCATCGACGATCGGCAGCTTCTCCACCTTGTGCCGGCGCAGCAGACCCAGCGCGGCCTCGGCGGTGACGCCCTCCTGCGCGGTGATCAGCGGGGCCTTGGTCATCACGTCGGCGACGCGGCGGTTCTGATCGACCTCGAAGCGCATGTCCCGGTTGGTGATGATGCCCACCAGCTCGCCGGTCTCGTCCACCACCGGCAGACCGGAGATGCGGAACCGCGCGCACATGGCGTCGACCTCGGCGAGGGTGTCGCTGGGGCGGCAGGTGACCGGGTCGGTGACCATCCCGGCCTCGGAGCGCTTCACCGTCTCCACCTGCGATGCCTGATCGGCCGCCGCGAGATTGCGGTGCAGCACGCCCATACCGCCCGCACGCGCCATGGCGATCGCCATGCGCGCCTCGGTGACGGTATCCATCGCCGAACTCACCAGCGGCGTGCGCAGCGTGATGTCCCGGCTCAACCGGCTCGACGTCTGCACCGAGCTGGGGATCAGATCCGAAGCGGCGGGCAGCAGCAACACATCGTCGAACGTGAGGCCGAGCATGGCGATCTTGTTCGGATCGTCGCCACCCGTACGAGGGCGGACGGCGCGTTCGCCCATCACGGGACTACTCATCGGATCGACCCCTCCTGGACCTCGAACGCTGTGAGCCCGGAACACGCCCGGGCTCGCGAATTTCTCTGACGGATTGCGGAGCCGAAAAGTCTTTCCCGGCGCCTGGCGTCCATGGTATCGGCCGCGAATGTGCGCGAGCGCGGCGGCTCCGCTGACACCGGCGGACGGCCCGGCCCCCATCGGCTCCCGAGTTGCGCGTTCGGGGGTGTGCGGGGTTTGCTGGATGCGCGACAGGCCCGTCAAAATATTCACAGCGCTGGCGCGGAGGGGGTGGTTCTGCGTACCGTGGGAATGTGCGTGACCATCTACCACCTGGCCTGCCGCCGGACCCATTCGCCGGAGACCCCTCCGACCCGTCGGCCGCGCTGGATGCCATCGAGCCTGGGGAGCCGCTGGACCCCCACGAGCGGCTAGCGGTCGAAGAGGATCTCGCCGACCTCGCGGTCTACGAGGCGCTACTCGCGCACCGCGGTATCCGCGGACTCGTGGTGAGCTGCGAGGATTGTCGGCAGGATCACTACCACGATTGGGATATGTTGCGCGCCAACCTACTCCAGCTCCTGGTCGACGGTACGGTGCGCCCGCACGAGCCGGCCTACGATCCGACACCGGAGGCCTACGTGACGTGGGACTACTGCCGCGGGTACGCCGACGCCTCGATGAACGAGGCATTGCACGGCGACGGATTCGACGGGTTCGACGCCTGATCCGCTTCGTCCGGCCGGCGCGGATGCGCGGGCCGGACGAAGCGAAAAAAGAACCGGACGCCCTGTGGGCCGTCCGGTCGTTGTGAGAACGCCGCGTTGTTCTTCTGTGCCCGTACTCGGGCTATTTGATTCCCCCGCCCGGCAGCAGCCCACCGCCCGACGGTATGTGCACCGTCGAGGGCAGGACCGGCTCCGGCTGCACGGTGGGCAGCGAATGCTGCTGGGTCGGCAGTGGATTCTCGGTCGGAACGGGATGCGTCGTCGGGCCCGTCCCCATGGTCGGCACGACCCGAACGCTCGTCGGCTCGATCGTGGGTTGAACGGTTCCGGTGGGCTCGTGTCCGCCAGGCAGGCTGGTCGGCGGCTTCTCGTTCGTGGTCGGCGGATTCCCGTGTGTGGTGGGCGGGTTGCCGGGCTGGGTGGTCGGCAGCGTGACTCCGCCGGGCGCCGTCTCGACGGGAGTCTGCGGGGAGGTGGGCTTGCCCGACGGCGCCTGCAAGATGCGCGGATCACGCGTGGTCGAGGCACTGCCGCCCGGATTCTGGCCGTTGGGCCACGACGGGAGCGTCGTGGGCAACACGGCTCCACTCGGCAGCGTCGGCACGGTCACGCCGCTGGGCAGCAGCGAGGCGGCGATCTCGGGCGCCTTGTCGTGCAACTGCGTCCAGACCTCGTTCCACCGCTCGGTGAGGGTCTGCTTGCGACCCGAATCGCTGAGCTGCCCCGCACTGGCCTGCGCGCTCGCCAGGAGCGGCTTGGCCTGATCGGGGTGCCCCTCGGCGATCAGCTCCTGCGCCTTGGCCATATCGCCCTGGGCGTTCTGCGCGATGGTGGTCTGGGCCTGTTGACTGAACACGACCTCCTTGACCTTCCACAGCGGATCGCCGGGCTCGGCGTTGTAGGAGAACGCGGTCATACCGCCGGCGATCAGCGCGACCGCGGCCGCGGCGCCCATGAGCGGGCGCACGAGCCGCAGGTGACCGCGCTTGGCGACGTTGACCCTTGTTTGCCGAGCACCGATTTCCTGGTTGACAGCCGCGACAATGTCGTCCAGATCCGGTCCGGCCGGCAACGGCTCGTCGACGATGTCGGACCGCCAGTTCGCCAGCAGCGTCGCGAGTTGATACTCCTCGTCGCTGTCGGTCGACACGGTTCCATCGCCGGCGATCGCATCGATCAGCGCATCGTCGCGACGAACCGCGACGATATCCACCGGTCCGGTGTCACCGGAATCCTCGGCGTAGGGACCGCTGTTCTGCGATCCAAGCCGCGCCTTCCAGTCGCCCCGACCGCGCTCGCCATCCCTAGCCATACATTTCACCTGCCCTCGCCACTTGTGACTTGAGTTTCGCGAGAGCCCGGTGCTGAGCCACCCGCACCGCACCCGCCGTACTGCCCACGGCGGTTGCGGTTTCTTCCGCTGACAGACCCATCACCAAGCGCAGGATCAAGATCTCCCGGTGCTTGTCCGGAAGCGTGGCCAGCAGAGTGTTCATCTGCCGTCCGGCTTCGGATTCGAGAGCTCGCTGTTCCGGCCCCTGGTCGGTGGATATGACATCTGGTACTTCGGCCATCGCGTCCGACTTGTTACGGGCGGCGTTGCGATGGGCGTCTGCGACCTTGTGCGAAGCGATTCCGTAGACGAAAGCCATGAAGGGCCGGCCCTGATCCTGATACCGCGGCAGGGCGGTCATCACGGCCAAGCACACCTCCTGCGCTATGTCGTCCGCGGAGAGCTGCCCACGCTCCGCCGAACCGATTCGCGCCCGGCAGTAGCGCACTACCAACGGGCGAACGATCTCCAATACCTGGGCCAGAGCCGAACGATCACCCTGCGCTGCGGCAGCGACGGCGGTGTCCAACTCCTCGCCCGTGTGCGTCATCGTCAGAGATATTCCTGGCGTTACAAGTGGCACGGTCCATGGTTGACCAGTGCTTCCACCGGTCGGCGGAACGGAACCAACAATAGCCGTTCCAAACCTCCGGTTCGGCAACACGGTGAATCTACGGGTCGCCGAGAACCTAGGTCTCCGAACGCAATAGACCGCCGCGTACCGCGAGTTCACGAGCACACTCGGCTGCTTCGGCGGCCGCGCGTGTTGCGGCGGAACCGGTTTCGACTCCGCCGCGAAGCATCGCGCTCGCCCATCGCAGCGGGAGCAGTCCGTGTTCGCGGCACTCCTCGGAGACAGCCGCCGCGAGTTCGGCGGAGCGACCGGGGTCACCGTCCGCGGCAGTCGCGGCGGCCAGAAGTAGACGGGACTTGACGGCGTGCCGCACCGAGGGGCAATCCTGTGCGATCGCCACGGCCGCCGCGGCGTGCTCGCGCGCGGTCCGGTCGATCAGGCCGGACCCCGGAGCCGCGAGGGCGGTCTCGGCGCAAACCCAGTGCCAGCGCAGCCGGGTGCGCCAGCCCTCGCATCGCCCGAGCGGCTCGCGGCAACGTTCCAGCAGCCGAGCCGCGAGGGCCGGGCGGGCGGTTCCGAGCGCATCGGCGGCAAGGCCGGTCAGCGCGTCGCACACCGCTTCGATACGTGTGACAAAGATCACTTCGGTGTCGATGACGCGGGCAGTGGGCGCGAGCGGGGTTCCCGAACCGCACGCGCCGGCCAGGGCCCGGCCATCCGAGATCGCCGCCTCGGCGTGCCGGCCCAACTGCCGCAACAGTGACGCCTCGGTGCTGGTGACCAGCGAACGCAGTGCCGAATCACCGGTCAACCGGTACGCGCGACGCAGTTCCGCACGCGCGGCGGCGTACCGGCCCTGTCCGCCCAGCGCGACCGCGCGCAGCCACGACTCGACGCCATCGGCCGCGCCGGGCAATTGCGCGGTCGCCGCACGCGGATCGGAGCCGAAGGCGGCCGCGGCGAATACCGCGTGCCGCGGCCGGGATGCAGAACTGAACTCGGGCATCGCAGCACCCTATCGACGCACCTGTTCCGAGGCATCGGCGGAACTCCCGGCAACCATCCGGCATGCAGAAAGCGGCGCAGGTGTTTCGATCTCGTAAAACTCCTTCACGCAATCACCTAGCACGCACGTCAAAAGTTCGCACGCTTTTCGGGTAATTAACCTGCACGCCCCGCAACGGCCATCCGAACGGGCCCCGAACCAGGAGAATGTCGGCCCAAACCATGACATCGGTCACAGAACCCGGTGCGCGCGGCGCCGCTTCGAACCGAGCATTTCCATCAGGAAACTACCGTTTACCTGCAGTTTTGTGAGCGCTCACATGATTGCCGCCAAGCGGGCGCGAACGCCAAACAGATCAGTATCTCGACACTAAGCTGAAAAGTAAACAGCGCAGAGGTTAAATCTGCGATTCACTCGGTTTGAAATCCCCAATGTGGAAACTATTGACTCGATTTGTTTGTCCGTCCTAACGTACGACATCGCCGTCGTCGGCGCCGCACGAAAATGTGAGTGCCGCGAACTGCGATCGCCGGACCCCCGGCGACACAGTCCGAGCCCGATCTCGGCGAGGTCCCATCCGGCCGCGCCAAGGGAGCCGGACGGCCGTTGCTACCGCACCGCTCGACAACGCCGACGAGCTCGCACCATCGAGGAGTTCACCATGCCCATGCCCACTCACCTCCCAGGGCCGAATGCCGACGTCTGGGATTGGCAGATGCGCGGATCCTGCCGCGGAGTGGACTCGTCGGTATTCTTCCATCCCGACGGCGAGCGCGGGCGTGCCCGCACCCAGCGTGAGCTGCGCGCCAAGGAGATCTGCCGGAACTGCCCGGTGCTCATGCAGTGCCGCAGCCACGCGCTGAAGGTCAGCGAGCCGTACGGCATCTGGGGTGGCCTGTCCGAGACCGAACGCGAAATGCACGCGCGCCGTAACCGCCGCCGCGTCGCCGTCTGAGCCGCCCGAACGCGCCGCCGCCGAGGTTCGGAGAAAATTTCTCCCCATCCGCGAACGCGGGTGCGCCGAATCCCTAGCAAATACCCGGCCACTCGAGCACCGGTCAGTGAACAGCACGGACACCGCACTCTGGAATATTCGGCTACCGCCGTGAGACCTGCGGTGCGGCGGTCGGCAGCGTTGCCACCCGAGATTACGGCAAGCGCCGCCTGATTCAGCGGAAACGGTCTACGCAACCATGCAGCAGTCCGTATCCACCGAGCAAGTTCGACGTTGATCCACTGCGCACCAATACGGCGTTTCGCATATGTACTCGGCGTGTCCGCGGCGTGTCCAACGAAAAATCTCCGCGTGTCGAGCGATGTCCGAAAACCGCTGAGGCGCAGTCGGTTTTGCCGATACCCCAGCGGAGAGGAGGTCATAGCGGCAGGCTACGGTAGTGGCCGATGACACAGAATGGAGCGTTGTGACAACGCGGCCGCCGGCCGCAGAGGACGACTCGTTCCACCAAGCGTTTCGGGACGGGCGGGCGAACTCCCCCAGCGTGGACTCTGCGGTGACGGCGCGCGCAGCCGAAGGACTCGAACTGGCAGCACTACTGGAACGGTGCGGGCTGTCCGATCAACGAGCCTTCGCCGAACTGTACGACCGAACATGTGCACGTGTATTCGGCCTGGTACTGCGCGTACTACACGATCCGGGTTACGCGGAGGAGACCACGCAGGAGGTCTACCTCCAGATCTGGCGTACCGCAGCCAATTTCGACGCGACCAAGGGTTCCGCGGTCACCTGGCTGATGACGCTGGCCCACCGGCGCGCGGTCGACCGGGTTCGCGCGGAACAGGCCCACGCCCTGCGCGAGGTCGCCTACGGGGCAAGCACTCTCGGTAACGAGTTCGACGAGGTCACCGAGGAGGTCGGCAGGCGCCTGGAGCAGCAGGCCGTACGCGCGGGCCTGGAAACGCTGACCGCCACGCAGCGAGAGGCCATCTCGCTCGCCTACTTCGGCGGACATACGTATGCGGAGGTAGCCGCGCAGCTCGGCGTAGGGTTACCGACCGTTAAGTCCCGTATCAGGGACGGCTTGACCAGACTGAAGAAGAATTTGGGAGTGACGTGAGATGAACGAAAGCCAGATCGATCTCGCGCACATGGTCGCGCTCGGGTCGATCGGCGACGAGGACCAGCGCGCAGTGCGGGAGATAGCCGAGGGCGACGACCCGGCGCTGCGTGCGGACTTCAACACGGAAGTGCAGCTGAACCGACAAGCTCTCACCCTGTTCGCCTCGGCGTCGGCAACCCCACCGCCCGCCTCGCTACGCGATCGCGTCCTGGACATGATTGCCGCGGAAGAGTCCGAAAGTCCCGCACCGGCCCGTACGCCACGTAATCCGGTACACCCGGGCAGCCCTACCGCCTAGCCGATTCCGACCCACTGCGGGACAACCGAATCCGCAGCCGAGAATCTCGATATTCCTGATAAGTCAACGGGCCGTTCACATTCATGAATGAATGTGAACGGCCCGCAATTCTGTTTACCCCGAAACGAATGTCCTGGGCCGCGCCGGCCGAAATTCCGGATATCCCATCGGGATAACTAATCCGAAACGCGGGAGACCCACTTCCCCACCCCCGCGCGGCACAGTCCGCGAGCCTCCGTTGAAGATCGACCCGTTGCCGACCATCCTCGAAACACACGGTTGAACCGAGAAACTCGCGCCTTCGGCGGGCAAGCCCACTCGACCGCGAATCGCTCGCGCGTAGCCGAAGCCAACAACCGGCTACGCGAGTTGCACACTCCCCCAACACCACACGAACACGCGCTTCAGCCAGACCGTTCATTCCACGACACCGCCCAGCGTCGCCGCGAGGGCGCCGAACCGGGTTTGGGTTTCGCTTCGCTGCAGCGAAGCGAAGCCCAAACCCAGAGCCCCCAGCCCAAACCCAGAGCCCAGAGCCCCCAGCCCAAACCCAGAGCCCGGAGCCCGGAGCCCGGAGCCCGGAGCCCGGAGCCCGGACAAGTACACCACCGAAGCGTCTCAGTCCGGCGTAACCGCTGGCGAAGCGAAAGACTCGACCACACCGAACCCCAAAGACTTCGGCACACACCCATCGCCCCGAGGCGAAGCGAGGCGAGGCGAAACACCAACGCGCCCAGCGGCGAAGCGTCTCCGTCCCGCTGGAAATCGCCCGCGAAGCGAAAGGCTCAGCAAGGCCAACCCCAAGGGTTTTCGGCGCGGGCTCGTCGTTCGGCCCTCGAAGCGCATGGCCGAAGGCCGAGTCTCGAGGGCCGAACGACGAGCCTTACAGCGCCGAAAACCCGCCGCAGCGAAGCGGAGGCCAAAAATACAGCTCAGTGCGCGTGACCGTGGTGGTCGTCGGCCTCTTCCTCGGCGGGCTTGTCGACGACGGCGCTCTCGGTGGTGAGCACCATGCGGGCGACGGAGACGGCGTTGAGAACCGCGGAGCGGGTCACCTTCACCGGGTCCACGACGCCCTCGGTGACCAGATCACCGTAGGTGAGGGTGGCGGCGTTGAAGCCGTCCTTGGTGTCGGCGACCTTGCTGACCACGACCGCACCGTCGACACCCGCGTTGCTGGCGATCCAGTACAGCGGGGCCTCGAGCGCCTTGCGCACGACCTCGACGCCGACCGCCGCATCGCCGGAGAGCGATTCACGCAGTTCGGCCAGCTTGGTGCTCGCCTGCACCAGAGCGGTGCCGCCGCCGGGGACGATGCCCTCCTCGACCGCCGCCTTGGCCGCGCTGACCGCGTCCTCGACTCGGTACTTGCGCTCCTTGAGCGCGGTCTCGGTGGCCGCGCCGACCTTGATCACCGCGACGCCGCCGGCCAGCTTGGCCAGCCGCTCCTCGAGCTTCTCGCGGTCCCAATCGGAGTCGGTGGCCTCGATCTCGCTGCGCAGCTGGGCAATTCGCCCGTCGATGGCCTCCTGGGTGCCCGCACCGTCGACGATGGTGGTCTCATCCTTGGTGACGACCACGCGACGCGCCGAACCGAGCACGTCCAGGCCCGCCTCACGCAGGCTGATGCCCAGATCGGGGTTGACCACGGTCGCGCCGGTGACGATGGCCAGATCGTCCAGGAACGCCTTGCGGCGGTCGCCGAAGAACGGCGCCTTGACCGCGACGACCTTGAGCGTCTTGCGAATCGCGTTGACGACCAGGGTGGACAGCGCCTCGCCCTCGACGTCCTCGGCGATGATCAGCACGGGCTTGCCGTTCTCGGCGATCTTCTCCAGCAGCGGAAGCAGATCCGGCAGCGAGCTGATCTTCTCGCGGTGCAGCAGCACCACGGCGTCCTCGAGCACCGCTTCCTGCTTGTCCAGGTCGGTGACGAAATACGCGGACAGATAACCCTTGTCGAACTGCACGCCCTCGGTGATCTCGAGGTCGGTGCTCACCAGGGAGGATTCCTCCACGGTGACCACGCCGTCCTTGCCGACGGTGGTCAGCGCCTTGCCGACCATCTCGCCGATCTCCTCGTCGCGGGAGGAGACGGTGGCGACCTGCGCGATGGCCTTCTCACCGGAGACCGGCTCGGCCGCCGCCAGCAGCGCCTCGGAGACCACGTCGGCGGCCTTGCTCATACCCGTGCCGAGGGCGATCGGGTTGGCCCCGGCGGCGATGTTCTTCAGGCCACCCTTGATCAGCGCCTGCGCCAGCACGGTGGCGGTGGTGGTGCCGTCGCCGGCGACATCGTTGGTCTTGGTGGCGACGCTCTTGACCAGCTGCGCGCCCAGGTTCTCGAAGGGGTCCTCGAGGTCGATGTCGCGGGCGATGGTGACGCCGTCGTTGGTGACGGCCGGGCCGCCGAATGCCTTGGCCAGGACCACATGCCGGCCGCGGGGACCGAGCGTGACCTTGACGGCGTCGGCGAGCTTGTCGACGCCGCGCTCCATTGCCCGACGAGCCTTCTCGTCGAACTCGATCTGCTTTGCCATGTTTCGAAATTCCTTCAGTGTCTGGTCGTCGGCGCTCGCCGGGCCCCGCGCACGCGGACTGCCGCCGGGCCGAGCTCGAGCGCCGCGGAGGCGCCGTAACGAACGCTGCCCCGGTGCCTCATCTCAGGGCGCCGGGGCAGCATTCGCCTACAGCTGGGTCACTTGTTGACGACAGCCAGGACGTCGCGCGCCGACAGGATCAGGTACTCCTCGCCGTTGTACTTGATCTCGGTGCCGCCGTACTTGCTGTAGATGACGGTGTCGCCTTCCTTCACATCCACCGGGATGCGGTCGCCCGTGTCGGTGACCCGCCCGGGACCCACGGCGATGACGGTGCCCTCCTGGGGCTTCTCCTTCGCCGTGTCGGGGATGACCAGGCCGGAGGCGGTCGTCGTCTCGGCCTCGCCGGCCTGGACGAGGATCTTGTCCTCGAGCGGCTTGATGTTCACGCTCGCCACGTTGAGCCCTCCACTTTCAGGGGATTTCTTCTCGTCCGGGGCTGTTCCCCGGACTCACGGTTTCGGTCGTGTGCCGACCCTGCGCATAGCCCCGTCGTCGCGGGTGCCGGGACCCCAGTGCAGTGGTCGTGCTGGCAGCTGAGCAACTTCCACCAGTGCCACCTAGCACTCTATACAGCAGAGTGCCAGCGCTCAAGGTTGGGTAGTGCTGATTTATTCGACACCCGCCCCGCAACCGGCCGCGGTGCGACACGTTGCGCGACACGCCGACGATTTTCCGGCGGAAACCCGCGATGACCCTGCACCTCACAGGTAACTCGAGTCACACGGCCAACACGGTGGTAATCGATCCGAAAAATCTGTAACGTTCGGATAACGGAATGTGACACTATGGACGACGGCTTCGTGATGTTGCCGTGCCATACAGATGCCGTGCCGCCAGAAGGCTCCGCGCCATCGGGAGGTGCAGTCGAATGGTTCCACATCGTCACGCGATCCGCCGAGCGTTGTACATACTGCTTCACCCCGCGCGAGCCCTTGGCGCACACCATGGAACGAGTATCAGACCGCAAGTGATCGTCGCCGGACCCCACGCCCGACCGGATCACGGGCCCGGCCCGATCGGCTCGGACCATCCGCCATCCACGCGGATGTCCGTGCTGTCCGCATCCGATGGTCGGCGACGCGATGACCATCCGCTCGAAGGGAGGTGAACATGCGAACATCCCTCGGCATTTCCGCCGGGAACGAGGTGGTGTGCTCGGCGCTTGTCGCCACCGCACCCAACGGCGCTCAGGAATTCGACTACCGGATCGTCTCCGCGGACGCCGCACAATCCGATCTCGGTGATCTGGTGGCCTCCTCGATCGAGCTGATGACCACTCGGATGCCCCGCGAATTCGTGTACCCGCGCGGTGCGGGCGCCGCCGCACCGGCGCCCGGCGAACCGTTTCCCACCCCCGGCGCCATCGCGGTCGCCTACCGCGATCGGGAACAGGCCGTGGCGATCCGCTCCGCCATCGGCCGCCAGCGCCGCGACGTCCAGCTGATCCTGGAAAGCACTGCCGCACTGACCTATCTGCGCCACACCGGGCTGCTGGACCGGTACGAAACGGTCGGCCTGATCGATCTCGGCGCCTCCGGTATGACCGTCTCGGTGGCCGACGTCGCCGACGACGCGGTACTGCACAGCGAGCGCACCGACAACATCAGCGGCAACGCCATGGACGAGCTGATCTACCACCATCTGCTCGACTGCCATTTCGCCCGCCGCGGCACCCGGCCCAACCGCACGATGCTCATCAATCGCGCCCGGGCCGCCAAGGAGCACCTGTCCATCGCCCCGGCGGTCACCATCGATCACGTTGCCGGACAGGCGCTCAAGCTCACCCGCGCCGATTTCGAGGAGTTGATCGCGGACCTGTTGCACGAGGCCGCGATCTTCGCCGCCGCGGTGTTCGCCCGCGCGCCGAAACATCCCCGCGCGGTCACCGTGATCGGCGGCTGCGCCAATATGGCCGCCGTGGTCAACGGCCTCGCCGATCTGCTCGACCCGGTCGTGCTAACCGTGCCCGAGCCGGAGGCGGCGACCGCGAAAGGCGCTGCACTGGTTGCCGATTCGGCACAGCCGTCGGCCTTCCCGGTGATCAGCCTCGGTTCGGACGCCAAACCCGGCCCCTTCACCAAACTCGTCGGCACTCTGGCCGGCGCGGTCGTGGTACTCGGCCTGGTCATCGGGTACGGCGTCAAGGAACTGGTGCCCGCCGCCGACCACGACGTCACACCCGCCGGTACCAGCCACACCGCGGATTTCCCCACCACCTCGGCACCGCAGCCGGCTCCCCTTCCCGCGAGCCCTTCGAGCACCACCACCGAGCCGATCGCGCCGAGCCGGCACACCGCTGCCGATACCACCTCGAGCCCGTCGACCTCGGACACCAGCGAGCAGCCCACCACCACGCCGAGCACGACACCGGAGACCACCGGCGTGCCGCTGCGTCCGGACCCGGGGCTGCCGCCCATCCCCCTGCCGGACCTGCCCCACCTGTTCGGCCCGCTGCTGGGTACCACCACCCCGCAGACCAGCGTGCCGAACACCGTCCCGGCCCCGACCACCACGACGACGACACCGAGTCACGGTCCGCACCTGCCGCGCGCCAACACCGGTTCGGCCGCGCGAGCGACACTTCACCCGGCCATCTGAGACCGACGGCACCGAGCCGAATAACGCCCCGCTCCGAACCGGAACACCAAATCCCTGAATGCGCCTTGCATTCCGCGTGCGGACGCCACTCAGCGCCGGAACGTCATCCATCGCTCCGAACGACCCACAACCGACGACAACACACCACGCTGGGTTCACCCCGCTCCCAACCGGAACACCATCGCCGAGGCACCCGCATTCCACGTGCGGACGCCGCTCAGCCGGAACAGCACCCATCGGTACGACCGACACCACCAACCAACAACGACACTCCACGCTGGGTTCACCCCGCTCCCAACCGGAACACCATCGCCGAGGCACAACCCGCATTCCACGTGCGGACGCCGCTCAGCCGGAACAGCACCCATCGGTACGACCGACACCACCAACCAACAACGACACACCACGCTGGAATCGCGCGCTCCCAACCGGGCCCCCAAGACACCACCCGTCCCCCGCGCGCCGACAACGGCATCCATCGCTCCGACCGACGTGATCAACCAACGACAACACGCCGCGCTGGGGTCGCACCGCTCCCCAACCGGAACACCAATCCCGATACACAACCCGCATCTCCCGTGCACGGGCGCCGATCGGCCGGGACGGCGCTGAATCTGTCCGACCGACGCCGTCAACCGACGGCCGAGCGGGCCGAATTTCACCCGGCTTGGGTCCGCCGCATGAACGCCTGTTTCGCGCGCCGTCGGCACCGACCCGGGCGTTGCATACCGTCGCGCCGACCGACGCCATCCATCGATGGCAGCAGATGTCGACGATGCGACGGCCATCGCCCGGGAGGAGTTCTCCGGCCCGGTCGGCGCGGTCATCGGTTGCATAGCGTGCCGGATACGTACCGAGTACCGAGTCAGCCCTGCTGGGCCTCGCGCACCGGCCGATCGCCGTCGCATCGACCCACTGCGACATCGGAATGAATACTCGCTGTACATATTGTTCTGCCCCGTTCGGGGGCGCACGGCTGCCGTAAGCTGTCGCGGTCATGCAGATGGGACCAGTACGCCGTATCGTCGTGGCCGTCGCCGCGATCAGCACCGCGGCGGCCGCGACCGCATGCGGGCACCCGACTCCGGCGAAACCCATCCAGCAGGTCATCGATGTCTCCGAGGACGCTTGCGGCCAGGGGTGGTCCGATCCGCACACCGGTCAGCAGACGCTCTACTTCCGCAATACCGGTTCCAATCCGACGACGGTCGACCTCATCGACATTCACACCGGCGCCATCTCCGCCGAGGTGCCCGATATCGGGCCGAACACCACCCGAAGCATCCGCGTCGACGTCGGGGGCGGCACGTTCGCCTTCCGATGCGCCATGGAGGGTTCGAGCAACGCGCTGATCACCGGCCCCACCGTGACGATCGCCGGGCCGCCCGCGGCCTCGGCGATACCACCGGTCACCCCCGAAGATCTGTACGGACCGGACAAGCAGTACGTGGACTACGTCGCGGCCGGACTAAACCGGCTGGCCGCCGACACCGACGCCCTGCGCGCCACGGTCGATCGCGGTGACCTGACCGCTGCGCGCACAGCCTGGCTGACCGCCCATCTGGACTACGAACGACTCGGCGCGGCCTACGACGCGTTCGGCGAATATGACGGCAAACTCGACGGCCGCACCGACGGTCTCGCCGGTGGTACCGTCGATCCGCAGTTCACCGGATTCCATCGAGTGGAATACGGTCTGTGGCACGGCGAATCGCTCACCACGCTGGCCGGATCCGTCGATCAGCTGACCCGGGATGTGCACGGCCTGGTCGCGGACTTCCCGAACATCCAGGTCCCGCTGCTGGATCTGGGGCTGCGCACGCACGAAATCCTGGAGAACACACTGCAATTCGAGATGACCGGCAAAGCCGACTACGGCAGCGGCACCTCTCTGGCCACCGCCGTGGCGAACATCGCCGGGACCCGGGAACTGCTCACCGTGCTGGATCCGGTGCTGCGCAGCCGATACCGACAGCTCCCCCAGGTTACGACCTGGTTGAACCGCTTCGAGTCGCAGCTGGAGACGCAGCACATCGGTGCTAGTCCCGGCGTTCCGGCCAGCGGCACGTGGACTTCGGTGTCCGCGCTGAGCTTCTCGGATCGGCAGCGGCTGAACGGCACACTGAGTCAGTTGCTGGAATATCTCGCACCGATCGCGACCATCTGCAAACCGCGAAAGACGTTCCAGTGAGCGCGAATCCATCGCCGAGCCGGCGTTCCTTCCTGCGTGGTGCGATGGCAGCGGGCGTCGGCGGCGCGGTGACCGCGGCCTCGGCGGCCGCCCCCGCCGCGCTGCATACGGTCACCGCCGCACAGGCCGCACCACCGTTCCACGGAATCCATCAGGCCGGAGTCGCCGATCCGCCGCCGCCCGGCGCGCAGGGAATCACAGCGGCGTTCGACGTCATCGCCGAGAATCCGGCCGAGCTGACCGAGCTGTTCCGCACCCTCACCGAACGCGCCCGCATCCTCAGCGCCGGCGGGCCGCCCGCCGCGGTCGGCATCACCGCACCCCCCGCCGACAGCGGCGTACTCGGGCCGGACGCACCACCGGGCGGGCCGGTGATCACGGTGGGCGTGGGTGCGAGTCTGTTCGACGACCGGTACGGCCTGTCCGGCAAGCGGCCGGCGAAACTGACCGCGATGCCGAAGTTCCCCAACGACGATCTCCGATCTGCCTGGTGCCACGGCGATCTGAGCCTGCAACTGACCGCCGCCGACGCCGATGTCTGCGTGCACGCACTGCGCGACATCACCCGCGCGACGCGCGGTGCGATGCAGCCGCGCTGGCGGATGAACGGCTTCGTCAGCCCGCCCCGGCCGAGTGGGACACCGCGAAATCTGTTCGGCTTCAAGGACGGAATCGCCAATCCGGGCAGTGCCGACTTTCCGCATCTGGTCTGGGCCGGGGCCGGAGAGCCCGCCTGGGCGGGCGGGGGTACCTATCAGGTGGTCCGGCTGATCCGGATGCTCGTGGAGTTCTGGGATCGGGTCGCGATCACCGAGCAGGAGAACATGTTCGGCCGAGTGCGCGATACCGGCGCACCACTGAACGGCAACCACGAGAGCGACCTGCCGGACTACAGCGACGATCCCACCGGACTGGTCATCCCGCTGAACGCCCATATCCGCCTGGCCAATCCGCGCACGCCCGATACCGCCGGCAGTCAAATCCTGCGCCGCAGTTTCAACTACGACCGCGGCAACGACGACGCCGGCAATCTCGACCAGGGCCTGATCTTCCTGTGCTACCAGGCCGATCCGCACGCGCAGTTCGAGGCCGTGCAGAATCGGCTCGCGGACGAACCCCTGGCCGACTACATCTCCCCCTTCGGCGGCGGGTATTTCTTCGTACTGCCGGGCGTGCGCGACGACGCGGATTTCTACGCTCGCGCGCTGGTGACGTGAGGGAGCGAACCATCGGCACAGCGCACGACAGAGGCGAGCGCCGGCGAGGCGGAGTCGTGAGCGGAGCGGAGCGCAGCGGAGCGAACCATCGGCACAGCGCGCACCGCGCACGACGGAGGCGAGCGCCGGCGAGGCGGAGTCGTGAGCGGAACTTCCATCCGACAAGCGGACGTCGCCCGGTGTTCACCCCTGGGAAATCTCCGCTCGTGACTATCGTGTGACTTCGCATGAGCGGCGAGGCGGGATCGACCCAGGAGGACATGTGAGTACAGGCTCCCAGTGGCGCGCACGGGCGCGGGGCGGCAGCGGAAAGTCCAAGCGAGGCACGACGATCGCCGCCGCCGTCGCGACGGTCGGGCTGCTCGCGGCCGCGTGCTCGTCCTCGACCAGCACCACCGCGAACGAGCAGTCGGCGAGCACCACTACGCCGATCAAGCACATCGTCGTGCTGTACGACGAGAACATTTCCTTCGACCACTATTTCGGCACGTACCCGAACGCCGCCAACACCGACGGCGTGCAGTTCCAGGCCGCGCCCGGCACCCCCGCGATCAACGGTCTGACCCCGGATCTGCTGACACACAACCCGAATCTGTTCCAGCCGCAGCGGCTGGGGCCGGACAAGGCCATGACCTGCGATCAGGACCACTCCTACAAGGCCGAGCAGGAGGCGTTCGACAACGGCAAGATGGATCAGTTCGTCCAGAAGACGCAGAAGGACGAATGCCCGGCCGCCTACGGTCCCAACGGGATCGTCATGGACTACTACGACGGCAACACTGTCACCGCCATGTGGAACTACGCCCAGCACTACGCGCTGAGCGACAACTCCTTCGGCACCACCTTCGGCCCCTCCACACCGGGCGCGCTGGAGGTGACCGCCGCGCAGACCTACGGCGCGCAGGCCATCGACGCGAAAACCGGTAAGCCGGTACAGGATCCGAACCTGGTCGCCACGCCGGACGCGCAGGGCGTCGGCTCCGATATCGACGACGCCGACCCCGCCTACGACGACTGCTCGAACAAGAGCCACACCACCACCGACAACCTGATGGCCATGAACGCCAAGAACATCGGTGACGAGCTGAACGACAAGAACATCAGCTGGGGCTGGTTCCAAGGCGGATTCACCCCGACCGGCAAGAACGACGCCGGGTACGCCGTGTGCGGTTCCAAGCACGCCAACGTCGGCGGTCAGCAGGCGCTGGACTACAGCCCGCACCACGAGCCGTTCCAGTACTTCAAGTCCACGTCCAATCCGCATCACACCGTGCCCGCCTCGCTGGACGAGGTCGGCCACGCCGGTCCGGCCAACCACCAGTACGGGCTGGAGTGGTTCGACCAGGCCGCCAAGGCGGGCAAGCTGCCCGCGGTGAGCTACGTCAAGGCGTCGGAATATCAGGATGGCCACGCCGGATACTCCGACCCGATCGACGAGCAGCACTTCCTGGTGGACCGGATCAACGCGATCCAGCAGTCGCCGGACTGGAAGTCCACCGCGATCTTCATCGCCTACGACGACTCCGACGGCTGGTATGACCACGTCGCCGGACCGGTGATCAACGGTTCCACCAGCGCCTCGGACGTCTACGGCCCGTGCGCGAGCAAGCCCGCCCTCGGCGGTCACCAGGGCCGCTGCGGCACCGGCCCGCGCCTGCCGCTGCTGGCGATCTCCCCCTACGCCAAGACAAACCACGTCGACCACACCCTGACCGATGAGACGTCGATCGTGAAGTTCATCGAATCGAACTGGTCCCTGCCGGTTCTGGGCAACGGTTCCTCCGAAGCCACCGCGGGCGACCTGTCCGGCATGTTCGACTTCGCCTCCCCCAAGGCCACCCAGCTGATCCTCAACGCGGACGGCACCGAAAAGCACTGAGCGACAAGCGGTCCGAACAGCCTGCACGACACGAACCGAAGGCCGCCGGAGCGCGCCTTCAGACTCAACCTATCACATTCATGTGATAGGTTGAGTTCTGTCCTGTTCGAGATAATCGCAGAGGCGGAAGTGGTCGAGTTCCTGTTCGCCGCAACCTGGGTGAAGGTGTGCGGGAACTCCGCTTCACTCTCACGGACAACCGCAATGCCCGAATCACTTGCCAAGAAGGCCTGCGAGAACGACCACGACCGGACGTACCATCGCGTGTTTACCCTGCAAGAGAGGAGGACGAATGATCACACAGGACGAGTTCGACCGTCGGAGCGCAGAGGTGCGAGCCACTGCGGAGTACCAGGAAGAGATGGAACGACTGCAGCTGGCCTATGCCGTGGGCCAGCAGGTCAAAGCTGCTCGTGAGGCCCTGGGCTGGTCGCAGAGCGAGCTTGCCAGGCAGGCCGGCATGAAGCCGCATGCGATCAGCCGCCTGGAGGCCGGTACGGTCCTGCCCTCGCTGGCAACGTTGAACAGGGTTGCTCATGCGATGGATCAGCATCTGACGATTGCTTTCGCCGCGTAGGGCAGCTGTCCAGTCCGCCCGGACTAGGGCAGTTGGGTGGTGGAGACGGCGAGGCCCGGGTCGGTGGCGACGGTGAGCGGGGAGGGTTTCGCGCCGCCCGCGATGACGTGGGCGCCGAGGGTTGCGATCATGACGCCGTTGTCGGTGCAGAGGCGGGGTTTGGGGACGCGGAGGGTGAGACCGGCTGCGGCGCAACGTTCCTGGGCCATCGAGCGGATGCGGGAGTTCGCGGTCGCGCCGCCGCCGAGCACCAGGGTGTCCACGCCGACGTCCTGTGCCGCGCGAATCGCCTTGCGCGTCAAGACATCCGCGACCGACTCCTGGAACGAGGCGGCGATGTCCGGAATCGGCAGTTCCCGTCCCTCGCGCTGCGCGGCCTCGACATACCGGGCCACGGCGGTTTTCACCCCGGAGAAGGAGAAGTCGTAACGCGCGTCGCGCGGGCCGGTCATACCGCGCGGGAAGGCGATGGACTGCGGATCGCCCTGCGCCGCAGCGGCATCCAGTGCCGGTCCGCCCGGGAAACCCAGGTCCAGTAGCCGGGCGACCTTGTCGAAGGCCTCGCCCGCGGCGTCGTCGACGGTGCTGCCGAGTTCGGTGATCGGCTCGGCCAGATCGGTGACGTGCAGCAGATGGGTGTGCCCGCCCGACACCAGCAGCGCCACGCACGGCGGCATCGGACCGTGTTCCAGGGTGTCCACGGCGACATGGCCGCCGAGATGGTTCAGCGCGTACAGCGGGATATCCCACGCCGCCGCATAGGCTTTCGCGGCGGCGACGCCGACCAGCAGAGCGCCGGCCAGACCCGGGCCGATGGTTACCGCGATCGCATCGGGCCTGGCCACCTCGGCCGCGGCCAGTGCGCGCCGCATGGCGGGCACGATCGCCTCCAGATGTGCGCGCGAGGCGATTTCCGGGACCACGCCACCGAATCGGGCATGCTGCTCCACGCTCGAGGCGACCTCGTCGGCCAGCAGTTCGCAACTACCGTCCTCGCGCCAGCGCACGATGCCGACGCCGGTCTCGTCACAGGAGCTCTCCACACCCATCACGATCATGCCCGCTCACCCCTGTCGGTCGGCACATCGATTGTGCGACAGCCTGTTTCACAGCCCGCAGGGATCAAGTCCAGCGGTGCGCCGCGGTTCATGTGAGCACCTCGTTCGGATCGACGACACCGGCGGTCGCGGGACGGCGCATGGTGAACGCGTCGGCCCCGCTGGGCTGGTAGTAGTTCTTGCGCAGACCGATGATGTGGAAGCCGTGCTTCTCGTACAGCGCGATCGCCGGGGCATTGTCGGTGCGGACCTCGAGGAAGACCGGCCCGCCGCGCCTGCCCGCCTCGGCCAGCAACGCGCGCAGCAGTATCGTGCCGATCCTGCTGCGATGGCTGTCCGGATCGACGCCGATGGTGTGGATCTCGGCCTCGGGATGATTCAGCGGACCCAGCAGCGCGATCCCAGCATAGCCGACGATGCGGCCGGATTCGTCCCGCGCGACCACGTACCGGTTGTGCGCGCCGGCGAGCTCGGATTCGAAGGCCACATCCGGCCACGGATCGTCCTCGGGAAACAGCACCTGCTCGAGTTCGACACAGCGATCGATCGCCGACCGATCCATCGGCTCGATCCGGATCGACGGCGCGATCCGACCGCTCATGCTGTGTCCTTCCGGGCGTGCGCGAGGGCCTGCGCGGTGACGCCGCGCTGCCGCCTCTCGCCCCGACCGCTCATGGCCGCACCATCTCGGGCACGAGCGGCGGCCCGCGCGGTGACGCTGCGCTGCCGCCTCCGGCCCCGACCGCTCATGCCCGGACCGCCTGATAGCTGCGTTCGACCGCGTCGGGGCGGCGCAGGTACAGCGGGATCAGCGGTTGCGGAGTGGCTCGCGCCAGCAGTTCGGCGGCGGCGCAGCCGACCAGCCCGGCCGGGGACGGTGTCTCCACCGGCAGCACCGGAAGATCGAAAAAGTCCACATGCGAAGCGGATCCGGCGATGACGGTGGAATCACCGGACTCCAGCTCACCCGGTTTGCACACCTGCGGGCCCGCGACCCGCACCACCGCGCGCCCCTGCGGTCCGCCGTTGCCGCTGCCGACCACGAACGATCCGGCCAGGGCCGCCTTGGACACCGCGCGGTAGCGGGCCCAGTACACCTCGCGGCGCCGGGCGTCGGTGACCACCAGCAGTTCCGCGTCGACCGCGGAGATGTCGCGCCACGCCGCGGCGGCGATCGCGTCCAGGCTGCACACCCCGTACACCGGCAGGCCCAGGGCGTCGCCGAATGCGGCGGCGGTGGCCATCCCGACGCGCAGTCCGGTGAACGGGCCCGGCCCGACGCCGACGACGACCGCGTCGAGTTCGGCGCGGGAACGTCCTGCGGTGTCGAAGCATTCGAGAATCTGCGGGGTGAGCACCTCGTTGTGAGCGCGGGCGTCCACGGTCACCCGGGACGCGAGCGTGCGGACCTCATGGTGCTGGGGCGCGGCCTGCTCCAGTGCCACCAGTCCCGCGGTGACGGCAGGCGTCGCGGTATCGAGGGCGAGTACAAGCATGATTGCCTCAACGATACCGGGTGGTCACCTCCACGACGGCAACCCGGCCGCCCCCGGTTCACCTCGTCGTCGCAGCGGTAGCACCGGCTCGGACCGCAACCGGTAGCGCGGATCCGTGCACCGACGCCAACAACCAAGCACCGCAACGATTACCGGCATCGTCGCGGCTTGCCGCCACCGTACGATCCGGCGTTCACGCCCGGCGATGGTGTCCGGCATCACACCGCGCGGGCACTGCGATCCCGTCGCGAGCCGGAAATCCGGCAGTACATTCGACCGGCCGATTCAGGTGGCGGCGACCCACTCCCAGGTCGCGGTGCGAACGTCCGAATCCGGCTCGCGGCGCAGCAGCACGCGCAGGTGTCGATCGGCGAGATGTTCCACGACGCCCAGACCCCATTCGACGACCACGACGGCGTGATCCAGATCGGTGTCCAGATCGAGGGAGTCGAGTTCGCCCAGATCTCCGCCGAGGCGGTAGGCATCGACGTGGACCATGCCTACCGCGCCGGGATGGTCCCCGGCGCGATGCTGCCGGGCGATGATGAACGTCGGCGAGCTGACTCGTCCCTGCACCCCGAGCCCGTCCGCGAGCCCGCGGGTCAATGCGGTCTTGCCCGCGCCCAGCGGACCGTCGAGCACGACCAGATCCCCGGGGCCCAGGTCGCGGGCCAGTTCGCGACCGAGCGCCTCGGTATCCTCGACCGTCGGCAGAATCCGCTGTTCAGCCACCTGCGACCTCCCGCTTCTCCCCGGCGCCGAGCAGCCCGCCGCGCAACAGCAGGCGGTCCAGAGCGGCATTGACCAGATCCGGGTACTGCATATGCACCATATGCGCGGCATCGGTGACGCGGACCAGATCGGCCTCGGGTAACCGGCTGGCCAGCGCGACCGAATTCCGGAACGGGATCACCATGTCGTGCCCGCCGCCGAGGACCAGCTCCGGCAGTGGGGCGAGCGTGGGCAGCGCCGCGGATTCGTCGTGCAGGTGCAGTGCCTCGAGGAATTTGACGATGGTGTCGACGCTGGTCCGATCGATCATCGAGGTGGTGAACCGGGACAGGGTCGGGCTCACCTCGCCGTGGAACGAGCTGACGTGCAGGATCGGCGTGATCACCTGCCGGACGGCGACCCGCCCGGCCTGGATCAGCGCGGGGGCGGCATGCACCGCCACCCGGAATCCGTCGACGGCCGGATTGCGCAGCAGCTGCGGCACGCCCGCCGCGGCGACCTGCGCGGCCGTGGTCGACAGCAGCGCAACCGCGCGCACCCGCCCCGGCACGCCCGGCGGGCCCGAAGGAGACAGCTTGCGTAACCACGCAGGGCCCTCGGAAGGGTCGGCATCGGATGCAGCGAACAGGTCCGGAAACTGCGCGGCGGCGGCGAGAATCGCCATCCCTCCCATGGAATGCCCGACCAGCATCAGCGGACCGTCCGGCGCGCACGCCCGCACCACCCGGACCAGATCACGGCCCAGCTGCGGCACGGTGCAGCCGCCGATGCTCGACTCCCCCGAGCGACCGTGCCCGCGCAGATCGAAGAAGATCATGCGAACCGTTGGGCCCCAGAGCTTTTCCAGATCGCGTCGCTGAAAGTGGAAGGACTCCATACTGTTGCAGAAGCCGTGCACGAAAATCACGGTGGCGGGCGCGTCCTCGGGTCCGCACTCCCGAACCGCCAGTGCCACACCGTCTTCGGTGACCACCGTGCGCGCCCGGTCCCGATCGAGCAGCGTGAAATCCTCCTCGCGCAGTTCGTCGACGCGGGCCGGCCACTGCACCGTGGCGCCGACGCGCCGCAGCGCGTGCGTTGCGGCGAGCGCGCCGAGCACGCCCGCGGTCGCCATCCCGCCCTGACAGACGACTCTCGCAATACTCTGTGGCCGAGCGTATTTCATGAACAGGCCCCTCCGCCCACATAACGCCGCACGACCCGCCCACGCGGCGAGCACACGATCTCGTAGTGGATGGTACCCAGCAGATCGGCCCATCGCTGCGGATGCGTCTGCCCGGGACCGCCGCCGAACAGCACCGCGGTATCGCCCTCCCGGACGCCGGCCACATCGCCGCCCAGGTCGACCACCAGCTGATCCATGCACACCCGCCCGACGCTCGGATAGTCGCGTTCGCCGATGCGCACCGAGATCCGCCCGCCCAGCGAGCGGAACACGCCGTCGGCGTAGCCGGCCGGAATCAGCGCCACGGTGGTGTCGCGCGGTGCGACCCACTCGTGCCCGTACGACACGCCCTCCCCCTCGGCGACCCGTTTCACCAGTACGACCTGCGCCTGGAAGGTCATCGCGGGCCGCAGCCCGAATCCATCCGCCTCGATCGGCGACAACCCGTACATCGCGATACCGGGCCGGACCATGTCGAAGGTGAGATCGGGCCGGGCCAGCGCGGCGGCCGAATTGGCCAGATGAGCGAGTTCGGGCTCGAGTCCGAACTCCTTCGCGGCGGCGATCGCCTCCAGCAGCCGATCGCGCTGCAGATCGTTACCCGGATGCTGCGGGGTGTCGGCGTGGGCGAGATGGGAGAAGATCGCCCGGAACCGAACCGCGCGCTCGTCGACCAGGTCCCGCAGCAGCCGCAAGACCTGCGGGTATTCGATATCGGAGACGCCGTTGCGATTCAAACCGGTGTCCACCTTGAGCGATACCGTGGCGGTCACGCCGGTTTCGCGGGCAGCCCGTTCGATCGCCCGCAGCTGCCATACCGAGGACACGCCGAGCTCGATATCCGCGGCGACCGCGGCGGAGTAATCGGCGTCGACCACGTTCAGCCAGCTCAGGATCGGCGCCCGGATTCCCGCCTCCCGCAGCGACAGCGCCTCGGCGATGGTTGTGACGCCGAGTTCGGCGGCGCCGGCGGCCAGCGCGGCCCGTCCCACCTGCACCGCGCCGTGGTTGTAACCGTCGCCCTTGACCACGGCCATGACCCCGGCGCCACCCGCGCAGTCGCGCAGCACACGCACGTTGTGTGCGATGGCGTCCAGGTCGACGACGGTCTCCACCTGCGCTGCTGTGCTGTTCACGGCTACCGATCCTGCCATTGCCGCGCCCAGGGCCGTCGTCCGGTTGGTCCAGTCCATCCGGAAGCGCTTGCTTGGAGCGCACTCCAGGTACTTACCGTTGATTTCGGGGCCGGCAGGGCCCCGACCACTGACATGGAAGGTTCCCATGAGCAAAGTTTGGTTCATTACCGGTGTGTCGCGTGGATTCGGCCGCGAGTGGGCGATCGCGGCGCTGGAGCGGGGAGACCGAGTCGCCGGAACCGCGCGCGAGGTGAGCACGCTCGACGATCTGACCGCCGAATACCCCGGCACCTTCCTGCCGCTGCACCTGGACGTCACCGACCGGGACGCGGATTTCGCGACGGTGCGGCAGGCGGCGCAGCACTTCGGGCGACTCGACATCGTGGTGAACAACGCCGGTTACGGCCACTTCGGCATGATCGAAGAGCTCACCGAGCAAGAGGTTCGCGCACAGCTGGAGACGAATCTGTTCGGCGCACTGTGGGTGACGCAGGCGGCGCTGCCTATTCTGCGCGCGCAGGGCAGCGGTCACATCATCCAGGTGTCGAGCATCGGCGGGATCAGCGCGTTTCCGAATATCGGCGCATACCACGCGTCGAAGTGGGCGCTGGAGGGCTTCTCCCAGTCCCTCGCCCAGGAAGTGGCCGGTTTCGGCATCCACGTGACCCTGATCGAGCCGGGCGGTTTCAGCACCGACTGGGCGGGCCCGTCCGCGAAGCGCAGCACCCCGAATCCGGCGTACGACGCGGTTCGCGCCCTGCGCGAGAAGCAGCGGTCCGAACGCAGCGTCGGTGAGCCGAGTGGCACCCGGGAGGCCATCCTGCAGGTGGTCGACGCCGAGCAGCCGCCGCTGCGCATCTTCTTCGGCGTGGATCCGCTGGGCATCGCGACGGCGGACTACGAGTCCCGGCTGGCGCAGTGGCGCGAATGGAACAAGGTGTCCGAAGTCGCCCAGGGATCCTGAAAACCGGCCACGAGAAGTTCTGTGCCGCTGCGCTTTTCGATGACCGCTACGGTTCGGCGAGGGTACGCAGAGTCTGAATCGCCGGGCGCAGGTGATGTAGCAGCGGGGTCGCCGAAATGGGAGCGCCCGGACCGCTGGGAGATTCGGCGTGCGCGGCCAGGTTGGCGGCCAGGGCGTGGACCCGGGCCGCTGCCGCGGCGGCCCAGGACGGGTCGCGTCCGGCCGCGAGCAGTGCGCCGATGATGCCGGACAGTACGTCGCCCGCGCCCGCGGTGGCGGCCCAGGACCCGCCCGCCTCGTTGATCAGGGTCGGACGGCCGGGCGCGGCGATCACCGTGGCCCGCCCCTTCAACAGCACCGTGACCTGCCATTTCTCAGCAAGATCGCGTACGGCTGCCACCCGGTCCGGCTCCGGCTCCGCACCGGTGAGGCGCTTGAACTCACCGGCGTGCGGGGTCAGCACGGTCGGCGCGCGGCGGCCGGAGATCAGAGCGGGGTCGGCGGCCACCAGGGTCAGCGCGTCCGCGTCGAGGACAACCGGCAGGTCCGTCGCGAGGATGTCCGAGAGCCGTTCGCGGGCGGCGTCGTCGGTGCCGGCGCCGGGGCCGGTTACCCAGGCCTGCACCCGGCCCGTGGCCGAGACCGTCTCGGCGGCAATGACTTCCGGGAAATTCTCGAGCACCTGGGCCGCACCGGTCCCGGCGTAACGCACCATGCCCGAGGTCGCCGCCACCGCCGCGCCCGTACACAGCACCGCCGCACCCGGATACGTCGCGCTTCCGGCGCAGATACCGGTCACGCCCTGGGTGTACTTGTCATCGTGCGGGCCGGGGACCGGCCAGTTCGCGCCGATCGAACCCGGTTCCAGTGCGCCGAGACCGGGTTCGGGCAAGCGTAACCCGATGGGTATCAACTCGATTCGGCCGCACCAGGGCGCCGCCAGCGCGTGCACCGGTTTGTACGCGCCGAAGGCGACGGTCACGTCCGCGCGCACCGCGGGACCGTCCACCGCGCCGGTATTCGGGTCCACGCCACTGGGCAGATCCGCGGAGATGATCGGAACATCCACTGCCGCAACGAGTTCCGCCGCTCGCGGGCGCAGCGGACCGTGGCCGGAGATGCCCACGATACCGTCGACCACCAGGTCGGGCGAGCCGATGTCCTCCCGAATCCGCCCACCCGCACGTCGCAGGGCCGCCAGCCCTTCAGCATGCGCCCGCTCGGGCGCGAGCAGCACCGCCGACACCGCGACCCCGCGCCGGCGCAGCATCGATCCGGCCCAGAGCGCATCGCCCCCGTTGTCTCCCGATCCGGCCAGCAACGTCACCGAACGCCCGGCCACCCCGCCGGTCCGCTCCCGCAATTCTCCCGCGACGACATTCGCCAGCCCGTATGCCGCCCGGTGCATCGGCACTCCGGCCGCGACGCGCCCGAACAGCTCCGCCTCCGCCGCCCGAACCTCGTCGGCCGTGTAATACCCGCGCACCGCCATCGCTCGCCTCCTACCCACCGACCAGGCACATCCGACGACAGCAGACTACGCCGCGGCACCGAACGTCCCGGCCGACCGCAAAGCCGACGTGACCGAACCCGGCCGCTCGGGTAACAGCCGTTCCCGGTCGGCAAGTAACGAGACGAACCGGACGACGACGCGGCACCCACTCACACCGAGTTCGCCGAACCTGTTCAGCAACACACCTGCCCGCGCTCGACATTCAGCAGCACCAAACGTCGGCGAGAGCCCACTCACCCGGCACTCTCCGGCAGTCGAGCCAGCCGTCCTCGCACCGTATCCACCGAAGCTGGACAGCAACCGCCCCTTCGCACCACACCTACCGAGGTCGACCGCGGCCGTTCTCACACCACATCCACCAGAGGCGAGCAGCAACCGTCCCCACACCACACCCACCAGAGGCAAACAGCAACCGTACTCACACCGCATCCACCGAAGCTGGACAGCAGCCGTTTTCATACCGGGTTCACCGAAACGGACAACGGTGCTGCGGCGGAGGGGGGTTATCGGGGGATTAGGCTGGGCGGCATGCCGATGGACTGGAGTCGCCGGAACCTTCTGCGCACCGGATTCGGGGCCGCCGCGCTCGCGGGAACCCTGCTGATGAGCGGATGCGGTTCCGGGACAACGACATCCGCCCCGACATCGGGCCCGGCCGCCGGATCGGAGTCCCCGACCGCGGCGGCCGCGCCCGCCGGGGCGGTGACGGTCGCGGTGAAGAATATGCAGTTCTCCCCCGACGCGGTCACCATCAAGACCGGCGGCACCGTGACGTGGAATTTCGCCGACCGGTTCCCGCACGCGGTGCAAGGCATCGGCGACAGTGCGATGGGTATCAACAGCCCGATCTTCAACACGGGCACGTGGAGTCACACGTTCACCGTTCCGGGCACCTATCGCTACCTGTGCCCGCTGCACCCCGATATGCACGGCACCGTCACGGTGCAGTAGCCGATGTGCACGGCACCGTGACGGCGCGTTGACCGATCAGTACGCCGAGAACACGCGGTCGATCGTGCCGTACCGGTGGGCCGCGTAGTTGCAGGCGGCGCTGATGTTGGCGACCGGGTCGTAGATGTCCCACGACGTGCCGTCCACGTGATAGGCGCGGAAGGTGGGGTCGATGACCTGCATCAGCCCCTTGGAGGGAATGCCGCGAGCGGCGTTCGAGTCGGTCAGGTTGATCGCCCGCGGATTGCCACCGGATTCACGCATGATGTTCCGATGAATTCCTTCGTAGCTGCCGGGAATGCCGCGCTGCGACATGACGAACTGCGCGTTGCGGATCCAGCCGTCCAGATTGTTCGGGAAGGCGGGCGACCCCAGCTGCGGCAGCGGTTGCGGCAGCGGCTGGAGGAACTGCTGCAACTGGGCCTGCTGCGCGGCCGGCAGTTGATGCTGCAGCTGCTGAGCGGGCTGCTGCAACTGCGGCGGCAGTCCCGGGATGGATGTGTCGGCGTTCGCGGCCACGGGGGCCACCGCGACGGCGGCTAGCAGGGTCAGGGGGATCAGTTTTCGAAGATGCATGTCGAATGGGTTTCTGACAGCGCGACGGTACCCGCGAGCGCTCGGCTCGACCTGGCGGTCGAAGCGGTCGCCGCTACCTGTGGCGTTTGTCGGTTGTGTTGTGGGAGTTGGAGATTCAGTTATCCGAAGACATGACGGATACGTGCGGTCTCACACCGGCCGGAAACCGGCGACAGCCGACGCTGCCGTGACGACGAATGTCGCGAAAGCGGTCGTGTCCATACGCTGGAGATTTGCTCTTTGCTCATCTCGGCAAGTCACAGAATGGTCGCGACAAATGAACTGAAGGTTAACAACAGTATAACTAAACACAATTTGAGGTGAGACATATCTAACTCTCGGTCGTCGGAGGTGACTCGAGCACACCCTTGTGACCAGCGCAATGGCCTGGCGGTGACACCGCAACCGGCGATATCACACAACCACTACGCCGGAGAGTTCGCGTTATCCGACAGTGACTCTTCGGCACGGATCGAGCAAACTCCGAACGCCACGGGGGCGCCCCGGGCACACGCGCCGACGGCCGAGGACGCCTCGCCCCCGGCGCGGTGGGGATCAGGTCCGAGCGCGACCGAAC
Organism: Nocardia sp. PLKS1-43; assembly: GCF_059510335.1. NCBI lineage: Bacteria > Bacillati > Actinomycetota > Actinomycetes > Mycobacteriales > Nocardiaceae > Nocardia > Nocardia sp. PLKS1-43. Next base: position 89,187 of record NZ_JCAJZQ010000008.1, on the reverse strand, counting down.
GCCTACTCGACCGTGACGGACTTGGCGAGGTTGCGCGGCTTATCGATGTCGTAACCGCGCGTCTGCGCGACCTCGGCGGCGAAGATCTGCAGCGGGACCGTCGACAGCAACGGCTGGAAAAGGGTTGGCGCGGCCGGTATTTCGATCAGGTGGTCGGCGAAGGGACGGACGGTGTCGTCGCCCTCCTCGGCGATCACGATGGTGCTCGCGCCGCGGGCCTGGATCTCCCGGATATTGCTGAGCAGTTTGGAGTGCAGCACAGCGCGCCCCTTCGGCGAGGGCATCACCACGATGACCGGCAGGCCGTCCTCGATCAGCGCGATCGGACCGTGCTTGAGCTCGCCCGCCGCGAAACCCTCGGCGTGCATATACGCCAGTTCCTTCAGCTTGAGCGCGCCCTCGAGGGCCACCGGATAGCCGACGTGACGGCCCAGGAACAACACCGTGGAGGCATTGGCGAACCGCCGCGCGATCTGCCGCACCTGCGGCGCGGTCTCCAGCACCCGCTCCACCAGTTCCGGCATGGACTCGAGCTCACCGAATTCGCGCGCCACCTCGTCCGGGTACTTGGTCCCGCGTGCCTGCGCGAGGGCCAAGCCGACAAGGTAATTCGCGGTGATCTGCGCGAGGAACGCCTTGGTCGAGGCGACCCCGATCTCCGGGCCCGTGCGGGTGTACACCACCGCATCGGACTCCCGTGGGATCTGCGCGCCATTGGTATTGCAGATGGCCAGCACGCGCGCCTTCTGCTCCTTGGCGTGCCGCACCGCCTCGAGCGTGTCCGCGGTCTCCCCGGACTGCGAGATCGCCACGACCAGCGTGGAGCGGTCCAGGACCGGGTCGCGATAACGGAATTCGCTGGCCAGTTCCACCTCGACGGGCAGCCGCGTCCAGTGTTCGATGGCGTACTTGGCGAGCAGACCCGCGTGATACGAACTGCCGCAGGCGACGACGAACACCTTGTCGAACTCGCGCAGCTCCTGATCGGCCAGGCGCTGCTCGTCCAGCACGATCCGGCCCTTGTCGAAATGCCCGATCAGGGTATCGGCGACCCCGGCGGGCTGCTCCTCGATCTCCTTGAGCATGAAGTAGTCGTGACCGCCCTTCTCGGCCGCGGCCAGATCCCAGTCGATGGAGAAGGGGCGGGTGGGCACACCGGAATTGCCGTCGAAATCGGTGACCGTGTAGCTGTCGGCGGTGATCACCACCACTTGGTCCTGCCCGAGTTCGACCGCCTCCCTGGTGTGTTCGATGAAGGCGGTCACGTCCGAGGCGATGAACATCTCCCCCTTGCCGACACCCACCACCAGCGGCGTCGATCGGCGCGCGGCCACGATCGTGCCCGGATGGGCGGCATGGGTGAACACCAGCGTGAACGCTCCCTCGAGCCGGCGCAGCACGGCCAGCGCACTGGCGACGAAATCACCCGCGGTCGGACCGGAGGCGTAGGCGCGCGAGACCAGATGCACCGCGACCTCGGTATCGGTATCGCTGCGCAACTCCACCCCGGCGGCCTCCAGCTCATGGCGCAGCGGGGCGAAGTTCTCGATGATGCCGTTGTGCACCACGGCCACCGCCCCCTCGGCGTCGCGGTGCGGGTGGGCGTTGCGGTCGGTGGGCGCACCATGAGTGGCCCAGCGGGTGTGGCCCATTCCGGTGGTACCGGCGAAGGTCGCCATCCCGGCCTCGGTCAGCTCGGCCTCCAGATTGGCCAGGCGACCGGCCTTGCGTTCCACGGCGATCCCGCCCGCACCGTCCAGGATGGCCACGCCCGCGGAGTCGTATCCCCGGTACTCCATACGGCGCAGCGCGTCCACGACGACGCCGAGCGCGTCCCGGTATCCCACGTAGCCCACGATTCCGCACATGGGGACCCAGCGTACTGGGGCGCGACCGGGACAGCGACAGGGCCGCGACACGCGCTCGCCCGCGTGCCCGGCTGCGCTCGTTCGGCGCGGCAAAGCGCCACACTCGCTCGAGCGAAGCGGTGGCATCGGGTGCGGAAAGCGGGCGTGTCGGGTGTCGGACGCCGGGAGCGTCGCATCGGTTCGCCCTGGAAACCGCTGGCAGACGCGCTGCCGCCGGAATCGTCGGGCTCGGCGACGATCCCGGGATCCGGCGAAACGCCGCCCCCGGGCGGCCATCGGATAAATTCGACGTCGTGTCGGCGTCTGTGAAATCGCTCCTGAGCACCCTGGCCAGCCCCGGCCCGCATCGGGTCCTGCACGGCAATCTCGGCATCGCCGGGCAGCCCGGTTTGGTGTGGACCCCGGAGACGGGCCGGAATCTGCCCGCCGTCGTCTTCGGGCACGGCTGGCTCACCGGTGCGGGTCATTACCGCAAGCTGCTCGAACATCTCGCCTCCTGGGGTTTCGTCGCGGCCGCACCCGACACCGAGCGCGGACCGATTCCCTCGCACCTGAACCTGGCCACCGATCTGCTCACCACCCTGGACATCTGCACGGGAGTGCGGCTGGGCGAGGGCAAGATCAGCGTTCATCCCGGCAAACTGGCCCTGGCCGGTCACGGTATGGGTGCGGGCGCCGCGGTCATCGCCGCCTCGCGGCGCGAGGTCGCGGCCGTCGCCGCGCTGTATCCGGCGGTCACCGCCCCCTCGGCCGAATCCCTGGCCCCCGATATCGAAACTCCGGCCCTGATCCTGAGCGCCGGTGCGGATGCCGATGCGGTCGGCTCCGATGCCGTGGCACTGGCCGCCGCGTGGGGCGGTCCCGCGATCCTGCGCTCGGTCGACGGCGCGACGCGCAACGGCATCATCCGTGGCCGCCGGGCCCTGTCCGCGCTGGGAGCGGCCAAATTCGAGCCCAAGACCGAACGGCTCACCCGCGGCCTGCTGGTCGGCTACCTCACCTACCAGTTGCTGGGCGACAAGAAGTACAAGGCGTTCGCCGAACCGGAAGAGGTGATCTCGCGCACGGAGATCATCGATCCGCACGCGCCCGAGGAGCCCGAGCCGCCGTCGAAGACGCAACTGCTGCAGGTCGTCCAGCTACTGCGCAAGTAGCGAAAGCGACTGACGGGCGGCATATTTCGCCCGTTCTGCCCGCTGCTCCGCCGCGTCCGGGGGCGGCTGCGCCCCGGCCGGTGGCCGATCGCACCGCACCCGGGCACGGAAAGATCCCCGGGACTATCCGGAAAGTCATGGAACCGGAACGCCATCGGGGACGTCCAAGCAAACACTGGAGACGTCGTACGTCGCGTGACGGATGAAAAGGTGGCTGGCACATTGGCTGGATTTCTCTCGGTCGACATCGAGGCACTGGGTAGAGCGGTGCAGTCGTTGCGCAACTCCGAACAGGTGCTGACCGATGCGGTGAACGCGATGGGCCAAGGCGGCCACGGCGAAATCGGGCCGAAGGTGCTCAACGACGCCGCCGAGAGCTTCCAGCGCCGGTGGAAGTACGGGATCGAGCAGATCGGCAAGTCGGCGAGGTCCACCGCGGACGGCATCTCGCAATGTCACGACGCCTATCAGGAGGCCGATACCGCCTTCGCCGAGGCACTGGCCCAGGCGAAGTCCGCCGTCGAGAGCACCTCCGCCGCGGAGACGAAGGTATGAGCCGGACCAATCCGTATCCCAATATCGGTTTCGACCCGGTCCCCGGCACACCCGAGGGCGTCACCGACCTGCGGACGCAGATCAATTCCGCGGGCACGGCGGTCAAGGAGACCAACGACCTGCTCAAACGTCTGCGCAACAGCAACGACGACATCTGGAAGGGCGATGCGGGCGACGCGTTCCGCACGCATTTCGACAACACCCTCGCCCAGGATCTCGGCTACGCGCAGAACTCCCTGGAACGCGCCGTCACCGTCCTGGACGAATGGCACACCGGCCTGGTCGGCTACCAGGACACCGCCAAAACCCTCGAAACCGAGGCAGCCGCGGCCCGCGCCGACCACGCCAAGGCGGTCACCGCGCTCCAGCAGGCCCGCGCCAACCCCGACCTCGGCCTGGCCAACCGAACCTTCACCGACCAGAACGCCCTGGCCGCGGCCCAGTCCCGCCTCGACACCGCCACCGCCGCCGTCCGCAGCGCGACGACATCGGTCACCAACTGTCAGGGCCGGATCGACTCCATCATCAAGCGCGCCAAGGACCTCGAATCCGAACACGGCAAACTCGCCCGCAAGGTTGCCGCCGAACTCGACGCCGCCGCAAAGGATTTCGCCCCCAGCGCGCCGAACCACCACTGGTGGGACAGCATCACCGATGCGGTGAAGGCGGTCGGGAAGTGGATCGACGAGCATCGCAAAGGCCTGCACGAGGCCCTGTCGATCATTTCCACGGTGGCCGGACTGTTGGCGGTCGTCACTCCGCCGCCGATCGATGCCATCGCCCTGGGAGTGTCACTCGCCGCGGGCGCGGGAGCACTCGCACTGGACGCGACCGACAAGGACATTCGCGACGCCTTCCTGCACGGCAGCTGGTCGGACAAGCTGAAGGCCGCCGAGACAGTGGGCGGCGATGCCATGAGCATGATCCCCGGGGTCGGCGGTCTGGCGAAGGTGGGCAAGGTCGCCATGCTGGGCGACGCTGTCGGGGACGTCGGCCGCTTCGAGGGCATGGCGCGGGCATGGTCGGAATCCGCGCACGCGCCGGGGTGGATCAATCAGAAGTTGATCGGTGACGGCACCGGCAAACTCGCGACAGCGCTCAACAGCAGTGGCCTCACCGCCGGGACGCACACCGTCCTACAAGCGATGAAAGTCGAAGGCGCGCATGCCGTACCCGATCCGGCGGTCGCCCTGAAGGTCCTGAAGGGCGTCAAGAGTTCGGTGACCAAGATCGGGAGCTGGGGATACGACGAGGCGACGAGCTGAGCATATGAACACAACACCGAAGCGCCGGATCGAGTACTCGATCGGTGTGGACATCCCATCCGGATACCATCCGCTGCCGCTGACGGATATCGACCGCACCCTCCGGGACGTGGCGGGACCGATCACCGAAACCGCCCCGGATTCAGTGAATTCGAGCATTCCGGAAGTGCTGGGCGTACTCGAATTCTTCCTGAAGGCACTGGCGGCCCGCCGGACGGTATATTGCGGCGTGGGACGTCACATGACCGAGGCGGGTGAATCGATCACCTCGTGGATCACGATTTCCCTGCTGGAGTGCGGAGATCCACAGAATCCACGGCTCGTCGTCCAGGACCTCGCGATGAACAAGCTGGCTCAGGCCCCGTCGGCAGTTGTCGAGCCCGTCGAAGCCGACGGACGGCCGATGCTGTTCTCCGAGGTCACCCAGAGGTTCCCCGCCCCCGACCTTCCGGCGTACGAGGGCGAGTCCGGGGATATCCCGGTATTCCAGCTCGAGGCGCTGGTTCCCTCGGACGACGGCACCACCGTTGCGGTCATCGAATTCTCCACACTGTCGGTCGATTCCGGCCCGCTGTACGGCGAAATGCTGTTCGGAATGGCTACCTCGATCGAGTTCACCGCACTGACGCCCGCGTACTCCAGCCTGAATCTCTAGCCGGGAGCAATGGTGAATCAATCCGTCGGCGTGGCCGATTCCGCTCATCCGCCGCGGGCGATCGACTGGCCCGCCACCCGTGCCACTCTGGGCTATCGGCGGTTGTGGCTCTGGATGGCCGTATTCGTCAGCGCCGCTTGCGGACCGCTGGCCGTGGTAGCGGTCGATACGTTCAACCACCCTGGGGTACATGGTGCGGCGAAGGCGGGCAAATTTCTTGCCGGACCGCTGTTTCTGATTTTCGTCTTCGGCCTGATGTTCTCGCTGACGTTCCTGTGGATACACCGACGACGACGCCGGGCATTGCGGCGGAATCCGTGGATGCGCTGGCAGATCAACTACATCTCCACCGGCCGTTACGAATGGGTGGAACTTCTCGACGCGAATCGCCGGCCGGTATCGACGCTGATCCTGAGCACCTGGGCGAACGGCATCGGCAAGTTGGTGAACCATCGGACCACGGAGGTCTGGTTCGCCGGTGACCCACGCAAGTACGGCGTCATCTCCGTGCACGAGGGCGGTGGGCCGTTGCGGTATGCGTACCACTCCGCGGCGAGGCAGCCGCCGGCGTTCGCCTATCGCGATCCAGGCGACCGGCAGCCGCGGTCATCCGATGCGGGCGAGTACGAGATGCAGCGGGAGAACGGCCGGGTCATGATGAAACGTCCCGGGGAGCCCGACGCCGAATCCAAGCCGAAACGCCATGGGGCGCTGGATGATCCGGACTATCCGTCGCCTCGTAAACTCCGGCGTTCGCTCGGATTCGGGCTCGATGTGCTCATCCATCTGGCAGCCGGCGCGGCCATTGCTTTCGCGAAGGCGCCGGAACCGGTGAAACAGGCTGTGTTACATCGCGTTTGGCAGAACACCGTACCCATCGTGGTATTCACGGTTCTGTTCTTCCTGGCCGCCTCCTTCGTCAACCGCGTGATCATCCAGGCGATCGTCCACACCACGATCGGCAAGGCCGTATTCGGCCTGGTCGCACTCCGGCCGGACACCGGCCGGTACCCGTCGTTCGGCCGATTGCTCGCGATGTGGTTGATGGGCCTCTACCTGCCGCTCGCCGTCGCCGCTGAAATTTTCGGCAACGGCTCCGGCTCCGCGGGGCCCGACCGACCCGAGGATTACTTCCTTACCGCCGTGCGGTGGCGCGATCGTCGTGGGCAAGGACAGTCCGGGGCGGCCGCGCCCTGAAGGGCCACCCGGTACTGGGCGATCCGGTGTCCCACAACGGGTATCGATACGTCATCCAGGCCATCAGCACCTACATCGATCTCCTGAAGCACTTCACGAGTCGGTGAGCGGTCCACCAGCTGCGCGCCACTGCACCAGACCGCCGCTCATATTGACCGCGTCGAACCCGTTCTCCACCAACAGGTTCGCCGCACCCGCGGACCGGATGCCGCCGGTGCAGAACGTGATGAGCAGGCGATCGTCGGGAAAGTCCAGGCAGCGATCCAACAGCACTTCCAGCGGTGCGTGGACCGCGCCCGGAATGTGGACGCGATTCCACTCGAATTGACGCCGCACGTCCACCACGAGCGCGCCGCCCTCGACGAGGCGAACCGCCTCGGCGGCGCCCACGGCCGGGGGCCGCCGCAGATAATGCCGGATACTCATGGGCACAGGGCCTCATCATATTTCACAACCTTCAGCCTAGCTGAAGGTTAGTCGGTTGCCGAGGGCGCCCGCCTCATCTGCGCCCGTAACGCGTCCGTCAGGCCCGGATGCCGGGCGGCGAATTCCGCGTCGAGTTCGGCCACCACTTCCGCGGCCCGAGCCAGGACAGCCTCCCCCGCTGCCGTCACAGCGAGGGACGATGCCGCCCCGGCATGTGCGGTGCTGTCATCGACCAGACCGGCCGCGACGAACCGCGCGACCGCGGTGTGCGCACTCTGCACGGCGATCCGCGAACGTCGCGCCAGCTCGCTGAACGAGATTCCCGGCATCGCGCGAATATGCCCCAGCAGCCCGTACTGGCGCGTGGTCAGCCCGAGCGGCTTCAGCCCGTCGGCAAGAGCCGCCTCCCACATCCGGCTCACCGTGAGCAGCATGATCGTCGGACTGAACGGAGGCACATCGGACATGGATGCACGCTACCTCCGGCGCCCGAGGCTGACGCCGAACGCGGTCAGCGCTCCGGCAATCAGGGCGTGAGAACGCGTTGCCCTCCTCCAGCACGGCGCGGCCGGTCTCTCGCGAATCGAGCGTGACCTAGCGTCCGGCCTCGGAGTAGCGCGGGTGATGCGCTGGCGGCAGCTTCGGACACCGCCCGGCGGGCGGCAAGATCTCGGCCACGATCCCAGTCACGCGATTCGGCGTCGCTTCCCTCCCGCGGGACAGATTCCCGCCGACGCGTATTGCACTCTCGGGGTTGGATTCTCAGTCGAGCGCCGAGACGAGTTGCGCTCTCGCTCCAACTCCGCCGCTGCCCGACGATAAATTCGAATGTCGATGCGCGCACGGGATTACAGTGTCGCCGGGCGGAATCATGGGCCGCCGGTTCTGGATATTCCAGTTCGGCGGACGTGATTTCGAACTGCCTGCAATTGGCATGACAGCCTTCGAAAGTGGGGGGCAGTAATTTCCACGCCATATCACCGGAATCCATGCGCGAGGCAGAGATTCGGGGAACTCCCGAAGGGTGGGTACCGGCCGGTATTCCGGGCAGGTCGCCATGTCCTCCGGGAGTGCCCTCGTCGCCCTCGGGGTACGGGCGACCGTTGGCGGCCCCGGCACCCAGGGGAGACCGCGCGGGGCCGTTGCGCAGGTCCGGGGACGCCGCCCGCTCGGCCTCGGCTCGGCATGCCGAGCCGGAGCCACGTTTGTGGGGCAACGGGATTCAGTGGACAGAGCCGGTTCCGATGGAATCAGCGGAGCCGTCGTCAGTACCCCAGGTGCGCGCATTCGGTTGTCATCACGGGCAATTCACGATGGTTCGTCACTGGCAGGTTGCACATGCGAACACTCCAGAATGAATGCGATGGTTTGGCATACCAGATAGCCGGGGCCGAAACGGTCCCGAAGGCAGAAACTTTCGAGTCCGAAAGGTTCATCCCGGCTACCTGGAGTGCGTTCAGTAGTACGCTCGCCACAAGAGCGGGGGAAGGTTCCGAGAGGTGAATCCGGCCGAAGAATTCCCAAGATCCAATTCCCGCGGCAGAACCATTCCAAATTTTCACACGACCGATAGTGAGGCCAGGTATGACAGCTGGATCCACGATCCCCCGGCGCATGCTGGGACGGCGTCTGAAGCAACTGCGGGAGCGGTCGGGAGTGTCCCAGGCCGCTGCGTGCCGAGCGATCGAGATTGCCCCGCAAACCTTGTGGCGCATCGAGACCGGCCAGCCCGGACCCAAGCTGAAGGACATCTACGTGGAGAGGCTGTGCCGGCTGTACAACGCGTCGGAGGATGATGCGGCGGTGCTGGTGAGCCTGGTGGCGGAGACGAAGAATCCGGGCTGGTGGCACGCGTACGGGGATGCTGTGCCGACCGATTTCGATCTCTATCTGGGGCTGGAGGAGGCGGCATACAGGCTGACGACCTTCCATCTGACCCTGCTGCCGGGTCTGCTTCAAACTGCGGACTACAGGCGCGCGATGATCTGGGCAACCTTCCCTTCGATGCCGACAGTCGAGGTCGAGCGTCGCATCGAGTTCGCGCTGAAACGCCAAGTGCGACTGCGCGAGACGCCCGATCAGTTCAGTGTTCGCTCCTTCGTCAGCGAAGCGGCGCTGCGACATCGAGTCGGCGGCAAAGCCGTCATGGCTGAGCAGCATCGTCATCTCGCTTCGACCTCGCACTTGCCGACAGTCTCCCTCCAAGTTGTGCCCCTGACAGTTGAAATGCCCCTGCATCTCGTTGCCGGATCGTTCACACTGTTGGAGTTCCCCGCACATCCGACGTCGCGACTGACAGAGCCGCCGGTCGTGTACGTCGAGGGCTATACAGGTGCGCTTTACCTGGACAAGCCCGGTGAGATCGACAGATACAAATTGGCGTGCAAGGCGATTCGAGCCGTGGCGCTGAGCGAGCAGGACTCCAGGCAACTCATCCTGGACATAGCTAGGGAGTTCGAATGAACAGCAACCTATCCAAGGCAATGTGGTTCAAGAGCAGCTACAGCGGCCCCGAACGCGACTGCGTGGAGGCCGCGTTCCTCGGCGGCGATATGGTCGGAGTCCGTGACTCGAAGGACCCTACCGGCCCTGCCCTGATCTTCTCTCCTTCCGAGTGGGACGCTTTCACCGCCTCTGTGCGATCGGGCAAGCTCGAGCAGAGCTGATCGATCGCATCCGATGAACCACCGTGAGCCTCGGGTGGCAGTGACACCCGAGGCTCACGTACTTCCCAGTACGGCGACCTGATCGCCCGCCCCACGACACACGTAATCGCCAGGTGTCGTACGCGGGCTGGTCTAATCGCCCAGCGGACAGGCGAATCCGAGCACGACGCTCCGCGTCGGCATTGACACCCCCGCCCTGCAGAAGTCGCCGCCCGGACAGAGCCGGATCGCCGAACGCGCGGCTAGATCACAGCCGAACCGCTCGCAGTCCCGCACGGGCGGTTCTGATCGCCGAGGGGACCGGTATTTTCGAGCACCCCTCGCCACCGATAGTGACGCCTGCGCCTCGCCGTGAGTTGCCCGGCACGTAACAGACCGGATCGCGGAGCGCGCGTTCACAGTTCGCATTCAGTCCGCGCTCCGCGCCCTCGCCATCCCGCAAGCGCCTCTACTCGCCGAACCGGCGAATCCGTCGAATCCTCGATTCCCGCCAAAACGACTACAGCACACCGGGTTCGGCTCCTCGTTCCGGTGCGGCACACCGTGCTTCGATCACCGTTCTCGTTGCCCGGCCGAGTCCGGCCGGGGCTATCATCGAGCGAAGTATTCGAGGGTGTGGGAGTTCCGATGGACGAAGAAGCCGATTTCGAGCCGATCAATTTCGTTGCGATCCTTGCCGACATAGATCGGAAAGAGGCCGATCTGATGGCTGCCCAGCAGCAGCTCGCGGCTATCAGCGCCAAGGCTCGGTCCGCGGACGGCCTGGTCGAGGTGACGGTGAGTCCCACAGGCGCGGTCACCGGCGTGACATTGGCGCCCGAGACATTTCGCCGCAGCACTCCCCAATATCTGGGCAGATCCGTGCTCGAGGCAGCACAGCAGGCTACCCGCCAGGTCCGGCAGAGCGCGAAGACCGCGGCGGCACCCATCGCCGAGATCGGCCGCGAGTTGAGCGCGACCATCGATGAACCACGAATTCCCCGCTCGGCCAACGCACCTGCGTTACCCGGAGCGGAGGCGACATCGACCGATCACAAGGCACGTGTCGGTGTCGATGGGCTGGGAATCGTTGCGGTGGTGCAGATCTCGTCCGATGCGTACCACAGTGGCACGGTCGGCGAACTCGCAACGGCAATCACCGAAGCAGCTGGGCGAGCGGCTCGCCAGATGTACGAGACTCGTATGGACTCAGTCGGATCGGGCCTCATCCCTGCGGATATGCCGAACATGGACGAGTTCTTCCCCGTCCCAGAGCTTTCGGATCAGGAGAGTCCGCTCACTCCCCCGCCACCACCGGCCACCCCTCCGCCGCCACGCCCAGCACCCATCCCGCCGGCCGCCACGAACCGAGTGATCCCCGGAACGCGGAAACCCAACCGCGACCGGATCGTCGGGCCGTCCGACTGGGACGACGACGACGGCTACGGGCAGTCTCGGCAATCCTGGTTGGTCTGATCCCGAGAGGCCGGTCTATTCCTCATCTCCCGGAAAATACCCGGAGCACGCCTGCGAGCAGCAGCAGGCCTACGACGAAAAGCAAACTATCATTTTGCTCTTTCTGATAGGTGGCCAGCATCAGAAATCGGTTGACTCGATCGTCGTGTACCGTAAAATGAACGCGTGATCCCTTTCGGGCGGTTACGGTGAATCCGGCACTGTCAGCGCTGCTGTACCGGGCAACATGAGAGCCGTTTTCCGCCCTGATCTTGGCCCAGCGACTCATTTCCTCGTACGAGCGCTCCGGGTTTTTCCGAATGCACTCTCGAGTCAGTTTACCGAGCCCGAACTGGTCGAATTCGCCGACGACAGGACCATTAGGGTATCCTCCGGCGAATGAAACCATTCCGATTCTCGCTCCCGCAGCGTTCAACGCGGATTCATTCATTCTGACATATCCGACAACATCCCGGAGTTTCGGCCCGGCGAACACCCGAAGAAGTCCTATGTTGTGCTTTTTTTCGGGATGTCCCGCATTCATGAGTTCCATGCGGGCAACAGGTTTCCTGATCCCTGGAACAAAAATGTCGTGTCTCTGCTCTCCCGCCAGGTACCGGATTTTGACGCTGAATTCCGTCACATTTTCCAACATCGTATTATCCCCCTCAGAGAGCTGCCAGATAGCCGGTACGGGAGGTGCCATTCTCGGGCGACCAGCCACCCTGCTTCTCGAATTCGAAACCGTGCTGCTCGACATCCTGAACCAGGCTGCCGACGCTCTGATTGCCCGAGAAGTCCGGGTGCTGCATCTTCTCGATGACCGACTTCACCTCTGCGACTGTCTCTTTGATCAAGTTGTAGTAGTTATCGATCTGTTCGATAACATTGACCACCATTCTGACATCTTTGTAGATCTTCACTGCCTGCGCGGCAGTGAATACCCCGGCAACGATATCGGCAAGCGGATCCTCCGGGCCGCCGCCGATAACTTCCACCGCAGTGTCGACCTCGGCCGTCTCCGCGGCATCCAAGGCAAGCTGCTTGATCTCGTTGTCCAACGCCTGGCTGGCATAGGAGACAACCAGCTGCACGATGGAAAGGATAATCGTGTGCCCTTTTTTGTACTCATCCGCGATGACCTTGGCTCGGTCTCCGACACCGCCGATTCCGTTCGTCCAGCGGAACATGTACGAGTCGAATGCGGTAGCGGTATCCCCCTGCCATTCACTACCGAGTTTCCAGGAACCTTTGCGGAGAGTTCCCGCCACCGTATAGCATGCGTCGCCGAGTGTGTCGTAGGCGTCATGCAGATATATCAGGCGATCCCAATCACCGAGCAACGGCTTGAAGATCAGATCGATAAAGCTGTGTCCGGTGATGAATTTGAAAACCTTGTCAGCAATCCAGATAGTATTGCCTTCACCTGTTACCTGCTTTTTGAGAATATCTGTCGTCTTTGTGATTCCAGTACCTTTGACACCGGACCACTTATTACCCAGACCGTCTTCCTTGAAATTGTCCTTCAACTGACTCAGCACCGAAGGTTTACTCGTGTCCTTCGCCCCCGGAATAAATCCCGCGGCAACACTCGTGAGCAACCCCGACTTCGTACTGCTGGTCTCTGACGGCTCCTTCAACTCCACGGCTTCGTCGTTGAAGTTCAACTGCTCGCCGGCCGGGGTGCTCAATGTCGAGATGTCGGGCACCCCGGCGACCATGTCCGGAAACGCCTGTTTCAGCGCGGCCGCGTTCTTCTCGTCCTCGGTCCGCAACTCCTTGTCGACCGTACTGACCTTGGTCTTGATGGTGCCCATGCCTGTCTGGCACTGTTTCAGCAGATCACCGATCTCCTCGGCGGCTCCCTTGACCGTCGGCTGCAGCACCGTCAGCAGACCGTCCAGCCCGTCCACATCCGAACACTGCTTACCGGTCCAGGCGACCATGGGGCCGAAATGCTCTCCCTGCTTCGCAACCAAGCCGCAGAAGCCCGAAAAGTCTTCGCTGGGTGGCACTTTCACACTGACGGCCATTGCTCCCCCTTCAATTGTCGATCCAGATTTCTTGGTGCCGAGCGAAGTGCAGCTTCAATTCGCCTGGCCGCGTGAGTTTTCGCGCAAGCGCCGCGATGTCCCGTTCAGACCAGCCAACTCTTGCGGCCGTAATATTCGTCGTCCTCGTCTTCGTCGTCAACCGGGCGAACCACGTTGTTGGCCTTGCGGAATGCGGCCGCGCGTGCGATAGCGGCGCGTTGCTCCCGGAGCTCGGCCTCGCGGCGTTCGGCCTCGGTGAGTTGTTCGGCCGGCTCCGAACTTTCGCGGGGTTGTTCGTAATGTTGTTGAATCGCAGGGTCGTTGGCCCGTCGTACCGGGGCGGTGCGCGGAACCATATGTCGTTGGCGCAGCTCCGCCTCACGGCGGGTCACAGCCCGCTGCTGTTCGTCGGCCTCGGCCACTCGATGTTCGTGTTGGGGATCGGCTGCGGATCGAGCGGCCTGCTCGCGTTCCTGACGCTCACGGTTCGCCTCCGCGGCAAACCATTCGGTGCATGCCCGGGCGTTGCGCTCGGTCTGGAGTTTGGCCTCGTCCAGCTCCTCCCTCAGCATCGACATCCGGCGGCGGTTCTCCGCGCCGATACGCTCGATTTCAGCGGCGTAGTCCACGATTTCGACACTCCGTGTTCAGTAGGCCCCGGTGCGGATCACAGCGGCCCCGCCTCCGGCAGCTCCGCGCCACTGTCGAGCGGTTTGGTTGGGGCGGGGGTGGGCTGGTTCTTCGCCCCCTGGTCGTTGTTCTTCAACGCGGCGGTTCCCGGAGTGACGGTCGTTCCGGTGTTTCCGCTATCGACGCTCGGCGTCTTGTCCTGCGTCTGCTCAGTGGTGGAATTCTGCACACCCGAGGCTGGTTCGCTCTTGTGGTCGCCCGAATCCGAGGATGTCGACGAGGAACTGCCCGATGCGCCAGGCGTTTCCGAGGTGCTGTGCGAGTTCGAAGAACTGTGCGAATCCGAAGAACTGTGCGAGTCCGACGTGCCGTGAGGTCCTGACGCGCCCTTGGTATCCGAGGCCGCCTGCGGGCCTGATGCCCCGTGATCCTCGGTGGAGATGACGGGCATACCGTGCTCGTCGAGTTTGAGCGTGTAGGTCTTGTCGTCTCCTGCCGAGTCGGACAGATTCAGCGCGAGACCGCCTTGCAAGCCCAACCCGAGTTTCACATGCTTTCCGCCGACATCGAATTCGGCGATGGACTTCTCCGAGGCGCCCGACGCGCCGCCCGCCGATTTCAGGACGCCATCGATCCCCTTCTCGATCTGCCCCGACAGCGCGCTGATCGCGCTTTCGCCCTGTGTGACCACCGAACTCATCGTGCTGCCGAGGCCGTTCAACGCCGAGGTGGCGGTGCTGGTCAGCGAACTGGCCTGGCTCGCAAGGCTGGAGAGCGTGGTGGCGAGGTTGGAATTATTGCTGTTCGAGTTGTTCGTGTTGTTGTTCGCGGGCGCCGCCGTGGTCGTCGTCTTGTCCCCCGAATCGGTGGTAGTCGTCGATGCCGGCGTTGTCGACTTGGACGGAGACGGAGACGGGGAGGGCGAGGGAGACGGGGAGGGCGACGGCGCAGGAGATGCGTTGGACGTCGCGGGGCGGGGATAGCTGGTGTCGTGCACCGCGTTCATGGCATCGGTGACGAGCTTGTAAGCACTGTTGATATCGGTGTCGGCTTCAGCGCAAACCGTGTCGAGTACTGCCAGCTTCCTTTCGATATCTCCTTTGAAGACGTTCTCCAACCACCAATTGACCGCAATCTGAGTGGCTTCCCCTCGCCCTGCGGGGCCAGTATCGGAGTGTTCAATAGGAGTCTTTCCATGGTCGCCGGTATACAGCTTATTCAACTGCCTGGCAGGGAACCATTTTTCCACATGATCCGCTTGGGTATTGCTGATCCACTCTTTGGCATTGCGAATGTCGATCATTTCCTGAATGTCATCCGCAGACCTGCCGTCGATCTGCAACTTCGGATCGTCCCCGTCGAAATCTGTGATACCGCGGACATTCGCCGCTTTACCAGTCACGGCACTGCGAGCCATATCAATGAACCTGCTGATCGCATCAACCGCTGCCTGCGCTGCTGCTATATCGTTACCTGCCAGCCGGACCTGCTCCACTGCCATCTTATGCGCGGTCTCGGAGGTCGCCCCGCCGCTCCATACGGCTTGAAGCCGAATGGCACAGTTCTGCTGCGTGTATTGCTCGGTCTGCGCCTGGGCCAGCGCCGCCGACAACGCATCACGAGTGCCGGCGAGCTTCGCGAGGTTCATGCCGCGCTGCTCGTCGTATCGCGCCTCGATATCCGCAAGACTTCGATTCGAGGGCCACAGTTTCAGATACAGCGGGTAGAACTTCATGAAATAGACGATTCCGCCCTTTGCTCCCCAGTCGAGAATTTGATCGACCGACTGCCCCGCATGCGCCTTGACCTCATCGCCGGTCGGTGCCGCGATCCCCATATCTCACGCTCCCCTGGTTATCCGCGGCTACTTGTCGGCGTTCGAGATCTGGTCGGCGTTGTAACCGTCGGTCCAGCCATAGGCGATGGCGCTCGTCCCCAGCGCGGTGGCGGTGGCAGTGGTCGCATCACTCCAGTGCTGCAGCCAGTCGGCGATGTGCTGTAGCCCGTCGTGGATCGCGGCACCCTGCGCGACATAGGCACGCCCGGCCTCGCACTCCGCACCGTTGCGGCCGGTGCCGAACATATGGTCGCCGCTGCTGACCGCCTTGGCCTGATTGGCCACGGTCGTCGCCGAATCTCGCATGTGCCCAGCGAGTTTGGCCAGATCGTCCGTACTGACGTCCAACGGCGCGTTCGCCATCGCTGTGTCCCTCCACTCCCCGACCGGCTGCGGCAACCGCTCCGCCGGTCCTTCGGCCTGCGATCGCCCTACCTGTTTGGACGCACACGGCACACGAACGGTTCCGTTCGATCATAGGAGTCGCGGGCACATATATCCGGCGCGCCGTCGACTCCGGCCGCGAGAGCTGGTTAGTGCTTGTGGTCGCCCACGTGCCCCTGATCCGTGCGCACCCACTGGGTCGTGCCGTCGGGGTTGTGGTGGAATTCCCATGCCGAATAGTCGCCGTTGTTGTCGACGGCGGTGACGTGATCGGCGAAGCCGTCGTGGTCCAGATCGCTCCATACGTCTATGGAGTGCGTGCCGTGGACGGTTTCGGCGTCGGGGATGTGATCGCCGTTGAGATCCTGGGTGGGGTGGTGGAGCTCGACAGCGCCGAGGCCGCCGAGATCCGAATGCGCGTCGACGTCCGGCATGTCCAGGCCTGGCAGGTCGCCCGAATTGACCATGTGCAGCTCCTCGGATGGGGTCCGGCGGGAAGTGGCTCCATCCTGTCATCCGACCCACCCGCGGCGCATCCGCCTTTGCCGGCTATCTGTGGACAACTTCCGAATCGCGACGTGGAGCATATGTGCGGCAACCGAACCCGGCTGTGGACAACTGCGCACGCCCGGATTCGGGACCGCTCTCAGTCCTTCGGGATCACCACCCACAACACCAGGTAGATCAGGAACTGCGGTCCGGGCAGCAGGCACGACAGGATGAACAGCAGGCGGATGAGGGTGGCGTTCCAGCCGAAGTATTCGGCCAGGCCACCGCATACGCCTCCGATCCAGCGATCGGTACGGGAACGGGTCAGGCGACGCATATCACTGGTTGTCATATCTCCACTGTGCCGTCCCGGCACCCGCACGCACATCGGGACCAGGACCGATGCCCACCCTGATTTCCGCGGGCCCGATCTCGGGGTACAACCCCGAGCAGGCAGACTCATATCCGTGAACAAGCTTGTCAGCCCGGGACCGACAGGACACGGCGTGCGCGCCGGCGAGGCGGAATCGTGAGCGCGACTCTGCACGCCCGCGGCCTGTCCGCCGGACACGGCGAACGCGTCCTGTTCAGTGACCTGGATCTGATTCTGGCGCCCGGCGATGTGATCGGGCTGGTCGGAGTGAACGGGGCCGGGAAGTCGACGCTGCTGCGCATGCTGTCCGAAGGCAACGCGTCCGAGGGGCAGATCTCGTTGAGCCCGCCCGACGCGACGGTCGGCTATCTCGCCCAGGAACCTGAACGCATTTCCGGGGAGACGGTGCTGGAATTCCTGTCCCGGCGCACGGGAGTCGCTGCGGCGCAACGCTTCATGGACGCCGCCGCCGAACGGCTGGCCGAAGCTCCCGACGACGCGGACGACTACTCCGCCGCCCTGGAACGTTGGCTGGCGCTGGGCGGCGCGGATCTGGACCAGCGAGCCCAGGAGGTGGCCGCGGAGCTCGGCTTGAGCGAGAGCCTGCCCGAGGGTCTGGACACGCCCATGACGGGTCTGTCCGGCGGGCAGGCCGCACGAGCCGGCTTGGCCTCGGTGTTGTTGTCCCGCTTCGACATTCTGCTGCTGGACGAGCCCACCAACGATCTGGACCTGGACGGGCTGGCCCGGCTCGAGCGCTTCGTGGCCGGCGTGACCGACGGGCCCGCGGGCGGCAGTTCGGGTAACCACGAAGAGCCCCGGGCACGACGGCGATCGAGCACAGCCGCGCGGGCGCCGCTGATGGTGATCAGCCACGATCGGGAGTTCTTGGCGCGCACCGTGAATCGCATCGTCGAGCTGGATCTCGCGCAGCAGCAGGTCGGCGTGTACGACGGCGGTTACGAGTCGTATCTGGCCGAACGCGAGATCGCCCGCCGGCACGCCCGCGAGGCCTACGAGGAGTACGCGGAGACCAGATCCGGTCTTCAGGCGCGCGCGACGATGCAGCGTAACTGGCTCGAACACGGCGTGCGCAACGCTCGCCGCAAGGCCAAGACCGATTCGGACAAGGCGGGCCGCAAGATGCGCGCGGAATCGACCGAGAAGCAGGCCTCGAAGATGCGGCAGACCCAGCGGCGAATCGAACGCCTCGAGGTCGTGGAGGAGCCGCGCAAGGAGTGGGAATTGCGGATGGAGATCGCCGCGGCCCCGCGCAGCGGTTCGGTGGTCGCCACCATCACCGGCGCTGGCCTCACTCGCGGTGACTTCACGCTGGGACCGGTTACCGCACAGGTGGATTGGGGCGACCGCATCGTACTGACCGGTGCCAACGGTTCCGGCAAATCC
This sequence comes from Nocardia sp. PLKS1-43, assembly GCF_059510335.1. Lineage (NCBI taxonomy): Bacteria > Bacillati > Actinomycetota > Actinomycetes > Mycobacteriales > Nocardiaceae > Nocardia > Nocardia sp. PLKS1-43. The sequence goes on along the minus strand of NZ_JCAJZQ010000008.1, from coordinate 70,814 downwards.
ACTCTCCTGGCCGTGCTGCTGGGCAAGGTCACGCCCGATACCGGAACCGCGGCGCTCGGTTCCGCCGTGGCCGTCGGCGAGGTCGATCAGGCGCGCGGGCTGTTCCGTGGAAACACCTCGCTCGCCGAGACGTTCGGCGCACAGGTGCCCGACTGGCCCGAGGCCGAGGTGCGCACGCTGCTGGCCAAATTCGGCCTGCGCGGGCCACATGTGCTGCGCGCCAACGACACCCTGTCCCCCGGCGAACGCACCCGCGCCGCACTGGCGCTGCTCCAGGCGCGCGGGGTGAACCTGCTGATCCTCGACGAGCCCACCAACCACCTGGATCTGCCCGCCATCGAACAACTCGAGCAGGCCATCGAATCCTTCACCGGCACAATGATTCTCATCACCCACGACCGCCGCATGCTGGACAACGTCCGGGCGACGCGACGCTGGCGGATGACCGGCGGGCAGCTCACCGAAGGCTGACCCGCGCGGCACATCGCCACTCCGCGGCGGCGACCAGGAAGTGCCCGTCAGCTCCACTTGGACGGTGGGCGCGCGGACGCCGGGACGACCTCGCAGTCCTCATCGTCCGCGCGATCGGCCCGTGGTCGCCAACGCGCACACCTGTGCGGATGCCGAGCCGGTGCGGCGGCGGGCTTCAGGGCACACCGATTGACCACGGCCATATGATCCGCTGTCCGCCACCCTGCCGGCGAAGCCGCTCTCAGCCCTCCTTGATCGCGGAGATCAGAGTGCGGTCGGCGATGGTCCGAGTGCTGACGATCTGGGTGAAGGTGTGCGGCTGCTCGCCGGGTTTCTGCTGGGTGAGCCGGACCTCCCATTGGCTCCCGTCGCTGCTGCCGCGGGTGACCTGCACGCAGTAGCGGGTGCCGACGGGAACCTGGTTGATCCCGCGCTGAATGCTCTCCGCGGCGGGAAAGGCCGAGGGGCCCGAGGACGCCGAGGACACGGTCGCGTCGTCGGTGACAACCGCGCGAGCCGCCGAACCGGAACGCTGCACGTAGTAGGCGCGTTCGAAGGCCAGGATCGCGTCGGGGCCCGAACTCGTGCCGCCCGGATCCGTGCCGGAGACCTCGTCCGCGTCGCGGCGCTGCTCACAGTCCGCGGTCGCGACCGGCGCCGGCGAGGCCGCCGCGGTGGTCGCCGGTGTGCCGCGAGGCGCCGAATCCTCCACTACCGCAGGCACACTCGCCGCCGCGGTGGCGTTGTGCTTGCGATTGCCGGTGTGCACCACGGTCAATACCACCGAGACGATCACGATGCCGACGCCGACCAGGATCAGCAGGCTCAACACCTTGTCACGGCGACGACGATCGTCGGCTCGGCGCGAACGCGCCCGGCGCAGCCGGGACCCCGCGCTCCCGCCCGATCGGTCGACGATCTGCGGAACCCGGACCGGACCGTCGTCGTCGCTGTAGTCGTATTCTCTGACCGGCACCCGCTCGGGAGGAGGCCCCTGGGGAGGCGGATCCGGTTGCCGCGCACCCTGATCCAGCCATTCCTCCCAATCGCCGGAGCGGTCCGCGGTGCCCGGGATCGGCATCGGCGCGGGACGCGCCGGAGGAGGACGCCGACGACGAGCGCCTCGCCGTCCCGGCCGCCGCCGGGACGGCTGCCGCATGGGCGGGCGCAGCATCGGCAGACCCAGGTCGAACGGATTGTCCTGCCCGGGATCCGGTTCCTCGGAATCAGATCTCGTCATCGCCCAGATCGCCGATGACGGCGGTCGGGACCATCTGCGCCGCGGCTGGAGCCGTCACACCGAGCTGGCCGTCCCGTGGTTTCTGGTCGCCGCCGCCGGTACCCGCCGACGGCGGCAGGGCCAGCCCCGCGGTCGGCCCGGACTGGCTGGGCGCGGGCTCCGAGGCACCGGGCGCGGGAGTCGCCGGTTGCGGAACCGGTTTCGCCATGGGCGCCGGTGCGCTCGTGCCCGGCGGTGTGCTGTTGCCGCCCGGCGCGGGCGTATCGGAAGCGGAATCGGACCCGCCCTGATCCGGCGGAAGGATCGAATGCGAGTTCTGCGCCGGCTGGGCGGAGGTCGTGGACTGCGAACCGCCGAAATCGAACAGGCTCGAACTGGTGCCGCCACCGGTTCCGTCCGTACCGCCGGATCCATTGGTCCCGCCGGTGTTCGCCTTCGGATTGATCAGCTGCGGGATGGCCTGCTCGGCCACCTGCGCCCCGGTATCGATGGCGTGCGTACCGACCTCGGCGATCTTATCGATCAGTTCGGTGCCGATGTTGACCCCGGCGCTGATCGCCGACGACCCCAGATCCACACCCGCCGCGATGAGCTGCTCCTGCAACTGCAATTGCGCGGCCGCGGCGGGATCGAGCTGAGGGCCGGTGCCGGTCCCGTTCACGGACAGCGCGGGCGCGGTGCCGTTGAACGAGGTTCCGTTGAACGAGGTCCCGCTGTTGAGGGGGGCGTAGCTGTTGGAGAAATTGCTCGGCGTGTAGCTGCTGGAACTGGTCGAGTCGTTGCTCGAATAGCTCGGCGTGCTGTCGCCGGAGAACCGGCTCGTGGACAGATCCACCGGCGTGGTGACCGTCAGCGGGCCCATGGCCTTCAATTTCGAAGTGTGCGAGGCCATTTCGGTCTTCGCGGTATCGACCGCGGTGATCGCCTCGCGCAAGGCCTGGCTGGCCCGGTTGATCACCGCATCGGTGTCGGGGGCGGCCTTGGCGTTGTTCAGGATGGTGCGCGCGTCGCGACGGAAATCGGCGATGATCGCGTCGACCTTCTGCGCGGCCCGGTAACTGGTGGACTGCGCATCGCCGAGCACCGCCAGATACTGCGGGCCGCGATCGGAGATGTCGCCGATCTGGGTCTGGGTGGTGCGCAACGCCGGAACTGCGGCGTCCGCGCCGGGACCCGACCAGGTCGACTCCAGCACATGCATGCCGTCGCGGTGCGGCGCCTCGGCATCGGCGGCCTGGGTGGACGAATTCGTCAGCGCCCGCACGATACTCGCATCGGGCGCGCTGACCCCGCTGCCGAGCGATGCGCGCAAGGCCAGCATCGGCTGCACCAGGCGCGCGATGATGGGCGGATCCACACCGTCGGAGCTGGTCTTGGTCGCCGGCTTCGCGGAGCGCGGGGTGATCGGCCGGCGTTCGAGCCGCGGTGCACGCCTCATACCAGTGTCTCCCCGGTCTTGGCGATGGCGGCCGCTGTGCCGGCATCGGAATCCTGCATATCGGAGGTGTAGTCGCGCAGCACCTGTCCGTAGGCGTGGACCAGCTGGCCCGCCGTGGACAACGCCTGCACATGCTGCGAGACCGCGGCGGTGAACTGAGCCGCGAACTCCGCTCCCACCAGGCCCAGATCGGCCGAGAGCCGATCCGGATTCACCGCGCCGCCCGCAGCCACGGCCGCGGAGGCCAACTGCTGCGAGACATTGTCGGCAACGGCCTTGTAGGCGGCCATCGCCGCCGGATCCAGCTTCAGCGCGTCCACTGTTCCCCCTCACGGAAATCAAGCTCTCGCTGTCGCATCATGAGTCGAGTCCACCATACTTGGCCCGGACCCGAAACGCTCTCCGATCACCGATCACGCACCGGAAAGCCCGGCCGGCCGGCAGCCGCGATCACACCGCGGCGACGCGTTTGGCCAGGTCGTCGGCCAGCTGACGAGCCCGGTCGGGATCGGTCGCCTCGACCATCACCCGCACCAGTTGTTCGGTTCCGCTGGGGCGCAGCAGCACCCGGCCGGATTCGCCGAGAACGCGCTCGGCCTCGAGCACCGCATCCCGGACCTCCCCGGACTCCGCGACCGCGACCTTGTCCGCGACCGGGACGTTCACCATGACCTGCGGAACCGTCTCGACCACGGACGCGAGATCGGCCATGCTGCGGCCGGTTTCGGCCATGCGCGCCAGCAGCCGCAGCCCGGTCAGCAGGCCGTCCCCGGTGGTGCCGAACCTCGGGAAGACCACGTGCCCGGACTGCTCGCCGCCGAGGGTGTACCCGCCGCGGCGCAACTCCTCGAGCACGTAGCGGTCGCCGACGGCGGTGGTGCGCACCGTGATTCCCGCATCCCGCATCGCGATGTGCAGTCCCAGATTGCTCATCACGGTGGCGACGAGGGTGTCGTGCGCGAGTTCGCCCGCCTCCCGCATCCCGATCGCCAGCACCGCCATGATCGCGTCGCCGTCGACCACCGCGCCGGTGGCGTCCACCGCCAGGCAGCGGTCCGCGTCACCGTCGTGGGCCAGGCCCAGATCCGCGCCGTATTCGCGCACCGCGTCGCGGATCGCGCCCAGATGCGTGGAACCGCAACGGTCGTTGATGTTCAGGCCGTCCGGCTCGGCGTTGATGGCGATGACCCGCGCCCCCGCCTCCCGATAGGCCGCCGGGCCGACGTCCGAGGCCGCGCCGTGTGCGCAGTCCACCACGACGGTCAGCCCGTTCAGGTCCCGGCCGGTCGCCTTCACCAGATGCTCGACATAGCGCTCGTGCGTCCCGGCCTGGCTGTAGTGCTCCTCGACCCGGCCGTCGATCCCGGACACACTCAGCAGCCGGCCGATCCCGGCGCCGGTGGGCCGCAGGAAGTCACGCTGGTGCACCAGCTCCTCGATGCGGTCCTCGATCGCGTCGTCGAGTTTGTGCCCGCCCGCGGCGAAGATCTTGATCCCGTTGTCGGGCATGGGATTGTGCGAGGCGGAGATCATCACGCCGAGGCACGCGTCGTAGATCGCGGTCAGATAGGCCACCGCGGGGGTGGGCAGCACGCCGACCGACACCACGTCCACCCCGGCGGAGGTCAGGCCCGCGACCACCGCGGCCTCGAGCATCTCGCCACTGGCTCGCGGATCGCGGCCCACCACCGCCGTCGGACGTGACTTCCCGCGGCTGAGTACCTGGGCCGCCGCGGCCGAAACATGCAGTGCCAGTTCCGGACCCAGCGAACCGTTGGCCAGCCCGCGGACTCCGTCGGTGCCGAACAAACGTCCCATTCCAATGCCCCTCAATGTCTGCGTACGGCATCCGCGCACCCGGCTCTGGGGGTCAGCGGAACCGTTGTCGATACAGCACGAGAGCAGGCACCCGAGCCGATCGCGGACGATCCGATCGGGTGCCTGCTCTCGTACGGGTGCCGAGTCGACCGTACTCCCGGCCGCCCCGGACGGGGAGCCGCACCGGCACTCCACGCGGCCCGTCTCGCCGGTCGGACGCGTGGCGGGTACGAGGAACGAGTACCCGGCACGGGGCCGAACCGGTGAGACTTCGGGGGCCGCGAACCCGCCGGAGCGAAGCCGAGGCCGAAGATACGGCTCAGCGCTTCGAGTACTGCGGAGCCTTGCGGGCCTTCTTGAGGCCGTACTTCTTGCGCTCGGTGGCACGCGGGTCACGAGTCAGGAATCCGGCCCGCTTCAGGGCGGGACGATCCTCGGGGGTGACCTCGATCAGCGCGCGGGCGATCGCCAGACGCAGCGCACCGGCCTGACCCGACGGGCCGCCGCCGACCAGGCGGGCGTGCACGTCGAAGGATTCGGTCCGCTCGACGGTGACCAGCGGGGACTTCACCAGCTGCTGGTGCACCTTGTTCGGGAAGTAGTCCTCGATGGGACGGCCGTTGAGCACGAACTGGCCGGTGCCCGGCTGCAGGCGCACCCGGACCACGGCCTCCTTGCGGCGGCCGACGGTCTGCACCGGACGGTCGATCACGATCGGAGCGACCGAGGCGGACTCGTAGGACTCCTCGTAGCCGGCGCCCTCGTCGACGATCTCGACCGCGGTGTCCTCGGCGGCGTATTCCTCGTTGAATTCCTCAGGAGCGGTCACTGGGCCACCTGCTTGATCTCGAACGGAATGGGCTGCTGGGCCGCGTGCGGGTGCGAGGGGCCACCGTAGACCTTGAGCTTGCCGGCGATCTTGTTGCCGAGCTTGTTCTTCGGGATCATGCCCTTGATGGCACGCTCCACGACACGCTCGGGGCGGGTCTCCATCACCTGACGGACAGACCGGGTCTTCAAACCGCCCGGGTAGCCGGAGTGGGTGTAGAGGAACTTGCGATCGGCCTTGTTGCCGGCGATCGCGATCTTGTCCGCGTTGATGATGATGACGAAATCGCCACCATCCACGTTGGGGGCGTAGGTCGGCTTGTTCTTGCCGCGCAGCAGATTCGCTGCCTGAACGGCAAGGCGGCCGAGCACTACGTCAGTGGCGTCGATGACGTACCACTGGCGGGTGACGTCACCTGCCTTCGGGCTGTACGTAGGCACAGTTCTTCCCTGTCTGTCGTGGTGTTCTACCGGCCCGGCGGACGATCGAGCGACCCCGGCGGCCAGCGGAGACCCGGGACTCGTGGCACGACGCGAACAACTCGCGACGTATCGCACGCCAGCGGGCAACGATACCAGTCCGACATCGCGCCCCCGAAATCGGACCCGTGACCTCACCTGCGTGAACGCTCGCCGGGACGACCGGGGGCGGTTCACACGTGCAGCGGCGGGCCCTGGTCGAGGTCATCGGACACCATCGGCACGAGATAGTGCAGATTATCGATGCCGAACCGGGCGCAGCTGTCCGCCGACTCGATACCCGGGCCGGGCTCCAGGTCGGCATTCGGCATACCCGGGCAGTCCTGTGGCGTCCCGACCGGGATCACCAGATCCGTCGCCACGCGCACCCCGGACGCGAGGCTCGACCGATTCGCACCGCCCGGAGCCGAGCCGATATGCACCGCGATCGCCGCCAGCGCGACCGCGCCCACGATCGTCGGGGCGCCGAAAAGGTTGTCCTTCACCTTGTTCCACACCCGGCCGGACTCGCCCGCACCCTGTTCCTGCACCGGCGGCTCCGGGTGACGCGCCCGCGGACCGGCCGGTTCGCCGCCGGAACCCATCCTGGTGGTCTGCATCGTGTCGGCCGGGGAACCCGGGGGCCTGGTCATCCGGCCGCCCATCGCGGGAACGCCCGGATGCACGTTCGACACCTGCTCGTGCACGATGACGGTGGTCTGCTCGCCCTCCTCGGGCGCCGCGTGCCGCGGACCCTGCCCGCCCGGACGCACCCCCGTGAGATGGCCCGTCGGCTCCGGCCCTCGCCGGCCGTGCCGCCCGCCCGACGACCCGGCATCGTCCTCGGCCGGGGCCGCGGACGAATTCACCGTGCCCGGCCCGCCGGCCGAGCCGGAATATCCGCCCGCCGGATTGCCGGGTGGGCGGCCGCCGCCGGGCCGACCCGGATCGGCCGGACGACCCTGATCCGGACGCGGCGGGGTCGCCGCCTGTCCGGGCCCCTGCGGAATCGGGCCCGGGCCGCCGGGGCGTGCCGGCTCGGGCCCATAGCCTTGATCGGGCTCCTCGTCGGCGTATTCACTGTCGGTGATCAGCAGATGCGCCGCACCCAGCACCAGTGCGTGCATCGGGTGGTCGGCCACGTGCAGCCGGTGGCCGAGATGGTTCTGGAACGCCAGTCGCAACGCGTCGTTGAAGCAGACGTTGCCGGTCAGCAGCACCCGCGAGGTGTCCGCGCCGATCGAGCGGGCCGCGGCCATCACCTCGATCACCACGTTGTCGGCGTGGTGCGCGTCGCGCATGGCGTCGGGGGTGATCGGTACGCCGACCGATTCGGTGGGTTGCTCGTCGTCGCCGTTCACCGAGACGACCAGGCACATCCGGCCGTCGGAGTAGACGCCGGTCGCGCTCGTCGCCCGGCCACTGGCATCGGGCGGGCTGACCAGGCCGATGGCGCGCACGTAACCCGATAACGCCACCGATTCGGGCAGTGGCTCGCTCGTCACGTCCAGCTCCTCGACCAGCCGGGCGTATTCGTCGATCTTCTCGTCGGGCCAGTCGTCCGGATACGGCAGCGCGATGACGTCCGGCTTGCCCCGCACGTATTTGCCGATGGCGGCCAGCGGGTTGTACAACCGCGCCCGGAACACCAGTTCCGAGGGCCAGGTCGCGCCCGCGATGCGGATCTGCTTGTGGCCGAGGATGTCCCGCACGTCGGCCACGGCGATACCCAGGTCGGAACGCCCCCGATCGCCGCCCGCAGTGTGCAGGCGACCGGACGCGTCCGCCAGCAGATATGCGGGCGGCGTATATGTTCCTTCCACCTGGACCGGGCGGATCGGCATGCCACCGCCACCGCCGGCCACGGACACCACATCCCATCCGAGATGTACCGCCCCAACTCGAGCCGTCACACGCACAAGTGTGCCTTCTTCTTCGGCGACACGCGCGACCGGGCAGGCTTATCGCCTGGTCGCCGCCGTTTCGCGGGATGTGGACAACGACAACTGACGCTCATACCGTTCATCGGATTTCCGCCTGGGATACCCAACCGCTCACGGCGGGAAGGTGAAAGCAGGAGCGTCGTCCGTGGCGCATGACAACCCCTTTCGATAATATGTTCGAATAGATGAGGTGGTGCGGTACACCACCCAGGCTCGGGCGAAACTCCCGTGGTTGCGCGAGGGATCCCAGGTTGCCCAGCAACAGATGCTGCGCGATCACGCGCGGGCGCTGGACCACTCGTTCAAGATGAGCAGGCGCAGACATCCGAAGGTCAAGTCCCGCAGGACTTCCCTGCCGTCGCTGGAGTACACCACACGCGGGTTCTCGATCCGTGATGGCCGGTTGGTGTTGCCGAAGGGCGTCGCGGTTCCGGTGGTGTAGTCGCGAGAGCTTCCCTCGCCGCCCACGTCGGTTCGCGTCTACCGCGACAGCCTGGGCTGCTGGTACGCCTCGTTCGTGGTACGCCGCGAGATCACGACCGACCCGCGTGGTGAAGGTGGGATAGGTATCGGCTGGGGCGTGTTCACCACGGCGACGACCACCGCGCCGTCCTTCGATCTGCCGCACTTCGGACATCGGAAGCGATGCGCGGCCGAGTTGGCGAGAGCGCAACGGAAGATGGCCCGCCGTCACCGCAAAGGCCGACCACAATCGCGGGGTTACAGCGAGGCCAGGCGACAGGCTGCTCGGCTGGCGAAGAAAGCCGCCCGGCAAACCGTCCACGATTCCCGGGTATGGGCCAAACGAGTCGTCGCCACCCACGACCTGATCGCCGTCGAGGACTTCGAACCGCTGTTCCTGGCCGAATCCACCATGGCACGCAAGGGCGCTGACGCCGCGATCGGTGCGGCGAAGCGGGAACTCGTCGAGCGTGCCGGGCGGGCCGGGCGGACGGTGGTGATGGTCCGGCCCGCATACACGACCATGACGTGCAGTTCCTGTTTCGCGAGAACCAAACGACTCGAACTGCACGAGAGAAACTTCCGGTGCCAGGACTGCGGATTCACCGACAGCCGGGACCGGAACGCTGCCAGAGTGATTCTGGCCGTGGCAGAACGGGGCCACGTCAGTGTCGAGGATGTCAGACAATCGGATCACCTCCTCGGGGTGGATGGTTCGGTTGCAGTCTGAGCTGGAAATCCCCTCGCCTTCAGGCAGGAGAACCGTTAAGCCGAGGACTTCTTCAGGCGCAACCGCCACCAGGTGACGATCATCAGCACCAGAGTGAGCACGGCCAGCATGCCGATATCGAGCCACCAGACATGCGAGGTGTGCTTCCACAGCGTATCGGTGGCCGCACTGCTGTCGAGGGGATTCAGCGCGGGCATGTCGACCGTCGAGGACCCCGCCGCGAACCCCCAGCGCGACGGGAACAGCCAGGCGATCTGCTGGAGCACCACGCGATTGGTCACCGGGATAACGCCGCCCGCCATCACCAGCTGGACCATGATCACCACCACCAGCAGCGGCATCACCTGCTCGTTCGACCTCGCGACGGACGAGAGCGCCAGACCGATGAGCACACACGCGATCGCGGTGGCCGCGATATCGACGTACAGCTCCACATTGCCCGACGGGATCACCGTGCCGTGGCCGGGCTGTTTCTTGCCGATCAGGACGATCGCCACCATCACTGCGGATTGCAGCAGCGCGGCGAAGCCGAAGATGGCGACCTTGGCCATCAGATACGACCACGGGCGCAGCCCGACCGCGCGCTCGCGCAGGAAGATCGCGCGTTCGGCGACCAGATCGCGGACAGTGAGGGTGGACCCCATGAAACACGCGCCCAGAATCAGCACGACCAGCAGCTGTTCGCTCTCCCGGCCACCGTCGGGGACGAACATGATGCTGCCCTTCCCGTCGCTCACCTGCGACAGCGGGCCGATGGCCAGACCGTTGGTGCCGGGCACCACAAGCGAGAGCCCGCCCAGCACGAACGGCAGCAGCACCAGGAATATCAGATAACCGCGGTCGGCCAGGATGAGCCGGAACTGCCGCCGCGACAACGTCGAGAATTGTTTGCGCGCACTGGATTTCGGCGGCTTGCCCTGATCGCCCGGGGGCGCGGGCGGCGGTGGCGGCGGCACCGCGGCCTGTTTCGCGCGATAGTTCGCGAAGGCGCGATCCGGGTCCGCGGCGACCCGGGCGAAGATCTCCGCCCAGTCGCTGGTGCCCAGGAAGGCGCCGACCGCGCCCGGATGACCGAAGTACGCGGTCTTGCCGCCGGGAGCGAGCAGCAGCACCTGATCGCACATGTCCAGGCAGGCCACCGAATGCGTGACCACGATGACGGTGCGTCCGGCGTCGGCGAGCTCGCGCAGCATGGTCATGACCTGGCGGTCCAGCGCCGGGTCCAGTCCGGAGGTGGGCTCGTCCAGCAACAGCAAGGCCGGGCCGGTGAGCAGTTCCAGCGCCACCGAGGCGCGCTTGCGCTGGCCGCCGGAGAGTTTGTCGACCCGCGTATCGGCGTGTTCGGTGAGCGAAAGTTCCTCCAGCACACCGTCGATGACCGCGCGGCGGTCCGCCTTGGAGGTGTCGGGGGGCAAGCGCAACTCGGCGGCGTAGCCGAGCGCCTGTCGCACGGTGAGCTGGCGGTGCAGCACATCGTCCTGCGGAACCATGCCGATACGACTGCGCATGGCCTCGTATTCGGCGTGCAGATTCCGGCCTTCGAAGGTGACCGCGCCCGCGGACGGGTGCGTCGCGCCGGCGATGAGTTTGGACAACGTGGATTTGCCCGCGCCGGAGGGACCGATCAGCGCGGTCAGCGTGCCGCGCCCGGCCTGCATGTTCACATCGACCAGCAACTGCTTGTTGCCCTCGACGGTGAACCCGACGCCGTGCACGTCCAGACCCTGCTCGGCGACGGGCTTCTGCCGCACGACGAGCGCGCCCTCCTGCACCAGGAAGTCGATGTTGCCGATCGTGACGATATCCCGCTCGCGCAGGGCGACACGCTGTTCGCGGCGGCCGTTGACGAAGGTGCCGTTCGCCGAGCCGACGTCCTCGATGACCAGTCCCTCGGGGCCCTTGACCAAGCGCGCGTGCCGCCGCGAGGCCAGCGGGTCGTTCACCACGATCTCGTTGTCGCTGGTGCGCCCGATGTTCAAGCCGCCCGAGGGAATCCGGTCCGCGCGGGCGAACGGCGCGGTGGAGGTCGAGGCGCGCATCGGCGGCGGCATCGGCGGCAGCATCGACGCATCGGCCTTCGCGGTCATGTCGACGGCCGCGGCGGGTTGCTGGACCGAAGCCGGTTGCGGAGCCGGAACTTGCTGCTGCGCCGGAATCGGCTGCTGCGAGGACACCGGTCGCTGCGGAGCGACCGGCTGTTGCGGAGCGACCGGCTGCGGCGGCGAAAGCGGCTGCGGCGGGATCGGTTGCTGCGGCGGGATCGGTTGCTGCGGTGAAAGTGGTTGCTGCGGAGAGTAATTCGACCGATCGACCGGAGTGCGCTGCGGCGCCGGACGTTGCGGGGCCTGCGACTGTGGCCCCTGCTGCTGCGGCGGCGTCATCGAATGCTGCTGCGGCGGAGCCGGTTGCCGCTGCACCGGACCGGGCCGGTCCTGCGGCGCGAAACCCTGAACCTGCGGGGGTGCGGCGGAGGCCTGCGGCGGCGCGGGCGGACGCTGCGGCGGAACCCCCTGCGCCGACGGCCGCTGCATCGGCGCGGGCGGGCGCTGCGGCGCGGGCAGCTGGGGCGGCATCGGCGGACGTTGCGGCGGAACCGCCTGCGCCTGCCCGCCCTGGGCCGGCATCTGGCCCGGCACCGGCGGCACACCCTGCGGCGGAAGCGGCACGATCGGGCGCGCCCCGGACTGCCGATCCTGCGGCGCGGGACCGGGCCGCTGCGGCGGCGCCTGGTGCGGCAGCTGTAGCGGCGGCACCGCCTGCGGTGTGAGCTGCAGCAGCGGCCCGGTGACCGCGTCCCCCAGCCGCACCTGCATCGGCCGCCCGATCGCCACCGGGCTCGTAACCCGTTGCGCGTCCAGGAATATGCCGTTGGTACTGCCGTTGTCGGCCAGTACCCAGGTACTGCCCTGCCAGCTGAGTGTCGCGTGCACACGGGAAACCAATGGGCTGTCGACGAACAGCGTCACCTCCGGCGCCCGGCCGATGGTGATCTGCTGCCCCGCTTCGAAACCCCGATCGATTCCCTCATGGCGCACGGTGATCTTCTGCGCCCCCGGTGATGACATGTGCCGGATACTATGCGAAAGCCCGGGTGTCGGGGCACCACAATTTCCCACCGACATAGGGTGTGCGGGCCGGTATTCGAACCGTGACCACCCAGGGGAGGGAGTAGGTGTGGCGAAGCTCCAGGTGACAACCGCGGTCTCCGCGTTGGTTCTGACCGTCCTCACCTTGACGGGCTGTACCTCGTCCGTCGACGGCCGAGCCGTCTCGATCTACGAGGATCCGTTCCAGGTGGCCGGTCTGCCCACCACCAGCGGCCCGAGCGGTCCGCGCGCGGACGTTCCGGACAGCACCCTGACCGCCGACGGCGCGATCGGCGGCGAGTACGACAAGTTGGCGCTCAACGCCATCGATGACATCCAAAGTTATTGGCGCACTGAATATTCCAAGGACTTCCGGGGATCCTTCACGCCGGTCCCGAAGTTCTACTCCTGGGATGCCACGCAGTCCCAGGACGGCCAGTTCTGCCAGCAGACCACCCTGCATCTGGTCAACGCCGCCTACTGCCGCCTGGACAATTCCATCGGCTGGGACCGCGGCGTTCTGCTGCCGAGGATGACGAAGGCATTCGGCAAGATGTCGGTGGTGATGGTGCTGGCGCACGAGTACGGCCACGCCGTGCAGACCATGGCCGAACTCGTCACCGGCCGCACGCCGGTGATCGTCAAGGAGCAGCAGGCCGATTGTTTCGCCGGGGCGTTCATGCGGCATGTGGCCGAAGGCTCGGCAAGGCATTTCACGATCAACACCGCGGACGGCCTGAACAAGGTGCTGGCCGCGACGGTGGCGATCCGCGACGCCGATCCGAGCGATCCCGAGTCGGTGCACGGTTCGGCCTTCGAGCGGGTGACCGCAGTGCAGATCGGCTTCACCGACGGCCCGAAGGGCTGCGCGGCGATCGACATGAACGACATCACTCGTCGCCGCAAGAATCTGCCGCAGTCGTACGGCAGCGATGCCGACCACGGCGAATTGGCCGTCACCCAGCACAATCTCACCGAGCTGAGCAAGGCGATGAGTTCGATCATGCCGGTGCCGACCGAACCCGCGTACGACTACCGCGGCGCGAAACTGAGCTGTCCGGACGCCACGGACACCGAGCCGGTCACCTACTGCCCGGCGACCAATACGATCGGCACCGACGTTCCCGCCCTCGCCGCCCGCGCGAAGGCGAACACCGACGAACAGGAAAATTTCCCGACCCATATCGGCGGCGACTACAACGCCTACATCGTCTTCATCTCCCGCTACACCTTGGCGGTGCAGCACAATCTGCATCAACAACTCTCGGGCGCCAAGACCGGCCTGCGCGCATCCTGTCTGTCGGGCGTGATCACCGCGAAACTGGCCAGTCCCACCCGCACGGTGGCCAACGGCGACCTCGCCCTGTCTCCCGGTGACCTGGACAAGGCCGTCTCCGGCCTGCTGAGCGACGGCTTGGCCGCCAGCGATATCGCGGGAAACACCGTCCCGAGCGGTTTCTCCCGCGTCGACGCCTTCCGAGCCGGGGTACTCGGCAACCAGCAGACCTGCGAATCCCGCTACGCCTGACCGGCCGAGGCCGACACCAACGAACTATGGCCCAGGACAACATCTTCGGCTCCGCAACGACGCACCCGCACCGGATCCCCGAGTCCCGACCGCGCCAATGCGCCGGAGCGAAGCGGGGGCAATGCAACGGCCCCCGGACTCCTCCATCCTGAGCACGCCCACCCAGGTCCGCGTCCGCCTCGCCGGTCAGATGCGTGGCAGGCGCTGAGAAACAAGCACCCGCCGAGCCAGTCGGTAAGACCATCGGTGCCCTGGACCTGCCGAAGCTTAAGCAATCCAACACAGTTCGCCGCCCGCCTCGCCGGTCCGACACGCGGCAGGCGCCAGGAACGAGCACCCGACACGCAGCCAATCGATGAGACCATCAGTACCGCAGACCAGCCGAAGCTGAAGCAACCAAACACAGTTCGCGGCCCGCCTGTCTCGCTGGCCGGACCCCGCGGCAGGCGCGAGGAACAAGCACCCGACACGCAGCCAATCGATGAGACCATCAGTACCGCAGACCAGCCGAAGCTGAAGCAACCAAACACAGTTCGCCGCCCGCCTCGCCGGCCCGACACGCGGCAGGCGCGAGGAACGAGCACCCGCCGAGACAATCGGTGAGGCCGGGTGAACACACCGGAGCGAGGCGGAGGCCGAAGGTACTGACTTCAGAATGGTGGTGGGGCGGACGGGTCGTAGCGCAGGACGCGGTTGCCGAGCATGAGTTCGGTGCCGTGGATCAGGACCAGGGGCTGGTTCGGGACCAGGTGGATCCAGTCCTGGTAGCCGGGCAGGCGGGCGCGGGTGCCGTTGGTCGAGCCGCGGTCCACGATGGTGGCGTCCCAGTTGACCAGGCGGATCTCGGCGTGGGCGCGGGACATGCCGCCGGAGTTGTCCTCGATCTTGAACGGGGTCATGCCGCGCTGGGCGGCATCGGAGTTCTGCGGATCGCGGCCGAGGACGGTGTCGGCGGACAGCGTGAAGGTGGTGCCGTCGTCGAGGACGAGCACGCCGAGGGCCGGGCGCAGTACCTCGGACGGCGGCTGGGTCTGATCCACCGGCATACCGCACACGGTGCAGAACGCCGATCGCGGATCACTGGGATGCGCTCGCGCACATTTGAATCCGAGCACCCGGACACCGGCGGCCGCACCGCGCTCGAACGACTCCGGACCAGGTTGCGGCGGAACCGAACTCGGCCTACCCAGTTGGGTCTGCGCCAGCCGCGACGCCAGATCCGGCCCGGCATTCGGCAGCGGCGGCGGAACCGTGGGCAGCGGCGGCGGAGTCGGAGCGGACGGCGACGGTTGCGGGACCGAATCGCCATCCGGTCCCGCAACCGGCAGCGGCGGCGGCTGCGGCGCGAAGTCGGCACCCGGTCCCGCGGCGGGCAGCGGCGGAGGCTGCGGCACGGAGTCGTCGCTCGGCCGCACTTGCGGCGAATGCGTCTCGGCGCGAGGCGGGTCGGCCTGCGGATTCGAAACCGGTTGCGGCTCATCGGCGAACGGAACCGGTCCGGTCAGCGGGGGACGGTGCTGCCCGGCCCGGCCCTCGTCCCGGTCGCGCGCCCGGGAACGCCGTCCCTCGAACCAGACCACCGCACCGGATGCCTGCGCGACGCCCTCGCCAAGGGCGCCGATGCCGCGTTCGGGCAGTTCCGGATCGCCGGCCGATTCCGCGTCGGCGAAGATCGCGGCCGCCCGCGCGGGTGTCGGCACCACTCGATCCACGGTGAACGCCGCGTCCACGCCGCGGTGGTATTCGACGCCGTCGGCACCGACCAGCAGCGCGGTGACCGCACCGTGCAGGAAGATCGCCACCCCGCCGGTCTCGGCCTGCGACAGGATGCCCAGATCGACCGGCGTGCCGGGACTGATCTGTTCGGCCTCGCGCATCAGCCAGTTCGTCGCCTCCCGCGCGACCAGACGGCCGGGCCCGCCCGGCGCCTGTTCGGTCGCCTCGAAGACCAACTGCGAGAGCGCCTCGGCCACGCGCATTGCCGCCGACTCCTCCCGCACCGGCCCGGGGCCACGATGGGCGACCAATACGAGCGCACCCGCTACCCGGACCACGACATGGTTGCCCGGGACAACCTCGACCTGCCGATCCCTCAACGCGATCGGCCTCCGCGGACCATGTATGCGGTCGTCACCACACGCACCAGGTTAGAGCAACGGATCCGCGTCCATCCCCGGACCGGTTCGCGCGGTTCGGCATTCACCAGATCGCGGCGCGCGGACTGTTCCCGCGAACACCGCCGGTCCGGTAATTTGTGAGCAGATTGCTGGAGATACGGGGGCTGGCCGATGGTTCACACGACACGTCGCGCGGGGATCGCGTTCGCTGCGGCAGCCGCGCTCGCGGTAGTGGCCGGGTGCGGGGTGAAGGGCACACCGGTAGCGGGCGAAATCGATGTGCGCACACTCGACGTCGGCAGTTACGCGGTCGACAAGCACGCCTACCGCCAGACCGCCGACGACCAGGGCGCCGTGGTGGAGGGTATGCGGATGTCCCGGGCGGTGGTGCCCGCGGTGGCGATCGACCCGTCCCTGAAGGTCGGGCAGGGCGGCCACATCGTGCTGAACAACACCGAGGCGACCACCCGCCTGCTCGCCGCCGTGTCCAAGCCGATCCTGGACAGGGAAGGCCTGCTCACCGGTTACACCGCGTCGGGAGCGGACAAGCCCGACGACCCCGGCACTTCGATCTCCACCTCCGACACCACCTCGGTCACCGATTTCGTCATGCGTTTCGCGGATGCCGACACCGCCAAGCGCACCGCTCAGGAGCTCGAGGACGCCGACTTCGGTGTCGCCCCGGACATCAACAAGAAACTGTCGTTGTCGAAATACCCTGACGCGCTGGTGCATTGGCGGCCCGGAATATCCAATGTCGGCGCGTTCCTGGCGCACGGGAACTTCGTCGTCTCACTGTTCATCCAGCGTCCCCAGCCCGACCAGAACGATCTCGAGGCGTGGGTACAGAAGGCCCTCGACGCGCAGGTTTCGGCGCTCGACACATTCGAGGCCACGCCGAAGGACAAGTTCTCGAGCCTGCCGGTCGATCCCGACGGGTTGCTCGCTCGCGCCGTGGTGCACGACCGCGACAAGCACACCCCGGATCGGGACCGCTTCGCCAGCTACGGGCCCAACGACTTCGTGAACATCGCCGAGGACGAGACCACCAGGCAGCGCCTGGTCGCCGATACCGGTCTGGACGCGGTCGCCATCGCCGATACGAGCACGGTGCTGCGGGTGCGGGACGCGGCGGCGGGCGCTCGGCTCATCACCGGCCTGGTCTCGGCCTCCGGATCGGCCTACAGCCCGACCGATGCACCGGACAAACTTCCGGGCGCGAAATGCCTGCAGCTCGGCAGTTCCGCCGTGCACTCGAATTCGGCCAAATTCCGCTGCTACATTCCGCACGGACGATATGTCGAGGTGGTCATCAGCAATGACCAATCCGATATGAAGCAGAAGGCCTCGGCGGCATACGCATTGCTGGCCAACAGCATGTGAGCCGGCTCGCGCACGGCCGCAAATCACTGGCATCGGCGGGTGCCACCGTGTGTACACTACCGGCGGGCCGTGGCCGAGCGGATCGCGACGGCCGGTTCCACGGGAGGGAAGCCATGCGCAGGTCGAAAATATTCGTGGCGGCGATGGCGCTGGTCACGGCCTGCGCGACAGGCTGTGGCTCCGGACCCGGCGCCGCACCGGCGGACCCCGTGATCGACCTCGCCACACTGGATTTCGGGCCCTACGAGGCGACGCCGCGCGATATGGGCAAGCCCAAGAACGCCTATCAGGCGCGCGATTACGAGGCCGAACGTCTCGGCGACGTGGTTCCGCTGGCCATGGATATCGATCCGGGCCTGACCTACGGCGGCAATTCGGGGAGCTTGGTCTTCGAAGATCCCAAGGATACCCAGTTGCACAATTTCGGCGACTTCGAGCATTTCGCCGAGGACGCCCCCAATTTCATCGGCGGCTACATCAGTTACGGCATCGACAGCCGCGACAACGACGGTATCGAACTGCTCAACGCGGTATTGCTGTTTCCCGACGAGAAGCAGGCCGCCGACGCGGCCGCCGCGCTGGAACACCGGGATTTCGTCGCCAAACCGGATAATCAGCCGGTACCGGTACCGAAATATCCTGCCGCACACGCACATTGGCAGCCCGGCAACCAGTCGATCGACAGCTGGTACGCCACCGGCACATTGGTCGTGTTCACCTCCGACTACGACCACACGAAGATCTGGTTCCACCACACCGATCTGCCCGCCCTGGTCACCATGGTCACCAAGAGCCTGGACACGATCGTCCCGGCCGTCTCGAAATTCACGCCGACCCCGGCGAATGAACTCGCCGACAAACCGATCGATATCGAAGGCATGCTCGGCCGCACGATGGTGCGGCCGAAGGCGGCGACGGGGGAATGGCTGAACCCGCCCGTGGTCTTCCACGCGCACGCGGCCCTGGGCTGGACCACCGACCCGGTCGCGGATCAGAAGATCTTCCAGAAGGCCGGCGTGGATCTGTTCGCCGAATACGGCAACAGTCTCTATCGAGCCCGGGACGCGCAGGGCGCGAAGGAGGTTCGCGATCAGCTGGGCGATCCGGCGAAACATTTCAAATCCGCGGCACCACCGCGAAACCTTCCGATCGCCAAATGCCGCCAGTACCACGGCCCGGTGCGCGCGGCGGTGCACTTCTACTGCTCGGTCGCCTACGGACGGTATGCCGCGCAATCGTGGGGCGAACAACTTCTCGATGCGCAGCAACGCATTTCGGCGCAGTACGCGATCCTGGTGAGGGCGAAATGACCACGACATCGCTCGCCCGCACCTGCGCCGCCGTCCTCGGGAGTATCGCGGTCGTCGCTGCACTCGGTTCCTGCGGTACCGACCACGGTATCGCCCGGCCCGCCGAAATCGACGTCCGCGCTTTGGATACCGGCCCCTATCCCGTCGAACCGATCGACTTCCATCTGGACGCCACGCCGGGACTGCTGCACAGCCTGCAGGTCGGTGGCCTGCGGCTGGGCGAGTACGTGGTCGACGCGTACGATGTCGACCCCCATCTCACCAGGGGTCTGAACTCCGTATCCTTCACCAGCGGCGTCATCGCCGAATCGCTCGGCAACAGCCCCGCCATGACCGCGGTCGCCAAGCGCGACAACATGTATTTCGGCTTCGAATCGGTGGGGTCGGATACCGATTCCTTCCTGAATCTCACCGATTGGCCGTCCGAGTCGTCGAAGAAGGCCACCGCAATCGATCTGCTGGTGATGCAGTTCCCCGACGCCGATACGGCTGGGCGCGCGGCTACCGACTTCTCCAATGCCGATATCGGCGTCACCAGGAACCAACCGATCCCTGTCGCCGGTTACCCCGACGCGCACGCGAATTGGCGGCCGGGCACCGGCGTTGTGCGATCGTTTCTGGCGCACGGTTCCTACGTGGCGGCGGTGGTCGCCTTCACCCCCACAGCCGATCAGCAGAATCTCACCACCCTCGTCCGGAAGACCTACGACACGGAATTCCCGGTCCTGGACCAACTGCGGCCGATCTCGGACGAGGACACCGTGCGATTGGACTGGGATCCGGAGTACATGATCAGCCGCGCGCTGAATCCGGACAAGAACACGACCATCGGGTTCTACGACGAGAACGCCGCCTACGGTCCGCGCGGCGTCATGCACTACATGCCTTATCGGTCGCAGGCGAAACAGGCCTTCACCGCGATGAACGCGGTCAAATTCGCCAGAACCGATGCCGCACTGGTCGTCCGGACCAAGGACGACGCGTCGGCGGACAAGGCCGTGCACGACCGGCTCACCCCGCAACCGCATCAGTCGGCCGCCGCGGCGGTGCCGAAGATCGCCGATTCGGCCTGCGTGGAAAACGATACGAAGACCGATATCTTCGCCAATCGCAAACGCTTCACCTGCATTGTCGCGTACCGCAATTACGTCGGCTACGTCGAATCCGATCAGCTGATCGACGCGCATCAACGCGCCGCCGCGCAGTACGCACTGCTGGCGAACAGTCAGTGGGAACCGTAGCTCGACCGCGCTCCGGCGGGGCCGGTATGCTCCGCCAGAGCACGCCCGCCCGGAACCGGCACCCTCTCACCCCCGATCGACCAGGAGTTTGTGACAGATGGCGATGAGTCCCGGCACCATCGTCGGCGGGTATCGGATCGAGCGGGTGCTCGGCGCGGGCGGTATGGGCACGGTGTACCTGGGCAAGCATCCGAGCCTGCCGCGCATGGACGCGATCAAGGTGCTGGGCACCGAACTGTCCGCCAACGCCGAATTCCGCGCCCGGTTCGAACGCGAGGCCAATCTCGCCGCGGGACTGGATCATCCGAACATCGTCTCGGTGTACAACCGCGGCGAGGAGGACGGGCAACTCTGGATCGCGATGCAGTACGTCCAGGGCACCGACGCCTCGGCCGAACTGTCCCGTGACCGGCATGCCATGACGCCGCTGCGTGCGCTGCGCATCGTCACCGAGGTCGGGCGCGGCCTGGACTACGCGCACCGCCGCGGCCTGCTGCACCGCGACGTCAAACCGGCCAATTTCCTGCTGTCCGCCGGTGACGGCGACGACGAGGAACGGGTGCTGCTCACCGATTTCGGCGTCGCCAAGTCCACCGAGGATCCGGGCGAGCTGACCCAGACCGGCAGTTTCGTGGCCACGATCGCCTACGCCCCGCCGGAGCAGTTACAGGGCAATCCGGTGGATCACCGCGCCGACATCTACAGTCTCGGCTGCGCCTTCTACAAGCTGCTGACCGGCCAGAACCCTTATCCGGCAATGCAACCGGCGATGGTCATGATGGGCCATCTGTACGAGCCGCCGCCACGGGCGACCGCGTCGAACCCCGGACTCCCCGCGGCCATCGATCAGGTCATCGCCCGGGTGCTGGCGAAGGATCCGGCCGAGCGATTCAACACCTGCCGGGAGTTCACCGACGCGGCCACCAGCGCCCTGGTCCCCGGTTACAACCCGGTGCGTACCTCCACCTCGCCGACGTACCCGGTCCAGGTGCCCGGCCGGCCGGGCACCGACCCGCGCGCGAATGTCCCGGGTTCCTATATCGCACAGGGCAATACCGATCCCCGGATGGCGAATTCCGGTCCGGGAGAGCCGGACCTGTCCGCCCTGCTGGCCAAACCGCCCGGCCGTCGCCGGTGGCTGATCCCCACGGCCGTAGGAGTCGTCGTGGTGGCGGTCGCCGCCGGCGTCGGGATCTGGGTGACCCGGGACGGCAACCAGCCGGCCGGGCCCGCCACCTCGGCCACCGCCGCGGCCGCACCGGGCTCGGTGGCCGAGGCCAAGCAGCAGAATCCGGCCTTCGCCGGCAAGTCGGTCACCATGGTGGACGTCACCGACGGCAACAAGGTCGCGATCTACCTGGGCGGCACCCCGCAGACCCAATTCCTGCAGGGACTCGGCTTCGTCTACAACCTCAGCTATGTCAAACAGGGCAACGAGACCTCACCGAAGCCGATGAGCGACTACGACTCCCTCAACACCGCCGACGGCAGCTACATCATCGCGGTACGCAGCGACAAGGCCGCCGGGGGCGGAGGCCTGCTCGGACTGCCGTACGAGATCAGCGCGTCCAACGCCACGGTGATCCCGCTGGACGATCCGACCGCGGTGTCGGCCATGCGCAACTGGGGAGCCGATTCGGAGAAGACCGAGTTGAGCAAGCTGGTTCCGGTGCTGAGCAAGCACATTCAGTGAACCGGCGGCCCCGGCGCTGGGGTCACAACGCGTAGAACCCGTCGCCCCAGAGGGTTTCCAGACGGCGGAAGTAGTCCTCGTACTGCGTCGCGACCACATCCGTGGAGAAGCGGCCGACGGCGTAATCGCGGATCGCCTGATAATCCAGGTCGTCGACCGCGTCCGCGGCATCGCAGAATTGGCGCAGCGAGCGGCACCGGAATCCGGTGACGCCCTGCTGCACGGTCTCGCTGAACGCGCCCCAGTCCGTGGTGATGACCGGAGTTCCGCACAGCATCGCCTCGACGTGCACCCCGCCGAACGGCTCCAGATACAGCGAGGGCACGAAAACCGCTCGGGCACGGCTCATCAGCTCACCGCGCCGCGCGGTGTCCACCACGCCGACATATTCGCCGAAGTCCGGTGGCGTTCCCGCGCCGGCGATCACGAGTTCGCGCCCGAGGGTGCGACATGTGTCCACCGCGATCCGATAGCCCTTCGCCTCGATCAGCCGGCCGATGAACAGGTAGTAGTCGTCCTTCTCCGCGGAGAACGGAAAGTCCGGCACGTCGAAGTAATTGGGGATCACCTGATCGAAGAATCGCCCGCGATCGCTCATGATTCCGGGCAGCGTCGTATGCGCGCCGTGCACCGCGTGCATCCACGCATAACTTTCGAACACACGGTATTTCGCGAACACACCGCTGTAGCCGATACCGAATTCCACCGTCATCAGGTCCGGCAGCGCGGCGCCGATCGCCTCCTGGCAGGTGCCGCCGATAATGCACAGGAAATCGCGCGGCTTCGCCCGCTCGGCGATGGCGGCGACGGCCCGGCCGTTGGTGATGACCCAGTGTTTGTCGTTCTTACCCCAGGTGATATTGATCGGTCCGTCGAAAAAGTCGTTGCGATCGAACCATTCGCGCTGTTCGTCCTTGGTCACGATGGTGACCAGTTCGGTGCAGGCCGCCTCGTTCTCCTCCGAGGCGTACAGGTACACCTCGTGTCCGAGCCCGGACATCATGTCGCAGAACCGGCGCACCTTCTGGGTGTACGCACACGGCGAATATGCCCGAGTGGTTTGCGTATGCGGCAGATTGACGACATGGAAACGCATCGTGGACACTTCAGCTACCCGACCAACTCTCCGGTGACGACGTGCCGAACCTACCCTACGGTGCGCCGGCCGGCCGTCCCATTGACGGCGAGCGGGCCGACACCGGTCGGCACCTGTGGCCCCCGTGCCTCGCGATTGGTAGGGTGAAGCGGCAGTCATGCCCGTCAGCTGGGTACAGCGGCACCTCGGGGGAAGGAGGACATACGCTGTCACCGCGCGATGTCTGCCGCAGGGGGTGTCTCGGCGGCCGATTCTCTTCGCGCGGAATTCGATCGGAAGAATTGGTTCGACGATCGATGGAACCGAAACAGCGCATGCTGCGTCCGAATACCTGTAGGCGATCGAGTCCCTTCGGCATGGTGGGGTTCGCACTTTCCGGCCGTCGCGGCCGGACTCGAGGGGAAGGAGGGTCCGGATTCGAGGCCTCGGCGGCCTCGACTGCCCCTGGTACCAGAGCCGGGTGCTCCGACGGCACGGGCGGGATGACGTCCACATCGTGGCATCTCGCGTCACGTGAGCACACCAGATCGGCTTCATCGCCTGGGGGGTGCACTTCATTGAGGCATGGAACCGAACGGACGTCGCACGCGTCCAACCAGATATACCGATCACGACGGACAACCTGTCGTCGATCGTTGACCCGAGAGGAGCACACTGTGGCTGGCAAGCTCGAAGCCAATGTCGATCAGATGAACACGTTCTCCAAGAACATGGAGGAACAGCACCAGAAACTGATCGCCCACATCCAGTCCACCAAGGCGGATCAGGAACAGACCACCGCCAGCTGGAGCGGTCAGGCTCGTTCCGCCTTCGATCAGTTCATGGAGCGCTACTACGAGCAGGCGCAGGCGATGAACAACAAGCTGTCGAACACCGTCGACAGCCTGATGAAAGCCGCCGACAACTACTCCAAGCAGGACGAGGAATTCCAGCAGCAGATCGCCAAGCAGAACTCCAGCCTGGATCTGCCCGCCATCTGATCCCGCCCGGCTCTTCACGTTCGGGCTTCGAAGATCACCACGTTCATAAGGAGCAAATCATGGCCGCCAACGATCCCTCGCGGATTTCCGCCAACTTCGGCGATGTCGCCGCAGGTGCCGACGCGTTCATCAGCCGCGCCCGCAACCTGATGTCCGACCTGGAGGATTTCCACAAGCAGGTCACCGACTTCGTCACCAACCACTGGCAGGGTGACGCGAACGACGCGTTCGCGCACCTGCAGTCCCAGTGGAACCAGAACATCATGCAGCTGAACACCACCCTGCAGGGTGCGGCTCAGCTCGTGCACACCGGCAACTCCGACCTGCAGTCCCGCGACTCCTCGCTCGCGGGCCTGTTCTGATCCGAGTTCCTCGCAACTGGGCCCCGGTGAATATCGCCGGGGCTCAGTCGTTTTCGCAAGAATTCCGGGCGCCGTCGGCATCGCCTGTTCGAGCGCCCGGCGACCATTCGGTAATGCCGTACCCCGCACCGGACGATATCTTCTACGACATCACCCGAATCACGAAGAGCACCCAGGGGTTTCACGTTGCGCCGCCGATCGAGCATCCGCACCGTCACGGCGGTCGCGCTCACCGCTGTTCTGACCACATTGTCGACCGCGATGGGTTCGGGGGTCGCATCGGCCGATCCGATCATCAGCGGCAAACATCTGCTGGCCTCCCCCACCGCGGCCGACGGGTCGAAGATCAGCGCGTACTACATTCGCGACGCCCGGCACCTGACCCTGCGCGTGCGTTCGGCGGCGATGAATCAGGACATCACCATCGAGGTGCAGCGTCCCCGCGATACCTCGGTTCCCCGGCCCGTGCTGTATCTGCTCAATGGCGCGGGCGGCGGGCAGGACGCGGCGACCTGGCAGCGCAATACCGACGCGCTGCCCTATCTCGCCGAGAAGAACGTCAACGTCATCGAGCCGATCGGCGGCGCGTGGAGCTACTACACCGATTGGCTGAAGGACGATCCGGTACTGGGCCGCAACAAATGGAAAACCTTCTTCACCCGGGAACTGCCGCCGCTGATCGACGCGTCGTTGGGCACCGACGGCGTTCACGCGATCGCGGGTCTGTCGATGGCGGGCACCTCGGTGCTGGCCCTGGCCATGGCTCAGCCCGGACTCTACCGCAGCGTCGCCTCCTACAG
This sequence comes from Nocardia sp. PLKS1-43, assembly GCF_059510335.1. NCBI lineage: Bacteria > Bacillati > Actinomycetota > Actinomycetes > Mycobacteriales > Nocardiaceae > Nocardia > Nocardia sp. PLKS1-43. The sequence goes on along the minus strand of NZ_JCAJZQ010000008.1, from coordinate 45,829 downwards.
CGGGTGCGCGCAGACCAGCGACCCGCTCGGACGTGAGGTGGTGAAGACGGCCGTATCGGTATGGGGCGACGGTGATCCCGCCAATATGTGGGGTCCGGATTCGAGCCCGCTGTGGGCGGCGAACGACCCGTACGTGCATGCCGACCGCTTGCGCGGGATCAACCTGTTCCTGTCCTCCGGCAGCGGTGTGCCCGGCCCGTACGACACCCTGAACAGCCCGTTCCTGTTGCATCCCGGCCCGGTGTCGCTGGCGAATCAGCTTCTGGTGGGCGGCCTGCTCGAAGCGGGAACCAACGCCTGCACACACAATCTGCAGAATCGCCTGAACCAGCTGGGCATCCCGGTGACGGTCGACTACACCGCCACCGGCACGCACTCCTGGGGCTACTGGCAGGACGCGCTGAAGCAGTCCTGGCCGACATTGGCCCGGGGGCTCGGTTTGTGACCCCGGTCAGCGCAGTTCGCGCACGCTGGTGAGGATTTCGCGCGCCCGATCGGGAGTCAGCTCTCCCGCCGTGCCCCGGTCCGCGAGAATGGCCAGCACCAGTACCGCGCCCGACCGGGCGTGGAAGGCGAAGGTGTGGACCGTGAACGACGTTGTGCTGCAACCTGCTCGGCCGGGCGTCCAATTCCCCGACGTCTCCACGTACTGCCCGTCTGCCCCCGCGGGCATCGCCTCGCCGGGCCCGAACGAGCCGGATCCGGCCGCCCGCCGACGCCCGTGACCGGGCGAGCCGCCATAGTCGAAGCTCGTAACTTGCTGCGCCACAGCGGGATTCGAACCTTCGTCACCGAAGCCATCCTGCCCGCCGGGCTCGCGCCGATCCTCCGGGCGGACCAGCGAGCCCGGCTTTCCGGCCGCGTGCCGCCTGATCCCGGTACGCCCGCCCACCGTTGCCCCGTGCACCGGCTCAGCCGAGTCGAAGTCCTCACTCGCCCCCTCCCACCGGCGATCGTTCTTCTCTCTCACGCCATTTCGTTCCTAGTCCGCGCGACAGCCTCGCACCCATGATGCCCGCACGCCCAAATCACGGCGACGCATCGCAAGCTCCGCCACCAGTACGGTCCCACGCACGCCCGCGACCTCATCTACCCGGCAGCACCGCGGGCTCGGCGGTCACGGCGAGCCCTTGGATCACACCGGATGAACCGGACTTCGAACTTCGGACCTCGATGCTCGAGCGCATTGATGCTGTGGCAGCCGGCCCTCGAATCCCGACCCCGGCAGCGCGACGCTGAACTGTCCGCGACCACGGCACGGGTTCGTGGTCCGGCAGCCCCGTCATAGCCCGCCGCGCCTACTTCGGAAAATACTCCGGATCGGGTTCGCAAGTGACGTCGCCAGCAGGGAGGGCCCCGGTGGCGAAGTAGCTGTTGACACGGTCGTTCAGGCAGGGGCTCAGACCGGCCCGGAAGGAACCGTGAATTCTGGTGTCGGCCAGGGTGACCAGGCGCGAGGCCGACAGATCACGATGCAGTGCAAGGCCTTCCGAGTAGGCGGTGCGGGTGTCGTGGACCACGCCCAGAATCAGCGCGGGCACCGCGTTGCGCACCCGGGTCGGGGCTTCCAGTGGGCCGGGCCAATAGGCGCAGGCGGTGATGTTGTTGGCGAACGCGCCGAATACCGGCTGGGTTGCCCGAGCGGCCTCGATATTGCGGTAGTACCAGGCCGGGTTCCGGGGCGCGGCCCGATCGTCGCACATCACCGCGGCCATGCCGGATGCCTCCAGCGGGGTCGCGGCGCTGATCTTGGCCTTGAGTTTCGCCACGTCCAGCGGTTTCCCGTCGACGCCGTCGGACAGCATCCGCACTACGTCGGCCAGGTTCGCGTTCATCTTGGGGTTGGTCAGCATGGCGAGCAGCATCATCGGCACGGTGTGCTCGTCCACCAGATATCCGGAGCCGATGCTGACCACCGGATGTTTCGCCGCACGGCGGATCATGTCCTGCACGAATGCGCGCACCTGCTGTGGCGTCGCGCCGAGGTGGTACTGGTCGTCGTGCCGGGCGGCCCACGCTGCCCAGTCGTCCAGCGCGTACTCGTTGATCGGGCCCATGTCCTGGAACAGTCCGACCCAGTAGCGATCGGGATCCACGGCGCTGTCCAATACGATCCGGTCGCTCGCCGCCGGGAACATCTGGGTATACACCGCACCCAGATAGGTGCCGTAGGAGGCGCCGTAATAGCTGATCTTGTCCACGCCGAGCGCACCCCGGATGACATCCATATCGCGGGCGGTGTTGCGCGTGGTGATGTTGCGAAGTTTGTCGGTGTCCCCGGCCAGACAGGACGCGGCCAGCGCGCCGGCCAGCGCGGTGTCGCGGGCATAGCCGAACACGTCGAATCCGGCCGAGAACATCATGGTCGGCAGCGGAATCGCGCAGTGCACCGGATCCGAGCGGCCGATACCGCGCGGGTCCATCCCGATCAGGTCGTATTGTGCCCGCACATCCGCGCTCATCGCCTTCTGCACACTCGTCATCGTGCGCAGACCCGGGCCGCCGGGCCCGCCGGGATTCGACAGCAGCACCCCGCGCCGGCGTCCCGGATCGGTCGCCGCGATCCGGGAGATCGCGATGTGCAGTGTCCGCCCGTCGGGGCGGCTGTAATCCAGCGGGACCAGAACCTGCGCGCACACCGCACCGGCGGCGTCGAGGTCACCGTCGTGACAGGGCTGCCAATCCAGTCGCTGCTGGTAGAACCGGTCGAGCGGCCCCTGCGCGTGGGCAGGGCCCGCGACGAGTCCGCCCATGAGGACAATCCCCATCATCGAAACGAGCCAGCGAAACCGCCGTGTCGGCATCGGTACTCCTCGCAGAAAGCCACCCCAGAGCGAACCTCATCTACAGGTACAGGTTCTTCGTCCAGCATGCGACAGGACGCGCCCGGGCCACCGCCAATACCGGGAATTTCAGACGACGCGGCCGGTGAACGCGGCGAGTTTGTCGAGGGCGGGAGCGTCTTCGACGACGGGCTGTTCGTCATCGAAACGCCCGGCGCGGGAATGCTCGGCCATCTGTCGCCTGATGTACGCGAGCGACTCCTCGACCAGATCGTCGGGCAGATCCGCTCGAATTCCGGTGGCACGGGCCAGATCCCAGCCGTGGGTGAGCAGATCCGCCATCCGGATACGCAACCGGCCGGCGCCGGTGGCATCGCCCAGCGGGCCGGAGAACGTCTTGTCCAGCACGCCGGGGGCAGCGAAGGCCTCGGTCACCGCCGCGGCGGAGGCGCGGTAGGCGCCGAGCGGATCCGCACCCAGATGATCGTCCCGGCTGTCCGGCATCGGACCACCCTGCACCAGGGCCGCGAACACAAGATTCAACCCGACCAGGTGGCCCACCACATCACGCACCGTCCATTCGGTACAGGGCGTCGGCGCACTCCACTGCTCCGGCTCGATTCGTGCGATCAACTCACCCACCGCCTCGAAGGCCCGTTCGAGGTCGGCAACTGGATCCGATGTCATACCGCGACCCTATGACCGCTCCCGCCATCGGGAAACCGCTTTTCACCTCGCGCACCGGGTCCCGCCCGAGGTAGCCGCGGCGCACGCGCCGAACGCCGCTGCGGAACGGCTCGGTGTGCAGCGCTCGAGTCGGCGGCTCGATCTGCCGAGCCACACGGATACGGTGCGGATACCTGGATCTCCACCCGGGAAGAGGGCGTTGTTGCCGGGTATGGTCGGTTGGGCCGGGTGTGGTGCCCTGCGCTCACACGGACGAGGACGACCTGGTGAAATACATTCCGCGCCTGATCCTGTTTCTGGCGATTCCCGCAATACTTTTCGCACTGCCGTGGTGGACGGTGGTCGGAGCGGTCACGACCGGGGCCCTCTTCTGGATCGGCACGGCGGTCTTCCTGCTCGGTTATGTCGCACTGCCCGCGGGGATGTACTTCGGGCACGGGCCCGCGGAGTCCGACAGCGGATCGATCGTCGGCGACACTCTGCTCGGAGTGATGTGGGTTTTCTTCACCTGGTCGGCGATCGGGAATATCGCCGGGTTGGCGCTCGCCCTGGGCGGGGTGCACGATCCGGCGCGTTCGCGAATCGTCGCGGTGGGCGTGCTCGCGGTATCGGCGGTGCTGGTGGCGTGGGGTATTCGCGAGGCCCGGCGAGTGCCGCGGGTCCGCGAGGTCGACGTGCCGATCCGCGGACTCGGACCGGATCTGGACGGACTGCGGTTGGTGGTGCTCACCGACACCCATTACGCGGCGCTGAACCGGCTGCGCTGGTCGGAGCGGGTCGTGGAGATCGTCAACGCGCTGCAGCCCGATATCGTCTGTCACGCCGGTGATCTCGCGGACGGCTCGGTGGCCAAACGGCATCCGCAGGTGGACACGCTGGGCAAGGTCGATGCGCGGCTGGGCCGGTTCTACATCACCGGCAATCACGAGTACTTCGGTGACGCACCGGGTTGGCTCGAACATATGACCTCGCTCGGCTGGCAGCCACTGCGCAATCAGCACGAGATCATCACCCTGGGCGGCGACAGCCTGGTCATGGCCGGTATCGACGATCCGACCGGTTCGGGCCTGACCGGACACGGGCCGGACCTGCCCGCCGCCCTCGCCGGCGCCGATCCGCGGCTGCCGGTCGTCCTGCTCGCCCATCAGCCCAGGCAGGTGGCCGATGCAGTGAAAGCCGGTGTCGCCCTGCAGATCTCCGGACATACACACGGCGGCCAGATCTGGCCGTTCCACTATCTGGTCCGACTCGAACAGCCGGTGGTCGCGGGTTTGAGCCTGCACGGCGAGCACACCCGCCTCTACACCAGCCGTGGCACCGGATTCTGGGGCCCGCAGCTGCGCCTGTTCGCCCCCAGCGAGATCACCGTCCTGACCTTACGTCCCGAACCCACCCGACTCGCCCACTGAGCGTCAAGGATCAATATCCTTGTGGGACAACTGGTCTGGTAAGCACATGGGTAATCCCCCGGGAACACCCACACGGTGACCAACCACCCGACCGCCGGCGCGAGCCGGAAATCCCCCCCCGACGACACGCTGAGTCGCGGAGAGGCGGCGGAGCACAGCACGGCGGGCCCGGAGTTCCGGGCCCGCCGTGCGCTAGCGAGATTCTGTTGTACCGGAGCAGACTCGGTCGCGAATCAGGCCGCCCCACTGCGAATCCGTCGCTATGTGGCGACCGATCGCCATGTATCAGTTCCAGCGAGACTGGGCGCGGCGCTTGACCGCCGGTGAGGCGTGCGCGTTGGCCATCACCTCGAGATCCTCCAGGAAGTTCTCCACGCTGTCGGCCTTGGCCTGCAGAGTTGCCACCTGCTCACGCACCCGCTCCTCGGTGCGGTCGAGCATGTTGGTGACGAGTTCGGCCTGCAGATCGCGCACGAGCTGACGATGCAACTGGGCGACCTGATCGCGCCCCTGTTTGCGCACCCGCTCGACTTCCGCCGTCGCCGCCTCACGCATCTGCGCGATGATGTGGTCGGCGTCGGCACGGGCATCGCTGCGCATCCGCTCGAGTTCGACCTGCGCCTCGGCGAGCGCGTTGTCGTAGGACCGCTTGGCCTCCTCGAGCCGGGCCGCCGCCTTGTTGCTCTCCTCGAGCTGGCGCGCGATGGCGTCCTGGCTCTTGGCCATCATCCGTCGCAACGGCGGCAGGATCCACCTCACGAAGACGAAGACGATCACCACGAAGCCGAACAGCTGACTGAAGAAGACAGGCCAGTCGAACGAGATGTGATAGGGGCCCTCAGCGAGCACACCGCTCGTATTGATCATGAAGTAGCCCGTCCCCTTCGCTGGCCGGAGCTGGTGCCGGCGTGCCCTTCGTCGCGACCGACCACGCGTTCGGCCAGGGTCTGCGACAGCGGCTCGACCGCCTCACGCAGCTCCGCGGCGACCTGGTCGGCCTCGGCCCGCAGTTGCGCCGCGGACTCCGCGACGATGTTGTCCGCCTCCTGCTGCGCTTCGCCGCGCAGCTGTTCGAGGATGGCCCGTCCTTCGGCCCGTGCCTCGTTGCGGATGTCGGCGGCCTCGGCGCGTGCCTTTTCCAGCGCGGACTCATATCTGGCCTGTGCCTCGGCGAACGTTTCCTTGGCCTCTTTGTTGTTCGCCGAGGTCTGATCGACCCGCTCCTCGCGCTCCGTCAGGACCTTGCGGATCGGCGGAACGACGAAGAACCAGATGACTCCGAGCACGATCAGGAAGATCAGCAGCTCGGCGAAGAAGGTGCCGTTGGGAATGAGGAAGTTCCCTGCGGCCTCCACATCGGTTCGCGGAGACATCACGTATTACTTACCGGGAGTGGCGAATACGAACAGCGCCATGAAGGCGAGGTTGATGAAGTACGCGGCCTCGACCAGACCAACGGTCAGGAAGAAGTTACCGCGCAACCGGCCCTCGGCCTCGGGCTGCCGGGTCACACCGTTGATCAGCGCCGAACCCGCCAGGCCGTCACCGATACCGGCGCCGATGGCGCCACCGGCCATGATGATGCCGCCACCGATGAGGGCACCCTGGACGATCTGAGCGGTTGCTGGATCTGCCATTTTCACTTCCTGTTCTCGAACAGTTACTCCGACCGGCGGCGCCGATCAGTGGTCTTCATGCTCCAACGCCATCGACTGGCTGAAGTAGAGTACGGTCAGCAGCGAGAAAATGAACGCCTGAATCGCTCCGACGAACAGATCGAACATTTTCCAGATTGCGTTCGGGCCCCAGCTGATCCACACCGGGAACAGCGTGATCACCGCGATCATCACACCGCCGGCGAACATGTTGCCGAAGAGTCGCAGGGACAGCGACAGCGGTTTGGCGATCTCCTCGATGATGTTGATCAGTACCATCGGGCCCCATCCGGTGTGGCCCTTCAGCAGCGCCTTGATGTGGCCGCCCGGGCCACGCCGCTTGATGCCCGCGCCCTGGTAGAAGACGAAGACGAACAACGCCAGGGCATAGACGAAGTTGACGTCCGAGGCGGGCGGCGACACCAGTTCACCCTCGCCGTACTGGACCGGCAGCACCGAGAGCCAGTTGGACAGCAGGATGAAGGTGAACAGCGTGACCGCCAGCGGCAGGACGAACGGCGCGACCCGCAGGCCGATGGCCGATTCCACCTGATCGCGCATCTGCACGGTGATGGTCTCGAAGAACAGCTGGACTCCGTTGGGTACGCCGGAAGTCAGCTTGACCCGCAGGAAGATGGCCAGCGCGATCACGATGAGCGCGGCGACCGACGTCGAGACGATGGTGTCGACGTTGAAGTCCATGCCCCAGAAATGCGCGACGGCGTGTTCGCCGACTTTGATCTTGGCGCCGGAATCGGCAAGCGGGAGTTCTGACCGGGCGATCGAACTCGGGATACCGGTCAACGAGGCGTGGATCGTCATGACAGCTGGCGCATCGCTTTCCACTCGGGCAGGACAGTGTGAAGAACCAAGATGACCTGGAAGAGGGCCAGCCCGAAGAAGACTCCGATGCCGTTCGGCCGGGCGAGGTAGGCCACCAGGATCGACAGTGCCGTCAGCCCGAACAGCCGGACCGCGGATGATAGCAGCAACCCCTGCTTGCTGGGCGTCTCCGAGCGAATCTGATGGGTGATGAACTTCCAGGTGAGCTGAGCGTTCAGCCAGCCCAACCCGAGCCCGATGCAGATGAAGGTGCCCAGCAACAACCGGTCAAGCGGACCCGCTACCACCAGAGCCAGCACGCCGAACGCGGTCGCAACATAGGCCGCGCGGCGTATCCGGAGTCTGTCGACATTCACTGTGACACCGCCTCGCCGGTCGTCCCACCTCGTAGTGGGTCATGATTGTCCGTCAGCTTACACATACTCAACGACGTTGCGTAGCAACAATTTTGATCTTCACACAGATGATCTTGATATGCCTCGGAATCGTGTCGGAACGACTCTTCAGCGATCCTCCAGCTATCGGGACAAACCGCCCATATCCGGCAAATCGATGAGGACACAACACTATCCGGCGTCGGTCCGGCAAAACCGGCGCCACGCCATTATGAGGGAGGGATTTTCACCGGAATGTCGCAATACAAACATGAGGTTCGAGGCCGCACCGGAGTGCCCGGAGGCGGATTCGGCGGCAACATCGACCCGCGCCGCACAGGTGCGGGCCCGGTGGCGCGTGCGCCCGGCATCGGTCAAGGTGGGTGAGACGATCGCCGGACCGTACCGAGAGGCGACACCATGCCCGAACCCACGACCGCGCCCGAACCGATTCCGCTGCGTCGGCGCGGCAGGGTCCTGTGGCTGCTCGCGCTGCCGGGCGTGCTGTACTGCCTCGCCCCCTTCGTGGCCGACCGTATCGAGCCACGGGTCGCCGGAATCCCGTTCCTCGTCGTCTACCTCCTCGTCGTGACGGTGCTGACCGGCCCGGTGGTCGGCCTGGTGGCCCGGTTCGATCCGGCATACCGCACGGGCGCACCGGAATATGTGCCCGTCGACGACCAACCCCGCCCCGAGCACCCGGCGGGGAAGGGGTGAGTGAGTTGGTGAGCCGTATGCGGGAGCCGGGCCTCGGCGAGGTGCGGCGGTGAGCGCCCGCGCGGCGGTGGCCGTCTCCCTGTTCGCCGTCGCCATGGTCGTCGCCGTCGCGATCGGGGTGCTGTCCGGGCGCGGGCGGGAACGTTCGATGTCGGAGTGGTCGGTCTCCGGGCGCGGACTCGGCACGCTGTTCGTTCTGCTGCTGATGGCCGGCGAGTCCTATACGAGCTTCTCGTTTCTGGGCGCGGCGGGCTGGTCCTATCGATACGGCGTGCCGATCTTCTATCTGATCGCATATCTGAGTACCGGACTGGTCGCCGCCTACTTCGTCGCGCCGCTGCTGTGGACCTACTGCGCCCGGCACGGGCTGATGTCGATCGCCGACATCGCCGAATTCCGGTTCGGGTCACGGGTTCTGGGCCTCGTCGTCGCGGTGATCTGCACGATCTTCCTGATTCCCTATGTGCAACTGCAGATTCAGGGGATGGGCGTGGTGGTGCACGCGATGTCCTACGGAGCCATCGATCTGAAGGTCGCCGCCGTCGTGTCGTTCGTGGTGGCCGAAGCGTTCATCCTGGCCTCGGGACTGCGCGGATCGGCCTGGGTCAGCGTGCTCAAGGACGCACTCGCCGTGCTGTCGGTGGTGTTCCTGGCGATCTACGTGCCGTGGCACTACTTCCACGGCCCCGGGCACCTGCTGGACCGGCTGGTCACCGAACGTCCACAGTGGCTCACATTCCCGGGCGCCGGAGGCGGGACCTTCGGCACGGCCTGGTTCGTATCGACGATCGTGTTGAACTTCGTGACCATCTGCATCTTCCCCACCACCGTCGCGGGGTATCTGTCGGCGAGCGGTCCCACCGCGCTGCGCCGCAATTCGATCCTGCTGCCCTGGTACCAACTGCTCCTGGTGATTCCGATGTTCATCGGCGCGGCCGCGCTGTTCGTCGCACCCAAGCTGGCCGATCCGGATCTCGCGCTGTTCACCCTGGTCACCGATTCGCTGCCGCCCGCGGTGGTGGCGCTCATCGGCATCGCGGGCGCGCTGTCGGCCATCGTGCCGATGAGCGTATTCCTGGTGTCGATCGGAACACTGTGGGGCAGAACGATTCTCGGTGGCGGCCTGGCGGGCGCCGCGCGGAGTGCGGGCGCCGGTCCGGGGCGATCCGGCGATCGGCAACGCGAATGGTCGCGGCTGATCTGCCTGATCGCCGGGGCCATCGCCCTCGGCGGTGCGCTGCGATACCCGAAGCTGCTGGTGAATCTGTCGGTGCTGTCCTACGAGGGCATCGCGCAGTTGCTTCCGTCGGTGCTGTTCGGCCTCTACTGGCGACGGTTGACCGCCGCGGGGGCCGCCGCGGGACTGGTGGTCGGCACCGTCATCGTGCTCGCTCTGCACGCCGCTGGGCGGGATCCGCTGTGCGGAATCAATGGCGGGCTGTTCTCCTTGGCCGCCAATGTCGTGGTCGCGGCCGTCGTCTCGGCGGCGCCTTCGCGCCGGTCCGCACGATGATCCCTTGCGTCCCTTTACCGAAGGATGCGAAGATATTGGGTGACCGGATGTGAAACGGCTGTAGTGCCAGCTCGTGTCTCGTAACTGCGTCAGCTCGGGTTCGGCGTCCCGCTTTCCGGTCGGGCGACCGAAGTAGGAAAGCCTTTGCTCAACCTTCGGAACTGGTCATGCGATATACGGACAAGAGGGTCTAAGTATGCGCACTTTATCTACCAGCGGCGAGCAAGAGCCATATTCTACCGGCGCAATTCGGGCACTTCCGTAAGATTTTCGGACATATGATTAGCTGGCTGAATGCTGGGTATGTCTCACCCTGGGGTCGCGCCCGGTGAAATGCGGTCGCACCCGATAGCGGAGCGAGAGCTCCAGCACCAGGTGAGCGCGATATCCACCTGATGTTCCGATTGGTCGCAGCTTCACACGTTGAGGAGGCAGTACCATGAGTTCCATCCCGTCCGATGCCGATTCACGCATTGTGGGATTCCGAAGGTCCGTCGCGCCGCTCAATATCGTCATGGTCGCACCACCGTATTTCGAAGTTCCACCGTCGGGTTACGGCGGCGTCGAAGCGGTAGTCGCGCAGCTCACGGACGCATTGACCGACCGAGGACACCGCGTCACGCTGCTCGGAGCGGGCCGATCGGGAACCAACGCGCGGTTCGTCAAGGTCTGGGACGACATTCTCGCCGAACGTCTCGGCGATCCCTTTCCCGAGGTACTGCACGCGCTGAAGGTGCGGCGCATCGTCACGGAATTGGCGCGTAGCGAACGCATTGATATCGTGCACGATCACACCTTCGCGGGACCGTTGAACGCGCCGATGTATTCGTCCCTGGGCATCCCCACCGTGGTGACGGTACACGGCCCGGTGGACGGTGAGCCACAGGATTACTACCGTGCGCTGGGCACCTCGGCGGAGTTGATCGCGATCAGCGATCGGCAGCGGTCCCTCGCGCCCGGGTTGAATTGGCTGAGCCGGGTGCACAACGCGGTGCGGCCCAGCGAATGGCCGTTGCAGCTGGAAAAGCAGAATTTCGCCCTGTTCCTGGGCCGATACGCCTCCTACAAGGGCCCCGACCTGGCTCTGCGGGCCGCGCACGCGGCCGATATTCCCCTGGTACTCGCGGCGAAGATGAACGAACCGCCCGAACGGGAGTATTTCAATTCCGCGGTGCGCCCGCTGCTGACCGACCGCGACTGCGTATTCGGTGAGGCCGATGCGGTGGCCAAGCGGCTGCTGCTGTCCTCGGCGCGCTGCCTGCTGTTCCCGATCCGTTGGGAGGAGCCGTTCGGAATCGTGATGATCGAGGCGATGGCCTGCGGCACCCCGGTCGTGGCGTTGCGCGGCGGTGCGGTCGAGGAGGTCGTCGAGGACGGGGTCACCGGCATCATCTGCGACGACCCGTCGGAGCTGCCCGCCGCCATCGCCGAGGTGGGTCGCATCGATCCGGTCGCCTGCCGACGTCACGTGATCGAGCGGTTCTCGGTGGACGGACTCGGCGCCGGATACGAGGCCGCCTACTACGCGGCACGGGAAGCCCTTACCGCAGCGCAGGTTCCGGCGGATATCCCGCAGCTGGACCAGGCCATGTCCTTCGCCGCGAATCACTGATCACGACCGGTATCCCCAGATCCATCAATCGATAATCAGGCGCCCGTGCCCAGCGGAGGCTGGTCACGGGCTGGTCGGCTCAGTAGTCCACACTGCCGAGCTGACCCTCGAGCAGAACCAGCAGGTCGCCGAGGATGCGCGCGAGTTCGCCCTGTTCGCTTTCGGGTAGCCGGGACAGCAGTGTCTGCTCGTAGGAAAGCTGTTGCGGGAGAAGCTGATCGATCAGTTCCCGGCCGGTGTCGGTGAGCGTGAGGTGGGCCACGCGACGATCGCGCTGATCGATGCGCCGGTCGACCAGGCCCCGCGTCTCGAGGCCGCGCACCCGCTTGGTGACCGCTGCCGGTGAGGCGAAGGTCTCGCGGGCCAAGCGGCCCGGTGTCACCTCGCCATCGATGCGGCGCAGCGCTGTCAGGATGTCGAATTCGGGGCGGCTCAACTCGGCCGAGCCCAGTGGAGCGTCGGCAACCCGTTGCAGAAGTGCCGCACAGCGATTGAGGCGACCGAGCACCGCGATCGGGCCGAAGTTCAGCTCCGGATAGACGACCTCCCACTGGCGCAGCACGCCCGCCACCGCATCCTCGCTCATCGGACGAGCACCGGCAGGCGGACCGGAAGCTGGGCCAGCACTTGATGACCCGAACGTTCGGTGGCGACGATCCGCTCCTCGGGCACCTCGGTGCTCCACCACTCCCCCGCCGCGATATCGGTGGACTCGCGCACCTCCACCAGCGCGGCCGCGAGCCGACGCCGCACATCGTGATCCACGCGCCCGGAACTCAGCGCCTCGCGGGCACGGGCGAGCACGGCATCGAGTTCACGCAGCGCCAACGCCACCCGATCGAAGGCGCGCCGGTTGGGCACGAGGAAGCAGATGACCACCGCCACGGCCGCGCCCACACAGGTGTCGAGCCAACGGTCCAGCGCCAACCGCCCGGCGGGCTGGGGGCCGGCGAACTCGACCATCACCAACGCCATCGGCGTCACGAATACCGATGCTACCCAATAGTTCCGGGAGACCGTCGCCTCGACCACGAGCTGACAGACCAGCGCCACAGCGACCAGCGCCACCGGCTGTGCGGTCAGCGGGATCAGGGCGGTGAACAGCCCGACCCCGACCAGATTGCCCAGCAGTCGCTGCACCGTGCGATGCCAGGACAGCACGGTATTGGCGACGATCAGCACCGCGGCCGTCATGACCGCCCAGTACGGGCGATCCACACCGAGCGCGACCGACAGCAGCCCCGCCGCGGCCGCTCCCGCCGAAACACGCACCGCGAGTGGGAAGCCCGGCGAGGTCGGCCGGAAAGCGCTCAGCACCCTGCGTATTCCGCTCGGCGCACGCTCGGCCTCGCGCTGTATCGCGATGCCGCGAATCTCGTCCTGTTCGGCGACCAGGCAGTCGACCTCGGGCCTCGCTGAGGTCCGCCCGGAAGCGCGCCTGCGAAGTTGGCGGGCCCAGTCCACGAGCCGGTCGGCCTCGGCGGATCGATCGAGCGGAGCGGCCTGGTCGGAGCCGGCCCGCCATACCCGCCCGGAAGGTGCGGCGGCGGGCGATCCGGACCGATCCGGTGTCGACGGCTCGGGCTGTGCCGCGGCGGCCAGGGATTCGGCGCGAACCAGGAGGCGGATCAGCGCGGTGATCTCGGCGACCCGCTGCGGCGTATCGCAGGGAACCAATCTGACGGTATGCCAGGCGGCATGACTCGCCGCCGCGGCGTCGTACCGGGCGCGGGCCGCGGCCGGATCGCCGACCGGCACCCGCACCAGGCGCGCGGTGGCCGTCAGCGCCCGGGCGACGGCGAACCGCTCCGGGGCGTGCGGGCCGATCAGCGCGGGGGCCATGCAGACCACCCACGCCAGAACGCCGCCGCACAGTACGAGTTCCAGATGCGCCGGCACCTCGGCCGGCCGCACCGGCAGGAATCCCGCGGCGGAGACGATGAAGGTGAAGATGACATTGCCGGGCGGGCCTATCCGGGAGGCATCGCAGATCAGCTTGCACAGGCCCGCGAGCAGCGCCAGAACCAGCACCCGGACCACCGCGGAGTCGGTCAGCGCCGCAGTGGTCAGCGCGACGCCCACGCCCGCGACCATCCCGGAGATCACCCATCCGAGGGCGCGAGCCCGCGCGGCGTAGGGAAGGCCGTGTCCGTACAGCGCGCAGAGCCCGCCGGCACATGTGTAGAACGCCAGCGGCAGATGTCCGGTGGCCAGCAGCACCACCTCGGGAACGCCGAGCGCGATCAGCCCGCTGACCGCGGACCGCCGCCAGGTATCCGCGGCCGGGCGCATCCGGAACACCCCGTGCAACGACAGCACCTGCCATGCGCGCCACAACGACCGGGCCGAGCGATCGACCGGGCGCAGATGCATGTGAGGCGGCGGGAACATGCGAGAAGCTTAGCAGATATTTTACCCGGAAAATACCCCTGTGCGGTGTCTCACCCTTCGTGTCCCCAGCGAGACCTCGGGACGCTACAGTCTCCGAAATCGGAGTCGAGCCGTGAAACGGCTGCGACGGCAAGCCGCTCGGCGAGATTCCCGGCCGGAGCGCGAGGAATGGCGAGTGCCGTGAAATAACTCGTAATTCAACCATTCCGATGGCCGATTGTTCGGCGTTGTAACATCGTTACCAAAACAGCGTAGCGAATTGTGAACCAGGGGGATTTCTGACCAATCCCGGCCTCACTTTCCGGCCGATCGGATCGGCCGGATTACCGCGACGCGGGGATGAACAATCGCGTTATCCGCGACGCGTGAGAGACTGCCGGAACGCCCGCGGCGACATACCCCGCCAGCGAGTGAAAGCGTGGGTGAAGTTGGCGGTCTCGGCGTAGCCGAGCAGCCGGGCGACCTCCTCGACGGTCGACCCGCCACGCAACAACTCCGCGGCCCGGCTCTCCCGCACATTGTTGAGCAGACCGCGGAACGTGGCCCCTTCCGCGGCGAGCTGCCGGCGCAGCGTGCGCACCGTGATGTGCAACTCCCCGGCGACCTCGGCCATCGTGGGCACCACGCCCGAATCGCGCAGCAGCCGATCACATACCGCGGCGGTCAGTCCGCGACCGGTCCCGACCAGCTGACGCAGAGCCTCTCCGAGTTGCCGTTCCACCATCGCCGCGGTGTGCGGATCGGCCTGCGGCATGGGCTGCCGCAGAAACCCGCGCGGGATGGCGATACTGTTGCGGACCTGCCCGGACAGCACCGGACAGCGATCGAACGGCGCCACCGATGTCAATTTCGCGACCCGGTCAGCTGGATCGCGCAGGCTGATCTCACGCACCGGGATGTCGACGCCCAGAACCTCCCCCGCGACGAAGATCAGCATCACGTCGCGCTCGACGAAGTAGGCCCGCACATCCTCCGGAATGGCCTGCCCGTCGACGATGATCAGGACCTCCTCGCCGACCTCCTCGAGCGAGTACCGCGCGGCGACCGGAACCAGGTCTTGATAGCGGACCGCGACGTTGAGCACCGCGCCGGTGGTCGCGCTGGCCAATGCCGCCAGGCCCGCCAGACCGGCCTTGCCGAGTGTCGCGTGCCGAGCGGTCTCCACACCGAGGCCGGGCTCGTCTCCCAAAGCACCGAGCAGGTTACGTGCGACGTCGTATTCCTGATCGGCCCAGAATTGGGCAAACTCGTCAGCCAGATTCTGCTCGGTAATTCCTGTGCCACGTAATAGCGTTGAATCATCCAGTCCGTGCGCATGCCCAACCGCGATCATCATTCGCACACTGGCGCTACTGCGAGGGAGCGCGCCGAACGGACTTCCAATGGGAACCACGGTCCGAAATTACCAACAATCAGTCCCCTCGTCACATTCTTCCCCCTGAAAACAGCTTCTAGTCTCATTTCAGGGCGGCGTCATACCCGACGTCTATGAGGAAGGGTAGGGGATCGTGGACAGGTTCAGTACGTGCTGGGTCGAACCCATCGGGCTAACCGCCGAGCGGGCGCACACCATCATGCAGATGCATCTGAATTGCCGCACCGACGAATGCCCCCGTCGCCGGGCCGCGGTACGGACTCTGATCTCGGTGGGACATCTGGTACCCGACTCGTCGCGGGTGCACTGATCTCTCCGGGACGCACCGATCCTTCGATCCGTCACGTGACCCGTTCGCCGGCCGAATCCCCCTCGGTCGGAACCTGCCAGGCCCAGGACATCTCGGCGGCCAGCGGCATATCGGGCTCGACGATCGACGGATCGGTGTTCAGGCCGTTCGGCGGCCCGGACTGCGGTTCGACGCAGACGCTGTCGTCCGGTTCGTCGTAGACGACCACCCATCGCAGCGGGCTGCGCACGGTCAACTCCAGCGCGCCGGGCCAGGTCAGCGTGACCGATACCCCGTCGGGCATGCCGAAGCAGTCGTCCCACGGGCCGGGTTTCGGCGCGACGCGGTTCCCGTCCGGGAGATGGTCCGCACCCCGCTCCTCCTGCCAGGCCGGGGTGAAGCCGATATCGACGGGCGCGCTGTCGGCGCTCAGGCGACGCTCGAACCACGGATGCCAGCCGGCCTGTGCGGGAAAGGGGGCCGCGGTCGCCTCGACCGTCATCGCGAAGGTCGCGGTGTCCGGGCCCAACTCGAAGGACTGGGTCACCCGGCCGGCGAACGGCCAGGGCTCGCGAAGATCCTGCGCGAGAACGAGTTTGCTTTCCGAATGCTGGACCACCTCCCACGGATGGTCCCGCACGGTGCCGTGGATGGCGTGCGGCTCCGCATTGCGGGGCAGCCGATACCGCTGCCCCGCCCATTCGAGGACGCCTTCTCGCATCCGGCCGCACCACGGCGCCATCGGGAAGCAACCGAATCGCGGACCGCCTCGCAGCAGATCGTGCGCGCCCACGCTGAACCGGGCCACCCGGCCCGTCGCCGGGTTCACCGTCATCAGCGCCTCGCCCGCGCTCATTCGCAGTTCGTCCGCCACCGGGGTCTCCTCGGCCACCCTCGCCTCCCGTCGTCCGGCCGCCGCGCCGGACCCGGCGGGCTGTGCCCCTCATCAGCATTGCACAGCCCGCCGACACGGCGAGCTCAGCGGAGTTCGACGATCTCCACCCAGTTCGGGTCGCGCCCCAACTCCTGACGGCCGCGGCTACTCAGCGCGCCGGTATCCGGATCGATGCGATGAACCGTCAGCGCATCCGAATCCTGACCTGCGGCGAGCAGGTACCGCCCACTCGGATCGATGTCGAATCCGCGCGGGCAGGCCTCGGTCATGGTGTGCCCCAGCGGTTCCAGCACACCGGTGCCGGCGTCCACCCGGAACCCGGCGAGTGTGCTGGAACGTCGCTCGGACACGTACAGACGACGCCCGTCCGGGGTGAGCCGCAGCTCCGCGGCCCACGGTTCGCCGTACCCCTCGGGCATCACCGAATAGGTTTCGATCGGCCCGAGACATCCGGTGCCGGTGTCGAATTCATAGCTGCCGACCGTCCCGTCGAGCTCGTTCACCACGTAGACCCACCGGCCGTCCGGGTGGAATACGAGATGTCGCGGCCCGGCCCCCGGCAGGGTCGGGACTTGCGGCGGCGCATTGCGGATGGGCACCCCGGTGACGTGGTCGAACAGATATTGCAGAAGGACATCGCCGCCGAGTGCGGCCGCGAACAGGTACCGGCTCGACGGATCGGCCACGAACGAATGCGCGTGCGGCGGCGTGCCGAGAACCGCACTCGGCTCGGCCGCCACGACCCCGTCCGGCCCGATCGGATTCACCGAGACGACGCTGCCGGAATAGGATGCCGCGAACAGGTAACGACCGGACTGATCGACGGACAGATAGGCCATGTTGTCCGGCAACGGAATTCGCGCCTGTTCGGTGAGTTCGCCGGTGCCCGCGGCGATCTCGTAGCACACCACCGAATACGGCTCGGACCGCAGCGAGGCGTACAGGTACCGATGCCCCGGCCCGGTCGTCAACGGCATCACCGTCCCGCCGGTGAACACCGTCTGCACCGGCTTCAGCGCGCCGTCGTCCTCCAGCCGCAGCACCGAGATCTCGGCGCTGCCCGCATTGGACACATAGACGATCGTCGGGCCGCTCACGCGGCCTCCCGCGCGACACCGCCGACGCGTGCGCGCAGGTCCAGTTCGATCTGTTCCAGGCTGCGGCCCTTTGTTTCCGGCACGAACTTCGTCACCAGGACGTACAGCACGACGCTGACACCGGCGAAGATGAAGGACGAGACGGCCAGGCCGAGATGATCGCTCATCACCGGGAACAGGAAGGTGATGGCGAACGTGGCCGCCCACAGCACCGTGCTGCCCACGCCCATGCCGATACCGCGCACCCGCAGCGGGAAGATCTCGGCCATCATCACCCAGACGACCGCACCCCACCCCAGTTCGTAGCCGACCCAGTACAGGCACAGCAGCAGCAGGGCGATCACGCCGGTGCCGGTGCCCTTGTCCAGGCCGAGTACGCAGGCGCCCAACAGGACCAGTGACAACGCCATCAGCACGTTGCCGATCAGCAGCAGCGGCTTGCGACCCCAGCGGTCCACGACCAGGAACACCCAGCCGGTGAACACCAGCTTGACCGCGCCCATGATGATCGAAGCCAGCAGCGAACCCGAGGTGGCCAGGCCCAGCTGCTTGAACATGGTGGGCGCGTACAGGTTCACCGCGTTCGTGCCGGCGAACTGTTGTCCCACAGCGAGAATCAACGCGACGACCAACGCCGGGCGCGCCCAGGGAGTGATCAGATCGCGCAGCGTGCCGCGCTGTTCGGAATCGATTCGGATGACCTCGCGGATACTGCCCAGCTCGGCATCGATGTCGTCGTTGCGGTGGGTCTGGGCGAGCACCTCGCGCGCTTCGGCCTCGCGTCCGGCCTTGACCAGCCAGCGCGGGGTCTCCGGCATGAACATCAAGCCCACGAACAGGACCACGGCCGGGACCGCCGCGATGGCGAACATGATTCGCCAGTTGGCCGAGCCGGCGTTCGACAGGGCCCAGTCGATGATGTACGCGATCAGGATGCCGGATACGATCATCAGCTGATTCAGCGTCGACAACCTGCCGCGCACCCGGGTCGGCGCGAGTTCGGACAGGTAGGTGGGCACGGTCGCCGAGGAGCAGCCCACCGCGACGCCGGTGATGAACCGCCCCACCACCAGCACTCCGAATCCGGGTGCGAAGGTGCAGCCCAGCACGCCGATGACGAAGACGACCGAGGCGACCACGATGGCGGGCCGCCGGCCCCACCGGTCGGTGATCCGGCCGGCGAACAGGGCGCCGAAGATCGCTCCGAAGGCCACCGAGCCGCCGACGACGCCCTGCGCGAACGAACCCAGATGCCACAGCGGGTTGATGAACAACAGGACACCGGAGATCACACCGAGGTCGTATCCGAACAGGATGCCGCCGAGCGCACCGAAGAAATACAGGTAGGAGATGCTGATCCGGCGCCGCTGGTCCGGCGCCGTTGCCGAGTACTGCATGTGCTGCTTCCTTCACTACCAAACGAGTGTGCTCAGGGTCACATGCTCGATAGGTGGACGCAATACACATGACGATGCTCATTCGGTATCGCGTAATGCCGTCACATATGTGAACGGCCGCGCACACACAGCACCCGGGCGGGCCGGAGATCCGGCGTCACAACGGGTTGTGCTGCCCCAGCGGAATATCGCAGAATCCGCCGCCCAGGTAGCCGGGCAACTCGCCCGGCGGTACCTGATCGGCGAAGACCTCGGCGTCATCCAGGGAGTGATAGCCGATCTGTTCCCCGGCACTCTGCGACACCACCGCGCGAGTGTTCGCGGAGATGCCCCACAGCACGCGGAATCCCGGTTCGGGCGTGCTCAGGCAGGCCTCGAGCAGCCGCGCGCAGTCCTGCGGGGACAACCAGATCGAGAGTTGGCGAACGTCGCCGGGACGCTCGAAACAGCTGCCGATGCGCAGGCAGCTCACGTCCATCCCGAACCGCGAATGGTAGAGGCTGCCGAGCGCCTCGACGGCCGCCTTGCTCACGCCGTAATAGGTGTCCGGACGGGGGCTGCTGTCGGCGGGCAGCCCGGCGGGGCCGGCCTCGCCGATCCGGCGGAAGCCGACCGCGTGGTTACTCGACGCCAGGATCACCCGCGGCACCCCGGCCGCCCGGGCGGCCTCGAGCACAGTGTGCGTGCCGTCGATATTGACCTCGAGAATGCGCTCCCAGGTGTCCTCGCGGCTGATTCCGCCCAGATGGATCACCGCGTCCACCCCCGCGCAGGCGCGCGCCAGAACCTCGGCGTCGGTGACCGATCCGGTGATGGTCTCGACCGGTTCATCGGGCGCTGCGGGTTCGAGCGGCGCGATGTCCAGCAGCCGCAGAATGCGGCCGGGACGGGCGAGCCGGGGACGCAGCAGCGTCCCGACGATGCCCGCCGCGCCGGTGATGAGGATGCGCTGATCCGGCATGGGTGTAACTCCTCGCTGTGATACCTGGCGTGCTGTGCCGCGAAAGCCGCGGCGGCTCAACGAATTCCGGCGCGACGCAGGCGCATGGCCAATTCGGCCGCGGCCTCGCGCAGCACCTCGCCGATGCGGTGCTGCTCCCCCTCGGTCACCTCGCCCATCGGCATCGAACAGCTCAGCGCGTCGGTGGCCGGGATCCGGTAGGGCACCGCGGCGGCGGCGCAGGCCACCCCCGCGGTCCCCTCCTGCCGTTCGGTGGCGTAACCGCGTTCGCGCACCACGCCCAGTTCGGCGTGCAGGACGTCGCGGTCGGTGATCGTGTGGTCGGTCAGCGGACGCAACCGGGCGGGCAGTAGTTCGCCCAGTTCGGCGTCGGCGAGTTCGGCCAGCAGGGCCTTGCCCAGGGCGGTGGCGTGGGCGGGCAGCGCTCGGCCGACCCGGGAGATGAGATGTCCCGAGGTGCGCGATTCGCGGGTTTCCAGATACACCACCTCGGCACCGGCCAGGCGGGCGTAGTGCGTGGTGAATCCGGTCTGCTCGCGCAGCCGCTCGAGGGTTTCGGTGGCGAACGGCATCGCCGGATCGCGGTCGAGGTACGCGGTGCCGCACATCAATGCCCGCACCCCCAGGCGGAAACGAGTGCCGGTCTCGTCGGTCTCGATCCAGCCCGCGTCCCGCAGGGTGCGCAGCAGGCCGTGCAGGCTCGAGCGGGGAAATCCGGTGGCGGTGTGCAACTGCGCCAGGGACAACCAGGACTGCTGGGCGGCGAACACCTCCAGCAGGGTGATCGCGCGGCGGGCGGATTTCACCCCGGCCGCGGATTCGGCCGCGACGCCGGTCCGGGCGGCGGTATCGGTATCGGTATCGGCACGACGCTCATTGCCGATGCGGCGCTGCATGGCACTCCTTCGCTGGGTGACCCGTGTCTCGGAAGGCTAGTGAGAGGCCTCCACATTCTCAATCTCGAATACCTCCGGCTTCCGGAAAGTATTCAGATATATGAATCGTGAGTGATACCTCTTGGGCATATCGTGATGCCGAAACGATGTTGGACGGGTATCACCGGCTCGTCCTAGCCTGCAAAGGAAACCGATGTCCACAGACCCCGCCAGCACCACCGAGGAGCACCCATGACCGGCGACGGCAAGTTGTCCGCCATGTTGTCCCTGGAGCAGGTGCGCGGCTTCGTCGTCGTCGCGGAGGAGGGCAACTTCCGCCGCGCCGCGGATCGACTACAGATGACCCAGCCCCCGCTGAGCCGCCAGATCCAGAAGCTCGAACGCGATATCGGCGTGCTGCTCCTGGACCGGACCCAGCGGCAGGTCGAATTGACCCCCGCCGGTGAGGTTTTCCTCGCCGAGGCGCGCCGGTTGCTCGCCCTGGCCGAGGCCGCGCCGAGTACCGCGCGGCTGGTCGCGGCGGGCCGGACCGGAACCGTGCGAATCGGTTTCACCGCTACCGCGGGCTTCGGTTTCCTGGGCCGGTTCCTCAACCAGATCTCCCGGTCGATGCCGGAGATCGAACTCGTACTCGCCGAACAGGTCAGCGCCGTACAGTTCGAGGAATTGTCCAGCGGCAAACTGGATCTCGCCTTCGCCCGACCGCCCTTCGACCGCGCCGAGTTCGACGCCCGGCTGGTGCATCGCGAACCACTGGTGCTGGCCGTGCCCGCCGGGCACCGCCTCGACGCCGAAACCCCGATGGCGCTGGCCGAATTGGAGGGCGAACGGCTGCTGGTGTACGCACCGGGCCCGGCCCGCTACTTCGCCGAACTCATGACCAGGACCTTGGCCGGGATCTCCTACGACCCCGCCGACCGGCTCACCCAGGTGCACACCATGCTCGCGCTGGTGGCCGCCGGGCGCGGGCTGGCCCTGGTCCCCGAGACCGCCAGCCACCTGCATCCCGACGGGGTGCGCTACCGCCCGCTGTCGGGCGTGCGTGAACCCGCCGAACTGTACGCGGTGTGGCGGCGGCGCCCCGCCAATCCTGCCCTGCGCCGGGTCATCGACCTGTTGGAGTCCTGGCCGGACTCCTGAGTCCGGCGCGCCGGCATACCGCCCGCGAATGTCATTCCCCGAGGAGGAAACCCGTGTCACAGATATCCGCCGAAGATCTCGGGCCCGCGCTGGGTCGCGGGCTGCTGTCGTTCCCGGTCACGCACTTCGACGACGACCTCGCCTTCGACGAGGCCGCCTATCGGGAACACATCGGCTGGCTGGCGCAATACGACGTGGCCGGGCTGTTCGCCGCGGGCGGCACGGGTGAGGGCTTCTCGCTGACCACCGCCGAGATCGATCGGGTCGTGCGCGCCGCGGTCGCCGAGACAGCGGGACAGGGCGTGCCGGTGATCGCCCCGGCCACCGCCGGAACCGCCGTGGCGGTGGAACAGGTACGCAACGCCGAAGCCGCTGGGGCACAAGGGGTTCTGTTGCTTCCGCCGTATCTGACCGAGGCCGGGCCGGACGGCCTGGTGGAACATGTCGCCGCGGTCTGCGCGGCCACCTCGCTGGGCGTGATCTTCTACAGCCGGGCCAATGCCCGCATCGACGACGTGACCGTCGCGCGGATGGCCGAACGGTGCCCGAACCTGGTCGGCTTCAAGGACGGCGTGGGCAACATCGAGACGATGACCCGCATCTACGCGCGGATGGGCGACCGGCTCACCTATATCGGCGGGCTGCCCACCGCGGAGACCTTCGCCCTGCCCTACACCGAAATGGGCGTCACCACATACTCTTCGGCGATCTTCAACTTCGTGCCGGAATTCGCGCTCGAGTTCTACCGGGCCGTGCGCGCGCACGATCGCGAGGAGGTGTACCGGCGGTTGCGCGGCTTCGTCCTGCCCTACCTGGATATCCGCGATCGCAGCGCGGGATACGCGGTGTCGATCATCAAGGCGGGCCTGACCGCGGTGGGCCGCCCGTCGAGCCGGGTGCGCCCGCCGCTGACCGATCTGACCGACGGCGAGCTCGCCGAGCTGACCGCGCTCGTCAAGAGCATTGCCTGACAAGGAGTTCCGTCATGACCACCACTCCAGCCGCACTGGACCGGATCACCGGCGTCACGGTCTCCTCGGTCACCCTCCCGCTGCCCACCGGAATCAGTGATGCCAAGGTCCTCACCGGACGGCAGAAGCCGATGACCGAGGTCGCCGTGCTGTTCGCCGAGATCACCACCGAGGCCGGGCTCGAAGGCATCGGCATCAGCTACTCCAAACGCGCGGGCGGGCCCGGACAGTTCGCACACGCCCGGGAGATCGCGCCCGTTCTGCTCGGCGAGGATCCCAGCGATATCGGCAAGATCTGGGACAAGCTCATGTGGGCCGGGGCTTCGGTCGGGCGCAGCGGCCTGTCCGTGCAGGCGATCGCCGCGTTCGACGTCGCGCTGTGGGATCTCAAGGCCAAGCGCGCCGGACTGCCGTTGGCGAAACTGCTCGGCGCGTACCGTGATTCGGTCCGCTGTTACAACACCTCCGGCGGTTTCCTGCACGCGCCGATCGAGGAGGTGCTCGACCGCGCCACCGCCTCGCTCGAGTCCGGAATCGGCGGTATCAAGATCAAGGTCGGTCATCCCGACAACGCCGTGGACATCGCGCGGGTCGCCGCGGTGCGGGAGAAGATCGGCGACCACACGCCGCTGATGGTCGATGCCAACCAGCAGTGGGACCGGCCGACCGCCCGACGAATGTGCCGGGCGTTCGATCCGCTGTCGCTGGTCTGGATCGAAGAGCCCCTCGATGCTTACGATTTCGACGGTCACGCCCAGCTGTCGCGGACCTTCGACACGTCCATCGCCACCGGCGAGATGCTCACCAGCGTGGCCGAGCACAGCGAATTGATCAGGGCCGGAATCGATATCGTGCAGCCGGACGCGCCGCGTGTCGGCGGTATCAGCCGCTTCCTGGACGTGATGTCCCTGGCCGGCCGGGAACATCTGCAGCTGGCACCGCATTTCGTGATGGAAGTGCACGTTCATCTCGCCGCGGCGTATCCGATCGAGCCGTGGGTGGAACACTTCGAATGGTTCGACCCGCTGTTCAACGAACGACTCGAGATCCGCGACGGGCGCATGCACCTGTCGTCACGTCCCGGACTCGGCGTGACGCTCAGCGATCAGGCGCGCGCCTGGACCGTCGACGAATTCCGGATTCGGGCCTGAGACAGCCCGGCCGACAACAGGTTTCAACTACCGGTGGAGGACACAGTGACAACCGAGACATCCCCCGAGGACATCGATCGCATCGTCACCGCGGCGGCGGACGCCGCGGAACAGCTCGCGCAGACCACTCCGGCCGAACGCGCCCGCTGGCTCGAGGCCGCGGCCGATGCGCTGGAGAAGGCCTCGGACGAGCTGGTCACGTTGGCCGCGAAGGAGACCCATCTGCCCGAGCAGCCCCGGCTGCGTTCGGAGATGGTTCGGACCGTATTCCAGCTGCGGCTGTTCGGGCAGGTGCTCACCGACGGTGAATTCCTGCGCGCCGCGGTCGATCACGCCGACCCGGACTGGCCGATGGGGCCGCGGCCGGACATCCGGCGGATGACGGTTCCGATCGGGCCGGTGCTGGTGTTCACGGCGAGCAACTTCCCGCTGACGCTGAGCGTCGCCGGGCACGACACCGCCGCCGCGCTCGCGGCCGGATGTCCGGTCGTCGTCAAGGCCCATCCCGGACATCCGGAACTGTCCGCGCGCACCTTCGCGATTCTGTCCGAGGCCCTGCTCGCCGCGGGTGCGCCGGAAGGGACCGTCGGCATCGTCTACGGGCTCGAGTCGGGTGTGACCGCGCTGAGGCATCCCGGTATCGCGGCGGCGGCGTTCACCGGATCGGAAGCCGGTGGGCGGGCCCTGTTCGATATCGCCAACGCGCGGCCGCGGCCGATCCCGTTCTACGGTGAGCTCGGCAGCGTCAATCCGGTGGTCGTCACCGAAACCGCCGTGCGCGAGCGCGGAGCCGAGGTGGCCGCCGGCTACGTCGGATCGTTCACGCTGGGTGCGGGGCAGTTCTGCACCAAGCCCGGACTGTTGCTGCTGCCCGCCGGGCACGGCCTGGACGAGGCGCTGCTGGCGGCGGTGGCCGATGTTCCGGCGCAGCAGCTGCTCAACGACCGGATCGCGCACGGTTACCGCGACAGTCTGGACCGGCTGCGCGAACATCCCGCGGTCACGGTGCTGTACGCACCCGCACCCGGCTCGGCCGAATTCGGCCCGACGCTGCTGAAGGTCGGTGGCGCGGATTTCCTCGCGCACGCCGAATCCCTGGACGCGGAATGCTTCGGCCCCGTCTCGCTGATCGTCGAATACGCGGGCGCGGACGAACTGCGTTCCCTGTTGCGCCGGCTCGAGCCGGGCCTCACCGCCACGGTGCACGCCCAGGACTCCGACGCCGACGTCGTCCGCGCCCTGCTCCCGGCGCTCACCGGACTGGCCGGCCGCCTGATCTGGAACAGCTGGCCCACCGGCATCACCCTGTCCTGGGCCCAGCAGCACGGCGGCCCATACCCCGCGACGACCTCACCCCAGTTCACGTCCATGGGCACCGCCGCGATCGACCGCTTCCTGCGTCCCGTCGCCTGGCAGGGCTTCCCCGAGGCGCTCCTGCCGCCACCGCTACAAGAGGCAAACCCGTGGAACCTCCCCCGGCGCGTAGACGGGGTGCACTGAACGAACCCGTATTGTCCACGGACACAACGTCTATCACGAACCCCGCCGACTCCAGGCGAGCGTCCCGGTCGATGTGCCGCACCGTCTCGGCACATCGACCTCGACCACGGACACCATCTACGCCGAGCGCGATACACGCCCCGATGACTCCGGGCGGGCCGAAGGTCGATGTGCTGCCCCTCCGCACTTCGCCCGGGCCGGTCGCCGACAACCTCGTATCGGTCACTCGTACAGGCGCTCTCGCGAGTACGGCGTTCCGCGCAGCTGAAACTCGGTGCGGGACAGTCGCCGCCGACCGAAGACACGATCCCTCCCGACACCCGATGGAGAACCCGATGGCCGACGAATTACACACTGCTACCAGCCTTCCCGCGATCACCGATGTGCGGCTGACGCCGATTCTGATCGCCGATCCGCCGCTGTTGAATCTGTCGGGGGTGCATCAGCCGTACACGCCGCGGTTGATCGTGGAGGTCGAGATCGAGGGCGGGATCGTCGGGCTCGGTGAAACCTACGGCGACAGCGTGTATTTCGAGCGCGCCAGGGGACTCGCGGCGGAACTGGCCGGGCGGTCGATCGGGGCGGTCAACTCGATCGCCGGCATCGGGCGGGCAGCGAGCACGCTACTGGACGCGCAGCCCGCGGCCAGCGGGTTGCGCGGCGCGCTGACCACGGACAAGGTCCGGCTGAGCGTGCTGTCCGCACTCGAGGTGGCGGCGCTGGACGCGCTGGGACAGCATCTCGGCGTGCCGGTGCACACGCTGCTGGGCGGCAAGGTGCGAGACCGGGTCGAGTACTCCGGATATCTGTTCTACAAGTGGGCCGAGCATCCGGTCCCGGACGCGCCCGCCGACGACTGGGGCGCGGCGCTGGATCCGGCGGGCGTGGCTCGGCTGGCTCGAAAGTTCTTCGAGTACGGCGGTTTCCGGTCGTTCAAACTCAAGGGCGGGGTCATGCCGCCGGACGAGGAGATCGCGGCGATTCGGGCGCTCGCGGCCGAATTCCCGGACGCGCCACTGCGTTTGGACCCCAACGGGGGCTGGTCGTTGAAGACCGCGCTGCACGTCGCCGAGGAGCTGACCGGGGTCGTGGAATACCTGGAGGATCCCGCGGCCACGGTGGACGAGATGGCCGAGGTGCATCGGCACACCGGAATCCCGTTGGCCACCAATATGATCGTGACCGCGCTCGACGAGGTGAAGCCGGCCTTCGACCGTGACGCGGTGCAGATCGTGCTCTCGGACCACCACTACTGGGGCGGTCTGTTCGCCACCCGCGATCTGGCCGCGGTGTGCCGCGCGTACGGCCGGGGCCTGTCCATGCATTCCAACACCCACCTGGGGATCAGCCTGGCCGCGATGACCCATGTCGCGGCCACCGTGCCGGATCTGGAATACGCCTGCGACAGCCACTACCCGTGGCAGCGCGAGGACGTGATCACCGAGCGGATCACCTTCGCCGAGGGCGCGGTCACCGTACCGGACGCCCCCGGCCTGGGCGTCGCGCTCGACCGCGATGCGGTGGCCCGTCTGCACGAACGCTGGAACGCCATGCCGCACCTGCGCGACCGCGACGATATCGCCGCGATGCGCCGAGCCGATCCGGGCTTCGAGGATCCGGGCGTCCCGAAATACTGAGTAGGCAGCAGCGCGGAATCCGGAATACCCGCGACGGGTCGACGGTTGACTTGCTCCGATACATAATCGGACCGTAGTCCGTTTCGACCCCGGCACCTGCCGGGGTCGATCGCCGACCCCGAGGTGGATATTCCGCTATGACAACGACCAATACCGAAGCGACCGGCGCCGTGACTCCCGTCCTCGAATCCACGGACGGCTCGGCCCGGCTCGGCTCCGATATCGGCCTGCTGATCCTGCGCGTGGCATTCGGCGCGCTGCTCGTCGTGCACGGCACCCAGAAGCTGTTCGGCTGGTTCGGCGGATACGGCCTCAGCGCCACCGCTAAGGCATTCGGCTCGATGGGCTACTCCCCGGGCCGATTCTTCGCGACACTGGCCGGACTCAGCGAGGTCACCGGTGGCGTCCTGCTGATCCTGGGCCTGCTCACACCACTGGCCGCCGCCATCGCCCTGGGCACCATGATCAATGCCGTGCACGCCGGCTGGGCACAGGGCTTCTCCGGATACGAACTGCCCCTGGTCTACGCCCTCGCCGTCGCCGCGATCGCCTTCACCGGCCCCGGCCGCATCTCGGTCGACCACGGCCGCCCCTGGCAGCGCTCGGGCGCCGCGTGGAGCCTGGGTGCGGTCGCACTCGGCGTGGTGGCCGCGGTGATCACCCTCGCGGTCAAGTAGTAGTGCTATTCGCCTGCGGCGCGGGCGATTTCATCGCCCGCCGCGCGGGCGCGGGTGGCACGGGCCGCGGCGGCGTCGAAAGTCTCCAGGAAGTCGAACGCCGGGTCCTCGTCGTCGATGTCCATCACGACGGCGCGTCGCCGCAGTTCGCCGGCCTCCGCGCGGCCCGAGTCGGCCTCGGCGGGGCGGGCGGAATCGCGTGCGGTCGCGGGGCGCGCGCCACGCGACAGCCGGGACGACCGGCGACGCCGGATCTCCTCCTCGAAACGCACCTGGCGACGCAGGTAGAACAGGTAGCCCGCAAGCACCAGGGCGGACAGACCGCACCCCCACCACAGCAGCGGCGAGACCGCCAGGGAAAAACCGCCGAACAGCAAGGCGCTCAACGCCAATGCGAGCGTCATGCGCTGCCGGAACCGGTACCGGGCCGCGCGGGCCACCGCGTCGGCCTCCGGATCGTAGCCGCCACGGCCTCGCCGATTCGGTATGAAACGTCCTGCGCCGGAGCCGGATTCGTCGTCGAACAGGTCCGGATCGGCAGCCGGGTATGCGGCGGCGTCGTCCTCGGGCGGTTCCGCCGCTGCGGATACCGTGCGCGCCGGGGGGATTCGCGCGTTCATCGGAGCGGGTTCATCCGCCACCACCGCGGAAGCGTCCGCCACATCCGCCGAGGGGTCCACGACCTCGGATGTCGCGGCGCCGACCTGCGCGCCGGCGATGCCCGTGCCGTCCGCGCCACCGAACTCGGACTCACCCGGTCCGCCGGCCTCGGCCTCGACGACCTCGCCGACGCCGCCGCCCGCTCGGGTGCCGCTGCTGTCGTCGTGCTCGGTGACGGGCCCGTCGGCCGAAGTCGTCATCCGATCCTCCGCATCATCGCCGTGTACAAGCCTTCTCTGCACTCGTGTGGGCACCCAGTCCGGATCCGAGTCGTGCCCGGAGGCAGGCCCCGACTTGGCGCGTCGTCTGGTGCCACCCCGGTGCAGTACCCGGGTGGCCAGGGCGGTATCGGTGGTACGCCGAATGCGCGGATACCGCGCGGCGAGCATCGGGAACAGCACGAAGACCCAGAGGACCACCAGGCCGACCCACAAGATCGAATTCGGCACTGCGCCCGCACCTCCGTCCCCGCCAGACTGTCGACCCTGCGACAGATTTCGCGACCTGCTCATACATCGCCGACATGCCGCCGACCGTTCCCGCACCGTGTCCCGGAACAACGGAAGAGGTTGTACCGCCGCATGATCGGGCCATGCCACCGGCTCCCTTCCGGCGATGCGGGACGCACCACCGACGTCCGTAGGCTAATTCGGCCGACGCGAAATCCGTCGCAGGCGCGCCGTCAACATCTGCCCCAGGAGTAACACGGGTAAAGGCGTCGCGGGCCGAACCCGCGCACATCGGAACTCGCCGCTCGGCACGAATGATCATGCGGGAGTGGCACGACCAGCACGGATGAGCCTGTCCACCACCGTGCCGGAGAGGTCCTCGACGGTCATGGCGACCAGAAGGTGGTCGCGCCACGCATTGTCGACGTCCAGGTAGCGGCGCAACATGCCCTCCTCGCGGAAACCGACGTTGCGCAACACCGCCTGGCTGCGCAGATTCTCGGGACGGACGGTCGCCTCCACGCGATGCAGGCCCACCGGGCCGAAGCAGTGGTCCAGCCCCAGGGCCAGCGCGGCGGTCGCGACGCCCTGGCCGCCGACATCCTTGGCGACCCAGTACCCGATCCACGCCGAACGCAATGCCCCGCGCACGATATTGCCGACCGTCAGCTGTCCGCTGAAGGCGCCGTTCACCTCGATGACCAGCGGAATCATCGCCCCGCGCCGCGCCTCTGCCTTCAGGCTCGACCACAGCGACGGCCAGTTCGACGGATGGTTGCGCGCCTCCCACGCCCCGCGGCCGGTGGGCTCCCACGGCTCGAGATGGTCGCGGTCGCGCACCCGGATGCGCGCCCACGCCGAGGCGTCACGCAACCGGACCGGACGCAGCGTGACCTGCCCGGCGGCCACCCGCACCGGTCCCAGATGCGCGGGCCAGCCGGGGTGCTGTGCGGCCCGAAAAACGTTCATATCCATAACTATTCAGCCACGTTGAGCGAGAAAGGCAACCTGGACCTCATCGCCGGTGCGAACCTCGGTCACCTCCGGCTCCAGCACGATCAGGCTGTTCGCCTCGGCCAGAGTGGAGAGCAGATGCGAGGAACCGTTCACACCCAGCGGCTGCACCAGATAATCCCCGGTCTGCTCGTCGCGCATCAACTGCGCCCGCAGATATCCGCGCCGCCCGGCCATCGAACTGATCGGCATGATCGTGCGCGCCCGCACCACTCGCCGCATCGGATGCCGTCTGCCCAGCGCGATACGAATCAGCGGACGTACCATGATCTCGAAAACCACCAGTGCGCCAACAGGATTCGACGGCAGCAGGAAGGTCGGCACCTCGTCCCGCCCGAGCCGCCCGAAACCCTGGACCGAACCGGGGTGCATGGCCACCCGATCGATCGTCAACTCGCCCAAGCCGTCCAGCGCCTCACGGACCTGGTCCGAGGCCCAGCCGCCGACCGCACCGGCGATCACCACCACCTCCGAGCGGACCAGCTGCCCCTCGACCACATCGCGCAGCCGCTTGGGGTCGGCGCTGACGATGCCGACGCGGTTCACATCCGCGCCCGCGTCCCGGGCGGCCGCGGCCAGCGCGTAGGAGTTCACGTCGTAGACCTGGCCCGGACCGGGCGTACGATCGATGTCGACCAGCTCACCGCCGATCGAGATCACCGACAGCCGCGGGCGCGGATGCACCAGCACCTTGTCCCGGCCGACCGCGGCCAGCAACCCCACCTGCGCCGCGCCGATGATCGTGCCCGCCCGGACGGCGATATCGCCCGGCTGCACATCATCGCCGATGCGGCGCACGTAATCGCCGGTACGGACCGGCTCGTAGACCTTGATCCGGGCGCGGCCACCGTCGGTGAAGTCCACCGGCAGCACGGCATCGGCGAGCGTGGGCAGCGGCGCACCGGTGTCCACGCGCACGGTCTGCCGCGGCTGCAACCGGATCGGCTGCCGCGAACCCGCCTCGACCTCGCCGACGACCGGCAGGGTCAGATCGACCGGATCACCGTTCTCGTCCCGGATGTCCGCACCCGCGCCCTGCACATCCACACTGCGCACCGCATAGCCGTCGATGGCCGCCTGATCGAAACCCGGCAGCGGACGTTCGGTGGCCACATCCTCGGCACACAGCAGCCCCTGAGCCTCGGAGATCGCGACCCGGACCGGTCTCGGCGCAACGGCCGCCGCGGTCACTTTGATCTGCTGATCCTCCACCGAGCGCATGCAGCCCTTCCCTCACGTTCCGTGTCCGATGCGGCCTGGCTCGGCTGCCCGCCAGACTACTCCGGCGAGGTCAGCTGCGGATCCCAGTCGGGGGCGAGTCGCTGCTCCAGCCATTCACGCAAGGCCGGCCCGTATTCGTCACGCTCCAAAGCGAAATCGACCGCAGCTCGAAGATAGCCGCCCGGGTTGCCCAGGTCGTGGCGCGACCCACGGTGCACGACGACATGGACCGGATGTCCTTCGGAAATCAGCAGCGAAATGGCGTCGGTGAGCTGCAATTCGCCGCCCGCGCCGGGTTCGATGCGGCCCAGCGCGTCGAAGATGGCGCGGTCGAGCAGGTAGCGGCCCGCCGCGGCGTAGGTGGACGGCGCGTCGGCGAGGTCGGGCTTCTCCACCATCCCGTTGACGCGCAACACGTTCGGGTTCGTCGCGTCGGGTACCGCCGCCACGTCGAATACGCCGTAGGCGCTCACCTGATCCTTCGGCACATCGATGGCGCACAGCACCGAACCGCCGCGCTTGCGGCGCACTCGGCTCATCACGTCCAGAACGCCCGAGGGCAGCACCAGGTCGTCGGGCAGCAGGACGGCGACGGCGTCCTCGTCGGGGTCCAGCGCCTTCTCCGCCTGTGCCACCGCATGTCCCAGCCCCAGCGGCTCCTCCTGGATCACCGAGGTCACGTCGAGCAGACCGGGCGCCTTGCGCACCTTTTCCAGGAGCTGGAATTTGCCGCGCTCCTCGAGGGTGCTCTCCAGCATCAGGTCCTCGACGAAATGCGCGACCACGCCGTCCTTTCCGGGCGAGGTCACGATCACCAGACGAGCCGCGCCCGAATCGGCGGCCTCGGCGGCGACCAGCTCGATGCCGGGAGTATCCACCACCGGCAGCAGCTCTTTCGGCACGGTCTTGGTCGCGGGCAGGAACCTCGTCCCGAGGCCGGCCGCGGGCACCACCGCCGTGCGGAAGCAGGATTTCTCCGTCGCGGCGTCAGCTGACCCACCCGTCGCCCGACCGTCGCCCCTCACGGAACCGCTGCGCGATGCTGTCATAAGGCACACCCTATCCATCAGTTTCGTCGGCCGGACGGGCTTCGCCCGCGGCACACCGGAAGCCTAGGGGGCGGCCCCTGCGACCGCTCGCCGAGTCACGCGACGTATCGCGCCGCCTCCGCCCACCCACCACCAGCGTGCTTGGTCAATTACCCGCCGGGTGGAGCGGGAAACCCTGGTCGAACGTGAGCTGCGCGACGTCGGCCGGCGATGGGACACCCGCGAGCAGCACGAGCGCGATGGACGAACGGCGACCGTGCCGATCGGCGTCCTATCGTTGTCACGTGGAGATCACCGGCCCGCCGGGCAAAGCCGAATGGCGCGCGAAACTGCTGGCCGCGCGGGCCGCGGTGGATGCCGCCGTACACGAAGCGGAAGCGGCCGCCCTCGCCGAAGCGGTGTCCCGGCTCCCGCTGGACGACGCCGAACAGGTCTGGGTGGCCGCCTACGTCCCGGCGCGAGGGGAACCCGGTTCCCCGGCCGTGCTCGACGCGCTCCGGAGTGCGGGCGCACGGGTGCTGCTACCGGTGACCGGCCCGCCGGGGCCCCTGGACTGGGCCGAGTACACCGGTCCGGCGGCATTGCGGCGCGCCCGCTACGGCCTGCTCGAACCGACCGGGCCGCACCTGTCTCCGGCCGCCGTCGCCCGAGCCGTCACGATCCTGGTCCCCGCTCTGGCCGTGGACCGGCGCGGCGTCCGGCTCGGCCGCGGCGCGGGCTACTACGACCGGACCCTGCCCGCCGCCCGCCCCGATGCGCGCCTCGTCGCGGTCGTCCGCGACGAGGAACTCCTCGACCATCTGCCCGAAGAACCCCACGACCGCCGCATGGGCTGGGCCCTCACCCCGCACGCGGGCCTCACCCCGCTGTCCGCAACGCACTGACCCACGCCCCGGCGGCGCCCCGCGCCCGTGGCCGGCATCGCGCTGTTCCGTGCTCGAGGTCACCCCGCGTTCCGGCACGGAATCAACTGAGGATTGGTGTTGTTGGCACTGTCGGCTGTAGAGTGCTAACGACGGAGACTGTGGAGGTTCCTGTGCCTACTTACACGTATCAGTGCACGCAGTGCGGCGATAAGTTCGACATCGTTCAGAAGTTCACGGACGATGCTCTGAGCACATGCGAGAAGTGCGACGGCAAGTTGCGCAAGCTCTTCAATTCGGTCGGCATCGTGTTCAAGGGCAGCGGCTTCTACCGCACCGACAGCCGCAGCGGTTCGACTACCGCGAGCGAGCCCGCCAAGGCGGATTCCTCGTCGAGCAATTCGTCCTCGAGCAGCTCGTCCAGCGAGTCGAGCAGCTCCTCCACCAGCAGCGCAGCCACCAGCACTCCGGCTGCCTGACCCGTAGGCGCTGTGGACGCACCGGGTTTCGTCCACAGCTCCCGAGTTATCCACAGCCCGATGTCGACCAGCTGTTTTCCGGGCGGAGCGGTATCGCCCGAGCCGTAGCGTCCCCGGTATGACGTACAGCGTGCCCGGCCGAGGCAGGTCGGCTCCAGTCCGCGGCGGTGATATCGATCTGGGCCGCGCCCCTCGCTGGGAATGGCTGCGGCACCGCCGCCCCGCCTGGCTGGACGGCACCCTCGCCCGCCGGATCCTGGCTGCCGCGCTCACCGCACTGGCCGGATTTCTGCTGCTGCGCGGCGACCCGGCCACCGAGCGCGTCGAGGTCGTGGTCGCCGCACACGATCTCTCACCGGGTCGCGCGGTGGCCGCCGCCGATCTCCGTACCGCCACCTTCAGCGCGAACAGTCTGCCCGCGGGCGCGATCCACGAGCCCGCGCCACTGCTGGGCGCCACCCTTTCCGCACCCATGCGGGCCGGTGAGATCTTCACCGATCTGCGGGTGCTCGGCCCTCGCCTCGCCACGGCGGCCACCGCGGCGCCCGATGCCCGGATCGTCCCGATTCGCCTGGCGGACAACGCCGTTGCGGAGGTGCTCCGCACCGGCGACCGGGTCGATGTGGTCGCCGCGGCCGAAGCCGACACTCCGGCCGCCACTCCCGCTCGCACCCTCGCCCAAGGCGCCGTCGTAGTGTCGATACCAGAGAGAGCCGGCACCGGGAAATCACCCCGGTCCGAGGATCGCGTCGTACTGATAGCACTCGATTCGGCACATGCCACAACGGTCGCCGCAGCCTCGCTGCGAACGGCGCTCACGGTCATTTTTCAGTAGCGTTCGCCCGATTCGCCAACTGTTTGCCACAAAATCCCTCTAGCATCCCGAATACCCGATCTGTCAGCGGTGATCATGGTTGTCCACCGCTATGACCAGACCATTCGACACTGGCCGGGTACGCCGGATGAGACAGGAGCAGCAATGCTGAAGGGTTTCAAGGATTTCGTATTCCGCGGGAACGTGATCGACCTGGCGGTCGCGGTCGTGATGGGCACCGCATTCGTCGCCATCGTCACGGCATTCAGCAACGGAATAGTCAAACCACTCATCGAGGTATTCGGCGGAACCGGGGACCTGGGCCTGGGATTCCGGATCATCGCCGATAAACCCGCAACCTATGTCGCGCTCGGCCCGATCATCACCGCGGCGGTCAATTTCCTCATCATCGCGGCCGTGGTCTATTTCTTCCTCGTGCTTCCCGCCGCCCGGGTCAAGAAGCGCTGGGGCGTGGCCGATGTGCAAACCGAAGCCGAACTTCTCGCCGAAATCCGCGATTTGCTCGCCGAAGGCAACAAGAGCACGGGCGGGCGGCACGAATCCCAGCTCCCGGTCGATTCCAAGGAACGAAATAGCCTGTAGAACAACGCGATATGCGTCGCTTCCCGATTCGACAGTGGGCCCGGCGTGAGAAGCGCCGGGCCCACCGTCATGCCGGAGGAGCGAGTCCGATCAGCCCAGGCTGAACGGCTGCCCCCACAGCGTCACCCAGCTGATGACGCTATCGGTGGAGACCTCCACGCTGACGAACGAACGCGCCTGCGCGTAGCCCCCGCAGCCGGTCAGGCCGATGGTCTCGTCCGCCCATGCGACCGAGCCGTCGTTACCGGTGAACGGCGTGTAGGTCTTGTGGGTGTCGGCGCCGAAATCGTCCTTCTTCTCCAGGTCCAGGACGTAGAACGCCTGCGCCTGGCCGGGGCCGAGGGTCAGGTTGCCGCCGGTGCCCACGGACGCACTGGGGGTGACGTTGCCGGA
Organism: Nocardia sp. PLKS1-43; assembly: GCF_059510335.1. Taxonomy (NCBI): domain Bacteria; kingdom Bacillati; phylum Actinomycetota; class Actinomycetes; order Mycobacteriales; family Nocardiaceae; genus Nocardia; species Nocardia sp. PLKS1-43. The sequence continues at coordinate 10,314 of NZ_JCAJZQ010000008.1, read as the reverse complement.
GCTGTCCCAGCTGGCGCCGACGCTCGGCGCCGCGTTGACGCCACCGCCGGAGATGTTCACCTGGCAGCCGACGACATATCCCGGATAGATCTTGCCGCCGGTGGCGGAGGTCTTACCGCCGATGTGCACATGCGCGGTGGCCGAGGCCCACGCATTGCGGTGCAGCGGAGTCGAACCCATCGACGGGTTGATGTTCGCCGACTCGCCGTCCATCCATACCCGAACGGAGGTGCCGTCGGTCAGGGTGCGAGTGATGTTGCCGCCGGGCAGCGGAACGAAGGTGTCGGCGTTCGCAGCGCCGGTCGAGAACAGACCTAGAGCGGCAGTGGCCACGGCACCGACGCCGGCCACACGTGCCAGAGTCTTACGGATGTTCATATTAAATTCCCTCATGGGTGAATCGCTATGCGCGAGAAAAGAGTTGGCGCTTGGAAACCACGCACGTCAGCCGATGCTGAAGGGCTGCCCGTACAGAGTGGTCTTCGAGTAGTTGTTGCCGACGACCTCGACAACGGTGTACGCACGAGCCTGTGCGTAACCCGCGCAACCCTGGATCTGCATTTCCGCGTCCTGGTACTCCACCGAATAGTGGCCCGGGTGCGTGATGTCGATCGAGTCGATCTGTACGAACTTGACCTGGCCGGGGCCGAGGTTCAAGCCGATCGATCCGCCGAGTGATCCACTGGTCAGGCTGACGCTGCCGGAGATTCCGGCGGAAATGGCGTCGGTGCCGATGTCGACCTGACATCCGACGATGTAGCCCGAATTGAGCTGCGATGCGCCGTGGGTCGACGAATTGTTGGAGCCCGGAGTGTTCAGCTGGCCGTTGTTCGGGCCCACCTCCGCATTGGGTGCGTGCGGAACATCCGCCGCCGCGATACCCGACACCCAGACAGTACGGCCGGCACCGTTGGCTGCCATGGAAGTCGAAATGTTGGCGTGCTCATGTGTTCGGGTGATGACAACGCCATCAGGTCCCGCCTTCTGGCCGTCCGGCAACGGCACGAAGGTGTCGGCGTTGGCAGCGCCGGTCGATAGCAATGCGATCGCAACGGCTGCCGCCGCCCCGATACCCGCGAAACGGGCACCGCGACGCGCACCGCTGGTGCGGTTCTCGCTCATATTTCCCCTCATCAGGTTATAGCAGTCAGCCTCGACCACCGAGGCTGATTTCCGACCCCGACCACCGGGGTTGGAAACGCGGCCCGTTGTCGGGCCCAGCTCAGTCTATTCGCCAGCATGTTGCCGCCGCCTAACCGGCGACATGGGTCGCGCTACCGCCAGACCAACCTGTCGGAACCGGGCTACGTTCCGCCGGTACCGACGCCGAGACGCCGTTCCCGGGCCCTGAAGAGCCGCTGTGGTATAGCCCAAAGGCGAACATTAAACGCAGGGAGGAGACGCTGACAACGTAAGCTCATGTAAACATGTTGTGATCTAAATCACATTAGCAAATGCTTATGGAATGCCGAATGCGAAAAGCGTGTTAGCGCTCGCAAAATGGAACCGAAGCACGCCACGGCTCGAGTGCGTCAGAACGACGCATATGCGCTGAGGGATCGATCATCCGTGATGCGGCGGGACCTGGGATCGCAACCATTCTTCGGATGATGTTCCCACAGTTGGGGATTCACCATCGGTACCGCGTTCGTCGCTGGTGGTTTGCGGGAGGATGTCGCCGAAGATGCGCGCCAATTTCGCGGCATCGGCCGCCGAACGCGCGGAACCCTCCGCCCGGCGCGGGCGGAGGGCTCGATCGTCCTCGTTCGGGGTGGAACTCATTACTCGTCCAGACCGGACAGCTCATCGATGACCCGGCTGACGAGCGGGCCGAGAGTGGCCATGCCATCGCGTACGGCGGCCCTGGTGCCGGGCAGGTTGACCACCAGGGTGCTGCCGGATATCCCGGCCAGGCCGCGCGACAGCCCGGCGTCGAGCGAACCCGCGGCCAGGCCGGAGGAACGCAGCGCCTCGCTGATCCCGGGCAGTTCGCGGTCGAGCACCTCGGAGGTGGCCTCGGGGGTGACATCGCGCGGAGACATGCCGGTACCGCCGACCGAGATCACCAGATCCACACCGCCGATGACGGCGGTGTTGAGCGCGTTGCGAATCTCGACCTCGTCGCCGGCCACCAGCACGGTGGCGTCGACCAGGAACCCGGCCTCGGAGAGCAACTCGGTCACCAGCGGGCCCAGCGAATCCTCCCCGCCATGGGCGGACCGGTCGTCCACAATCACCACGAGCGCACGACCCGCCACGGGAGCATCGATTTCCATATCGCTAACCGTAGCGTCCGTGGGTGACAGGAAATCGGGTCCCCCGCTGCCGGAGCGGCCGTCCGTCAGGAGGGTCAGGGGGCGCGGCGGGCGGCTCAACGGGTGCCCTCCGCGGCGGCTCCGGCGAGGGTCACCTGGACCGTCTTCGCATTCTGTCCGTTGGTGTCGGTGTAGGTCAGCGAGACCTTGTCCCCCGGCTGATGCGAGCGGACCGCGGCGACCAGCGCGTCACCGTTGTCGATCACCAGATCGCCGAGTCTGGTGACCACGACGCCGGTGGGGATGCCCGCCTTGGCGGCCGGCCCGTCGGCGGCGACGTCCTTGACCACCGCGCCGTTGGCGCTGACGTTGCTGGGCGCCTGGTTGAGCACGGTCATGCCGATCTGGGCATAGGTCGCGTGGCCGGTCTTGACCAGCTCGTTGGCGACCCGGCGCACCTGATCGACCGGGATCGCGAAGCCCAGGCCGATCGAACCGCTCTGCTGACTGGTGTCCGAACCTCCGCCCAGGGTCGCGATCGCGGTGTTGATGCCGATCAGCTTGCCGTTCATGTCGACCAGGGCGCCACCGGAGTTGCCCGGGTTGATCGGCGCGTCGGTCTGCACCGCGGAGATCACGGTTCCGGTCGAACCGGACTCGCCGCTGGTGGACACCGGACGATTGAGCGCCGAGACGATGCCGGTGGTGACCGTCCCGGCGAGCCCCAGCGGCGAGCCCACCGCGACGACCGGCTGGCCGACCTGGAGCGACTTGGAGGTGCCCAGGTCGATCGGCGTCAGCCCGGACTTGTTCTGCGCCCTGATGACCGCCAGATCCGAGATCGGGTCGATGCCGACGATCGAGGCGGAACTGGTGCTGCCGTCCTTGAACTGCACCTGCATCTTCGCGTCCGGCCCGGCGCCGCTGGCGACGTGGTTGTTGGTCAGGATCAGCCCGTCGGGGGACAGGATCACCCCCGAGCCCTCCCCCTCGGCGCGATCACCGGCCACCTTGATCATCACGACGCTGGGCAAGACCTTCTGCGCGACCGCCTGCACCGATCCGGCGGGGGCGGTGACCGAGGCCGGATTGGCGTTCGGCGAGGAGTTGTCGAGTGCGTTGCCGACCGAGGACCCGTTGCCCGAATCGGCGACCAGCGCGCCGACCGCGCCGCCGACGCCGCCCGCGACCAGCGCCAGCACGATAGCACCGGCGACCAGTCCGGCCCGGCCGCGTCGCGGGGGCGTGGCGGTCGCATACGGGGCGCTCGCGTACGCGCCGGTGTGCTCGGAGCCGAAGGGCGAGCCCGCGCCGGTCGGCACGGGACCGGTCGGCGGTTGCTGCCCGCCACCGGACCCGTAGGCGTGCGGATACGGCGGCATCGGGGTGGTGTGCTGGGTCGGCGTCTCCCGGGACGCGTACGGGGAGTATTCCGGCGGCACCGAACCGGAGCCGGTCGGCTGATCGGCCGGCGGGAACTGACCGGTGACCGCCTGCTGTGGCCCGGACTGCGCGTACGGAGACGGCGACTGGGCGAACGGCGACGTGCCGAACCCGGTCTGCCCCGGCGGCTGCTGCCCGAAGACGGGCTGCCCGAACGGCGACCCCTGCGGCGCGGACTGGCCGAAGGGCGACTGCGAAGTCGTCGACCCGCCGGGGGCCGGCTGCCCGAACGGCGAGGGCTCCGAGCCGGGCTGCGTGAACGGCGCCCGCGGCACGGCAGACCCCGGCGACCCGGACCCCTGCGACTCCGGCCGGCCGAACGGCGACTCCGATCCGCCCGACGGCGTCTGCCCGGACTCCTGCTGCCCGAACGGCGACTGCGGCGGGGACGGTTGCGCGGAGGGCGACTGCGACGAGGACGACTGCGGCACAGCCGATCCGGACCACGGCGACTGTGACGCGCCCGGCCCCGGCTGCGATACCCCGGACTGCGACGCGCCCGGCTGGGACGCCGACGACTGCGCGGGATCTTCCTGGCCCGCCGCCCCCGCCGGGCGACCGGCCTCGGCGGACTGCTGCTCGGTCGGCCGTGCATCGGGCGTCTGCCCCCGCAATTCCGAGTTCGCCGACGGCTGTGGCTGTTCCCGGTTGTCCTTCGGGTCCTCGGTCATCTTCTCGTATCTCCTCACGTCTGCCGACCAGACTGATGACATCGACTGAGAGCGAACTGAGACGGCGCTTTCAGTTCTCCATCAGTTCTTCCGCGATCGTGGGCGGGCCGCCTTCGTAAGCTCAACCTACCGGCCTCCGCGAACCTCCGTCGACGGCATTCAGCGCACCGCACAGGGGTATTGCCCGTTTCGTTACTGCCCTATTGCACCGGCGGCGCCGGGTTCTCGCCGGGCAACACGATTCGCACGAGCGCACCGCCGCGTCCGGAGGTCTCGATGGTGATCGTCCCGCCGTGCTTGGTCACCACCTGTTGCACGATGGCCAGGCCCAGCCCGGAACCGGGCATGGACCGGGCGGCCATGGTCCGGTAGAAGCGTTCGAAGACCAGGCGGCGTTCGGCGGGCGGAATACCCGGCCCGGCGTCGTCGACGGAGATCTCCATCAGTCCGGGGCCGGTCTCGGCCATCGTGACGTGCACCTGATCTCCGGCCGGACTCCACTTCGCCGCGTTGTCCAGGACGTTCAGCACGGCACGTTCGAGTCCGGCCTCGTCGCCGTAGACGAACCAGGGGCACAGCTCGGCAACGAATTCCACCCCGGCGCGGCGGCGGCGGACCCGCTCGAGCGCCCGTTCGGTCACCGCGCCGACGTCCACCCGTTCGTAGACGTCCTCCGGTGCGTCCTCGCGGGCCAGATCCACCAGATCGCCGACCAGCGTGGACAACTCCTCGATCTGGGCGACCACGTCCGCGCGCAACTCGGCCATATCGTCCTCGGGAATTCGCGGCGCGCCGGGGCGGGACGAGGCGATCAGCAACTCCATATTGGTCCGCAGTGAGGTCAGCGGCGTGCGCAACTCGTGCCCGGCGTCGGCGACCAGGCGACGCTGCCGCTCGCGCGACTCACCCAGCGCCACCAGCATGGTGTTGAAACTCTCTGTGAGCCGGGCCAATTCGTCGTCACCGGTCACCGGGATGGCCGCCAGGTCGTCGGTGCGCGCGACCCGCTCGGCGGCCGCGGTCAACCGCGCCACCGGCCGTAATCCCGTGCGGCCGACCGCGGCTCCCGCTGCCGCGGCCACCACCACGCCGCAGCCGCCGACCACGAACAGCAGCAGGGCGAGCCGGTCGAGCACCTCCTGGGTCGGTTCCAGGGATTGCCAGATCACCAGCGTCGCACCCGATTCCATGTGCTCGGCGAGAATGCGCTGATTCCGGCTGGTGCGCAGGGAGAACGAGGAACGGCCGTGTGCCACCGCGACCTCGGGCGCCCCGATCGGCGAATCGGAGTTGCGGGACAACGAAACCCACTGATCGCTGCCTGGATAGTTCAGCGCGATGGACACGTCGTTGGAGTACAGCGCGCCGAGTTGCAGCACCTCCTGATAGTCCAGCGCGTCCAGGCGCTGGTCGATCATGCCGGTCGCCCTGGTCCGAAGTTGTTTGTCCACATCGGCATTCAGCGCGCGGGCCACCACCGCGTAAGCGGCGATCGAGGTGACCGCCACCGCGATCGCCACGACCGAGGCCGCCAGCAGCGTCACCCGCCAGCGCAGCGACACCGACCGGGTCAGCGGCATCGGCGGGCGCAGATCGGGTGTGTCCGCGCGCGGGTGCAGCCCGGCCACGACGTCCCGGCCACGCCCGTTCCCATCGCGTCCCCGTCCGCCCGAGCCGCGCGTCGCCGACCGCGGAACATGCCTTCCCACGATGACGCCCACGGCTACGGCGGGGTCTCGCGCAGCACGTAGCCGACGCCGCGCACGGTGTGGATCAGCCGGGGTTCCCCCTCGGCCTCGGTCTTGCGCCGCAGGTAGCCGATGTACACCTCGAGCGCGTTGCCGGAGGTGGGAAAGTCGTAGCCCCACACCTCCTCGAGAATGCGGCTGCGGGTGAGCACCCGGCGCGGATTGGCCATCAACATCTCCAGCAGTGAGAACTCGGTGCGGGTGAGGCTGATGGCGCGGTCGCCGCGAGATACCTCGCGGGTGATCGGGTCCAGCGACAGATCGGCGAACGTCATCGTCTCGGATTCGTCGACGCCCGCCGCGTCCGCGGAGGTTCGGCGCAGCAGTGCGCGCAGCCGGGCCAGCAACTCCTCCAGGGCGAACGGTTTCGGCAGGTAGTCATCTGCGCCCGCGTCCAGGCCCGCGACCCGCTCGGAGACCGAATCCCGGGCGGTGAGAACGAGTATCGGCAGGTCGTCGCCGGTACTGCGGAGCCGGCGGCAGACCTCGAGGCCGTCCAGGCGGGGCATCATGACGTCCAGTACCAGCGCGTCGGGCCGCTGCGCGGCCACCTGTTCGAGGGCGTCGAGCCCGTCGACCGCCAGCTCGACGGAGTAGCCGTTGAACGTCAGCGACCGCCGCAGTGATTCCCGGACCGCGCGGTCGTCGTCGACTACCAGAATGCGCATGCGATCCAGTCTGACCGCAGCGACTGAGAGTCCACTGAGAAGCCCCCATCCGACACGCCGAGCACGACGAGCCGGTGACCAGTCGCTTTGCCCGCTCGCGCGGCCTCGAGCAGATGAAACACCTTGTGCGTGGCGAAATTACCGAATTTCAGAGCATAGAAGTCCGAATTGCCGTGGCCAAGTTCACGCGGTATGTTGCCTGCCGTAAAAGAAGACCTGCAGTCGGTTCTCCGGCGGTTGGACCCGAAGAACGTCAGTTCACATTGCGCAAATTCGAGCACGACGGGATCTGCGTTACCGCGAGGTAGCTCGAGAGCTTGCCGAGGATACAGCGCCTTCGGCACAGTGCGCCGAGCACCTGCGAGGTGAGGCTGTGAGCCGGGAACCGGCCGCGGTGGGACCCGCAGGGCGAATGCGCGAGCGGAGGCGACGGAAGCGGGATGGTAACTGCACCGCGACCATGGCAGCGGAATCTTTCCAACCTCTCGGTGACGAGCAAGGTCGGCATCGTGCTGCTCCTTCCCGTCATGCTGGCCTCGGTCTTCGCCGTCCTGAGGATCAGGGACGAGTTGGGCACGATCTCCCAGCTGAACGTCGCCACCCAGCAGGCGCAGATCATCCGGCCGCTGCTCGACTTCGGCTCCGCCGCCGATGATCTCGCGGTCGCCGCGGGCACCGGCGGTGTCGGCGACCACATCGGGCAGGCGACGCTGGACCGGGTCTCCGCGCGGTTCGACCAGGCAGCGGCCAATCTGCAGTCGGCACTGCCGCTGGCCCGGGTCGACCAGCAGGTGAGCACCGAGATCACCGATGCGCTGTCCACCGGACGCGGGATGCGGAACAGTCTGCACGGCAGTTCCACCCAGGTGGTGGGGACCCAGGCCGACGAGGTCGCCACGCACATCAGCAACGCCGTCACCACGCTGATCACGCCCAAGGAGACGGTCCTCGAGCGCTACTACACCCAGCTCGGTGATCTCGCCATCGCCCGTCGGATGTTCCTGCAGCAGCAGCTCATCATCGGCAGCGGCGAGATCAGGAACAATCCGGCGATGCTGGCGCAGGCGCTCACCGCGACCGGCTCCGAACTCACCATGATCAACCAGTACGCGGTGGTCCAGCCGAACTCGGCGTACAAGCCGGACGTGCTGCTGGACGCCCAGCAGACCCGGTTGCGCGCGCTGAGTCAGACCTCCGCCGAGCCGATGACCATCGCCGGCGTGAACGATTCGCTGCAGCGCAGCACCGCGACCTACACCGAGGCCGTCAACAATGTGGCCGACCTGATCACCTCGGGTCTGAGCCGCACCTCGATCGATGCGCGCAGCACGGTTCTGCGTGACGTCGCGTCCGTGGTCCTGACCCTGCTCGCGGGCCTGGCCCTGGCGCTGGCGGTGGCGCGTTCACTGGTCGTGCCGGTGCGCCGGCTGCGTCGCGGCGCGCTGCAGGTCGCCCACGTGGATCTGCCCGCCGAGCTGTCGGTGGTGCGCGAGGGCGGCGCCACCCCGGAGATCCTCCCGGTCGACGTGCAGACCACCGAGGAGATCGGCCAGCTGGCCCGCGCGGTCGACGATATGCACCGCCAGGCGTTGCACCTGGCCGCCGACCAGGCCCGCTTGCGACTGTTGATCAGCAGTATGTTCGAAACCCTCTCGCGGCGTAGCCAATCCCTGGTCGAGCAGCAGTTGACGCTGATCGAGGATCTGGAACGCGACGAGGAGAATCCGGGCCGGCTGCAGAGCCTGTTCCGCCTGGACCACCTGGCCACCCGCATGCGCCGCAACGGCGACAACCTGCTCGTGCTGGCCGGAACCGCGCTGCGCCGCGGCCAGCTGCCCCCGGTTCCGCTCTCCGACATGCTCTGGAGCGCGGTCTCCCAGGTGGAGGACTACCAGCGGGTGGAGATCGGCGCGGTGCCCGACGGCGTGGTCGCCGGGGAGCCCGCGGTGGACATCGAGCATCTGCTGGCCGAGCTGATCGACAACTCGCTGCGGTACTCGCCGCCGAGCACTCCGGTCGCGGTCTCGGTGTCCGCCGCACCCGAGGGCGGCTATCTGATCGAGATCACCGACCGCGGGCTCGGCATGTCCGGCGACGATCTGCGCGAGATCAACGACCGGCTGGCCTCCGGCGGTGAGGTGACCGTCGAAACCGCCCGCCGCATGGGGCTTTACGTGGTCGGCAGGCTCGCCAAGCGGCATACGGTCACCGTCAGCCTGCGCCGCACCTCCACGATGGCACAGCAGCCCGGCATCACCGCCACGGTTCATCTGCCGAAATCTCTGATCACCTCCGACAAACCGGAACCCGTCGACCTCCCCGGCGACGCGCTGCCCGCCGCGCCGGCCTCGACCGCGGCTCATGCCGCGCCCGAGGAGATCGCGGTCCCGGTGCCGCTGTTCGGTAACTCGGTGACCCCGCTCCCCCAGCGACGCCCGGCACGCGAGGATTCCGGCGAATCGGCGGCGAAGCTCTCGCCCGTCGCCGACGACGAGCCCACCGGACTGTTCGTCTCGCAGCACGATCCGGAGCCCGACGAGGAGCCGACCGGACTGTTCGCACCGCACCGGGATTCGAACCCGGCCTCCGACGGCGTGATCGGCTTTCAGCCGCCGCCGGAGGAACGGAATCCGTACGGCCACGCGGGCGAGACCGCGCGCGATCCCTGGGCCGTTCCGGACCGGTCGGCGTTGCCGACGCCGGACGAGGACGACGACGAGTCGGCGGCGCCGGAGTGGTCGAGCCCGGCCTCGGGTTGGCGCTCACGGGAAACGGCTGCGGGAGAACAGGATTGGGACAGCGAGGCGCCGCAGTACCAACAGGGCCCGGACGTCGCCCGCTGGAAGAGCGGCGATTCCTGGTCCGGCGCGGTGCGCTGGGAGGAGACCGGATCCGAACCCGCGGAACAATTCTGGGCCGACGCACGTCCCGAACCGAGTGCCGTCACCGAAAAACCCTGGGGTGCGGCTGATTCCAATCCCGCGACCGCCACGTCGGGCGGCGAGCAGATCCTGCGGCCGCGCCGCCGCCGCCCGGCGGCGGAGCCCTGGCCCTCGGGTGAGTTCCCGCCGATGCCGGCCGGCACACCGGCCCGCGCGGTCCCCGAACCAGCCCGGGCCACCCCATCCTGGGAAACCGAGGCCGCGGACCTGTGGGCGCAGACCGCGACCCTGCCGGTCCAGCAACCCGGCGCGCCCGAACCTGCGGAATCACCCATCTACCAGCGCATGGTCTCCGAATGGCTGGTCGAGCCCTCGGCGAGCGAACCGGGTGGCGCCTGGTCCTCCCCCGCCGACGCTGGCTGGGCAGCGGCCGAGGAGGCCAGCAAACCGATCCTGGACCATCGGACCTCCGGTGGGCTTCCGATTCGCAATCCGGGCGCTCAGCTCGTTCCGGGCGGCCTGACCCCACCCTCCGACACCGGCGCACCCGATCCCGAGGAAATCCGCAGCAACCTGTCCCGGCACCTGAGCGGTGTGCGCAGCGGGCGCGCGGGCCTCGCGTCGTACGGCGATGAAAACGGGTACAA
>NZ_JCAJZQ010000007.1:0-403627 GCF_059510335.1 Nocardia sp. PLKS1-43 | reverse complement strand
CCCTGACGAGGCCGATCCGACCATCTCGTTCGACGACAGCGGCGAACGCAAAGTGCCGGTGCTGCTGGGTATTCCGGAGATCCCGGTCACACACTGAGGCGGAACGGGCAGCGCCGCCACGCCTGGGAAATAGACGCGTAATCGCGTGGAAACAGTGCGCCGGTACCAATAGGTAAGGCGTTCGGAGGAGAGTTACCGATGACCGTTATCGATACACCCGCACATGCCCCAGTCGTGACAACCGGCTGGACCCGGGCCTGCCGGCTCGACCAGCTGATTCCCGGCCGTGGCGTCGCCGTGCTGCTCAGGGGCGGCCGGCAGGCCGCACTGTTCCTGCTGCCCGGCGGAACCATCCACGCCGTCGGCAACGTCGACCCGTTCGGGCGCGCGGCGGTGATGTCGCGCGGCATCGTCGGCGACCGCGCCGGGGTGCCGGTGGTGGCATCGCCGCTGCTCAAGCAGGCTTTCTCCCTGCTGGACGGCCACTGCCTGGACGACGGCACCGCCGCTCTGCCGGTCTACGCGGTCCGCGTCGACGACGGGCTGGTGTCGGTATCCAACGAACCCGTGGACTGCCCATGAACGAACAACTCCCGCTGGAGGGGTTCACCGTGGGCGTCACCGCCGCCCGTCGTGCCGATGAACTCTCCACGATCCTGACCCGGCGCGGTGCGACTATCGTTGCGGCCCCGGCGATTCGGATCATCCCGCTGGCGGATGACACCGAATTGGAGCGGGTCACAAGGCAATTGGTGGTCGATCCGCCGCAGATCACGGTCGCCACCACCGGAATCGGCTTCCGCGGCTGGATGGAGGCCGCCGAGGGCTGGGGCCTGGCCGAGCAGTTGCGTTCCACGCTGGCCTCGACCCGGCTGCTGGCCCGCGGGCCCAAGGCCAAGGGCGCCATCCGCGCCGCCGAACTGCGCGAGGAGTGGTCCCCGACATCGGAATCCTCGGCCGAGGTACTCGATCATCTGCTCGCCGAGGGTGTGGAGGGCGTGCGCGTGGCGGTGCAGTTGCACGGCGCGACCACCGAATGGGAGCCGGTGCCCGATTTCTGCGAGGTATTGCGTTGTGCGGGAGCCGATGTCGTACCCGTGCCGGTATACCGCTGGGTCCCGCCGGAGGATCAGGCGCCGATGGACCGGCTGATCGAGTCGATCATCACCGCCGGACTGGATTGCGTCACCTTCACCAGCGCGCCCGCGGTCGCGTCGATGCTCATGCGAGCCAAGGAGACCGGACTGCTCGAGGCCGTGCTGCACGCGTTGCGGACCCGGGTGCTGGCCGCCTGCGTCGGATCGATCACCGCCGCACCGCTGGAGGAGCTCGGCGTGAGCACCACGATGCCCGCACGGGCGCGTCTGGGTGCGCTGGCGCGGCACGTCGCGGAGGAACTTCCCCGGCGCGCCAACCGTATTCACGCCGCCGGGCACGAAATCAGCGTGCGCGGTGGATGTGTCGTGGTCGACGGGACGGTACGTCAGCTCGCGCCCGCGCCGATGGCCCTGATGCGGACGCTGGCCCGCCAGCCCGGCCGCGTGGTGTCCCGGAGTGATCTGCTGGCCGCACTGCCCGGTGGCGGTGAGGACACCCATGCCGTGGAGACCGGGATCGCCCGGCTGCGCGCCGGACTCGGTGCGCCGAAAGTCATTCAGACCGTGGTGAAACGGGGTTATCGGCTCGCCATGGATCCGGCCGAGTGTGTGGACAACAATCCGCGTCCGCCCGTCGCCGGGTCCGCCGTGCCGCGACGGCCGGCGCATCCGGCGCCACTGGCGGGAGTGTGGTGAGCGCGCCCGCTCTGGTGCTGGTCGCGCATGGCACCAGAAGCGCTCGCGGCGTGCGGATGATCGGTGATCTGGCCGAGGCGGTATCGCGCGAACTGCGGGGAAGCGCCGCGCCCGAGGATATCTCGGCGCCCCGGGTGCGCACGGCCTTCGTCGACGTGCTCGGACCGGCGCCCGCGGAGGTGCTGCGGGATCTGGAATCCGTTCCGGCCGTGGTGGTTCCAGCCTTCCTGGCCTCGGGATACCATGTGTACCAGGATGTTCCGCGTGAGGTCGCCGAAAGCGGGCATTCGTCGGTTTTCCTCACCCCGGCCATGGGCCCCGACGTCGCCCTGGCCCGGGTGATGCGCATGCGATTGCGTTCGGCCGGTTGGCGTCCCGGCGATGCGGTGGTCTTCGCGGCCGCCGGTTCCTCCGATTCCCGCGCCCGGCGCGACGTCCGACGGGCCGCGAACCTGCTGTCCGCGCAACTGGACACCCCCGCCCGGATCGCCTACGTCGCCACCGGATCGCCGAAAGTCCCGGAAGTCGTCGCGGAACTTCGCGAATCAGGCTCGCGGCGCGTCTTCATCGCCTCCTACCTGCTCGCCGACGGCCTGTTCCACCAGCGCCTGCACACCGCGGGTGCGGACGGTGTCGCCGAACCCATCGGCATCCATCCCGCGGTCGTTCGCCTCCTGGTGAGTCGATACCACGCCGCCGTACCGGATCTGCTGCGCGCCGCGGCGTGAGGCGCGGCGCGCGGCCGGCTCACGCCACGGCCACCGGATCCTCGGTGCGGCCGGGGATCTCGCTGCCCAGTGCGGGCTCGAGATCATCGAACCAGTACGCGTCCCGGTCGTACCGTGCGAAGAACTGCCGGCCGACCAGGCCGGGGTCGCGCGCTTGCAGCAGGCGCAGCGCGAAGACTCGTTCGCCGTGGACGACCGGTGCGCCATCGAGGACGACCTTGCCGATGTGGGCCGACATCACCGGGCCGCGGGCGGTGCGAGCCAGCCCCGATACCCGCGAGACCGCGTCCACGTAGATGCGCAGGGCTCGTGCCAGTGGAACCTCGAAGTAACTGCGCGCGCCCGTGTCCCGCTCGATGAACATGTAGTACGGAACGATTCCCGCCGCCACCGACCGCTGCCACAGCCGCGCCCACGTCTCGGCGTCGTCGTTGACGTGCGCGACCAGCGGGGCCTGCGCCCGGATCACCGCTCCGGTGTCCCGTACTCGCGCCAGGGCCCGCTGCACCGCCGCGGTCCGGAGTTCTCGCGGATGCGAGAAGTGGGCCATCACCGCCACGTGCCTGCCCGCCGCGACACACTGCTCCAGCAGCCGCAGCAGGTCGTCCGCATCGGGGTCTTCGGTGAAGCGGGCCGGCCAGTACGACAGCGACTTGGTTCCGAACCGCAGAGTTGCGATGTGCTCGAGGTCGTTCGCGAGAAACGGTTCCACCCAGCGGCGTAACACACTGGTGCGCATTATCATCGGGTCGCCACCGGTGAAGAGCAGGTCCGTCACCTCCGGATGCTCGCGCAGATATGCGACCATGTGGTTCGGGGCCGACAACGCTTGCCGGGTTTCCGAGCCGACGAATTGTGCCCAGCGAAAGCAGTATCCGCAATAGGAATGGCAGGTCTGCCCCTGCGACGGGAACACGAGCACCGTCTCCCGGTACTTGTGCTGCAGGCCGAGCACCGGATGTCCGTCCAGCAGTGGCACGTTGTCCTCGATCTGCCCGCCGGGATGCGGATTCAGTGCCTGCCGTGCGGCCGCTGCCGCATCGGCGAGCACATCGCGCGGGGCGCCGGCCTCCAGCAGCTTCGCGATGGTGGCGAATAGGCTGGGCGGCAACATGTCCCGATGCGGGAAGGTCAGCCGGAAGATCGGATCGTCGGGTGCGGCCGACCAGTCGATGAGTTCGTCGGCGACATAGTCGTTGACCCGGAAAGGCAGCACGGTGGACACGACTCGCAGGTCCCGCAGGTAATCGTCGGGCAGCCCGCGGCGCCGGGCCAATTCCGCCAGCCGGTCGCCGGTGAACAGTCTCACGCGCAGTCCATTCGGAAACCGGACAGGGTGTGTCCGATGGCCTCCGTGACAGCCCGCGAGGTTCCGGCGCGGAACCGGAAGCTCGCGCCGATTCCGACATATCCGTCCGCTTCGGTGATGGCCTGTCCGACGGCCGGGATAGCACGGTGATAGGGCGCGTAGCCGGGCGTGACCTCGAGCCGCGTGGCCGTCACCACGCATGGTGGCGGTATCGGAGGACGGACCAGCAGCTGACCGGCGACCTGCCCGTCCCGCAGCGGCCGGGCGTCCGGGTCACGTCCCATCTGGATGTCCAGCGCCGCGCCGACCAGGTCGTAGCCGTGCACCTCGCGCCAGAGGTGGGTGGCCTCGGCGCCGGGCATCCGTCCGGCGATTTCCAGCAACTGCAGACGTGGCGCGTCGGCCGTGCCCAGGAACAGTTCGAGGTGGAAGACCGTCGCGACGCCCTTGCTGAGTGCCGTCAGCACCGCGCTCGCGAACGACGCCAGTTGTTCGCCGAATGCCGGGTCATCGATTTCGACTGTCCCCCAGCTGTTCTCACCGGTGGCGAAGTCCAGGCAGTTGTGAAAGTACCGCGAACCGCGCCAGGGCCCGAGTTCGGTGCCGGTCCAGACGCCGTCGACCGAGCCCGTCTCGTCGGGGCAGAAGCGTTGCACGAGAAAGGGTTCGGCGCGCAGATCGGGTAGATCGGTGAGGTCGGCGGCGGACCACAGTGTGACGATGTCGCGGCTGGCCGCGCCCAGCCTGGGTTTGACCAGCGCCGGAAAGCCGTGGCGCCGGGTGAAGGCCGAGATCGCCGCGTGGTCCGGTGCGTCGGCGAACGCGGGTACCGCGATCCCCGCCGCCGCGGTCCGCTCGTACATCACCAGCTTGTCCCGGAACGGCAGTGCGTGCTCGGGCGGGTCGCCGGCGATACCGAACTCCGACCGGAGCTGCGCGGCCGTCAGCTGGTCCGTCTCACTGATCGCGATGATGCGGTCGGGCACACCGTGCCGGCCGGCGAGCCCGCGGACCGCGTCGTCCACCGGTTCGGCGCCGTCGAAGACCACGACCTCGGCCGCCGCGTGGCGCGGGATGCGGTGCAGAACCTGTGCGGCGCATACGTAGGTCACGGTGTTGGCGGAGTGATCGATGCGTTCGAGATACGGGGCGACGGGACCGCGTGAGCGGTGAATCACGAGGATATGGGGGCGCATCGGTCACTCCTGTCGAATACGTCGAGCCGGCGAGCGGTACGGCCGAGCACGCCCGCCCACACCGATGCGGTGGCCACCGCGACGAACACCGCGGCGCCGACGAACACCGGACGGGGATTCTCACCGCTGAGCCCGGTGAGCAGTCCGGCGAGCGTCGTACCCGCCGCCGCGGCGGCGAGCACGAGCGATCGAGCCGTGCTGGTGACCCGGCCGAGCAGCGCTCGCGGCACCACCTGCTGGCGCAATGTGCGGACCACGACGACCACGACCATGCTCGCCCCGGCGAGCAGCGCGTTGGCGACGGCCAGCCACGGCACGCCGGGCGCGAACCCCACCAGCGCCAGACCGACGGCTGTGAGCAGCATGCCGGTCAGGCACAGCGGAATCGGTGATCGGCGCGGCCCGGCGGCGGCCGCGATGAGCGCGCCGAGTGCCCCGCCGACTCCGCCTCCGGCGACCGCGATGCCCACCAGGACGGCGGAGGCCCCGAGGCGTTCGCGGGCGAAGAACGGAATCAGCGTCTCGGCCCCGAGACCGAGGGCGGTCACCGTCTGCAGCAGCGTGATGCCCGCGACGACCGGCGAGGTCACCAGGTAGCGCAGTCCGGCCCGGAACTCGGAGCCGACGGACCGGAGCACCTCCGTGCCGAGAGCCACCGGGCGTTTCGAACTCGAAGTCGTTGCGGCGTCGGACTTTTCGGCCGCCAGCAGCCGATTGTGGGTCCGCCACACGGTGATCAGTGACACCGCGAAGGTACCGGCATCGGTCAGCAGCGCCGCCTGCCGGCCCGCCACTGCCACCAGCACGCCCACCGCCGCCGGTCCGAGCACGAGCGACAGCTGACCGGACGTCTCCAAGAATCCGTTGGCGCGCATCAACCGAGGTCCGGTGCACAGGTCCCGCACGGCGACGGCCAGTGCGGTCTCGAAGAACACCCCGGCCACCCCAGCGACACAGGCGAGTCCGAGGATCACCGCGACCGGGCATCCGCCTGCGGTCACCGCCGCGGCCAGCAGCAAGAATACCGCCATTCGCACCGTATCGGCGGCGATGAGCACCCGCCACGGATCGGCGCGATCCACCAGCGGACCCGCGGGCAGCCCGGCGATCAGGTAGCCGATCACCCGCGGAGCCGCCGCGAGCGCGGACAGTACCGGACTGCCGGTGAGCTGTAACACCAGTAACGGAATGGCGAGCCCGGCCAGGCCGTCGCCGAGCAGCGAGATGGATTGGCCGAGGAGGAACAGCCTGCTACCGCCCATCGCCCGTGACCGTCCACGTGTAGCCGGCCAGCTCTTCCAGCCGGGAGCCGTGATCGGTTTTCAGGGCCCATTCGAGGGTGCCGTAGTCGATGCGTTCGATGCCCCGCTCCAGCGCGGCACGTACCTGCGCGTAGAAGCACGTCACGAAATAGGCGCCGTACGCTTCGGGCAAATGCCCGCACCACAACTGCCGCAACGTATTTCCGTTCCGCAGGCCGTGCGTGAAGCCGACCACCCGGCCGGCGCGCTGCACCGCCGTCACCACGATGTCCTCGGGGCGGTAGTGCGTGAGCATCCGATCCAGCGCCGCGGACTGCGTCGCGCGATCGGCGGCGGAGTTGTACTTGCGCAGCAGATCCAGGCGCAGGTCGAGCACGTCGTCGCGAACCTCGGCCAGATCGACCTCACCGACCGTCATGTCCCGCTCCGCGAGGCGGCGAAGGATTCGGCCGATACCCTTGCGGCGTGGGCGCGGCAGTTGCCGCAGATATTCGTCCATGCTGCCGAAGGACATCGGCAGGACGCAGGTCGGGTACAACTGCACCGGTTCGGCGCCGAACTCGATCAGCGCCCGCCGCAGCGGCTGCTGCCGCTCGGGTATGTACAGGAACGAGACCGACCGCGCCCCCTGCTCCGCGGCCCAGATATCCACCGCGGTCAGGGTTTCGCGCAGCAGCGCCGGTTCGGTGGAGCCGGAACCCGCTGCCGCGCAGGAATATCCGGGCAGCGTCACCAGTACGGACGGATACGGTGCGATGCCGCCCGGTGCCGCGGAGGGAGGCGTTCGCGGCACCGGTGACGGGAGGTCACCGCGCAGGACGGCCGCGATATCGAACCGCGCATCCGCGGGCGGGGACGGTAACCAGCGGGCATGCAATCCGACCCGGGCTTGTCCGTCGACCGAGATGACCAGCCATCGGGGCTCACCGGGGAGCAGTGGCCCCATGGTCTCGAGCCATCGGATCGAGACGGTGTATTCGGGCACCTCTGCGGCGAGCTCGGCCCATTCGGGCGGCCGGGTTGTTGTCGCTCTCGAGTCGACACGCATAGCTCACCTGCACATCACGAGGAAGGGTGAACCGAGGAGCCACCCGCATCTTATATGACCTTATATAACGGCTCTGCACTTAACGTACCGCTGTACAGCGTATCATCGAACCGCCGAAATCGGGCGGTAGCGGTGGGAATGATCTGAGAAACTGCTTCGCGTAGGCGAACACGCCGGACAACGGGGTTTCGGCCGCGTCGAGGGAAGGCGACGGCCGAACACCTCGAAATCTAACAGCGGTACGCTGAGTAACGACTCGTTAAGTACCGTCGTGTACAGCCTCCTGAGGCGTGAGATCTGCGGGAGCCGAACCTGCGCAGGGTCGCCCAGGTGCTCGACCGTCAGGCGCGGGCCTGGATCTTCAGGTCGCCGTGGATGACGGTGCGGGTCATATCGCGAGTGAGCATGTTGTGCGGGAAACCGAGGTCGATGGCGCTGACCTGGTCGAGCCGGGCCAGGTGGACGGCGTCGAATTCGACGTTCAGCGCGCCGAAGTTGTCCTCGAGCTGGTCGGGTGTGCGGGCGCCGATGATCGGGGCGGTGACCGCCGGGTTCCGCAACGTCCAGGCGAGGGCGACCTGGGCGGGAGTGCGGCCGAGATCCGCGGCGACCTCCCGGACGACCTGCGCGATGCGCAGGCTGCGCTCGGTCAGCGAACCCTGCGCCAGTGCGACGCTCTTGCGCGAGCCTTCCGGTGAGGTGATCGCCTCGCCTCGCAGGTCCGCGGCGCTGTACTTACCGGTGAGCACGCCGTTGGCCAGCGGCGACCACGGAATCACGCCCAGCCCCAGCTCCGCGGCCATCGGGATCAGATCGCGTTCGGAGGTGCG
This sequence comes from Nocardia sp. PLKS1-43, assembly GCF_059510335.1. Classification (NCBI taxonomy): domain Bacteria; kingdom Bacillati; phylum Actinomycetota; class Actinomycetes; order Mycobacteriales; family Nocardiaceae; genus Nocardia; species Nocardia sp. PLKS1-43. The sequence goes on along the minus strand of NZ_JCAJZQ010000007.1, from coordinate 395,461 downwards.
CTCGACGAGGCTGTATTCGATCTGCAACCCGATCAGCGGTGACCAGCCGCGCAGGTCGGCGATGGCCTGCATGCGCGAGACCTGCCAGGCCGGGGCGTCGGAGATCGCGACGTAGAGCACCTTGCCCTGGCGCACCAGATCGTCCATCGCGCGCAGGATCTCCTCGACCGGCGTCGTGAAATCCCAGGCGTGCAGGTAAAGCAGATCGATGTAGTCCGTATTCAGCCGCCGCAGACTGGATTCCACCGAGGTGACCATGCTCTTGCGGTGGTTGCCGCCGGAATTGGGATCGGCCGAGTCGCGCAGCATCGTGTACTTGGTCGCCAGCACCAGGCTGTCGCGGTTGTCGCGGGTGAACTCGCCCAGCAGACGTTCGGAGCTGCCGTTGGTGTAGGCGCTGGCGGTGTCGATGAAGTTGCCGCCCAACTCGACGTAGCGGTCGAACAGCTTGCGGGCGTCGTCGGTGTCGGCGCCCCAGCCCCAGTCCGCGCCGAAGGTCATCGTTCCCAGGGCCAGCGGGGAGACCCGCAGACCCGAACGTCCCAGCAGTCGATAGGTGTCCAGGGTGAGGGACATCTTGTTCTCCTGTACTCGTGTTCCGATGTCGAGAACCAGTCTGTTGCCTGGGACGGGCGTGGTTAAGGGAAGGTTTTGCCTAGGAACGCCGGTCCTACCCGGCCGTAAAATCGGTGGCGATGACGCACACCGTGGACACCACCCAGGAACTGGCCGCATTTCTGCGCGCCCGGCGCGAACGTCTGGACCCGCGCGATTTCGGTCTGCCCCAGCGCCGTCAGTCCCGGCGAACCCCTGGCCTGCGCCGCGAGGAGGTCGCCGAACTGGCCGGGGTCAGCACCGACTATGTGGTGCGGCTGGAACAGGGTCGCGGCCTGCGTCCCTCGGCCGAGGTGCTCGAGGCGCTGGCCCGTGCGTTGCGGTTGGCGCCCGACGAACGCGCCTATCTGTTCGACCTGGCCCAGCAGCGCGCACCGGTGATCGACAAGCCCGCGACCACCGCCGACCCGGCGCTGATCCGTTTGGTCGCGGACCTCGCGCCGCTGCCGGCCATGCTGGTCAACCACCGCTACGACATTCTGGCGTGGAATCACGAAATGTCCCGGGTGCTGGTCGATTTCGAGAAGCTGCCGCCGGGGCAGCGCAACTCGATGTGGATGTGCCTGATGCATCCCCGGATCCGGGACGGGTTCTACGTCGACCGGGAAACCATTCTGCGCGAAGGGATCGCGGATCTGCGCGCGGCCTGGGCCGCCCATCCCGAGGACCAGGTGCTGGCCGATCTGATCGCCGAATTCATCGCTGCGGATACCGAATTCGCGACCCTGTGGGAGCAGCGCGACGTGCGGGTGAACGGGCGCGGCATCAAGGTGCTGCGGCATCCGGAGGTCGGCCGGATGGCCGTGCAATTCGAGGTGCTGATGCCGCTGCAGGATCCGGATCAGCGGCTGGTGATCTACCGGGCGGTCGACCAGGAAAGTCAGTCGGCGTTGGACCGCCTGTGCGCGGAATGAGGAGCGCATCATGACCAGCGTCAACACCTTCATCTGGTTCGACAGCGAGGCCGAGCAGGCCGCCGAGTTCTACACCGCGGCCGTTCCGGGCTCGCGTACCACCGGCATCACCCGGCACGAGGACGGTTCGGCCTTCGTCGTGACGCTCGAGCTGGCCGGTCACGCGGTCACGCTGATGAACGGCGGTCCCGGGCACCCGCACACCGACGCGGTGTCCATCCAGGTCATCGTGGACGGCCAGGAGGAGGTCGACCGGCTGTGGGCGGCCCTGACCGAGGGCGGCAAGCCGGGCCCCTGCGGGTGGCTCACCGATCGGTACGGACTGTCGTGGCAGGTCGTCCCGTCCGAATTGCCGGTCCTGCTGGGCGGTGCGAATGCCGCCGCGGTGGGCGCAGCCCTGAACGGTATGTCCAAGATCGACCTGCACGGCCTGCGGGCGGCGAACGAGCGCGGCTGAGCAGGCGCGCAGCGGAATTCGGCCCGGCCGCATCCGGTACGCCGGATGCGGCCGTCGCTGTCCCGGAAACGAACGACCCGCTCGGATCGCTCGCGCGGACCGGGACGAATGCCGTAGGTTTGCCCGAAATCGTCCAAGGCATCCGGACAGGAGGACGACGAGTGCGGTCAGCCGGGATCGGCAGCGGTGAATTTCCGTTGTCGGCCGCCCAATTACGCTGGTGGGTGGCTCAGCAGTTGTATCCGGACGTGCCCAATACCGTTGCGATGTACCTGGATCTGACCGGGCCGCTCGATCTCGGGGTGCTGCGCACGGCCATAGCTCGTGCCGCCTGGGAATTGCAGTCCCCGCATGTGCGATTCGTTGCGGGGCCCGGCGGGCCGCGGCAGATTCTGGACCCCGACGCGTTCGGCGCCGTGGCCGTGCACGACCTGGTCGATCATCGTGATCCGGTCGGTGAGGCTCGCGCGGCGATGGAGCAGGACCACTGCGCTCCGGTCGATCTGATCGCGGGGCCGATCACCGTGGCGCAGGTGTTCCGGGTGGGCGCGGGACGGCACCTGCTGTATCTGCGCAGCCATCACATGGTCGTGGACGGCGTCGGGGCCGCGGCGATCCTGCGCCGCACGGCCGAACTGTATGGCGACGGGAAAAGCTCTGCCGCGCAACCTGTCTCGGACCGGCAGCGGCCCTTGACCATACCGGAACTGCTGGCCGACGAACGCGCGTACCAGAACTCCGTGCGAGCCGACGCGGACCGCGAGTACTGGCGTGAACAACTGTCCGGACCGCTGTGCGCGGCCGGGCTGGCGGGACGTTCGGCCGCGCCCGCCCCGCGCCCGCATCGCGTCGACGCGACGCTGCCCGACGCGACCGCGGAACACCTTGTCGCCGTGCGCGAGCGGACCGGCGCGAGTTTCGCCGAACTGGTAGTCACCGCCTTCTCCTGCTATCTGGCCGCTGCTCTCGGCGTCGACGAGGTGATGGTGTCGCTGCCGGTCGCGGCCCGGCCGACCGCGGCGCTGCGCCGGTCGGCGGGATCGGTGTCCAACGTGGTGCCGTTGCGGCTCGACGGGATCGGTGACCTGACGGTGCACGAGATGCTCGAGCAGGTCCGCACCCGGGTGATCGGCGCGCTGCGCCATCAGCGCTACCGGTACGAGGACATGCAGCGCGATCGTGGCGAATCACAGGTGGTCCGAGGCGGTTTCGGCCCGGTGCTCAACATGCTGGGCTTCGTCGAACCGCTGCGCATGAGCGGCGTGACCGGTCGGGTGCGGCTGTTGTCGCTGGGGCCGGTGGAGGATCTGCTCGTCAACGGCTATCAGCTCGGAGCCGGCGAACGCAGCGCCACCATCGGCATGCAGGCCAATCCGGCGCTGTACTCCGAAGCGGCGCTCACCTGGCATCATCACCGATTCCTGGACTATTTCGACCGATTCCTGGCCGCCGGACCGGATCGGGTGGTCCGCACGCTGGACCAGCCGCGGGTGCCGCCGGAGGTTCCGCCGGTCCGCGCGGATCGCGTACTGGCGGATCTGCTGCGCTTCCGCGGAGCGCCGGACCGGATCGCGGTGCAGGCCGGTGCGCGCACCTGGACCGGCCGCGAATGGGAGCGGCTGTGCGACCGCTGGACGCGCGAGCTGATCGAATTCGGCGCGGGGCCGGGAGTTTTCGTCATGACGGCCGTGCCCCGGTCGTTCGAATCGGTGCTCGCGGTCTGTGCGGTGACCCGCACGGGCGCGGCCTTCGTGCCGGTCGATCCGGCCGACCCGGCCCGGCGGATCGCGGCGATAGCGGCGGATTCCGGTGCGCGCCTCGGCGTTACGGTGCGAGCCGTGCGCGACGAGCTGCCCGCCGAGGTGGACTGGCTGGTGCTGGACGATCCCGCGACCGTGGCGCGCGTCGAGCGACGGGACTGCCATCCGGTCTCCGATGCCGATCGGCGTCGTCCGCTGCGCCCGCGGCATCCGGCCTATCTGATCTACACCTCGGGCACGAGCGGAACGCCGAAGGGCGTCGTCGTCGGCCACGGCGGCCTGGGCGCGCTGACCGACCACGTGGTCGAACACTATGGGGTGAACCGCGATTCGCGTGTTCTGCACGCGCACGCGCCCTCCTTCGACGCGCATCTGCTGGAACTGCTCGCGGCCTTCGCGGCGGGCGCCCGGCTGGTGATCGAACCGCCGGCGGTGATCGCCGGACCGGAACTGGCGGAGCTGCTGAACAGCGCGGCGATCACCCATTTCCTCACCACCCCGGCGGTATTGGCGACGCTCGAACCGCATCAGGTACCCCACCTGTGCGTGGCGGTGGTGGGCGGGGAGAGCTGCCCGCCCCAACTCGTGCGCCGCTGGGCTACCCCGTTGCGTCTGTTCAACGGATACGGCCCCACCGAGACCACGGTGATGGCGACCCAGTCCGACCCGCTGCGGGCGAGCGGTCCGGTGACGATCGGGCGGGCGCTGCCGGGCGTGCGGGCGCTGGTGCTCGATCCCGCGCTGCGGCCGGTGCCGCCGGGGACCCGCGGCGAGCTGTATCTCGGCGGCCCGGGTGTCGCGCAGGGATATCTGGGCAGGCCGGGGGCGACGGCCGAGCGGTTCGTCGCCGACCCGTTCCATTCGGGTGAACGTCTCTATCGCACAGGCGATCTCGTCCGCGCGGACGTGGATTCGACGCTGGAATTCATCGGCCGCGCCGACGAACAGCTCAGCGTGCGCGGACGGCGGATCGAACCCGCGGAGGTCGAGGCGGCGCTGGCCGCCTCGCCGCAGGTGGCGCAGGCGGCGGTGACCGTCGCCGACGGACCTACGGGATCTCGGCTGATCGGTTATATCGTTGTGCCCCGAGGAGACGACGCCGACACCGCGACGATCATCGCGAACCTGCGCGAGGTGTTGCCACCGGCCATGGTGCCCGCGCAGCTGGTGCGCCTGGACCGGCTCCCGGTCACCGCGCACGGCAAGGTGGACCGTGCCGCGCTCGTGGCGCCCGATCCGGTGAGCCGTCCCTATCGCGCGCCGCACACCGCTCTGCAACAGAAGATCGCGGAGTGCTTCGCCGCCGCGCTGGACGTGGCACATGTCGGCCTGGATGACGATTTCTTCGAATTGGGCGGCAATTCGCTGCTGGGCGTGGCGCTTTCGGCCGACCTGGCCGGGGCGACGGGTGCGCCGGTGACCGTGCGGTGGTTGTACACCTGCCCGTCCGTGGCCGAGCTGGCCGAGCGGATCGACGGTCATGGCGGCGGCCCGGAGACCGAGGACGGGCTCGACGCGGTCCTCGAGCTGCGCCGCGGCGGCACTGCGCCGCCGTTGTTCTGTATCCATTCCGCGGTGCCGCTGGCTTGGTGTTATGCCGGGCTGGCGCGATACGTCACCGATCGTCCGGTCTTCGGCATCCAGGGCCTGCCCCCGCAGGGGGAACCGGCCGCGGCCGTCACGATCGACGATCTCGCCGAACGATATGTGGCGCACATCCTCCGGATTCAACCGCGGGGCCCGTACCATCTGCTCGGTTGGTCACTCGGTGGCCAGATCGCCCATGCCGTCGCCGTGCGATTGCGTGAACGCGGCTGTGCCGTAGCGGTTCTGGCCATGTTGGACAGCATCGTCCTGCCGGAGGGCACGCCACCTCCGCCGACGCCCCGGATGCGTGATCTGCTCACGCATCTGCTCGGTGACGAGCCCGAGGACGGTGCTGCGCTCCCCGATCTCACCGCCGCCGAGGCCGCGGCCGAATTGTTCTGCGCCGGATCGAGTTTCGGCGCGGGCCTGACCGCGGCGCAACTGACCCGGCTGCATCGCGGCTACGTCGAATGCGTGCGTCTGTCCCACGGCTACCGTCCGGACGTATACGACGGCGACCTGCTGTACTTCTCGGCCACCCGCGGGGTGACCGCATCGCTCGGTGCGGAGCTGTGGCGGCCGTATGTGACCGGCACGCTGACCGAGCACCCCGTACCGGCCGTGCACGCCCAGCTCACCAATTCCGATGTGGTGCCGATCATCGGCCCGCTACTGGCCGCGCAGCTGTCCGGGACGCGCCCGTGAGCGCGGCCGAAGAGCCTGCGGCGCAGCGGAATTCCAGTCGGCAATCGCCGGAGGAAGGTCCGGGCCGGGCGGTGCGGACCGGGAGCCGCACCGGCGTGCGGTGGCGACAGGTGTATCGGGACCGGGCGGATTGGGAGCGATCGGACCCCGACGCTGCGGCCTTCACCCGGTGGGTGGACGAACATCTGATGCGACCGCATCCCGACCTCGGCCGCGAGGGGCCGGTCTGCCCGTTCGTGCGTGCGGGCGTCGCGCACGACCTGTTCTGGGCGGGTCTTGCCACGGGCGGCGATCGGCTGGACCCGGCGGAGCTGCGGTGCGTCGTGGGCGATGCGCTCGACGTGTATCGCGGCCTGCGCGCGGAAGATCCGGACGGAGCAAAGCAGCTCACGCTGGTTACCCTCTTTCCGGGACTGACCCGCTACGAGCGCATCGACGCGGCGCACGAGGCGTGCAAATCCGATGCGGTCCGGCAGGGCTTCATGCTGGGCCAGTTCTATCCCGGATGCGACGTTCCGGGGCTGTGGAATCGGGACTTCCGCCCGCTGGACTCCCCGGTGCCGATGCTGGTGCTGCGTCCGATGATGAGCACCGACTTCCCGTTTCTCGCCGGGCGCGCGGAATGGCTGTACGCCTATTTCACCCATCTCGCACCCGATCTGCCCAGGCGGCTGCGCTGGGCGATAGCCCAACGGATGCTGGTCGAGGGCGCGGCGGTGGCGGACATCACCGCGCTGCGGGTGCACTCCGACGATGAACATACTCGCTGATATGCCCGAAGAGTCGCCCGCTCGAGGCATACTCCAATGATGCACCGGCTTCTGCGTTGCCTCTTCGTCCTGTTTGCCGTGTTCGCCACGTTCGTTCCGATCAGCGCGGCGGCCGATACCGGCAGGGAGCCCGGCATCCTGGACGTGCGGCCGCTGGGCGGCCAGCAGTACCAGGTGGTTGTGTACTCCGTGGCGATGAATCGGCCGATCACCCTGTGGGTGTCGCACCCGGATCGGCCGGCGCCCACGCTGTACCTGCTCAATGCCGTCGACGGGGGCGAGGACGGCGGGCCCTGGAACGTGCGCACCGATGCCGCGCGGTTCTTCGCCGACAAGCCGGTCAACGTGGTCGTGCCGATCGGCGGCCGGGCCAGCTACTACACCGATTGGGTCTCGAACGATCCCGTGCTGGGCCGTAACGAATGGTCCACCTTCCTGATTCGCGAACTGCCGCCGCTGCTGAACGCGCGTTTCCACACCACCGGCCGCAATGCCGTTGCGGGAGTATCGATGTCGGGGACATCGGCACTGGATCTGGCGATCGAGGCGCCCGGGCTGTACCAGGCCGCCGGTATTTACAGCGGATGCCCCAGTACGAGCGATCCGGCCTCGCGGGCGCTGGTGTACTCGCAGCTGGCGACATTCGGCGCCAACGCCGCGAACATGTGGGGCGGGCCGACGAGTGCCGCCTGGCCGGCCCACGACCCGGTGGTGAATGCCGCGCGGTTGCGCGGGGTGTCGCTGTACATCTCCTCCGGCAACGGCAGTGCGGGTGTGCACGACACCCTGGCCGACCCGTCCGTCGGCGGCAATCCGCTCACCCTCGCCAACCGCCTCTCGATCGGCGGCGCGATGGAGAACGTGGTGAACGGCTGTACTCGCGCCCTCACCGGACGTCTTGCGGCACTGCGTATTCCGGCCACCGAGGTATTCCACCCCGGAACCCACGCCTGGCCGTACTGGCAGGATGATCTGCACAATTCCTGGCCGGTGTTCGCCGCCGCCCTGGGGGTGTGAGCGTTCGGTAGAGTGCGGCGGTGACCTTCCGCAAGCTGGTGGTCGTCGGCGGCGTGGAAGCGGTGCTGGACGCGCCGCATCGCGCGATCCTGGAAGAACTGGCCGACACCCTCGTCACCGTTCCTCGCGGGACCGATCCGGGCCCGGAACTCGCCGATGCCGACGCGGCCGTGCTCGCGTTCGCGATTCCCTTCGGCCGCAACGCCGTCGATGCCGCGCCACGGCTGCGGTATCTGCAGGTCGCCGCGACCGCATTCGATGCCGTGGACGTGGACTACGCGCGTGCGCGCGGTATCGCCGTGGCCACCCTGCCGGAATACATGACCGAGCCGGTGGCCCAGTTCGTCATCGCGGTCCTGCTCGAGCAGGCCAGCGGTCTGTCGGCGGGCCGTGCGTTCCGGCGGGAGGGAAACCTGTTTCCGCTCGCGTTCCCCGCCAAGCAGTTTCGCGGCAGCCGGGTCGCGGTGGTCGGGCTCGGCGCCATCGGCCGCCGGGTGGCCGAGCTGGCCGCGGGACTCGGCGCGGAGGTTCGGTACTGGTCACGACATCGCAAGGAGGACAGCGGTTTTCGATACCAGGATCTCGACGCGCTGTTGCGCGAGGCCGATTTCGTCTCGGTCAACCTGGCGCTGACCGACCGAACCCGCGGTGTGATCGACGCTGCCCGGATCGCCTCACTCGCCCCCGGCACAGTGCTCGTCTGCACCGCGCCCCTGGAACTGATCGACCTTCCGGCGCTGCGCGCCCGCACCGAGACCGCCGAGGTCCGCGCGGTGCTCAATCACGCCCTGCCCGAGACGATCGCCTATTTCGAGGGGTGCCCCGGCTTCGTCGATCCACCCCTGGTCTACCTGACCGACCAGTCCCGCGCGCTCATGCAGTCGGCCCTGGTCACCCGGCTGCGGGAGTGGGCCGCCCGGCCCTGAGCGCCTTCCCGGAATCTGTCGGTGGCCGGTGCCACAATGCGGTATGGCGTACGACGAGGAGTTGGCCGACCGGATTCGGGACCTGCTCGGTCCCGCGCTGCCCGAGGCGACCGAGAAGAAGATGTTCGGCGGTCTGGCCTTCCTGATCGGCGGCAATATGGCGGTCGCGGCCAGTGGTCAGGGCGGGCTGATGGTGCGGGTCGATCCGGATCGGGCGGCTTCGCTCATCGGTGCGGGCGTGGCTCCCATGGTCATGGGCGGCCGGGAGATGAAGAACTGGCTGCGGGTGGACACGAATATCGTCCACGACGATGCCGAACTGCAGCGATGGATCGATCGCGGCGTCGAGTACGCCCGCACGCTCCCGGCGAAATAGCGCCGCCCGGCTCGCCGTCGGGGCCGCGTGGCGTGCCGGTGGTCCGTTCGCCGGGCTGTCCCGCTCAGCGGGAAGCCTGCCTCGGGTCGCGCGGCAGCGACGCCCGTGAGTGTTAGCGTGTGCCTCACCTCACGCATGGCCGAGCGGGAGGACGAGTTGGACACGATGAACTGCCCTGTGCGGTGAACGGAGCCGGATGATGCGTGCGCTGCAACTGACCGGGCCGGGCACACTGGAACTGCGGGATATCCCGATCCCCGAGATCGGTCCGGGCGAGCTGCTGCTGCGCGTCGGCGCGGCCGGTATCTGCCATTCGGATTCGTATGTGCTGAGCCTGCCGTTCGCGCTGCGCGAGGACCCGCTGACCATGGGACACGAGATCGCGGGCACCATCGAGGCGATCGGTTCCGAGGTCGACGGGCGAGCCGTCGGCGATCGGGGAATCGTCTACCTGTGCTGGTCCTGCGGGGTATGCCGGGAATGCGCGCGGGGCAGGGAGAATGTCTGCCTGGCCGCGGGCCGCACCGCGATGCCGCCTTGCCCGGGGCTGGGGCCGGCCGGGGGAATGGCGGAATATGTTGCGATACCGGCGAATTCGTTCGTTCCGATCGGCGACGGGCTGGATTTCGCCGAGGCCGCACCGCTCGCCGACGCCGCGCTGACCCCGTATCACGCGATCCGCGGCGCGATGGATCAACTGCAGCCCGGTTCCACCGCCGTGGCGATCGGTATCGGCGGGCTCGGGCATGTGGCCGTGCAGATCCTCACGGCGATCACCGCGACCCGTGTCATCGCCGTCGACATCGCCCCGGAGAAACTGGCTCTGGCCGCGGATTGCGGTGCCGAGCTGGGCATTGCGGCCGGCGAGAACGCCGCCCCGCAGATCCTCGAACACACCGCCGGCCGCGGCGCCGAGGCGGTGTTCGACTTCGTCGGCACCGATGCGACCGCGGCGCTGGCCGTGCAGGTGGTGGCCCCGGACGGCGCGTACCGGATGGTGGGTCTGGGCGGCGGGGTACCCGGCATCGACGCAGGCCCCGCCGGAGGGCCGGGTCTGCCCTGGGGTGCCACGGTGCGAAAGTCCTACGCGGGCACCAGGAGTGACCTGTACGCCTCGGTCGCGCTGGCGCAGCAGGGCAAGATCCGGGTCGAGGTGGAGCGCTTCGCGCTGGAGGCGGGCCGCACCGCGTTCGAGCGGCTCGATCGCGGCGACATTCGCGGTCGTGCCGTGCTGATTCCGTGACAGGCCGTGCCGATTCCGTGACAGACAGGGAGCCCATGACCGCATCCGCCGACCCCCGCGCCGCCGCCGCGCAGATCACCGCCACCCTCACCGGGCCGGGCGGCCCCTTCGAGACGACCGTCGAGGAGGTGCTCGGCGCCCCCCTGACGGTGCTGCGCAATCGCCGCGGCTCACTGTCCGAACTGCTCGACGCCTCGGCGGCCTGGGGTGATCGCGACTATCTGGTGACCGCGGACCGGCGACTGTCCTTCGCCGAACATGCCTCTGCCGCAGGCGCTCTGGCCACCGCGCTGGCGCAGCGGTACGGCGTGGGCAAGGGCGATCGGGTCGCGATCCTGGCCGCGAACACCCCGGAGTGGGTCGTGACCTTCTGGGCGGCGCAGTGTCTCGGGGCGATCGCGGTCGGTTACAACGCCTGGTGGGCGCCGCGCGAGATCGCCTACGGACTCGAGCACACCGCGCCCAAGGTCGTCGTGGCGGATGCGAAAAGAGCAGCCCTGCTGGGTGATTCGGGCTTCGGCGGGCCGGTGCTGACGATGGAGCGCGAGGTGCCCGCTCTGATCGAGGCGCACCGGGGAGCCGAGCCCCGAACGCCGGTCGCCGAGGACGATCCGGCGGTGGTGCTGTACACCAGCGGCACCAGCGGACGGCCCAAGGGCGTGCTGCATTCGCATCGAAACCTGTTGGCGGTCACCGACTATCACCGCTTCACCGACGCCATGGTGGCCGCGATGCGCGGACAGGAGTGCATCGAGCCCAGCGATAAGCGCTTCCTGCTCACCTCACCGCTGTTCCATATCGCCAGCCTGCACAATCTGGTCGTTCCGCGACTGGCGACCGGCGCGGCCGTGGTGATGCATCAGGGCTCGTTCGAGGTGGAGCGGGTGCTGCGGTTGATCGAACGCGAACGGGTCAGCAACTGGGGCGCGGTGCCGACCATGGCAGCGCGCATCCTCGAACACGATCTGAGCGGTTTCGATCTGTCCTCGCTCGCGGCCTTCTCGCTCAATGCTGCGCCCTCCTCGCCGGCGTTCCATCAGCGGCTGCGTGACCGCCTCCCGGTCGCGGAGGTCGCCTTGACCACCAGTTACGGCCTCACCGAAAGCGGCACGGCCGCAACGGTTGCCACGCCGGCCGAGCTGGCCGCGTATCCGGAGACGGTGGGGCGGCCGATCCTCGGCGTCGAGCTGGAGATCCGGGATCCCGCGGGCAGGGCCGTTCCCGACGGCGAGGAAGGCGAGATCTGCGTGCGCAGCCCGTACGTGATGCTCGGCTATTGGCACGACGAGACCGCCACCGCCGCGGCGATCGATGCGCAACGATGGTTGCGCACCGGAGATTTCGGCGTACTTGCCGAGGGGCGGCTGCATCTGTCGGGCCGGCGCGGCGATCTCATCCTGCGCGGCGGGGAGAACGTCTACCCGGTCGAGATCGAGAACGCCCTGGACGAGCATCCGGCAGTGGTCGAGTCGGCGGTGCTCGGCGTCCCGCACGAGGATCTCGGACAGGAGGTGGCCGCGGTGGTGGTCGTCGCCGAGACCGATGCGGTGACCCGGGAGCAGTTGCGTGCCTTCGTCGCCGAGCGCCTGGCCTATTTCAAGGTGCCGTCCCGCTGGGTGATCACCACGGAACCGTTGCCGCGCAACGCCACCGGCAAGGTTGTTCGCCGCGAGATCCGGCTCTGACTCAGCCCCGCCGCAGGTGCGCCGCCCAGGCCAGTGCGCCCAGCGCGCCGGTGTTGGCCAGGGCGCGCAGGATGTTCAATCGCACCCACGGCGTCTCGAATTGCGCTCGCAGCGTTGCGAAGTCGCCGGTGTGCACGTCGGCCAGGCGATTGTTCAGCGGGATGTTGCCGCCGGAGGTGATCAGGAAGCTCAGGACGTTCAGCGCCACCGCGCCCAGGATCCACCACAGCACGGTGCGCTGGTCGCCGCGCAGATGCCCGAGCGCGGCCAGGGCGGTGAAGGCCACCGAGCCGAGAAAGCTCAGCATGAACACCGGATTGACGATGACCGTGTTGATCCGGTTCATCACATCCACGAACGTGCGGTCGTCGAGTTGGTGCAGCGCGAGCATCACCGAGCAGGCGTACGCGTAGAACACTCCGGCCAGCAGGCCGGTCGTAATAGTCGCCGCCGCAAGGGAAATCGCGCCGAAGGTCGATGATGTGGCAGGTGCTGTCGTCGTCATGGAACCAGTACAGCGGCCCGGGGCGCGCGTGCCCATGGCCCGGACACGCACAAACATGTGCGAGCGTCTACGCGGGGACGGTCAGTTCTGCCGCGGCAGCAGCTCGGCCGCGAAACGATCGATGAACTCGTCGTAGGGACGATCGCCGGTCGTGCTGATGACGAATTTGCTCAATCCCGCCGCCAGATATCCGTCGATCAGGCGGTGCAGACCGGACCAGCCGTTCGCGATCAGTTCGCCCGGATCGATATCGGGGCGGCGGCTGCGGATCAGCGCGGCTCGTTCCGGGGCGATGCCGTCCTCGGCGAGGAACAGGGTGATGCCGTAGTGGTCGTCCTCGATCTCGCGTCCGGCCTGCGCGGCGGCGGTGCGGATGGTGTCTCGGGCGCGCCCGGCCTCGGCCGGGGTCAGGAAGCTGCCGAGCCAGCCGTCGGCCAGGCGGCCAACCCGGCGCAATCCGGCAGGCGCCGAACCGCCGAGCCAGATGTCCAGCGGCCGGTCCGGGCGCGTCTCGAGCCCCGCGCCGTCGACTGTGAAGTACTCGCCCGCGAAGTCCACCCGCTCCTTGTCCAGCACCTCGCGCAGCAGCCGCAGCGACTCGTCGAATACCGCCGCCCGCTTGCCCTGCGGCACCGGGAACAGCTCGTGTTCCGCGGGTTGCGCCGGGCGCAGGCCGAAGACCGGCAACACCCGTTTGGGTGCGAGCGCCGCCAGCGTGGCGAGCTGTTTGGCCACCAGGACCGGATGCCGCCCGGGCAGGATCGCCACCGAGGTCCCCACCTTCAGCCGAGTCGTCCGGGAGAGCGCGAACGCCATCCCCACCATGGGATCCACGGCTTTCGAGTACACGAGCTCGGGCAGCCACAGCGAATCCACCCCGGCCTGCTCCAACCGGTCCACGAACCCGGCGAACCGCGCCGGATCGCTTCCCACACCCGCGGCCACCCCGAACCGGACCTTCATTCGCGCCTCCTGACGAGTTCACTCGGTGCCAACCCGAAACCGGCCCCTGTCCATTCCCCATGGCAGCGCCCGGATCCGCGGATCGTGCTGCTCGAGGTCACGCCGGCAGGGGGAGGAATTCGACCGGGGTGCCGTTCTCGGCGTGGGCGGGGACTATCACCAGGCCGTCGCGGTCGAGCAGGCCCGCCAGGTGGGCGGTGCGGACGCCCCGATCGCCGATCCAGCCGCCCTCGGGGGCGGCGCGGGCGGGCACGATGCGCGGGACGGGGCCGGAGATGTCGGCGGCGTTGTGCAGCGGTCCGAGGATCGCGCGACGGGCCGGGCGTCCGGTCAGGCCCTCGACGATGGCGGGGGCCAGCGCGAGCAGCGTCGCGACTGCCGCGAACGGATTTCCGGGAAGTCCCAGAACTGCTGTTCCGCTTCGGGTTTCGGCCACGACGGTGGATCCGCCCGGACGTAGTCGCAAGCGGTGCACGGGCAGTTGGGCTCCGGTGCGATCCAGCGAGGCGCGCAACTGATCGGCCGCGCCGCCACCGGTCGCGCCGACGATCACCAGCAGTTCGCAGTCGACGGCCTGGGCCAGCACCTCGTCGAAACCGTTCGCGGTGTCGCGCAGGTGAACTCGGTCCAGAGGTTGAATTCCGCACCAGGCCAACAATTCCGGCAGCACGGGACCGATCGAGTCGCGGGTCTGTCCGGTGTGCAGCGGGCCTTCGCTGCGAATCTCGTCGCCGGTCATGACGATTCGCGCGGTTACGGGTCCGTGCACCAGCCCCTCGGGCACCTCGGCCGCCGCGGCCACCGACAGCAGTGCCGCCGATATCGGTGTGCCCGCGGGAGCCAGGGTGTCGCCGGGGTGCCAGTCCTCGCCGCGGCGGCGGATATCGTCGCGAATCGGCGTGTCCGGCAAGCGATGCAAGCCGTCGGCATCGGATCGGACGAATTCGTCCCGCACCACCGCCTCGGTGCCCTCGGGAATGTGCGCGCCGGTGGCGATGCGGACCGCCTCCCCGGCGCGCAGCCCCGCGGGACGTTCCCCGCCGGCGAATCCGATATCGCGCCGCACCCGCCACGGCCCGGGTCCGCACACCGCGTAGCCGTCCATCGCCGAGACATCGAATCGAGGTAGCGCCTCGGCCGCGGTCAACGGCTCGGCCAGCACCGCGCCCGGGGCCCGGCGCAGCGTTACCTGTCGGGCTGGAAGCCGGGATAGCTTGTGGCGCACGGTATTTCGCGCCTGACCGAGCGAGAGCGGCGCGGCCTGTGCGCGGGCTCGGGCGATATCGTCCAGGGTGTCGCAGTCGGCGATATCGGTCAGCGGCACCAGCAGGGAGCGTTCGGGAATCAACGCCTTCATCGGCTGATTGACCGGTGCGTCGAGCCGCTCGATTCCGGTTCGCAGCGCGATGTGCCGCCACACCCCGACCAGATATTGCGGGCGTCCGGACTCGTCCGCGGCGAATACCGCATCGGCCCCGGATTCGACGGCGCGGGAAATCAGCGTATCGATGGCCGCGGCGGTCAGGAACGGCATATCCGCGGCCAGCACCACCACCAGATCGGCGGGAAAGTCGCAGTCCGCCAACGCTTTCAGCCCCGCCGAGATCGCGGCCACCGGACCCGCCCCGGCCGGTACCTCCTGCACCTGTCGGATGCCCGGCCCCAGATCGGGCCGATGCGGCCCCACCACCACGGTGCGCACACACGCGGCCACCGCACCGATGGCGGCCTCCAGCATCGACTGCCCGCCTACGACGATCGCCGGTTTGTCCACCCCGCCCAACCGACTGGCCCGGCCCCCGGCCAGCACGATCGCGTCCACCGTGGTCACGATCGTTCACCCGCGCGGTAGCTCATGCGCCGATCGTAGTTCGTCCGGCCGAGACGACTACGTCGCAGCGACGCTCACTCGTCGGGAGCAAGGCCGCGTGTGGCCGCTGTGTGCGCGTTCCGAACGGTGTCCGCCCTGATGGCCGGCGCTCGGTCCGGAGGACACAGGGGTGGAATCCTCGAGTTTGCGAGCGTCAAGGTTCGGCGGGCTGTGCGGGGTCCGCGGTGCGTGCGCTGGGCGGGTGGGTGTCCTGGCAACCGACGTTCAATCCCGGTGCGGACGCAGAAGGCGGAACTCGTAGGTTTCCGGATCGGCCAGTGTGATCGGCGGGGCGGGGGAGTCGGCGGGGCGGGACGTGCGCGCTCCGGCGGCGCACAGTCGCTCGATCTCGTGCGCGGGGTCGTCGGCGGGGAAGGGGATCAGGTCCAGGTGCAGACGGCCCGGATCCTTCGGAATATCTTGTGTCCGAAGGAATTCCAGCCATGGGCCCTGCGCGGTCGCCGAGCGGATCCCCGTGTAGCGGTTGCGCTCGTGGGCGATCGGCCAACCGGAGGCGGTCGACCAGAATGCCGCCAACCGCGACGGATCCGTGGTGTCGACGACGATGGCCGCGACCGCGCCGGTGTCGACATATTCCTCGCGCGGTTCCAGCACGCAGAATTCGTTGTCCTCCGGATCGGCCAGGACCACCCACGGCACCGCGCCCTGTCCGATGTCGACCCGCCGCGCGCCCAGGGACAACGCCCGATCCACCTGTACGCCTTGATGATCCAGCGACCGGCTGGCCAGGTCGAGGTGAATGCGGTTCTTCCCGGACTTGTGCGTCCGGGCGGGCAGGAAGCTCAGCGCGATATCGAGAGCGTCCGGATCGGATGCCGCGACGTCGACCTGCTCGGGCCGGTCCAGGGTGACCTCCCACCCGAGCAGCTCGGCCCAGAACCGGGCGATCCGACGCGGTCGCGCCGCGTCGAACACCACGCACGCCAAACGGGTGGACATGACTCCACGGTAACCGCCGCGCCACGCCGCACGGGTGGATTCGTCCGGTCCGCGCGGTGTCCGGGCGCGTCGTTCAGTCCTGAAATCGATGTCGCGCGGACGTCAGATCCACCCGATCCCCGCGGATCGGGCAGCCTTCCAGGGCCAGCCGGGCCAGTTGCCGATGCGCCAGATGCGGTGCGGGTGAACCGTCGGCCCGCAGCACCCGGTGCCAGGGCAGGTCGGCGGCGTCGGTGCGCATGATCCATCCGACCGTGCGCGGCGTGGACAGTCCGGCCGCGGCCGCGATATCGCCGTAGGTACTCACCCGGCCCGGCGGAATCGCCGCGACCAGCTCGCGTACCCGCTCGATCTGCGCGTCGGTGGTCGGCATGTCAGCACACCGGCCCGGGTGTCGCGAGCACCGACTCGACCGGGACGGGCATCCGCCGATCGAGGCCGGTGCGATGAGTCTGCGGCAGGATCACGGCCCCATTGTGCCCGGTGGCACCGACGAGCCGGATACCTCGGCGGCACCCTCGCGAAGATCGCCTCGGCGACGTCGCGACGGTGGGACGCGCCGCCCACGCGCACGGTTCACTTCGCCGTGACCGAGCCGCGCGCCGGATGGTTGCTCCCCGCAGCGGGCGTGAATCACGGTTCGACGGCATGGCCGAACATGGGATGCGATCGGTCACCGGTACGTCGAATACCGGAATGCCGGCCGCGCGTGGGACACGTGAACGGGATATGCGCTGGTCTTTCGGGTCTCGGGCGGCGTGCGCGGCGGTCGCGCGAATTCGGGCCGGGCACGGGTTCGCGCGAACTCGCAGGACCGATCACAGGACGGATACACCTGCTTGCGACCTGGCGATTTGCTGTGGCGAAATAATTTCTGTCGGCCTCGTCTGTTGAAATAGCGGTCGTGATGCGATCGGATAGCCCGGTGCGATTGGTGCGCCGCGGCGAGACGGCTCCCCGTCCGCGGGAATGGGGCGCCGACGTCCGGATGCTGTTCGCCCGGGGTGCGGGGGCCGATCCGGGCTGGCGGCCCTGGCAGGTCCTGGGCGGGCCGGGCACGGGTAAGACCTCGCTGCTGATCGATCTCGCCGCCGATCGGATCGCCGCGGGTGCGGACCCGGAATCGATCCTGCTGCTGACCCATTCGAAACAGGCCGCGCTGCGCGTGCGCAACGCCATCACCCGGCAGGTCTCGGCCGCCGCCGACGAGGTCGTCGGCGGCGTGCCGGGTGCGACCCGCGAGCCGTTGGTGCGCACGGTGCACTCCTACGCCTTCGCGGTCGTGCGCATGCAGGCCGAGGCGAACGGCAATCCGCCGCCCCGCCTGCTGACCGGCGTCGAACAGGACGTCGTACTGCGCGAGATGTTGCGCGGTGAACTGGCGGACATCCAGGCCGGGCCCGGCGGCCCGTACGGCGGTGCGATGGATCTGTGGCCGCAGCGGCTGCATCCGGCGCTGGGCACCCTCGGTTTCGCCGAGCAGCTCCGCGATTTGATGTTGCGCGCCACCGAACGCGGCCTGGGCCCCGAGGATCTGATCGATCTGGGCCGCCTGCACGATCGCCCCGAATGGGAGGCCGCCGGACGTTTCGCCGAACGATATGAGCAGGCCATGCTACTGCGCTGGTCGGTCGGCGTCGAGGCCCCCGAGGCGAGCGCGCCCGCCCTGGACGCCGCGGAACTGGTCGGCGCGGCCCTGGATGCGCTCGCGATGGAACCCCGGCTGCTCGACGCCGAGCGAGCCCGCATCCGCTGCCTGCTCGTGGACGATGCTCAGCACCTGGATCCGCTTGCGGCGCAATTGATTCGTGTCGTCGGGGGTGGTGGTGCGACGACCGTCGTGGCCGGAGATCCGGATCAGGCCGTCTATACGTTCCGCGGTGCGGACCCGCAGTTCCTCACCGATCTCCAGGCCCGGCCGGAGCGTCGAATCCTGTTGCGGGACAACCACAGGGCCGCCCCGGTCATCGACGCCGCGGTCGCTCGGATCCGCAGCCGCATACCGGGCGCGGCCGCCCGGCGTCCCGATGCGCCCGTCCGAGTGCCGGACGCCGAGAAGCCTTTTGGTACCGCGGAATTCGGGCAGCGGGCCGGGGAGGCGGCTGGTTGCGAGGGCTCGGAGGATGGGCAGGCCGGTGCCCCGGATACCGGGTTCGGCACCGCGCAGCCGGGCCCCGTGGCCGCCGGCCACGACGACGCGAATTTCGCTGTCCGGGTTCTGACGACTCCGGCGAAGGAGGCGGCGCTGATCGCCGACCACCTGCGGCGCGCACATCTGACCGATGGGGTGCCCTGGTCGCGGATGGCGGTCGTGGTGCGGTCGGTGCCGTTGTCGCTGGCTCCGCTGCGGCGTGCGCTACTTGCCGCGGGAGTCCCCGTGCAGCAACCGAAACCGGATGTGCCACTGGCTCGCCGACGTGGGGCCGGATGGATGCTGCTGGCCTTGCGTGCCCTGCTCGCCGAGACCCGGGACCGTTCCGATCTGTTCACCGAGGACGACGCGCTCGATCTGCTCACCGGGCCCCTGGGCGGAGCCGACCAGATCAGCCTGCGCCGCTTGCGCCGCGGCGTGCGCCGCACCATCCTCGAGCGCGCCCGTCGCGACGACCCGTCCGATCCCTGGGCCGCCGATCGGCGGCTGGAGCCCGCGGATTCGCAAGCCCCGGGCGAACCGGATTCCGCTGCCGTCGCGGGAGACGGCGATCCGGCCGGGCAATTGGATTCCGACCGTTTCGCGGAGCTGGATCGGTCCTCGGCGCAGGTGCTGCGGGATCTGATCGTCGGGACCGGAGACGCTTCGATCCTGGAGCGACTGACCGAGGTGGAATCCGCGCCACTGCGGCGAGTGCTGGCCGCGGTGCGCCGGGCGGACAAGGCATTGCGGCGCGGCGCGGGGCTCGAGGACGTGCTGTGGGCGCTGTGGACGGCCTCGCGTCTGGAGCGCCGCTGGGTCGGGCAGTCCGAGCGCGGCGGCGCGGGAGCGCTGCAGGCCGATCGTGATCTGGACGCCGCGGTGGGATTGTTCGACGCCGCCGCGGCCTATGTGGATCGGCTGCCCCGCGCGACCGTCGAGGGGTTCGTCGAATACCTCGAGCAGCAGGAGATTCCGCAGGATTCGGCGCCGCTCACCGATCCCGGCGGCGCGGTCGCGATCATCAGCGCGCACGCCGCCGCGGGCCGGGAATGGGATGTGGTCGCCGTCGCCGGTGTGCAGGAGGGGATCTGGCCGAATCTGCGTCCGCGCGGAACCCTGCTCGGCGTCGAGGATCTGGTGGATCTGCTTGCCGGAGTGGGTTTTCCGGGAGAGCAGCTCAGCAGGTCCGCGCCGATCCTGGCCGAGGAGCGGCGGCTGTTGCTGCTCGCGTGCAGCCGGGCGCGTCGCTCGCTGCTGGTGACGGCCGTCGAATCCGTCACTGGCGACCGCGATCTGGTGCCGTCGCGTTTCCTGGCCGAACTCGACGCGGACGCCGCATCCGGTGAGCCGGGCCGCATCCCGCCGCCGGTGGATCCCGGGCGGGCCCTGGTCATGCAGGCGCTGATCGCCGAATTGCGCACGGTGGCCTGCGATCCCGAGGACACCTCGCAGCGTCGCGACCGTGCCGCGCGTCAGCTCGCCCGGCTGGCCCGCGCCCGGGTTCGCGGCGCACACCCCGACGACTGGTACGGCACCGCCGAACTCAGTTCCCAACTGCCGCTGTGGGGTCAGGACGAGGGCCCGGTCGCGTTGTCCCCGTCCACCGTGGAACTGCTGAAGACCTGCCCGCTGCGCTGGGCACTGGAACGGCACGGCGGCAACGACGGGGAGAATCCCTATGCGGTGAAGGGGAATCTGGTGCACACCCTGGTGCAGGCGCTGGCCGGACAGGTCACCGAGACCGAGGTCAAGGCGGCGCTGGTGCGGGCCTGGAAGGCGGTGGATCCGAGTTCCGGCGAGGACGGCCCGCACAGCTGGCATTCCCGCCTGGATCTGCGCCGCACCGAGAGCATGCTGGACACCTTCCTGGAGTGGCTGCGCAACACCCGCGCCGAGCTCACGCAGCTGGGGGTGGAGGTGCCCGTGGACTGCGTGCTGCCCGCCCGCACCGCCGACGAATATCCGGTGCGCATCCGCGGCCGGGTGGACCGGGTGGAGCGGGACGCGTTGGGGCGCTTCGTGATCGTCGACGTGAAGACCGGTAAGACGCCCATCTCCAAACAGGCCGCACAGGACCACGCCCAGCTGGCGACCTACCAGGTGGCGGCCGCCGCGGGCGCGCTGGACGACTCCGGCGCCGATCCGCAGCCCGGCGGCGCGCGCCTGGTGTACGTCGCCAAACCCAGCGCCAAGGAGGGCGCCGCGCAGCGGCTGCAGACCGCGCTGGACGACGAGTCGATCCAGCAGTGGCGCAACACCATTCACGATGCCGCGGCGGCCACGCGCGGTCCCGGCTATCTGGCCGTCCGCAACGACGGCTGCCGGCACTGCACGGTCGCGGGCAGCTGCCCGGTTCAGGATGCGGGGCGCCAGGTGACCGAGGAGTGAGCGGTCCCGGCGAGCGCACCGGTCGTCGCGGCGTCACGCCGTGGCAGCTGGCCGACGCGCTCGGGCTGCCGCCGCCGACCGACGAGCAGGCCGCGGTGATCTCCGCGCCGCCCGGCCCGACGCTGGTGGTCGCGGGCGCGGGCGCCGGTAAGACCGAGACGATGGCCGCGCGCGTGGTGTGGATGGTCGCCAACGGTCTGGTGGTCCCCGACGCCGTTCTCGGCCTGACCTTCACCCGTAAGGCCGCGCAGCAGTTGACCACGCGCATCCGCACCCGGCTCGCGCGGCTGGCCGGATCGCCGCTGCTGCGCGAGATCGATCCGACCGGACGGTTGCGCGGCCTGCTGACCGGGTCGGAACCGGAGATCAGCACCTATCACTCGTATGCGGGACGCCTGCTGGGCGAGTACGGACTGCTGCTGCCGGTCGAGCCGTCCGCGACATTGCTGACCGAGACTCAGCTCTGGCAGCTGGCCCACCGGGTGGTCACCACCTGGGACGGGGATCTGGAAACGCAGCGCACCCCCGTCTCGGTCACCGAGGCCGTGCTCGCGCTCGCCGGGCAACTGGCCGAACATCTGGTGGAGCCCGAGCAACTCGTGCAGGCGCACACCGAACTGGAGAAGCTGGTCTACACCCTGCCGAAGGGGCCGCGACAGCGCGGCGGGCCGAGCCAGGACCTGCAGAACATCATCGCCGTGCAGACCGAACGCGTGGCCCTGCTGCCGCTGGTGCGACGCCTGGCCGAGGAGTTGCGGCGCAGGGGCGCATTGGATTTCGGTTCCCAGATGTCGCTGGCCGCCCGCCTGGCCGCCGAACATCCGGAGGTCGGCGCGGCCGAACGCGGCCGGCTCGGTGTCGTGCTGCTCGACGAGTACCAGGACACCGGTCACGCGCAGCGCATTCTGCTCGCCGCGCTGTTCGGAGATCCCGACGCGGCCGGTGCGCCCACCGCGTCGGATACGAACACCGTTGGCGCTGAGCATGATTCGGATCAATCGGAGACGAAGCGGCGGCTGGCCGTGACCGCGGTGGGCGATCCGATGCAGTCCATCTACGGCTGGCGTGGCGCGTCGGCGGCGAATCTGCCTCGGTTCGCGACCGATTTCCCCAGTGCGCCAGGCGTTCCCGCGCCGATCCTGCCGCTGCTGACCAGCTGGCGCAATCCGCCCGAGGCGTTGGACCTGGCGAATCTGGTCGCCGAACCGCTCCGGCACACCGAGGGCGGGGTGAACGTCGACGCGTTGCGACCCAGACCCGGCGCGGCCCCTGGTGCGGTGGCCCTCGCGCTCACCGAAACCATTGCCGGCGAACGGGAATGGATCGCCGAGCGGATCGCCGCGGAATGGCAGGCCCACGCCGACGCCGGTGCCGCACCGCCGACCTCGGCGGTGCTGGTGCGCCGCAACGCCGACGCGCCCGGGCTGGCGGAAGCGTTGCGCGAGCGCGGATTGCCGGTGGAGATCGTGGGCCTGGGCGGATTGCTGGCCACGCCCGAGGTCGCCGATGTGGTCGCGACACTCCGGCTGATCGCCGATCCCGCGGCCGGAAGTGCGGCCATGCGCATTCTGACCGGGGCCCGCTGGCGGATCGGAGTCACCGATCTGGCCGCACTGGCACGTCGCGCCCGCGAGCTGTCCATCACCCGCCCGCCGGAACAGGCCGCCGCGATCACCGATTCCGCGGCCCTGGCCGAGGCATTGCACACCGTCGCACCCGAACCCGCCGAACGTGCCGGGCTGGCCGACGCGATCGCCGATCCCGGTGCGCCGGAACATTATTCGGAGTCCGGATACCGGCGGATCGAGGCATTGGGGCAGGAGCTGGCCGCCCTGCGCGAGCGCGCTGGTCAATCGCTGCCCGAACTGGTCGCCGATGTGGAGCGCACGATCGGGGTCGGCGTGGAGACCCAGGCGCGTCGCGCGGCGGCGGGCGGCGGTGCGGGGCGCGAACATCTGGATGCCTTCGCCGAGGTCGTCGCGGGCTATGCCGGCGATCACCGAGCGAACCTCACCGGCCTGCTGACCTTTCTCGCCGCGGCCGAGGAGGTCGAGAACGGTTTGGAGCCCGGCGAAGTCGAGGTCGCCCGCGACCGGGTGCAGGTGCTGACCGTGCACGCCGCCAAGGGGCTGGAGTGGGAGGTGGTGGCCGTTCCGCACGTCGTGCGCTCGGTCTTCCCCTCGGGCGCCGCGGCCGGAACCTGGCTCGGCGCGCTCGCCGAACTGCCCACCTCGCTGCGCGGTGACCGGCAGCGCGAGGACGCCCGCGACGGCGTGCCGGTCCTGGATCTGTCCGGCCTGTACGACCGGGCGGAACTGGAACGCGCCATCAAGGAGCACAAGGACGCGCTGGCTCGTCGCCGGACCGACGAGGAACGCCGGCTGTTCTACGTCGCGCTCACCAGAACCGAACGCGCCCTGTTCGTTTCGGCGCACCACTGGGCCGAGACCGGTTCCACGCCGAAGGGGCCCTCGGACTTCATGCTCGAGCTGAAGCACGCCACCGAGGTTCCCGGCAGCGATCTGGCCACCGCGGTCCGCGTCGACCGCTGGGACCAGGCCCCGCCGCCCGACGCGGCCAACCCGTTCACCGACGACCCACCCAGCGCGACCTGGCCCCGCGACCCCCTCGGCAAACGCCGCCCCGCCCTGGAATCCGGCGCGGCGCTGGTGCGCGCCGCGCTCGCCGACCTGCCACCCGAAGGGGAGTTCACCGCAGCGACGATCGTGGATCACCGCACCGCCGCGGGCCCGCGTGACCTCTCGACCGGCAAGGGCGGCGTTGCCGGATCGCCCGGCGGACGATCGGATTCCGGAGATGTGACGGCTGGTACCCGGATCTCGGCAAGCGCCGACGAGGATGTGCGCGGATCCGGCGCCGGACCTGCAGCGGTCGCGGCCGGTGCCGACGCCGTCCCCGAATCCGGCGGTGCTGCACGGCAATTGGCGCTCTTCGCTGACCCGGATGTCCTTCCGGAGGAACCGGAATCGCCCGAATTCCACACCGGCGATGCGGATTTCGCCGACGCGGACGACCCCGACGAGGACCCCGAAGGCTGGTCCGCCGACGTGGACGCTTTGCTCGCCGAGTATTTCGCCGCCGCCGACCCGATCAGCGAGGTGGAACTGCCCGCACAGCTGCCCGCCACATCGCTGGTCGAGCTGCGTGCCGATCCGGCGAAACTGGCCGCGCGGCTGCGGCGTCCGCTGCCGTATCCGCCCAGCCCGTTCGCGCGCCGGGGCACCGCCTTCCACGCCTGGTTGCAACGATGGTTCGGGGCCGGTCAACTGCTGGACCTGGACGTGCTGTCCGGCGCGGAGGATCCGGACGAGGCCGACGCCGAACTCACCCGGCTACAGGAGGCGTTCCTGTCATCGTCGTGGGCCAACCGCAATCCGGTCGAGGTCGAGGTGGCCTTCGAGACATCGGTTGCGGGAACGCTCATCCGGGGCCGGATGGACGCGGTCTTCTCCGAACCCGGCGGTCGCTGGCTGGTGGTGGACTGGAAGACCGGCGCGGAACCGACTCGCGCGCAGGAGCAGTCGGTGGCGATGCAGCTGGCGGTCTACCGGCTGGCCTGGGCCCGCCTGATGGCGGCCCGCACCGGTGCCACCGAAGCCGAGATGCTCGAAAGAATCAGCGCCGCATTCCATTACGTCCGCACGGGCCGAACCATCGCCCCGCCGGACCTCCCCGGCCCCGACGAACTCGCCGCCCTGATCACCGCCACGCCGCTGGCCGGAACGTTCGACGAGGACGGTACCGTGGATTGACCCGCCCGGGTGCCGTACCCGGCGCGCATTGACCTTGCGCGGCAAGCTGTTCCGCGCTGCATCGACGGATTCGAGTCCGGACGGGTCCGCGGCCGCGTCGCGCCGAAAGTTGCCCGGCGAGGCCGGCCGTCCGGAGCGAGCCGACCGCGTCGCCGCGCATGCTCGGCGGCGTGCCCGCTCAGGCGGTGCGGCTGATCTTCAGGGCCGTGGTCACCATCGGAACCTGCATCGGCAGGCGGAGCACCGAGACGATCTTGAGCAGCAGCGGCGCCTTCGGGTTGCCCAGTGAGTCGGCGGTGAACTTGACGTTGGCCGGGAACACCGCGACGAACAACGCGGCCGCGAGCAGCCCGCCCAGGCGGCGGGTGCGCGGCAGGGCCAGGGCCAGACCGACCAGCAGCTCGGCGACACCCGACAGATAGGTGTACGTGCGGGCCTTACCGGGCAGTGCGCCGGGCACGATCGAGTCGAACGGGCCGGGTACGACGAAATGCAGTGTGCCCACACCGAACAGCAGCGCCGTCAGCAGATACAGGCGGCCGGGCCGCGCTGGGGATTGCTCGTTCATGTGAACCACTGTTCCATCTGTGCGCCGGTCCCGTCGAGCGGGTCTCCGGGCGGTACGCTGCGGTGCGTGTGGCGCGCGCGAGGGGACGGTGAATCAGATGTTCGGTGAGCAGTCCACGCCTGGGTTGCCGCGGCTGAACGACCGGCCCGATTACAAGCTCGTAGGTATTCTGCGTATCCCGGAACTGCAGTCCAGCCCCTCGTCCGCGCTGGTGCGACGGGTGTTGCTGGCGTTGAGTCTGCTGGTGATCGCGACCGCGGTGGTCTATCTCGGCCGTGACGGTTATCACGACAGTCGCGGCACCCGGCTGTCCCTGCTGGACGCGGCGTACTACTCGACGGTGTCGCTGTCGACCACGGGCTACGGCGACATCACGCCCTATACCGCGAACGCGCGGCTGATCAATACGATCGTCATCACGCCGCTGCGCATCCTCTTTCTGATCGTGCTGGTCGGCACCACCCTGCAGGTTCTGACCGAACGATCCCGGCAGGCGTTCAAGATTCAGCGATGGAGGCACAGGGTGCGCAATCACACCGTGGTCGTCGGATATGGGACCAAGGGCCGCACCGCGGTGGACGCGATCCTCGGGGACGGGGT
Organism: Nocardia sp. PLKS1-43; assembly: GCF_059510335.1. Taxonomy (NCBI): domain Bacteria; kingdom Bacillati; phylum Actinomycetota; class Actinomycetes; order Mycobacteriales; family Nocardiaceae; genus Nocardia; species Nocardia sp. PLKS1-43. The sequence goes on along the minus strand of NZ_JCAJZQ010000007.1, from coordinate 369,645 downwards.
TCCCGCCGGGCAGATCGTGGTCGTCGACGTCGACCCGGCGGCGCTCGAAGCCGCCTCGAACGCGGGGCTGGTAACGGTCGCCGGGTCGGCCACGCGCTCGGATGTGTTGCGGCTGGCCGGAGTTCAGCACGCGTCCGCGGTGGTGGTCGCCGCCAATCGTGACGATACCTCGGTCCTGGTCACGCTCACCGCCCGCGAACTCAACAAGACGGGCAAGATCATCGCCTCGATCCGCGAGTCGGAGAACGCGCACCTGCTGCGGCAGTCCGGCGCGGATTCGGTCGTGGTGTCCTCGGAGACGGCGGGGCGTCTGCTCGGCGTCGCCACGATCACCCCGAGCGTGGTCGACATGATCGAGGATCTGCTGACCCCGGAGGTGGGTTTCACGGTCGCCGAACGCGAGGTCGAGGCGGAAGAGGTCGGCGGTTCACCACGTCATCTGCGGGACACCGTGCTCGGTGTGGTGCGCGAGGATCGGCTCATCCGCGCCGACGAGCCGGAGGTGGACGCGCTCGAGGCCGGCGACAAACTGCTGTACATCCACCGCGCGCACAAGTAGCGGTCGCCGAGCTGTTCGCTGCCGCCTCCGGGCTCGTCATTTCCGGCGGATAGTCTCGACGGGTGGCTGGTTTCGAATTGAATGAAGTTCCGCTGCTGTCCCGTTCCGGGCTCGACCGCGCCGAGGAGCTGCGTTCGGACGAGCAGGCGCTGAAACAGGGCTGGGGCACCGCGCGCCTGCTGCGCATGAACCGGCGCGGACAGGTCCGCGTCGACGGGGCCACGGTGGTGCTGGAACCGGCGACTTCACTGGCGGCCGAACCGGTCCCGGAGGCGGTGTTCCTGGGTGTCGACGGCGACCACATCTGGGCGGTGCGCGACAACGACATCGACGGACAGCTGATGGACCTGCGCGCGGTCGGTATGGGGCCGGTGACACTCGACAACGCCACCCTCGGCGTGCTCACCACCGCCCTGGCGCTGCTGAACTGGCACGACCGTGCCGGTTTCAGTGCGGTCGACGGCACCGCGACCACTCCGGCCAAGGGCGGCTGGTCGCGCTTCACCGAGGCCGGGCACGAGGAGTTCCCGCGGATCGATCCGGCCGTGATCTGCCTCGTTCACGACGGCGGCGACCGGGTGCTGCTGGCTCGGCAGCACACCTGGCCGGACCGGATGTTCTCGATCCTGGCCGGATTCGTGGAGGCGGGGGAGTCGCTGGAACGGTGTGTGCAGCGTGAGCTGCACGAGGAGGTCGGCCTCGACGTCCGCGATATCCGTTATCTGGGCAGCCAGCCGTGGCCGCTGCCGCGTTCGCTGATGCTCGGTTTCGCCGCGATCGGCGATCCGGAGCAGCCGCTGGTCTTCTCCGACGGCGAGATCACCGAGGCGCACTGGTTCACCCGGGACGAGGTGCGGGCCGCGCTGGCCGCGGGAGCCTGGGGATCGGTGACCGGGACGACCGCCGGCGACGCGGAACAGCATCGCCTGCTGCTGCCCGGCTCGATCTCCATCGCCCGCACCATCGTCGAATCCTGGGCTGCCGCAGTCTGATTCGAGAATGGGACCGGCCGGTGCACCGGCCGGTCGCGCGGGGTGATCAGGCGATCGCCGCCAGAGCCTGCTTGACCTGGACCAGGCTGGGGTTGGTGGCGGTGGATCCGTCGCGGTACTTGACGGTCGGCACCACGTGGTTGCCGTTGTTGACGCTGCCGACGAACTCGGCCGCCTCGGGGTCCTGCTCGATATCGACCTTGGTGTAGGTGATGCCCGCCTCGTCGAGTTGCTTCTCGAGCCGGCGGCAGTAGCCGCACCAGGTCGTGGAGTACATGGTCAGATCGGTTCCAGTCACGGCTCATTCAACATCGTGCGGATCGGAGGTGTTCCCGCGGGGTTGCGGGGGAATATAGTAAGCGCGCATACTATATTCATGACGCAAGCGACTCGGGCGGACCGAACACAGTGGCAGCTCACGCCCGATCCGGTGGAAACGACCAGATACTGGCTGGCGGTGGTCTCTCGTGACCACGTCCGCCGGGCCGTGGAATTCCGTGTGGCACAGGCCAATCACGGTAAACGCGCGCCGGTCGAACGGATGCGGCCCGGCGACGGCCTGGTCTACTACTCGCCGCGCACCGGGATGCGCGAAGGCGCGGTGGTCAAGGCCTTCACCGCGCTCGGCGTGATCGACGATCGCCCGGTCTGGCAGGCCGGGGATCAGGACGGTTGCTTCCGGCCGTGGCGGCGCGCGGTGAGTTACGACACCGGCGTCCGGGAGGTGCCGATCGACACGTTGCGCGGGGAACTCGAGTTGACCAGCGCACCCAACTGGGGTGTGGTGCTCCGGCGCGGGCTGGTCCAGCTCAGCGCGCACGACTTCGAGGTGATCTCGCGGGCAATGGCCGCCGCGTGAACGCACTGCACACCGAATTCGCCCGCGCCGACGACAGCCCCGGGCTGCTGCTGTGGCAGGTGACCAATCGCTGGCAGGCCGCCCAGCGCGCGGCGCTGGCCCCCTTCGATCTCACCCATGTGCAGTTCGTGCTGCTCGCGGCGGTCACCTGGCTCGCCGGCGCCGCCGCCGGCGAGCCGGTCACGCAGCGGGAGCTGGCCGATCACGCGGCCGCCGATCCGATGATGACCTCCCAGGTGCTGCGCACCCTCGAACACAAGAAACTGCTCGAGCGCCGCGATCACCCCAGCGACCGCCGCGCCAAGGCACTGATCCCCACCGAGGCGGGCGTGACGCTGGTGAACCGGGCCATCACCGCCGTGGAAGCCTGCGACCGGGAATTCTTCGGCCCGCTCGGGGCCGACGCCGCCGGTTTCGCCCGCGACCTGCGGCGCTTACGCGATCGCTAGCCGTTGGGTCAGCTGTCGCTTGCGCACTTGGACCAGGTGTGGAACGGCCCGCTGACCTTGAAGTTCGTCTGCGCCGAGGAGATGGCCTTGGATTCGGCCTCCGATGCGGTCGCGCCCCAGGACCCCGCCCAGCCGTCGCGCTCGCCGACGGCGATCGCGACGCAGCCGTTCTTCGCCCAGGTCGCCGGTTGGCAGTTGGTTCCGCACTGGGAGTTGGCGCGCGAGCTGGCGTCGTCGGAGCCGACCGAACTCTTGGCCCACGAGACCTGATGGGTGTCGGCGTTGTAGGTAGCGGCGATCCACTCGTCCGCGGGGGCGGGGACGGTCGTCGTGGTCTCGGGCGCGGTGGTGGTCGTCTCGGTCGTCGTCGTCGACTCCGTCGTGGTGGAGGTGCCGGTCGCGACGTTGTTATCGCTGTGATGCGGCCGGAGCAGGAAATACCCGCCGACGCCGACGACGATCAGCGCGATCACGACCGCGGCGATGACCAGCGGAATATTGGTGCCTCCGCCGCCGCCCGAACCGGGCGCGCCGCCGGTGCCGTAGGGCGGGATCTGACCGGGCGGAATCTGCCCCGGCGGATAGCCCTGGGTCGGCGGGTACTGCTGTTCGGGGTTGTACTGCGGATACGCTTGCCCGCTCGGGTACTGGCCCTGCGGGTACCCCTGGCCGCCCGGATACTGAGCCTGCGGATACCCCTGGTCACCCGTATAGGGCTGGGCGGGCGCGCCGTACGGCTGTTCCGGGATATAGGGCTGCGGTTGCGCGGTGTAGGGCGGTTGTTGCTGACCCGCGAACATCTGCGTGGCCTGGTCGGCGGGGTACGGGATGCCCGGTGCGGACTGGCCGGGTTGCTGGGTGGGATTGTCCGGTGCGGACTGGTTGAGCTGCTGGGTCGGATTGTCCGGTGCGGACTGCCCGGCGGGCGGGTACGCCCCTCCCGGCGTCTGATCCGGCGGTCCCGAATAGTGGATGGTCGGTTTGGCCGCCTCGCCGTCCGGCTGGGGTGATTGCGGGGGATAACTCACCGGTCGACCGCCTTGGTGTCATTCGTGGACGAAAGGTGCCGTGCTGCATTCGGAATCACCGCCGCACACCCCCGTCTGTACTCTCGAGCCACATCGGCTCGTCACTGTAGCGCACGCCGGGCTGATGGTCGTCCGCTCCAGGAATTCAGTGTGCCACCGGCGAAATCGGCATGTCACCACATTTTCTACCGAAGATTTCGCCGGGTGCGCGACTTGGGCGACCGGGCCGCCGGGCACCCGGCGAATCTGTCGGACCGCGCTGTCATGATGGAGCCCGTGCCCGCTCCACCCGCCCCGCCCGCAGGCCCGCTCGACGGACTCGACCCCGAGCAGGCCGCCGCCGTCCGGGCGCCCCGCGGGCCGGTATGTGTGCTGGCGGGTGCGGGCACCGGCAAGACCCGAACCATCACCCATCGCATCGCCCATCTGGTCTCGGCCGGTCACGTGCGGGCCGATCAGGTGCTCGCGGTCACCTTCACCGCGCGCGCGGCCGGTGAGCTGCGCGGGCGCTTGCGGTCGCTGGGACTGGGCGGTGCGTCGAATACCGTGCAGGCCCGCACCTTTCACGCCGCGGCCCTGCGTCAGCTGCGCTATTTCTGGCCACAGGTCGTCGGCGAGGTGCCGTGGCGGCTGGTGGACAGCAAGTTCCCGATCGTCGCGCAGGCGGCGAACCGGGCGGGCCTGTCCACCGCGACCGAGAGCGTGCGCGATCTGCTCGGTGAAATCGAGTGGGCCAAAGCATCTTTGATCGCTCCCGAGGACTATGCCGCCGCCGCGGCGCGGCATCGGCGCGAGACGCCGTACGACCCGCAGCGGGTCGCCGAGGTGTACACCGGCTACGAATCGCTCAAGACCGCGCCCGAGGGCATGCTGCTGGACTTCGACGATCTGCTGCTGCACACCGCGGCCGCGCTCGAGGACTACCCGGCCGTTGCCGAGGAGTTCCGCGGACGCTACCGATGTTTCGTCGTCGACGAATATCAGGACGTCACGCCGTTGCAGCAGCGGGTGCTGGATGCCTGGCTGGGCGGCCGCGACGATCTGACCGTCGTCGGCGACGCGAATCAGACCATCTATTCCTTCACCGGCGCCAGTCCGGGATATCTGCTCGATTTCTCCCGCCGCTTCCCGGACGCGACGGTGGTCCGGCTCGAACGCGACTACCGGTCGACTCCGCAGGTCGTGGCGCTGGCGAACCGGGTGATCGGTGCGGCCCACGGCCGGATCGCGGGCACCCGGCTACAGCTGATCGGCCAGCGGCCCGACGGCCCGGAACCGACCTTCGGCGAATACGAGCACGAGGCAGCGGAAGCGATCGGCGTCGCCAAGGCCATCGCGCGACTGCTGGGCAAGGGCGTGCCGGCCGCGGAGATCGCCGTGCTGTACCGGATCAACGCCCAGTCCGAGGCCTATGAGCAGGCCTTGACCGAGGCGGGCATTCCGTATCAGGTGCGCGGGGGCGCGGGCTTCTTCCAGCGTACGGAGGTTCGCCAAGCCGTACAAGCGTTGCGCCAGAACGCATCTCGCGAGGACTTGCCGGACGCGCGCGGGCCGGAACTGGTCACTCTGGTGCGCGCGGCCCTGGCCCGTCTGGGCCTGACCGCCATCGAGCCCAGCGGTGCGCAGGCCCGGGAACGCTGGGCCTCGTTGAACGCGCTGGTCCGCCTCACCGAGGAACTCACCGCGGCCGATCCGGAACTGGCCCTGGCGGGGCTGCTGCGCGAACTCGCCGCTCGCGCCGAGGCCCGCCATCCACCGACCGTGCAGGGCGTCACCCTGGCCTCGCTGCACGCGGCCAAGGGACTGGAATGGGATGCGGTTTTCCTGGTCGGCCTGGCCGATGGCACGTTGCCGATCTCGCACGTGCTGGGCGAGGGCGGCACGGTCGCCGATGAGGCGGCGCTCGAGGAGGAGCGCCGGTTGCTCTACGTGGGCGTCACCCGGGCCCGGGAGTATCTGCGGTTGACCTGGGCGCTGGCCCGCAGCGAGGGCGCGCGCGGCTCCCGGCGGCGCAGCCGCTTCCTGAACGGCCTGGTCCCCGAGGATTCCCCGGCCTCCCTGGTAGCTCGCCGCGCGGATCCCCGTGGCGAGCGCGGCAAGCGGCTGCCGGTCTGCCGAGTATGCGGCCGCTCCCTGCTCGCCTCCCGCGACACGTTGCTCGGACGATGTGCGGGGTGTCCGGGCGAGGTCGATCCGGCGCTGCTGGCCGCGCTCCAGGATTGGCGCCGGGACAAGGCCGAAGAGCTGGAGATCAAGCCGTTCGCGGTGCTCAGCGTCAATATCCTGACCGCGATCGCGGAGCAGTGGCCGACGACCGACGACGCCCTGGCCGCGGTGCCCGGTATGGGGCAACTGCGCCGGGAGCAGTTCGGCCCGGAGTTGCTGGCGATCGTGCGCTCCCGGATGGCAGCGCGGTAACCGCCGACGAAACCACGTTCCGCGCGCCGCTGCAAGCCCCTGAAACTGCAGGTAGAAAATGGGTTGTGCGGGTATGTAACGCGCCCGTAGGGTGGGTTCTACGCAACGGGAGGATACTTCCCGCGCGCACAGTACATCGACGGACAACGAGTTATGGAGGGAGGCAGACGAAATGAACGGAATCGCGAACGACTTCGCCCCGATCGGCATTGCCGTGTCGGTGATTCCCGGTGCGTCCGTCTCCCGGGGGGTCCTCGCCATGCAGGGGACCGGGCATTCCGTTGCAAGCGTTTTCGGTGCCGAATTGCAAGCGCCGCAGCGTGAAATCGAAACGGACAAGCTCGAGCGGAGCTGGCGCCCGGCATTCACCAATGCCGGTGCCTACGCAGTCGATGCCGCACCCGTGGCGGCCTATCTGCTGCAGGCATTCCACCTCCGCCAGGCCCACCCAGCGACCGTGATCAGGAGTCGACACCGAAGTCGACTCAGGTAGGGAAACTCTCCCCAGCCTCCTGGCCACGGATCGCACCGAGCGAAACCGTGGCCATTGTTTTACCGGCCCTCAGCCACGGCCCCGGTTTCGCGGAAGACAACGCAGTTGCTTCCACAACATATGACCGCTGCACGAGCTGAAGGAGCAAGACGTGTCCACCGCGACCGCATTTCGCGTGACATGCCGTACACCCGTGGCCCCGGCTGCCCGCACTCGGGGAGTCTCCCTGAGCCTGCCTTGCCGGGTCGGCAACCCCGATCTCTGGTTCGCCGAGAGCCCCGCGCAACTGGAGGAGGCGAAGGCGCTGTGCGCTTCCTGCCCGATCCGTAAGGGCTGCCTGAGCGCTGCCCTGGATCGTGGTGAGCCCTGGGGGGTCTGGGGCGGCGAGATCTTCGACCAAGGCGTCGTGATCGCCCGCAAGCGGCCCCGTGGCCGCCCGCGCAAGGTCGCTCTGGCGTGAGCCGGACGACTTCCGGGGGACGGCACCGAGCCCCGCATCTCGACCGGAGATGCGGGGCTCGCCCTTATCTGTCCATTGATTGAATTATCAACTGGCGGAACGGTGTTCGACGTAACCGGGCACCCAGTCCTGCATCAGCTTCATGAACGGGATCTCCGCGTCGAGTTGCGCGCAGATGCCGATGGATCCGGCCAGCACCCGGAACACCATCAGATGTTCGGCCGGAAGTTGCAGGGCCATACCGGTTTTCATCTCCGGCCGGTTGATGTCGGTGGCCTTGCCCGCGACGCGCTGCATCCACTTGCGCGTGAAGTGGAACGATTCGGCCTGGATCGGATCGGTGAACGGCCGCAGATAGTCGGCGATCTCCTGATGAGTCACCGTGCGGCCCGGAATGACCCAGCCGTTGTCGTACATCAGCGCGGTCAGCTCGTCGAAGCGCTCGTCCACCGCCATGGCCACCATCTGCCCCAGCAACGGCGGGAAACCGTTGGGCAGCGGTGCGCACGCGCCGTAGTCGATCACGGACAGCCGGCCGTCCGGCAGCATCATGAAGTTGCCCGGATGCGGATCGGCGTGCAGCAGGCCGACGATCGCGGGGGAGGAGAAATGGAATTCGCCCATCAGCGCGCCGACGGCGTTGCGCTCCGCGACAGTGCCCGCCGGATCCTCGGCGCCGCGCTTGATGATCGCGGAAACCGGTGTGGCATCGAGCCATTCGGTGACGATCACCTTCGGCGCGCTGGCCACCACCTTGGGCACCCGGAAACGCGGGTGGCCGTCGAAGGCCTTGGCGAACTGGCGTTGATTCGCGGCCTCGTGCCGGTAGTCGAGTTCTTCCTCGGTGCGCTCGGTGATTTCGGCGAGGATCGGTTTCACATCCGCGCCGGGGATGACCGAACCCATCATTCCGGCCATCCGGTTGAGCGTTTTCAGATCCGCGCGCAGGGCTTCGTCGGCGCCGGGATACTGCACCTTGACCGCGACGACCCGGCCGTCGGACCAGACCGCCTTGTGCACCTGTCCGATACTCGCCGAGGCCGCCGGAGTGTCGTCGAATTCCTTGAAACGCTGCCGCCATGCGGTGCCGAGTTGCTGGTCGAGCATGCGATGGACGGCATTGGCGGGCATCGGGGGCGCGGCGGCCTGCAGCCGGGTGAGCGCGTCGCGGTAGTGCTCGCCGAACTCCTCGGGCACCGCGGCCTCCATCACCGACAGCGCCTGTCCGAACTTCATTGCCCCGCCCTTGAGTTCGCCCAGGACGGAGAACAGCTGTTCGGCGGCCTTCTGATTCAGCTCCGCGTTGATCTCCTGCTTGTCGCCCCCGGCCAGCTTGCGACCGAATCCCACGGCAGCCCGGCCCGCGATTCCCAGCGGAATCCGGGCCAGCTTGGCATTACGGGACGAGCGGCGGCTCACAATCTCAGACACAACCCCATCATTCCCGACTCGGCACGCGCCGTGCCATGAGAATTGGGTAAAAGGCCTGTACGTGGCATGTGTCACAGTGCTCGGCAAACCGGTGCGGCAACCGTCCCGCGTTCGCGGTAACGGTCCGGTCCGCCGGCCGCGAATCCGCCGTCGACGGGCAGGATCGATCACGTGACGCAGCCGAGTCGCTGCGAGCAGCGGTATTTCGTCGGCGGCAGGTTGGCGGTCCCGGCTGTGCGCGATCACACATCGCGCGAGCATGCGGCCGGATGCCGCCCGGCCGCGCGCGCAGTGCGGGCCGGGCGCTGGATTCGATGCGCTCATCTCGGGCCGCTTCGGTCGTCGCGGGCCCGCGAACAGGCGTCGGCGCGTGGCGGCCGCGCCGCGGTGCGGCGGTCGGCGAGCGTCCGGTCACGCGGCGTTCGTTCGTCGCCGGCCGCAGGGATTTCGCGGCTGGAGTTGGCGTGGGTATCGGTGCTGCGACCCGAGCCGGTGCTGCGAGGCCGAGGCGGGGGAGGGGCCGGGACAGGGCAGTTCGGTGGCGGGCAGGCCGGTGCGCGGAGCAGGCGGCAGCCGCAGGCCGGGTGGATCGGCCACTGGCGGCGGGCGATGTGATGGGTGTCGGGGTCCAATTCCAGTGTCGTGTCCAGGGTTCGGGGCGGGCGTTCGGCCGCGCAGTCGACCACCGCCTCCAGATCGCGTAGCACCAGTGCGGTGGTCGCGGTGATGGCGGCGGCCGAACCGTGGCCGATCCGGCCCAGCAATTGGGCTGCCAAATGCGGCCATTCCGGGTCGAGATCGCGCCGAGTGAGGTCCGCGCAACGCAGACAGCTGGTGCCGCCGGGCAGCACCAGCGGGCCGACGATGCCGCGACCGTCGCGCATGCGCACCTGCAGATGTGGAATCCGGTACAGCACAAGGTCGTTCACCAGAATCGGATCGGGGACGAGCGTGTCCGCGAGCACCACGACGTCGGCGGGCCAGCTCGATGCCGCCGTGGCCGTGGGATATTCGCGCGAACGGGTGGGGCGCAGACCCAGGCGACGCACGCCGGTGGCGACGGCCTCGGACAGCGGCCCGCGGCCGTGCACATGGATCCGGTGCACCCGCGCGGGCAGCGATCGCGGGTGCACGAGCAACCCGGCTGCATCGAGTTCGGCCAGCATCCGGAGGGTTTCGTCCGCGCCGATCCCCAAACCGTCGGCCTGCCAGACGATGTGCGGATGACTGCGCAGCCCGTCCAGCAAGCGCAGGAACTCCGCGACGGTATCGGCGGCGACATCCGGCGGCTCGAGCACCACGGCATGCTCCGGATCCCAGCCCAACTGCACCGTCCCCGACGGCCGGCGCAGCACCGTCACTCGCGGATGCAGCATCGGCCCGCGTGGGCGAAAGACGTTCATGCGCACCAGTGTCCCGGCACGGCTCTGCGCCGAGATCGCCGAAACCCCTGGTTATCCACAGAATCGAGCACTGATCCACAGGACATCCACCCAGGACGACCCCGTGTCCCCACCCCGCTCACCCCTGTCCTATCGCACCTCGGTCACGTGCGATATCCCCAGGACCCCAAACTTTTTCACCACCCCCTTGCGCACCCCGAAATGACGCCTTCGACCGATTCGATTCGCCCCGTCGCGCACCCGATGCCCGATGCGGGAAAACGTGACGCGCGAAAGCCCGTTCGCACTCCGCGTCGGCCAGGTGATCAATTGCGTCTCGCCGCAGCGTCCTGTGCCAGCCGATCCCGGCGTACCGCCGGATGATTGATGCGGGAACCCACGCGTAGCCGTGTGCACTCGGTGTCGGCCAGGTGATCAATTGCGTCTCGCCGCAGCGTCCTGTGCCAGCCGATCCCGGCGTACCGCCGGATGATTGATGCGGGGACCCACGCGCGGAGCCGTGTGCACTCCGAGTCGAGTAGACGACCATTGCGTCCCGCAGCGGCACACTGTGCCGGCCGACCGCACACACCTCATGCGGCCGCGCTCAGCGCGCGACCGCGTGAGGTGAGTGCGCCGCGCTCCGGTTCTGGTGGGCGTTCTCCGAGTACGGCAGTGGCCCTCCGGTTCTGGCTCGCGCTGTGAGCCCGGCAGTGGCGCTCCGGGGCCGGCAGCCGCACGCTGAGTACGCAGTCCATTCCGGGGTCGGCGGCCGCGTGTCGGCATGGTTCGGTGCTCCGCGCATGTCCCGGCCCATCGAGTGAGTCGCGTCACAGTAGCGGCGGCGGGGACGATCGGTCGCCGATCCGGTTCCGGTGGGACGTTGCGGGCGGTGGCCGCGCTAGGCTCGATCGCCGTGCCCGCGGACCGACTCACTCGCCGATCGCTGATTCTCGGGGCGGGAGCCCTGGCGTTGGCGGGTGCTTGTTCGGCCGGGCATTCTGAGTCGATGCCGCACGATACCGTTCGCACCGCACTCGGACCGGTGCGCGGGGCCCGCCGGCCGACCGGATTCGCCTTCCTGGGGATTCCGTACGCCCGGCCGCCGGTGGGCGAGCTGCGGTTCGCCGCGCCGGTCCCGCCCGCGCCGTGGACCGAGGTCCGGGACTGCACCGCGTACGGGCCCACGGCGCAGCTGCACCCGGTCGCGGCGGTGACCACGATTCCGGAGCCGAGTATCGCCGGCACGGATTACCTGAACCTGAACGTCTTCACGCCCGACCCGTCGCCGAACGCGAAATTGCCTGTGCTGGTATGGATTCACGGCGGCGGATTCGTCGGCGGCTCCCCGGCCAGCCCGTGGTACGACGGTGCGGCGTTCAACCGCGACGGCGTGGTGCTGGTCTCGCTCGGCTATCGGCTGGGCGTCGAGGGCTTCCTGCACCTGGACGGCGCACCCGACAACCGTGCGGTACTCGACTGGATCGCCGGACTGACCTGGGTCCGGGACAATATCGCGGCCTTCGGCGGCGATCCGGCCCGGGTGACCGTGGCCGGGCAGTCCGCGGGCGGCGGCGCGGTGTGGGCGCTCATGGCCGCACCGTCCGCGCGCTCGCTGTTCCGGGCCGGAATCTGCCAGTCCGGCGTGGTCGCCCAGCCGCACGACCGTGCCGCCGCCGAGGCGGGCGCCGAGGTGTTCACGAAACGGACCGGGGTGCCCGCAACCGTTGCGGCACTGCGGGATCTGTCCCCCGAGCGCCTGCACAAGCTCCAGAACATGGTGCCCAAACCGGGGCCCGGCACCGCCGATCCCGCTGTGCTGCACCTCGCTCCGGTCGCGGATGGCACGCTCATCCCGGAATCCTCCGCGCAACTGCTGGTTTCGGGGCACAGTGCCGATATCCCGCTGCTGATCGGATTCACCCGGGACGAGTTCACCATGGGCTCGGCGAAGGTGACCGATGCGACCGCCCCCGCCGCCCTGGCGCGGATGAACATCGATGCGATCGCCGAAAAGGCTTATCGCGCAGCCTATCCCGGCTGCACCGCCGCGCACCTGGTCGGCCAGATCGCCAGCGATCTGGCCATCCGCGCTCCGTCCTACCGGCTCGCGGAGGAGCACGCCCGACGCGGACGCCCGACCTGGCTGTACGAATTCGACCGCATGTCAACGGCTTCCGGCGGCTATCGCGGAATGGCCGCGCACTGCCTGGACATTCCGTTCGCCTTCGACCTGCTGGACGCGAAGGGCGTCACCGACGTCGAGGGCGACAATCCGCCGCAGGCCCTGGCCTCCGAAATGCATTCGGCCTGGGTGGCGTTCGTGCGCGACGGCGATCCGGGACCGAAGTGGCCGCGCTACGACCCGGCCACCCGGCAGGTGCGGATCTGGAACGACGCGTCGTACGTGGCGGCGGACCCGTTCGCCGCGCAACGGCCGGTGTGGACCCGCTGAACTCGTCGAGCCGGCTACTTGCCGGTGCCGTCCGCTCCGGACCCGGGCTTGTCCGGCCCACCCTCGCGCTCCTGCCGTTCACGCGCCTCGGTCTCGGCGAGCTGCGCCAGCGGATCGTCGAATTCGCCTGTGCCACCGCCGATCACGCCGTCGATGAAAGCTGCCGGATTGTCCAGGTCGGTGGAGCCGGGCAGCAGATCCGGGTGGGCCCAGACCGCGTCGCGGGGCTGCATCCCGGCGTCGGTGGTCAACCGGCGCCACAGTTCGGCCGCCTCGCGCAGCTTGCGCGGGCGCAGCTCCAGGCCGACCAGCGTGGCGAAGGTCTGTTCGGCCGGTCCGCCGGTCGCGCGGCGGCGGCGCAGCGTTTCGGCCAGCGCGCCCGCACCGGGCAGCCGATCACCGACCGCGTCGGCGACGACCACCTGAACCCAGCCCTCGATCAGCGCGAGCATCGTCTCCAGCCGCTCGAGCGCGGCCTTCTGCTCCGGCGTGGTCTGCGGCTCGAACGTCCCCTGCGACAGCAGCTCTTCGAGTTTGGACGGATCGGCCAGCATCATCGGATCGATGTCCTGCGCGGCCTCCTCGATGGCCGAGAAGTCCATCCGGATACCGCGTGCGTAGTCCTCGACCGCGCCGAGCACCTGCTGGCGCAGCCACGGCACATGCGCGAACAACCGCTGATGGGCGGCCTCACGGGCGGCCAGATAGACCAGGATCTCGCTCTCGGGACGCTCCAGCCCCTTGCTGAACTCGGTGATCGCGGCGGGCAGCAGCGCCGCGGTGCCGTCCGGACCCAGCGGCAGGCCGATATCGGTGGAGGTCAGCACCTCACCGGCGAGCTGGCCGAGGGCCTGACCGAGCTGCGAGCCGAACGCCAGCCCGCCCATCTGCCCCAGCATGCCGAGCATCGGGCCGGCGAACTCGCGTGCCTCCTCGGGCATCGTCGTGGTCCACATGCCCGAGACCTGCTCGGCCACCGGATCGCACAGCCGCTTCCAGGTCGGCACCGTCTGCTCGATCCAGTCGTTCGCCGTCCAGGCCACGGTCCGGGTCGCGCCGGCCGGGAATGTGGTCGCCGCGTCGAGCCACAGTTCGGCCAGGTGCGCGGCATCGTTCACGGCGCTCTGCGAGCCCGCGGACACCGGCGGCACACTCGAACCGAGCTGCTGGCGGGCCAGGCGTTTGGCGATCTCGTAGTTCACCGGGCCGTCCTGCGGCGAGCCGGGCTGACCCATATTGGAGAACATCTGACCGAGCGAGGTCAGCATCTGTCCGAGCTGCGACGGATCGAAGGCCGCGCCCGAACCGCCCATGGCGAATTCGAACGGGTTGTTCGCCCCGGCGCCGCCATGCTCGTCGCCGCGTTTGCGGTCGTCGTCGTCATCGCGGTTCGAGAATCCGAAGGGCACGTCGCTCATGCCCCCAAGGCTACGCGGGTGCTGGAAGCCGAGCCGCTACTGTGGGCCGGGTGAATCGTCGGATCCTCACCCTGTTGGCCGCCCTGATACCCGTTCTGGTGCTCGGTATCGTCGGCAGCGCCGTGACGGTGCCCTTCGTCGCACTCGGCCCTGGTCCCACCTTCAACACGCTGGGCGTCGTGGAGGGCAAACAGGTCGTCGACGTGCGTGGTGCGGCGGTGAATCCGACGTCGGGCAACCTCAACATGACCACCGTGTCCGTTCGCGACGGGCTGAATATCTTCGAGGCGTTCGGGCTGTGGGCCGATGGGAACTACGGTCTGGTGCCGCGTGCGGAGGTCTATCCCCCGGGCGTGCCGCGTGATCAAGTCGACAAGTCCAATCAGCAGGATTTCAAGAACTCCGAGGACAACGCGGAACTGGCCGCACTGCACTTCCTGAGGTATCCGACCGAGGTGGAAGTGGGCGGCGTCGCCGACAACGGCCCGGCGAAAGGTCTGCTGAACAAGGGCGATCGGATCGTCACCATCGGTGGTAAGCCGGTCGCCACCTCAGCGGATGTGATCAGTGCGATCCAAGGCGCCAAGCCAGGTGCGGTGGTGCCGATCGTGGTGCGGCGCGGCGGGGCCGAGCAGACCGTAGAGGTGAAATTGGCCGCGCGGCCGGACGATTCGGCCAAGGGTTATCTCGGCGTGACGCCCAGCGAGGTCGCCCAGGGGCCGATCCAGGTCGACTTCAATCTGGCCGATATCGGTGGCCCGTCGGCCGGGCTGATGTTCAGCCTCGGTCTGGTGGACAAGCTCAGCACCGGAAAACTCAACGGCGGCAAGTTCGTCGCGGGCACCGGCACCATCGAGCCGGACGGCAAGGTCGGCCCGATCGGCGGCATCCAGTACAAGATGATCGCCGCACACAACGCGGGCGCGCAGACCTTCCTGGTCCCCGCCGACAACTGCAACGAGGCCCGGCAGCGCACCCCGAAGGGCCTGCAACTGATCAAGGTCGACACCCTCACCACCGCAGTCGAAGCCCTCAACGACCTCAACGCGGGAAAGCCGGCCCCGAGCTGCGGGTGAGGGCAGCCAAGTGCAGTAACCCACCACCACCTGGCGCGTCCACTTCGCGACGTGCCCAGCGGCGAAGCGTCTCTGTCTCGCTGGGAGTCGCCCGCGAAGCGATAGGTTCCGCAGCACCAACCCCAACGCGCGTTCCGGCGCGAATCACACGAACGACCGCCGAAGCGGAGCGAGGCCACGACCAACGTGCCCAGCGGCGAAGCGTCTCTATATGGCTGGGAGTCGCCCGCGAAGCGATAGGTTCAGCAACGCCAACCCCGAAGGTTTTCGGCGCGGGCTCGTCGTTCAGCCCTCGAAGCGCATGGCCGAAGGCCGAGTCTCGAGGGCTGAACGACGAGCCTTAAAGCGCCGAAAACCCGCCGGAGCGAAGCGGAGGCCAAAGACACAGCCGAGTCTCGAGGGCTGAACGACGAGCCTTACAGCGCCGAAAACCCGCCGCAGCGAAGCGGAGGCCAAAACACAGCTCAGTTCTCGTTCTCCAAGGTGTGGGCCAGGGCCTCGACCAGGTTCGGGGCGAGGTTGGGGGCGGTGCGGAGGTCGAGGTCGGTGCCGAAGGGGTCGTCTTCGTCGTCCTCGTCGGGGCGGACCTGCAGCAGGCACAGCGAGACGCCCTCGCGCAGCACGCCGGCGAACAGGCGCGCGTCGCGGCGGCCCGGGTGGGTGATGGCGGCGTCGCGACCGGCGCGGTCGGCCGCGTCGCGGTCGGCCAGCAGCGGGGCGATCGCGTCGTCCAGGGTCTTCTCGGCATCGGGCGGCAGCACCACGATCTGCTGCACCAGCACACAACCCCGCACGGCCTCGGGCCAGCTCGTGGTGGCCAGGAATTCGTCGAGGGCCAGTTCACCCGTCACATCGTCGGGAAGCGGTTCCTGTGCGATGGGGGTCAGCTCCGCGCCGTCGTCGAGCTGATCCTGCAGGGCCGGTTCGGCCGCCACCAGATCCGCGGTCGGCACCAGGGCGAACATCTGTGGCGGCCGGTCCCACCCCTCGGCATCGGCGAACTCCGCCACTTCGCGAATACAGCGGTAGAGGGCGGAGGCCGGGTTGTCTACGGTCACGCGCGCTGAGTCTAGGTGGGACCGGAACGCCCCCACGAGTCGGCCCGAACAGCCGGAACGCACCCACGTCTCGCGTCTTCCGAACCGCAACCATCTCGATCGCGCCCAGCGGCGAAGCGTCCGGCGTCCGGCTGGGAGTCGCCCGCGAAGCGAAAGGCTCGACAAGGCCAACACCCGCCGCAGCGGGCGGAGGCCAAAGAACACAGGATTTACGTAGAGTGGGGCCCGAATGGTCCGTAAGGACCACATGCAACGCAAGCAACTGCGGTGCGCCGGTCTCGAACTCGGGTCCGCGCCTCCGCCGGACCTGGGAGAGTGGCATCGTGGGCGTGCGCCCCCCGACAGGCTTACCTTCGCTGTCCCGCCGCAGCCGCGTGCTGCTGGTGACGGCCCTCGTCATAGCGGCACTGCTCCTGGTGGGGCCGAGGCTGACCGACGCCTATACCAACTGGCTGTGGTTCGGCGAGGTGGGGTTCCGCAACGTGTACACCACCGTGCTGTTCACCCGGATCATGTTGTTCGTGGTGGTGGCCCTGGTGGTAGGCCTGATCATCTGGCTGGCGCTGCTCGGGGCCTACCGGGCCCGGCCGGTGTTCGTCCCGGTCTCGGGCCCCAACGATCCGATCGCGCGGTACCGCACGACGGTGATGGGCCGGCTGCGGCTGTTCGGCATCGGCCTGCCGCTGCTGGTGGGCCTGCTGTGCGGGCTGGTGGCGCAGTCGAGCTGGGTGACGGTGCAGCTGTTCCTGCACGGCGGTGCGTTCGGCATCAAGGATCCGCAGTTCCATCTGGACGTCAGCTTCTACGCGTTCAATCTGCCCTTCTACAAGATGATGCTGAACTGGCTGTTCGTCGCCACGGTGATCGCGTTCTTCGCGAATCTGGTGACGCACTACATCTTCGGCGGCCTGCGCCTGGCCGGGCGCGAGGGCACGCTGACCCGCCCGGCGCGCATCCAGCTCGCGATCATCGCCGGAGTCTTCGTGCTGCTCAAGGCGATCGCCTACTGGTTCGACCGGTACTCGCTGCTGTCCAGCACTCGTAAGGAGCCCACGTTCACCGGCGGCTCGTACACCGATATCAACGCGGTGCTGCCCGCCAAACTGATCCTGCTGTCCATTGCGATCATCTGCGCGCTGGCCTTCTTCGCCGGAGTCGTGTTGCGGGACTTGCGCGTTCCGGCGATGGCCGCGGCGCTGCTGGTGCTGTCTTCGATTCTGGTCGGCGCGGTGTGGCCGCTGATCGTGGAGCAGTTCGAGGTGCGGCCGAACGCGGCCACCAAGGAGTCCGCCTACATCGAGCGCAATATCCAGGCCACCCGGCACGCGTACGGTCTGGACGGCGACAAGGTCCATTACGTCGACTACTCCGGCAACCAGACCAAGGATCCGACCACCATCCCGGCCGATCAGCAGACCATCTCGAACATCCGGCTGCTGGACCCGAATCTGCTGACCCAGACGTTCATCCAGAAGCAGCAGCTGCAGAACTTCTACGGCTTCCCGGATCCGCTCGACATCGACCGCTACACGATCGACGGCCAGGTCCAGGACTACATCGTCGCCGCGCGAGAGTTGGTGCCGCAGAACCTGTCCGGCAACCAGACCGACTGGATCAACAAGCACACCGTCTACACCCACGGCGACGGATTCGTCGCCTCCCCGGCCAACCGCGTCAACGTCGCGCCGCCCAAGGAGACCTCGCAGGCGGCCACGGGCGTGGCCAACGGGACCAACACGAGTTCGGGCACCTACGGCTATCCGGTGTTCAACGTCGGTGACAAGTCGACCGTCAGCGACCTGTTCTCGCAGAAGGACAAGGAAGCGATCCAGGTCGATCAGCCCCGGATCTACTACGGCGAGATGATCGCCAAATCCGACGACGATTACGCCATCGTCGGCGGCAACAACCAGCCGGCGCGCGAATATGACACCGGCACAAAGCAATTCACCTACGACGGCAAGGGCGGTGTGCCGATCGGCAACTGGTTCAACCGCCTGGCCTTCGCCGCCAAGTACGCCCAGCGCAACATTCTGTTCTCCGGTGCGATCGGGTCGGATTCGAAGATCATCTACAACCGCGATCCCCGCGACCGGGTACAGCAGGTGGCCCCGTGGCTGACCACCGACAACGATGTCTATCCGGCGGTGGTGGACGGCCGCATCCAGTGGATCGTGGACGCCTACACCACGCTGGACAACTACCCCTACGCACAGCATTCCTCGCTGGACGGGCTGACCCAGGACAGCATCGACCAGAACACCGGGCGGGTGCTGCCGCGCAAGGAGGTCAGCTACATCCGCAACTCGGTCAAGGCGACCGTCGACGCCTACGACGGCACGGTCAATCTCTACGCCGTCGATCCGGCCGACCCGGTGTTGAAGGCGTGGCAGGGCGTGTTCCCGGGCACGGTGAAGCCCGCCGGCGCGATCACCCCGGAGCTGCGCGCGCACTTCCGCTATCCGGAGGATCTGTTCAAGGTGCAGCGCGACATGCTGGGCCGGTACCACGTCGATGATCCGCGCGAGTTCTTCACCAACAACGCGTTCTGGTCGGTGCCCAGCGATCCGACATCGGACACTCCGACCAGTGCCAATCAGCCGCCGTACTACGTGTTGAAGGGCAATCCGGCCACCGGGCAGCCGTCCTTCGATCTGACCAGTGCGATGGTCGGTTACAAACGTCAGTTCCTGGCCGCGTACATCTCGGTGAGTTCGGACCCGGCCGATTACGGCAAGTTCACGGTGTTGCAACTGCCGACCGATTCGCAGACCCAGGGGCCGCAGCAGGTGCAGACGTCGATGACGACCGATGCCCGCGTATCGAACGAGCGGACCACGTTGACCGGTGGCAATACCAACAAGATCAGATATGGGAATCTGCTGACCCTGCCCATCGGCAACGGCGGCATCCTGTACGTCGAGCCCTGGTACCTGGAACGCAACAGTGCCAGTGCGGCGTCGTTCCCGCAGTTGGTGAAGGTGCTGGCCAGTTACGGCGGCAATGTGGGCTACGAGGCCACGCTCGGTGACGCGCTCAACAGCATGCAACCGGGCCTGGGCACGGCCGCGACACAGCAACCCGGTCAGGCCGCGACGAGTCCGTCGCCCAGTCAGAGCACCACGCCGAACCAGGGCGCCACCCAGCCGCCGCCGGTGATCCCGCCGACCGGTTCCCCGGCCGCGCGAGACGCGGCGGTGCAGGAGCTCAACACCGCGCTCAAGAGCGTGCAGGACGCTCAGAAGTCCGGCGATCTCGGGAAGCTGGGCTCGGCCTTCCAGGATCTGCAGAAGGCCATCGACGATTACAACAAGTCCGGCGGGTAGCCCGCCCGGCTCGCGAAACGCGAACGGCGTCGCCATCACTCACGATGGCGACGCCGTTCGCGTCTCCGGTATGGAGGAGTCTTCGCCGATCAGCGGCCCAGCGACTGGATCAGCCCGCTGTTCTGCTGCAGCACCTGCTGGTACTGCGAATCGAAGCCGAGCTTCTTCGCGACCTGGGATGCGGTGTCCTCGGCCTGGGCGATCATCGCCTCGCGGCTGCCGGGGGCCGGTGCGGCGGGCGCGGGGGCGGCCGGCGCGGGGGCGGGCTTGGGGGCGACGGCCTCGGGTGAGGTGGTGGCGCCCCAGCGCAGGTACTTGCCGCAGACGGGCCAGGCGCCCGCACCCTGGGAGTTGAGCACGTTCTCCGCGACGCGGACCTGCTCCTCCTTGCTGGCCTGGCTCGCCAGGCCGGATCCGCCGTTGGCTCGCCAGGTGCTCTGCGTGAACTGCAGGCCGCCGTAGTAGCCGTTGCCGGTGTTGGTGTGCCAGTTTCCGCCGCTCTCGCACTGGGCGACGCCGTCCCAGTCGTGGGTCGGCGCGGCCGAGGCGGAGCCGGCGATTCCGAACGGGACGGCAACAAGGGCGCCGGTCACGGCGGCGAGGCCGAGGGCGCGACTGCTGATCTTCCGGTTCTTGTTCATGTGGTTTGTCCCTCCCCGTGCCCGCCGGCGCGGCGAATATCCGCCGAGTCCCTGCCCCCAGGTGGTCGGGGTTTCCCGGACCGCGGGGCAGGGTTGCCGGTGTGCAGCGGTTCGGATGGGTGCCCGTCACGGTGTCGATCCGGGTCGTCGACGACCATAACGAACAAATCTCAGCAGATCACGTCTTGATAACAACCGGAATTGCATGAAGCGAATAACTGGAAAATCGCTGTCCGCGCAGGTGGGCAATGCCGTAATGATGAATTCCGGTCGGTCTGTTATTCGGTGGCGCTGTGACTCGAATCACCGGCAATTTGTGTCGTGAGTCACGTTATTTTTCCCTTGCGCTGGAAACGCACGCGTGCGTGCGCGAAGTAATGGCCGTCCCGCCCGGCTGCACACAGCGCTATGTGATCACAGTCACAGCAGCGCTCGCGCCGCAAGATCATCCGACGCTGCCGACCGGAACGTCGAAAACCGCTATCGACCAGGCGATTTGCGATCGTCAACCACCCGTGTGTAATGTTGTGTTCACCGACGCGGGGTGGAGCAGCTCGGTAGCTCGCTGGGCTCATAACCCAGAGGTCGCAGGTTCAAATCCTGTCCCCGCTACTACGAAGAACGGCCCGGAACATATGTTCCGGGCCGTTCTTCTGTTTGCGCCGCATCGGTGCGATCACTTTCGGTCGCCGACGGTCTTCGGGCTGGTCCCGGGTTTGGGCTCGTCCTTCCCGGGCATCCCGAACGCGCCGCCGAGGGTGAGAGGAGATCATGGCCGAGATCGTGACGCAGCTCGCCGAGCTGGCCAAACGCCGGACACTGACGGTGGCGGTCGCGGAATCGCTGACCGCGGGCAACCTCGCGGCCGCATTGGGAGCCGCGGCGGATTCCGCGCAATGGTTTCGCGGGGGTGTCGTCGCCTACTCCACCGAGGTCAAGCGGCGAGTGCTCGGCGTTCCCGATATTCCGGTCGTGTCCGAGGACGCGGCGATCGCCATGGCCCAGGGCGTGCGTTCGCTGATGGACGCGGACTTCGCCGTGGCGACCACCGGTGTCGGAGGCCCCGGTCCCCAGGACGGCGAAGAGCCCGGTTCGGTGTGGTTCGCCGTCGCCTCCCGCCGGGACGCGCGGGCCGAGCATCGCCGGTTCGACGGTGAGCCGGCCGAGGTCCTCGACCGAACGGTGCGGCACGCGGTCGAGTTGTTGCTGTCGGCGGCCCGGTCCCGCACGGAGTGAACACCCGAAGGAGTACAGCGATGAGTTCCCACTCTGGAAACGGCGATCCCAGGTCCGAGAGCCGAGAGCAGGCCTTCCGGCAAACGCCGGAAGACCTGGACGATCGCGAGGAAACCGCGGCGCTGGTGGACGATATCGAGGAGGACCTCGAAGCGGAACGAGTCTCGAAGGGCGTACCGGGCAACCGCGCCGAGCGCGAGGCGATGGAGCCGATCGACACCGGCGACGACGCACCCGACTGACCCGCTCCGGCCCGGCTACTCGGAGATCCGGACGGGTTCGCGTTCGAGGGCCGGACCGGTCACCGCGGGCTCGGGGGTCCAGCCCGGAGGGGCGAAGACGTGGCCGACCCGGGCCCGCCAGGTGCGGGCGTGGCGGACGTCGGAGATCATCCGGGCGAATTCGTGATAGTTCACCACGAGCGGGTTGTACGTGTCGATGTTCGTGGTGAGCCCGTAGCGGACGGGTTCGAGTTCCTCGGCGTAACTGCCGAACATGCGGTCCCAGATGATCAGGATGCCGGCGTAGTTCTTGTCCAGGTACGGGTTGTTGGCGCCGTGGTGCACCCGGTGGTGGGACGGTGTGTTGAAGAGGTATTCGATCGGGGCGGGGAGTGTGCCGATCCGCTGCGTGTGGATCGGGAACTGGTAGAGCAGGCCGATCGACTGCAACAGGAAGATCATCCACAGCGGCAGGCCGATCACCGCCGCGGGAATCCACGCGGCCGAGCGGATGAACGTCCCGGGGATCAGCCACGGCAGGCGCACCGCGGTGGTCAGATTGAACTGCTGACTGGAGTGGTGCACGCTGTGCCCGGCCCACAGCAGCCGGATCCGGTGATCGGCCCGATGCGCCCAGTAGTAACAGAAGTCGGTGACCACCAGGCCCAGCGCCCACACCCACCAATCGTGCGGGTTCAGGTGCCACGGCGTCAGCGCGACCGCCACGCCGAGGATGGAGAAGGGCACCAGGAAACGCTCGACCGCCTTGGCCAACCGGCCCAGCAGATAGATCGAGATGCTGGTGGCCGAATCGCGGACCGTGCCGCCCCGGCGATCCGGATCGAACCGGTAGCCCGCCCACTCCACGAGCATCAGCACGACGAACGCGGGTAACGCGTACAGGAACAGACCGCTGGACATCCCTACCTCCTGGCGAAGCGGCGGCGGCGAACGCGCTGCCGTACCGATCACGGTAGGAAGATCCGGGGGTGAAATCGTCACCTCGACAGGTGATCGACCGTCCCCCGGACAGGGGACGTCCGCACCGCGGCTCAGCCCACGGGGACCCGGGTATCGCTGCGCCAGTGGTTGAACAACAGATTCAGCACGAACACCACGATCACCGCGGAGGTGATCGGACTGCTCGCGATCATCTGGAAGTCGGTGGGGAACTTCGCGTAGAAGTTCGGGGCGACCGAGGGCAACAGCGCCACCGACAGGGTCACCGCGATGATGAGCATGTTGTGCGTGCCGTCGAACCGCACCTTGTGCAGTACGCGCAGACCGACCGCGGTGACCATCGCGAACATCACCGTCGCCGCCCCGCCGATCACCGGATTCGGAAGTGCCGCAACGAGACTCCCGACTTTGGGCACCAGCCCGAGCGCCACCAGCAGCACACCGCACACCGACACCACCCATCGGCTGCGCACGCCGGTGAGCCCGACCAGTCCGACGTTCTCGGCGAACGCGGTGTCGGGGAAGGAGTTCATCACTCCGGCCAGTACCCCGGACAGGCCGTCGGCGGCCAGGCCGCGCGCCAGATCGCCCGGTTGCAGCGGCTTGTCGACCATCTCGGCCACCGCGACGATGTCCGCGGTCGACTCGGTGAACGTCACCAGCATCACCACACACATGGAAATGATTGCGGCGACGTGGAATTGGGGCGCACCGAAGAGGAACGGCCGCGAGATGCCGAACCAGCCCGCCGTGCCGACCCCGGACAGATCCACCAGGCCCATCGGTATCGCGACAATCGTCCCGAGCACGATGCTCAGCAGGACCGCCAGCTGACTGATCAGGCCGCGGGAGAATCTGTGGATCAATACGATGATCAGAATCACGAGTCCGGCCAGGGCGATATGCGAAATCTGGCCGTACTCGGGCGATTTCGGGTCGTTACCGGCGATCAGTCCGGCGTCCGCGCCGATCAGCGACAGCCCGATCACACAGATCACACAACCGGACACCAGCGGCGGGAAGAAACGAACCACCGTGGCGAAGAAGCGGGCGATGATCAGACCGAAAACACCCGATACCAGAATCGCGCCGTAGACCGCGGGCAGGCCCGCCTCGCCGCCGCCGAATTGTTCGGCGATGAGAATCATCGGCGAGACGACCGTGAACGTCGCACCCGCCACGAGCGGCAGCCGAACGCCCAGGATCTTGCCGATCCCGGCCGACTGCACGATCGTGACGATCCCCGAGACCAGCAGATCGGCGTTCACCAGGACGCCGATCGTATGCTGCGGCAATTTCAGCGCGCCCCCGACCAGCAGCGGCACCGCGACCGCGCCAGCGTACATGATCGCCAGGTGCTGCAGCCCCAGCAGGGTGAGCCGGGCCGGAGGCGGCACCTCGTCGACCGGGTGGGCCGGCCCGGCGTGTGGATTGCGCGAGGGACGCGGGAAGCGCAATGGCATGGCAAGCCTCCTGGGCGAGCGGATATACCGGCCGACGACGACCGGAACTCCCGGCACGAAAGTGTCGCGGGAATTCGGGTGCGAACCTCCCGCGGCGCAAGCGTAAATGTCGGAAGCCGATGCCCGGTTGTGCCGCAACGATATGTTTACCGGAGGTAACACTTCCGATGCGCCGGTTCGGCGGATAATCCGATCGGAGCGATGAAATGTGTTGTGTCGTTGGGAGGATCATCCCGAAGGTATGCGGTGGTCGTGCGCCTCGCGCACGCGTTGCGGAAAGTTGCCTAAAATGGTGATCGTCGTTCTCGACCCGACTGCACGCTCGTTCGATCGACAGTGAAAAGAGGGTTTGCCATGGTTGCGGCGCGGATAACGGTCAACGGAGAACTCCTGCCGATTTCTCCGGCCGCGCCGACGACGACTCTGCTGGAATTCCTGCGCGGATGCGGATTCACCGGCAGTAAGGAGGGCTGCGCCGAGGGTGAATGCGGTGCGTGCTCGGTTCTGCTCGCCCGTCCCGGCGTCGTCGGGCGCACCGAATGGACCGCGGTGAATTCCTGCCTGATTCCGGTCGCCGCGCTGGACGGGCAGGAGGTCGTCACCGCCGAGGGACTGGGCGGGCCCGCGGCTCTCCATCCGGTGCAGCGCGCGCTGGCGATCCGCGGTGGCTCCCAATGTGGTTACTGCACACCGGGTTTCGTATGCAGTATGGCCGCGGAATACTATCGCCCCGACCGCGCGGCGACCGATGGTCCGGCCGAGCCCGAGCACGGCCGGAACGGATTCGACCTGCACGCGCTGAGCGGAAACCTCTGCCGCTGCACCGGTTACCGCCCGATCCGCGATGCCGCCTTCGCGATCGGCACACCGGCCCCCGACGATCCGCTCGCCCGGCGCCTGGCGGCCGCGCCGCCCGAACCGGTCCCGACCGTGCTCGAGCGGGACGGTCGCACCTTCGTCCGGCCCGCGACGCTTCCCGCCGCGCTGACTCTGCTGCGCTCGCATCCCGACGCCGCCCTCGTCGCGGGGTGCACCGATTGGGGCGTGGAAGTGAATATCGGCGCCCGCCGCGCGGACCACGTGATCGCCATCGATCGGCTGCCCGAACTGCGGATTCTGCGGGTCGAACCCGATCACTTCGAAGTGGGCGCGGCCCTGACCCTCACCGAACTCGAACGACGGCTGGCAGGCGGCGTGCCGCTGCTGGCGGAGCTGTTCCCGCAGTTCGGTTCCCGGCTGATCCGCAACAGCGCGACCCTCGGCGGCAATCTCGGCACCGGTTCTCCGATCGGCGATGCCGCCCCCGCGCTGCTGGCCCTGGACGCGACGGTCCTGCTGGCCGGCCCGGCGGGAGAACGCGAGGTGGAGTTGGCCGGCTACTTCACCGGGTACCGGCGCAGCGTCCGCCGCCCCGACGAGGTGATCCGCGCCGTGCGCATTCCCCGCCCGCTCGCCCCGCTGACCGGCTTCCACAAGGTCGCCAAGCGGCGTTTCGACGATATCTCCAGTGTCGCAGTCGCTTTCGCGATCGATGTGGACGGCGGTACGGTGCGTTCGGCGCGGATCGGACTCGGTGGAGTGGCCGCGACCCCCCTCCGTGCCCATGCCGCCGAAGCCGCGCTGCGGGGCCGCTCGTGGTCGCCGGAGACCGTCGAGGCGGCCGCGCGAGTGCTCGAAGGCGAGGGCACACCCCTGGACGACCACCGCGCCAGCGCGGGGTATCGCCGCGCGATGCTCGGGCAGAGCCTGCGGGAGCTGTTCGCGCGAGGTGTCGAGGAGGTGGCGGTATGACACGGGTATTCGCCTCGGCCGCAACCGCTTCGGCTCGTTCCCGGCACCTCGGCGGTGCCGGATGAGCGCGCTGTCGCAGCGACCCGAGAAGCCGTCGGTGGGCTTGCCGATGCCGCACGAAAGCGCGGCTCTGCACGTTACCGGGGCCGCGCTGTACACCGATGACCTGGTATATCGCGCCAAGGACGTGCTACACGCCTATCCGGTGCAGGTCATGTGCGCGCACGCGCGAATCCTCGCGCTGCGCACCGCGCCGGCGTTGGCGGTGCCCGGTGTGGTCCGGGTACTGACCGCCGAGGACGTGCCGGGTGTCAACGACGCCGGGACGAAGCAGGACGAACCGCTGTTCCCGAACGAGGTCATGTTCCACGGGCACGCGGTGTGCTGGGTGCTCGGGGAGACGCTCGAGGCGGCCCGGCTCGGCGCGGCGGCCGTCGAGGTCGAGTTCGAACCGCTCCCGGCGTTGATCACCATCGCCGATGCGATTCGGGCGGGCAGTTTCCAGGGGGCCCAGCCGCAGATACGCTGCGGCGATATCGAGGCCGGATTCGCCGAGTCGACGCGGATCTTCGACGGCGAACTGGAGTTCTCCGGGCAGGAGCACTTCTATCTGGAGACGCATGCGTCGCTGGCCGTGGTGGACGAGTCCGGGCAGATCTTCGTGCAGTGCAGCACCCAGCACCCCGCCGAGACGCAGGAGATCGTCGCGCACGTGCTCGGGTTGCGCAGCCACGAGGTGACGGTGCAGTGCCTGCGGATGGGCGGCGGTTTCGGCGGCAAGGAGATGCAGCCGCACGGTTTCGCGGCCGTCGCGGCGCTCGGCGCGACCCTCACCGGCCGTCCGGTTCGACTGCGGCTCAACCGGACTCAGGATCTGACCATGTCCGGTAAACGGCACGGCTTCCACGCCGCGTGGCGGGCCGGATTCGACGCCGACGGCCGGTTGCGCGCGCTGGACACGACCCTCACCGCGGACGGCGGCTGGAGCCTGGACCTGTCCGAACCGGTGCTGGCCCGGGCGCTGTGCCACGTCGACAACCTGTACTGGATTCCGAACGCCCGGATCAGCGGCCGAATCGCCAAGACACACAAGACTTCCAGCACCGCGTTCCGGGGGTTCGGCGGGCCGCAGGGCATGCTCGTGATGGAGGACCTGCTCGGTCGCTGCGCCCCGCTGCTGGGTCTGGACCCGGCCGAATTGCGTCGCCGCAACTTCTATTCCGCGGGGCAGTGCACACCGTACGGGCAGCCGGTGCGCACGCCGGAGCGGATCGAAACGGTCTGGCGGCGGGTGCACGAGAACGCCGATCTGAGCTCTCGCCGCCGGGAGATCGAGGCGTTCAACGCCGCACATCGGCATACCAAGCGGGGGATGGCGGTCACCGGGGTCAAATTCGGCATCTCCTTCAATCTGACCGCGTTCAATCAGGGCGGCGCGCTGGTGCTGATCTACAAGGACGGCTCGGTGCTGATCAATCACGGCGGCACCGAGATGGGGCAGGGCCTGCACACGAAGATGTTGCAGGTCGCCGCGACCACCCTGGGCGTTCCGATGAGCACGGTGCGACTGGCCCCCACCCGCACCGACAAGGTGCCGAACACCTCGGCGACCGCGGCCAGTTCCGGGGCGGACCTCAACGGCGCGGCGATCAAGAACGCGTGTGAGCAACTGCGCGAACGACTTTCGCAGGTGGCCGCGACCCGGCTCGGCTGCGGTGCGGCGGATGTGCGGATCGTGGACGGAGTGGCCCGGCCGCTGGGCGCGTCCGACGAGGGCATCGCCTGGGCCGATCTGGTGCGGACCGCCTACCGGCAGCGGGTGCAACTGTCCGCGACCGGTTTCTACCGGACCGAGGGGCTGCACTGGGATGCGGCGAATATGCACGGGTCGCCCTTCAAATACTTCGCCTACGGCGCGGCGGCCGCCGAGGTGGAGGTCAACGGATTCACCGGCGCATACCGCATCCGGCGGGTCGACATCGTGCACGATGTCGGCGACAGCCTGTCCCCGCTGATCGATATCGGTCAGATCGAGGGCGGTTTCGTCCAGGGCGCGGGGTGGCTGACCCTCGAGGACCTGCGCTGGGACACCGGTGACGGGCCCGGGCGCGGCCGGTTGCTGACACAGGCCGCGAGCACCTACAAGCTGCCGAGCTTCTCGGAGATGCCGGAGGTGTTCAATGTCGAGTTGCTGGCCGACGCCTCCGAGGAGGGCGCGGTCTACGGATCCAAGGCGGTGGGCGAGCCGCCGCTGATGCTGGCGTTCTCGGTGCGCGAGGCGTTGCGCGCGGCGGTCGGCGCATTCGGCCGGCTGGAGATGAGCATCGAACTGGCCGCACCCGCGACACCGGAGGCGGTGTACTGGGCGATCGAGCGCGCGCGTCACGGTCTGCACGCGGACGACGCTGCTACGCAGGATATTTCGCTCATCGACCCGGTTGCCGCCGGCATCGCTGCGGCCGGTGACGGGAACGGCGCGGGGCGAGCGGGACTTCCCGCGACGGACGAGAAGTACTACGGTACGGGAATTTTCGGGTATGAGTGAGCTGACCTGGGTGGATGCGGTGGCGCTGTTGCGGGCGCGCCGGGAGCCCGGTGCGCTGCTCACCGTCGCGGCCGTGCGCGGTCATGCACCGCGTCGCGCCGGTGCGAAACTGGTTGTGGGACAACAGCATACCTGGGGTTCGATCGGCGGGGGAAATATCGAGGCGGTCGCGGTCGAGCGGGCCCGCGAGCTGATCGGCGCTGCGGACCCGCGGCCGGAGCTGATGGATTTCGCGCTGAACGACAAGGTGACGAACTGTCACGGGGTGCAGTGTTGCGGGGGAACCGTTGTGCTGCTTCTGGAACCGCTGCCGGTGGTGCCCGCCGTCGCGATCTTCGGCGTCGGACACGTCGGGCTGGAGCTGGCGCGCATCCTGACTCGCCACGACCTCGACCTGCATCTGATCGACACTCGCCCCGGCATGCTCGGTGACGAGCGGCTGTCCGTCCTGCGCGACGCGCCGGCCCGCATCCACGTCCACGAGGTGCCGCTGCTGCCCGAGCAGGTGCTGGCCGAACTGCCGGCCGGGACCCATCTGCTGATCATGACCCACGACCACGCCGAGGACGCCGCGCTCTGCGACGCTGCCCTGCGCGGCGGTGATTTCGGTTCGATCGGCCTGATCGGCTCGTCGGCCAAGTGGGCCCGCTTCCGCCGCCGGCTCGAGTCCGAGGGCGGTCACACACCCGAAGCCATCGCCCGCATCCGTACCCCCATCGGCCTGCCGGAGATCACCGGCAAGGAACCGGCCACCATTGCCGTCAGCGTCGCCGCGGACCTGCTGCTGACCTTCGAACGCGAGCGCGCCGCCGGGGCACCCCCGGGCCGACCCGGAGAGCCCCGGATTCCCCTGCCGCATCCGGGGCCTCAGGTCTGATCGAACGGCTCGTCGCGCATCGGGTCGTACGGCGGTGCCGCTTGCGGCGCGGCCGCGGCGGCGTCGGCGACCACAGGTCGGCGACTGATCACGCAGGCGAGTACCGCGTATCCGATGATCATCGCCAAGGCCGTCCAACCGGGCGCCGCGGAGGAGCGCTCGTCGTATTCGCACACGACCGCGCGGTCGATACCGATCAGATCGCAGGCGCCGAAGCTGAGGCTGGCGCGCAGCGCGACGATCACCGAGGGGACCAGCAGGATCACGATCGCCAGCACCCGGCTCGCGCTGTGCCGCGGCGGGGAGGTCCCCAGGCAGTAGCCCGCGATCAGCACCAGCGCGACCTCGCAGATCGCGTCGGCGATGGAGTTGTGCACGTGGGTCATCAGTGCCGCGGTCAAGGCCAGGGCCGCCGCGCCGGCCAGGGCGAGCGGCAGCGAGGACCAGCGCACCCCGATCAGCACCCCGGCCCCGCACAGCACGATCAGGATCGGGACGGACCATTGTGGGATATCGGCG
This sequence comes from Nocardia sp. PLKS1-43, assembly GCF_059510335.1. NCBI lineage: Bacteria > Bacillati > Actinomycetota > Actinomycetes > Mycobacteriales > Nocardiaceae > Nocardia > Nocardia sp. PLKS1-43. Next base: position 339,988 of record NZ_JCAJZQ010000007.1, on the reverse strand, counting down.
GGCACGATGGCGTTCCCGGACGCGGTCAAGGCCGCGGCGAGCAGGACGAACACCCCGTCCCGGCCCGGCAGCAGCAGCGCGGCGACGCCGGCGATGAGTACCGTGATCGTCGCGACCATCGCGATGGACCACACACTGTCGGCATGACGCGCGATCCACCCGGCGAGGAACATCCGCGAGGTGATCAAGATGACGCCGGTGACGATCGGCGCCATCGGCAATTCCACCGACAGCCGGTTCGCCGGGGGCTGACGCCGGTTCAGATAGGCGCTGATCGCGACCAGCACCATGACCACGCCGATCACCCACGTCGGCGGCGAATTACCCGGCACCCAGTTCGCCCGGACGTGGTGACCGGTCATCCCGGTGCGCAACGGGGCAGGCAGCGCCTCGGAGATCACGATGCCGGCGATGGCGCCGACCGTCCATCCGAACGCCGAGATCCGCCGGTGCAGCACCGCCGCCCCGAGACCGCCCAGCAGTACCCCACCCGCGAGCGCGTCCAGGAAGTTCAACGTGGTCAACGAGGCGCCGGGCCCGGCCGACTGCCCGAGGATGTGGTTGACGAACAGCACCGCGATCCCGAACAACGCGGTGCACCAGGCCACCAGTTCGTTCAACGCGGTCGCGGCGAAGGTCGACACGATCACCGCGACGATCGCCCCCGCGGCGATTGCCCGAGGTTGACTGTTGGCCAGGGCGTTCAACTGCACCAGCCCAGTGTCGTTGACCCAGCGAAAATCGATCGGCAGCGTCAACGACAGCCCGGCAACGATGGTTGCCAGGAAGGAAGTGATCGCCTCGACGCTTCCGTGCGCATACCGCACTCGGTCAAAAGTACCCGCATCGCCCGAATGGGACAGCGGAAACGCTGGTAGCCGATAATTCGCTGAATGTCGGAAGGTAAGCCTTGCGGCGATGCGGTTCAGCCTGCCGAGCCGGTTCCGCCCGACCCGCTGGACGGTCCCGGCGCGGCGACGAGGCTGAAGTCGTTGCACCATCCGCCCACGCCCGCGCCGGTGGCCTGGCAGGCGATGTACACCGTCGGGCCGACCGCGGTGAAAGTCTGGCTGACGGTCGTCGGCGCGGTCACCGACCGGCTGACGTACGCCACGCCGGTTCGTGAATCCAGGGCCAGGGCGAGAACCGAACCGCCCGGATTCGCGCCGGCACGGACGGAATAGGTGTACCTCGCGCCGTTGCGCACCGGAACGTCCTGGCCGATATAGCCGCTGTCGTGCACGTTCGCGCCGCTGCTGCCGACGTTCGCGTGATAGACGTGGGTGGACCAGCCGTTGAGTCCGCTGTGGAAATTCGCGTTGGTCACCAGATTGTCGGCCGCGCCGGGATGCGGATCGAGGGGGACGGGTACGGCGTTCGCGAGGGCTGTCCCGCCGAGGCAAGCGGCCGCCGCGAATGCGGCGACGGTACGGGTGCGCCCGAGTCGCAGTGAGCTTGTCATCGCAATTCTCCTTGCTGAAGCCCGACTGAACTACATTCCCTGTTACCGATTGGCAATCTTGGATTCGTTTACGGTATCACCACTTCGAGCGGGCGAAGAGTCGTGAGAACACCGCTTATGTCGGTGTTGTCACGATGGTCGAGAGCGAGCCGTGCGGCAGTCCTCACCGTGTCTGGTAATCGAACAGCAAATTTCGTGGCTATCGTGCGGATATGGACTTGGTACTCGAATGGGATCGGCATCCGGGGACAGGTCTGCGCCTGGCGAACGAGCTGGCCGGTGCGGGGGCGCTGGCCGTCACCGAGGATCTCGGCCCCGCGCCCGGCCGGCTGGGAATTCTGGCCGCCCGGCGCGACGGCGAACTGCTCGGCTGGGCGGCCCTGACCGAGGACACGAATGCGCGGGTGGTGACCGAGCCGGTGTACGTCTCTCGGTACTTTCGCCGGATCCAGTTGGGGCACTACGACTTCGAACCCGCTACCGATGCCGAGGAGGCCGTCGTGGCGGCCCTGCTGGCCGGTGCGGCCGCGCATGCGCGGGCGATGGGATATCGGGTGCTGCGCTGGCCCGGTACCGATATCGGACCCGAGGGGCGTGCGGCCGTGGCGCTCGGCGCGGTCGCGGTCGGCGAATACGCCCGCGTGTGGACCGCCGAACCGCGCACCTGGCGGGCGCCGATGGCGCTGACCTTCGCCGAACCGGTGGACTGTGTGCTGCACGCCCTCGCCGAATCCACCGAACCGCCCGGTCAGGCGCTCGTCGTCGCACTGCTGACTCCGGGGTCGGTGGAGCCGGTGGCCAGCGTGAGCACCTCGGTCCTGGGCAGTGCGGCGTACATCGATGCGGGGAAGGGGATCAGATATGAGGATGTCGATCCCGGCGGCCTGGCCGCACTGATCGGCGCGGTCATCACCGAACTGCACGACCAGGTGCCGCAGGCGCTGGTGCTGCGCGTTTTCGAGCACGACGACCAGCGCATCCGCACGGCATTGGCCACGGCCGGGCTCACTCTGTCGGCCCGCTGCCGCAATTACGTACTCGCGCTGGGGCCCGCGCATTGACGTCGCGCCCCGCGGGCCGATGCCAGAGATATCAGGTCGTCGTGCGCAGGCCCGCGAGCACGACCGTGAGCAGCCGTTCGGCCGCCTCGGGAGTGTGTTCACAGGCGGCGCCGACGCCGTGACCCAGCCGGATCAGATCCTGCGGTTCGAGTTCGGGGCGGACCAGTCCCGCCTCCTGGGCGGGGCGCAGGACCGCGGCGGCGGCCTGGGTGGCGAGGGTGGAGCAGAGCATGAAGGTGTCCGAGTCGCGGTCCAGGGCCGCCTTGAGCGTGACCGCCAGACCGCGACGGTTCATCACGAAGTCGACCTGGGCCCGGACCCACAGGTCCAGCGTCTCCAACGGCGTGTGGTCCGAGTCGAGCAATTCCTGCGCGCGCCGGCTGAGCGCCTCGACACTCGAGCGGTAGACGGCCTCGATGAGCGCCGCGCGATTCGGGAAGTGCCGGTACAGGGTGCCGGGCCCGACGCCGGTGCGGCGGGCGATCTCGTCCAGTGGGGCCTCGGTGCCCAGTTCGGCGAACGTCTGGCGCGCGCATTCGAGAATGCGCTCGTAGTTGCGGCGCGCATCGGCGCGCATCGGCCGCGTCGCTGCGTCCATGGGTCCTCCCGTGCGGTGCACACTGCCGACTCCCATGATAAGAGGAGAAATTCTCCGATTGACTCCTCGGGCCCGGATTCCGGTGGCTGCCCAGCCGATCCGAAGCCACTGCACACCTGCCCCACAGGAAACAGCATTCGATTCACGCCGATCGAGAGTGCAGACGCGCCAAGGGGTTCGGCCTAGCGTCTGTGCTGCCGGCCGGAGCGGTCGTGCAGACCTGGCTCGCGAACGTCGCGGCAATCCGGCTCGCGGGGGACAGTGTTACCGCCAGGATCGATGGAGGACAAGGCGTTTCGATGAGGGTCCAGGCAATATTACGGCGGCGCGGCATGGCGCTGGCCGCAGTGCTCAGCACGGTGGCGCTGGTGGTCGGCGCCTGCGGTGGCGGCGACGGCGCCGGTGACGAGGTCCGCTCGGTGAACGGGCAGAGCTACGATCTGTCGCCGCAGCAGGCGGGCCGGGTGCACGCGGAGAAGGTGGATTCGATCGCCGCCCAGGTGCCCGCCGCGATCCGCGATCGCGGCACGCTGATCGTCACCGGATCAGCGGATGCCGGTGCGCCGCTGCGGTTCTACGCCACAGACGACCGCACCGTGATCGGCTCGGAGTTCGACTTCGCATCGCTGGTGGCGGACATCCTCGGGCTGAAACTCGATCCGCGAACCGCGGATTGGGCGCAGAACTTCGTCGCCGTCGATTCCGGCGCGGTGGACGCGTTCATCTCCAACGTCACCGTGACCGAGGAACGCAAGGAGAAGTACGACTTCGCCACCTACCGCAAGGACACCCTCGCGCTCGAACTGCCCAAGGATGCGAATTGGACCTATCAGGACCGTAAATCGCTGGCGGGCAAGCGAATCGGCGTGGGCAGTGGCACCAATCAGGAACAGCTGCTGGTGCAGTGGGATCAGCGCAACGTGGCCGAGGGCCTGCCGAAGATCGACATCGCCTACTACCAGAAGACCACGGACTACTACCTGGCGCTGGCCTCGCACCGCCTCGACGGCTTCCTCGGCCCCGATCCGGATGCCGCGTACCACGTGGCCACCACGGGACAAACCAAGATCGTCTCGACGTTCTCCGGCGCGGGCGACGCGCTGCAGGCCGAGATCGCGGTGCTCACCAAGAAGGACAACGGTCTGATCGGCCCGGTGCACGAGGCGTTGCAGTACGCCATCGACCACGGTCTGTACCGCAAGGTGCTGGACCGCTGGGGCCTGGGCGGGGAAGCGGTGCAGCAGAGCCGGATCAATCCGCCCGGCCTGCCGAAGAAGACCCCGTGACCGGCCGGCCCGGCGCCTGGACGACGTTCACACCACAGCCTTCCCGGAGAACGACCATGAAACGCCTTCTCGCTTCCTTCTGCGCGCTCACCGCGACGCTCACGCTCGCCGCCTGCGGTTCGGCGACCCCGTCCGGCGGTGCCGCCGGACCGCCCCGGCCCGGCGGAACCCTGCGCTACGGACTCTCGCTCGCGCCGACCTGTTCGGATCCGGCCCAGTCCGGGACCAACCAAACCCTCTATGTCACACGGCAGATCGTGGATTCGCTGACCGATCAGGATCCCCGAACCGGCGCGACGACGCCCTGGCTAGCGCAGAGCTGGGAGGTGAGTCCGGACGCGAAGACGTTCACCTTCCATCTGCGCCCGGGGGTGACCTTCAGCGACGGCACCGCGCTGACCGCCACCTCGGTGCAGAAGAACTTCGACGCCATCGTGCACACGCTCACCGGAGCCAAAGCGCCACTGGGAGCGAGCTATCTGGCCGGGTACACCGGAACCGCCGTACTGGATCCGCTCACCGCGCGGGTCGGCTTCGATCGCCCCAACGCGCAGTTCCTGCAGGCGACCTCGACTCCGCAGCTGGGCATCCTCGCCGACGCCACGACCGCCGAACCCGCCGACCGGCGCTGCCAGGGCGACGATATCGGGAGCGGACCGTTCACCTATGCCGGGTACCGGCAGGGCGCGTCGGCGACCTTGGCAAAACGTGCCGGATATAACTGGGGCTCAACGGTTTTCGGTCATCACGGCGCCGCCTATCTGGATCGGATCGAATTCACCGTGATTCCGGAGTCCGGGGTTCGCACCGGCAGTCTGTCCTCGGGGCAGCTCGATGCGGTGAGTGACGCGCTGCCGCAGGACGCTTCCCAGATCGAGGCTTCGGGTGGACGTCTGCAGGTCACGCCCAATCCCGGCGTACCGTTCGGCCTCCAACCGAATCTGACCCGCGGCCCGCTGGGTGATCCCGCGGTGCGCGCCGCACTGCTGACCGCGATCAACCGCAAGGAGCTGGTCGATACCGTACTGGGTCCGCAGTTCAAGACCGCGACCAGTTCGCTGGCCTCGAAAACGCCCGGGTACGTGGATCTTTCGAAATATCTCGGCTACGCGCCCGATACCGCGAAGTCGGTGCTGGACAAGGCCGGCTGGGTGCCGGGCAGCGACGGCATCCGGGCCAAGAACGGGGCCCGGCTGTCCTTCGGCGTGCTGTTCAGCCATGCCTTCGCCGGGAACCAGGCGATCCTCGAGCTGATCCAGCAGCAGTTGCGCACCGTCGGAGTGGATCTGCGGCTCGAGCCCGCGTCCGACGCGGAGTACACCGCGCGCCAGAGCCGCAAGGACTTCGATTCGCTGTACTACAACACCACGCGCGCCGACGGCGACATCCTGCGCACCGTGTTCGGATTGGACGGCCAGAACTACAACCTGCGCGGCCCGATTCCGGATCTGGACCAGGCGTTGTCCGGTGAGCTGCAGACGACCGACCCGGCCGCGCGATCCGGGCTGATCGGCCGGGCGCAGCAGGGCGTGCTGGACGACGGGCTGTGGATCCCAACCATCGAACTCTCCCAGACGATCGGGGTGTCGGCCGTGGTCTCCGACCTGAAGTTCGAGGCGTCGGCGCGGTTGCAGTTCTTCGACACCTGGCTGCACCGGTGACCGGCGGCGCGCTCAGCTCCGCCGCCTGGCCAGCGGCGCGTGCCAGTGGTAGCGCAGGGCCAGCACCCGGAACACCACCGCACCGGCCGACGCCGCCGCACCGGTCCAGGCGTCGAGCGCGCCGAAATGCAGCAGCGTCGCGGCCACACTCGCCCCGAGCAGCGCGGGCAGCGCGTAGATCTCCTGGTCCGGGCGCAGCACGCTGGGCTGAACACCGGCCAGCACGTCGCGGATGAGCCCGCCGCCGACCGCGGTGAGCACCCCCAGCAGGGCCGAGGGCACCGTGGCCAGGCCGTGCTGGTAGGCGATGACCGTGCCGGTGACACTGAAGACGCCCAGGCCGACGGCGTCGGCGAGATCCAGCGGCGTGGCGACCAGCCGGGGCGGCGGCCGCCACAGGAAGATGATCGCCGCGGCCAGGATCGGCAGGCCGATGTACCACGGATCGGTCAGCGCCACCGGCGGCACCGCCCCGATGACGACATCGCGCACCACCCCGCCGCCGAAGGCCGTGGCGCAGGCCAGTACGCCGATGCCGACCATGTCGTAGTTCCTGCGCACCGCCAGCAGCGCACCGGAGACCCCGAAGGCGAATACGCCGAGCAGGTCCGCGGCCCGCTGCACATCCTCGGCCGTCGAGGTCAGCGCGATCATCGAATCCCCTCACGTCCGGTCAACTCCGGGCTATCGCAGAATAGTAGGCCGCACCGGGCGCGCGGGCGGGCGGAGCCTCAGCGCCTGCGCCGGGTGCGCAGGCCCGGACGCGACCGCGCGGACTTGTTGCGGTACATGGCCGTATCGACGGTGTGCATGAGATCGTCGATGGCGGTGGGTGGTTCGTCGACCAGTGCCGTCCCGATCGAAGCGCCCACCGAGACAGTCTGTCCCGCAACGACTATCGGTTCGGACAACGCGGTGAGCAGTCGTCGGGACAGGCTGTGCGGCCCGCCCTCGTCGCGGCACTTCTCGGTCAGCACGATGAATTCGTCGCCGCCGAGCCGGGCCGCGAGCCCGTCGGGTTCCGCGACGTCCCGCAATCGTTCGGCCACCGCCTGCAACACCCGATCGCCGACGGTGTGCCCGTACGCGTCGTTGATCTCCTTGAAACCGTCCAGATCCAGATAGCACAGGCCGATCGGCGGGGTGGCCTCGGCGAGCCGGTCGAAGAACAGCACCCGGTTGGCCAGGCCGGTCAGATTGTCGTGGTGCGCGTCGTACCACAGCCGATCCGACAGCGCCTTGCGCTCGGTGATGTCCACCGCGACGCCGATCAGAAAGCGTATCCGGCCGTCCTCCTCGCGGACCGCCGACATGGACAGGTCGATCGCGGTGCGATGCCCGTCCGGATGGGTGTATCCGGTCTCCATCCGGAAACGATCGATTCCGCCCTCGAGTAACTGCTGGAACTGCGCGTATGCGGGGCCGATGTTGATCGGCCCGAGCACCTCGGCAACCGGCTGTCCGGCGATGGATTCTACTGGGGCGCCGAACATTTCGGCCATCGCGGCATTGACGTCCACCACCCGTCCGGTGCGCACGTCGATGGTGCCGATGCCCACCGACGCGCCCGCGAAGATGGCCGAGAAGCGCGCCTGTGACAACTGCCGCTGCGCCTGTGCCTCCCGCACCGCCGACAGCGCCGCGGCCAGGGTGGCCTCCTGCTCGGCCAGTGCCGCCCCGCGCAGGGCCGCGGTGAATCCGGCGGCGAACTCCCCGGCCACATCGATCGCACGCTCACGCACCCGCTCGGGATCGTGGCGCTCCCACTCCCGTCGCGGATCCGGGGTCTCGACGACGGCTCGGACCATATCCCGGCAGATCACCGATACGGTGCGGCTGACCGCAGACTCGTCCCGGTAATTGGCCGCGACCAGCGCGGTGGCGGCGATCCGTGCGGAGTCCAGGTCGCTGTCCCCGCGCAATGCGGCCAGCAACCGTTCGCTCAACCCCGCGAGCAGGGCTTCGATCTGGGTGCGGGTCAGCGTGGGGGCGACGACGCCGTCGAGCGCGTCCGCCCAGCGCACCGCCAGATCGTGTGCGTCCACCCGAGCACCCCTGTCCGAATCGCCCCCGGTCAGACCTTACGGCCCACGCCCGCCAGGCCGAGCGAGCGCCCCGGTGTCTCGTGTAGATCCCGGTCGGACTCCGGATGCCACAGCGGCAGTTCGACCACGCCCGGTTCGACCAGCTCCCAGCCGTCGAACATGGCCGTGATGCCGGCGCGATCGCGGAATCGGATGCCTGTGTGGGACTGGTTCGCCGACAGATCTCCGAGCCGGGCCGCGGCGCCGGGACGCTGCGCCGAACTCAGATGGGAGATCGCGACATAGCTGCCCGCCGGCACCGCCGCGCGCAGTTCGCCGACCAGTTCGCGCGGACCCTCGTGGTCCTGCACCAGATGCAGCACCGCGATCAGCAGCACCCCGACCGGTTCGGTGAAGTCGATCAGGCCGCTGTCCGCGGCGCGGGCCAGCAGCTCGGCCGGTTTGCGCAGGTCCGCTTCCAGAGCGTCGGCGCAGTCGTTGCCCACCAGGATGCTTCGCGAGTGCGCGACCGCGACCGGATCGATATCGATGTACAGCACGCGGTTGTGCGGATCGAGCGCCTGGGCCACCTCGTGCACATTGCCCGCGGTCGGAATGCCGGAGCCGATGTCCAGGAACTGGTGAATACCCGCGTCGGACAGGTACCGCACCGCTCGCCGCAGGAACGCCCGGTTGCTCAGGGCCAGCCGCGGCAGATCCGGCACCAGCTGCTTACCCATTTCGGCGGCCTTGCGATCGATCTCGAAATTGTGTGAGCCGCCCAGCAGCGCGTCGTACATCCGAGCCGGGCTCGCCTTGGTCATGTCGACGCCGTCGGGCGCCCATGTCGGCCTGTCCACTCGCAACCCCTTCATATTCGATATCCGAGCCGCCCACGCGCGACGGATCGTCTCGCATCCGATCACCCCGGTACGGACGCATCTGCATGCTAACCGTGCGAGCGAACCGGAACCGGCATCTCGGACAGTGGCGCTCAGACCAGATTGATCGAGTCCAGGACACGGGTGCCGATCTCGGTATCACCGGTCACCGCGACGGCGCAGGCGCGCCAGGGCACCCGCCGGGTGCTCCACTGCGGGAACTCGACCGACATGGCCGCGACGTGGGCCGCGGCTCCGGCGGCGCGTCCCGGCCGCACCCGCAACCGGCCGCCGCGCGGTTCGAGCCGCCAGGTGCCCCCGCCCGGACCGGTGAGGGTCAGCGCCACCGGAACCTCGAGCCAGCTCAGCGCCTCCCGGTGCGAACGCTCCAGCAGCGCGGTCAGCCAGCGCAGGATCGCGGTCATCCGGCGCGCGTCGGTGGCCGGAGTCGGCCGGTCCAGCGCGGGAGCGATGTCGTGACGGATGTGGGTGTGCCATTCGAACAGGATCATCGCGGGCGCGAGTTCGAGTGGGTACCAGCCCAATTCACCGAGCGGGATGCGAATCGAACCGACCACGGGCATGGTGAGCGCGGTGAGTGCGGCACAGCCGCGCCGGCTCCAGGTTTCGAATTCGCCGGGCAGCTGACCGGTTGTGTGCGAACGCTTTTCGTCGACGAGCCGCTCGTTCAGGCGTTCCACGTCGCGGGTGGTCATGTAGGCGACGGCGGTCGGGGTGAGGATCGCGCGCAACACGGTGGTCATGTGGATGAGCGCGTCGGCGACCGACCAGCCCGCCGCGGCACTCGGCGCGGCCAGCTCCGCGGGACTCAGATCGCGGCAGAAGTCGAGCACGGCGCGCCGCTCATCGCGTAACGCGGGAAGGTAGGGCGAACTCATCGCGCCGTCCCGCCGGCCGGACTCCTCATGGAGTCCGGACATTACCCGGTTACGGCCCGGCTGTCCGCGCCGGCGAGGAATACCCGAAGATTGCTGTGTCGCATGAGATCGGCGTGTTCCGGTGTGGCAACCGGTAACGTGAGTTGTCTCCTGCCCCTACGATTCTCCTGGTTGGTCGAGTTAACGTAATCGGGTCGAAGGTGGCGGTACGGTTGCGGCAGCGCGGTTTTGCCAAACGATTGCTGCTCTCCGGGGCGGTATCGGGTCGGGTCCGGCGATGTGGACTTGTCGGTGCTATGGGGCATGCTCTTGGCACGCAGACGTCAACGAACCCGCCCGGAGTGCACCATGTCATCGCGTCGAACGAAGCCGCAGCCGTTGTCCGACACAGAAATTCGGCAGATCGCCGCGGACCTCGCCGCGGGGCGCCCACCGATGGTCTGGTTCACCGCGGAAGCGGTCGGAGTGCCCGAGGGCCGCTCGGGCAAGGTGCTCGCGCTCGGCGATCCCGCCGAGGGCGATTTTCTGCAGGTTCGGCCCACCGGTTCCAAGGATGTGCTGTCGTTCTCGCCCACCGAAGTGACGCTGACCAAACCGGCCCGGCGCACCGCGCCCGCGGCCGCCGCGAAACCCAGGAAGGACACCCCAGTGAGCATGCCGTCGTCCGTGACCCCGTCGCCGCTCCCGCCGAGCCCGGCTCCGGAGAGTGCCGCTCCGTCGCGTCCGGCCCCCGCGCAGCCGGCGCCGGCCGCGGCCAAGCCCGCTGCGCGGGGGCCCGCCGCCGAGTCCGACGCCGGGGCCGAGAGCGGCAAGGGCGGCGCCGCCAAACAGCCCGCCCGGCCCGCCAAGGCGGCCCCGGCCCGCAAGGCGAAGACGCCGGAGGTCACCGTCACCCTGTCCGGCACCGCCGACGGGGAGTGGACGGTCGACGTGGTCAACGGTAAGAAGCGCACCGTGCGCGGCCTGAGCGTCGCGGGTTCGTCGGTGGCCCAGGCCGCCAAACTGCTGCACCCCGAAGTCTCCGAGGTGGTCGATTCCGTTCTGGAGTCGGTGCGAAACTCCCAGCGCGCCAAGGTGGAACAGCTCCAGTCCGAACTCGAGCAGGCGCGCCGCGTGCTGGACGAACTGTCGGGATAGCGGTACGCCGACGAGAGGGGCGGCCGCCGGAACGCGGGCGGGGGAGCCGGGACGCGGCCCGGAGGACCGCGCCTCCGGCCTCCCGCGTTGTGGTTACCGGTCGCTCCGGCCCGGCTTGTCCCGGTCGTCGATTCCCTCGGTGTCGACGCGCTCCTTGCGGACGGTGTCGGACACGGTCTGGTGATCCTCGACTTCGTCGACGGCGAGACGGACCCGCTCCACCGGGACGGATTCCTTCTGCACCGTCACCCGGTCCTCGTGCAGGGTGACCTCCTGGTCCTGATCGCCCATGTCGCCGCGAGAGCGGACCTGTGAGGGGTCGGTGATCGGCTCGCGTTCGACGCGCACCTCTTCGTGGGTGGTGGGGACCTCGACCGTCTGGTTCTCGGTCACCACGTGCTTGTGCAGCCGTGCGGTTCCGCTCTCCTGCCGTTCCTTGCCGATCTCGAGCCGCTCCTCGGAACGGATCATGTCGGCATCGCGGCCGTGCGTCATCGGTTCGTCAGGACCCGGACGGACCTGCTGACGGCCGTATTGGCTCCAGCCCGCGTGCTGCGGGTTGACGCCGTAGTGGCGGAACAGTTCCTGCTCGGCCGCGGGCGAGATGCGTCCGTCGTCGTCCAGGTACGGCGCGGATTTGACGTGTGCCTTGTCCACCCCGACCTGCAGGGTGCCCTTGTCCGGCTCATGTTGCGCGCCGGCCAGCGGCACCATGGAGTCGCTGCTGAACATTCCCGTGCTCACCGCAGCCCAGGTCGGGTTCCCGGACGCGTTGTCCACGTAGATCTGCTTCACCTTGCCGATCTTGTCGCCGGCCGAGTCGTACACGGTATTGCCGATCACGGATTCCAACGTCTGTGCCATGGCTCCTCCTCGGGTCGCCATGCTGTGCCGACCACCGGTGCGGGCAGCCGACACCGCATTGTTCGTGGAACGGATTTCGATCTTTCGACGTCGTGCCGCTCGCACTCGGGTTTGTACGACCACGACACCCGTATCCCGACAGCGGCTCGGGTAAACTTCCCGCTACCGCTCGGCGATACCTGTAACCGGACGATTACCAGGCTCACTGTGAGATCGCGTCGAGCCTGTCATGATCATCAGCTACATTCTGGCAATACCCTGGGGTCCAGTGAGCAAACGGCCCGCGCTCTTTCGGATTCACCGACCGCGATGCCTCGGCCGGACACTACGTACCCAACGACTCGCTCAGGTCGCGAAGCGGCGGACGGGCATCGCGTGGTGCACGGCCGTCCCGGCGCCAGACCCGGCGGGATTCGGGGTGGCCCTGACGGCGCATCTCGTCGTGGAAGACATAACCCAGGGTGTATTCCTTGGCGTGATACATGGCCGAATCCGCTTCGCGCAGAAGGTCGTACACGGAGGCTTCCACGGTTGCGGGCGCGGGCGACAGCGGTTCGGGGATGCCCTCGTCGAGGGCGGGGACCTCATGGACGAGAGCGGGCGCGGGTTCCGGGCACGGGGCGATATGACCCCGGATGTCGTGGACCGAGCCCGGCGGCCGGGGTGAGCCCACGGCGATGCCGATGCTGGCCGTGATCGAGACCGCGCCGACGCTGAGTTCGAAGGGACTGCCGAACGCGGCGATCAGCCGTTCGGCGAGGGTGGCGGTGTCCGAGCGGTTCGAGCAGGTCAGTACGACGAACTCGTCGCCGCCGTAGCGCGCGGCCACATCGTCGTGCCGGATCACGCGGCGAATGCGGGCCGCGGCGTTGGCGATCAGCTCGTCGCCGATCGCGTGGCCATAGCTGTCGTTGACGGATTTGAAGCCGTCCAGATCGATGAACAGCAGGCACAGCGTGCGCCCCGCCCAGCGTTCCCGGTTGCGGGCGGGGGCGCGCAGCAGTGCCGAGCGATTCAGCAGGCCGGTGAGCATATCGTGATCGGCCTGGTACTGGGCGCGTCGTTCGCTGCGGGCACTGCGCCCGATGGCGCGTTCGCTGCGGGCCAGCACGCCGATCAGCAGTCCGGCCAGCAATGTCGAGATGACCACTCGGTCCACCACCCCGGGCCGGTGGCCCATGGTCGGCACCAGCGAGCCCACCACCAGCGCGACCGCGACGAAACTGGCCCGCTGACGCGACTGATCGGGCCGGATGCGCTGTTGCTGACCCAGGGTGATCATGGTCGGATGCATCGCCGCCGACCCGACCAGCAGGTATGCGGCCAATAGCGGAATCAGCAGAATCTGGAACGGCGGGTGGATCGACCCGGCCGCCACCAGGTTGTAACCGAAATCGGCGATCAGGATCGCCAGCAGACTCGCATGCAGCAGGCGCAACGAGGTTTCCGAACGCATCGCGGTGACCACCGAATGGGTGACCACCGTCAGCAACAGCGCATCGATGACCGGGTAGCAGGCCGCGATCACCGCGCTCGCGCTGTACCCGCCGCTCAGAATCGGCGAGATCAGGAAGGTCCAGGAGGCCAGCAGGGCGCCCAGGCCGATCAATCCGGAGTCCAGCAGCAGATCGTTGCCGCCGCCGTGCACCCGGCGCGGCGCGAGCCACAGCAGTGCCGCGAGCAGCACCCCGGCATATCCGGACAGGGTGAACATATCGCCGAAGACGTACCGCTCGGTGGGTGAGAGATCGCGCAGCGCGATTCCGAAACCGAAGAGCACGGCCGATCCGGCCAGCAGATACCAGGGCATCGGCGCGGGCGGGCGATGTCGGTGCACGCCTACGCCGATCATCGTGACGGTCATCGCCACGACCACCGCCAGCGCGGCGGTGACGATAGCGTCCGTGGAAGTGAGTAGGGGTAGGGCAATCATGAACGCGGCGATCATCGGCACGAATGCCCGCCACAGTGGCCCGGCCAGATGCCGGAGGTCGACCGTGTGCTGTTCGCTGAGCATCATCAGTCCCCCTTGTCCGCTCCGTCCCCGATGAACCGTGCCGTGTAGTACGTCTGTGCATCCTCCACTGCGATGTCGACGGTGGCCCGCTCCCCGACCGCCGATCGCAGGGCGTCGGCGAAGGAGAAGTGAGAGTTGTTGTATGAGCAGATGTCCCAGCCGACGGCCGCACGCTCCGCCGCCAATATCCGGACGACTGATTCGATCATGACATGGAATGCGGCCCCTTGTCGCGCGCCGGGGGCGACCAATGTGAACCCCGCATAGTAGATCGCGTCCCGCTCGGCGTGTTGCGGAAAACGCGCCGCGAAATAATCCGGACTGATCCATGGGACGGTTTCCAGGTGATGGGTCAGCGTGGTCAGACCGATCGGTTCGCCGTCGGGTGCGCGGGCGACGTGCTTCTGGATTCGCGGATCCGTCATCTCCTGATGGAATTCGCCCGGATGCAGAACCTGACGTGCGATCGCCCGAGTGCGTAACGGGCCGAACGCCTCCTCGTAGAGCAGCTGGAAGCGTTCGATCTGCGGGTCCGGAATCGTGGTCTCCACGCTGACCCGGATGCCCTCGGCAGCCGAAATCGCTGTCCCCCTTCGTCTTTCCGGTTCCTCGGCTTCGGTCACGGTTGGTTCCATCCCGTTGTGTGGTACGCCGCGAGGGCCAGAGCGCAGGTCGGGCGCCCGTCCGAGGTGGCCGCGACCGTGCTGGTGCACACCGGCCCGAAGACCCCCGCGCGCGCGGCGGTCATCTCGGTGAGGCTCAGGTGGATGAGTTGGTCCACCTCCCTGGCGGTTTCGGCCTCGTGTTCGACGAACAGGCCCGCGCCCGAGCTGTCGGCGCGCACGGACCAGCCGATGCCGGCCGCCGCGGTCGCGCCCTCGGTGTCGGCGAATTCCACCGCGTACACGCAGTACAGCCGGTCGCCCCAGGCGATGGGCCTGCGGACCCTGCGGGTCCGTTCGATCGTCGCGTGCGGCGGGATCACCGACGACAGCCGGATCAGATTCGCTTCTCCCACACCGAGTTCCCGCAGTGCGGCATCGAACGCCGAGATCCTGGTCGACCCCACTCCGACCGCCGCGCCGACCTCGATGGTCAGCGCGGCGGGGCGGGGCGGGGCGGTACTTCCGGTACCGAACGTGCCGCGGTGTCGGTGGGTGGTGAGCATTCTGTGATCCTTCCCCCGGGGATCTCAGTGTTGCATTTTGAAGGCTGATCTTGCGGCAAAAATCCATCGAAGTGAAAAACATCGTTTCATATCGGTCGGGTATCGGCCCCGGTCGCGCCGGTCGGCCGCCCGCGGGTCGGTGCATACCTCCATGTGAACGCTAACGGCCCGCTAAGATCCGGACACGACCAAGTGGTCGAAGGATGATTTACCGGACAGGAGGGCAGCATGCCACCCGCTGCAGCGCCACCAGGAATTGTCGAATCGGTGCTGGCAGGAGGGCCGGCACCGAAAATTTTGGCCGAGGGCGGCGGGCTGCGCCTGGACGCCTCGGCCGTCGACTACGTCCTCGTCGCGATCTATTTCGTCTTCGTGCTCGGCATCGGCTTGTTGGCCCGGCAGCGCGTGTCCTCCAGCATCGATTTCTTCCTGTCCGGGCGTTCGCTGCCCGCCTGGGTGACCGGTCTGGCGTTCATCTCGGCGAACTTGGGCGCGGTCGAGATCATGGGCATGTCCGCGAACGGCGCCCAGTACGGCATGCCGACCATGCACTACTACTGGATCGGCGCCATCCCGGCCATGCTGTTCCTGGGCGTGGTCATGATGCCCTTCTACTACGGCTCCAAGGTGCGCAGTGTGCCGGAGTTCATGCGGCGGAGGTTCGGCACCGGCGCCCACCTGGTCAACGCGCTCAGCTTCGCGATCGCCCAGGTGCTCATCGCGGGCGTGAACCTGTATCTGCTGGGCTCGATCGTGAACGTGCTGCTGGGCTGGCCGCTGTGGGTGTCGATCATCGTGGCCGCGGCGATCGTGCTGTCCTACATCACGCTCGGCGGTCTGTCGGCGGCGATCTACAACGAGGTGTTGCAGTTCTTCGTCATCGTGGCCGCGCTGCTGCCGCTGACCCTGGTCGGCCTGCACCGTGTCGGTGGCTGGAGCGGCTTGAAGCACCAGATCGCCACCAAGCTGCCCGACGCCTCACAGCAGATCCACTCCTGGCCCGGTAACGAACTCAGCGGCTTCTCCAACAGCGCGCTGTCGGTGATCGGCATCGTGTTCGGCCTGGGTTTCGTGCTCTCGTTCGGTTACTGGACGACCAACTTCGTCGAGGTGCAGCGCGCGCTGGCCACGCATTCGATCTCCGCGGCGCGGCGCACCCCGATCATCGGGTCGTTCCCGAAGATGTTCATCCCGTTGATCGTCGTCATTCCCGGCATGGTCAGCGCGCTTATCGTGCCGCAGATCGCCGAATACAAGGCGACCGGCAAGGGCGATGTCACCTACAACGACGCGCTGCTGTACCTGATGAAGGACGTTCTGCCCAACGGACTTCTGGGTGTGGCGCTGACCGGTCTGCTGGCCGCGTTCATGGCGGGCATGGCGGCGAACATCTCCGCGTTCAACACGGTGTTCAGCTTCGACCTGTGGCAGCAGTACGTGGTCAAGGACAAGCCGGACGGCTACTACCTGAAGATGGGCCGCTGGGCGACCGTGGGCGCCACGGTGGTCGCGGTCTTCACCGCGTTCATCGCCGGGAATTTCGCGAACATCATGGACTACCTGCAGACGTTGTTCTCGTTCTTCAACGCGCCGCTGTTCGCCACGTTCATCGTCGGCATGTTCTGGAAGCGGATGACCGCGACCGCCGGTTGGGTCGGCCTCGTATTCGGCACCCTGTCCGCGATCTTCATCTTCATCCTCAGCGAGACCGGGGTGATCAACCTGTCCGGACAGGGCTCGAGCTTCCTGGCCGCCGGCGTGGCATTCGTCGTGGACATCGTGCTCAGCGTCGTGGTCAGTCTGGTGACCACGCCCAAGCCCGAGTCCGAGCTGGTCGGACTGGTGTACTCGCAGACGCCCAAGGCCAGCCTGACCGATGCCGACGCCGCCACGCTGCCGTGGTATCAGCGTCCGGTACTGCTCGCCGGGATTTCCCTCGTCCTGGTCATCGCGCTGAACATCTTCTTCGGATAAGGAAGTGACGTAATGCTTTTCGATATCCGCACCATCGTCGGCGGGTTGCTCGGCATCTACGGCGTCATTCTGATCGTCGTCGGGGCCGTCAACCACAGCGCGGCGGATCTGCAGCGCAGTGGCGGCTGGAATACCAATCTGTGGTCGGGGATCGTGATGGCGGTCTTCGCCGTAGGGTTCCTGATCTGGGTTCGGTTGCGGCCCACGCAGGTGCCGCGGCGGACCGAATCCAGCGGTCCCGCAGAGTAACCGGGGCGCGTTCGCGGTAGTGAGACGACCGGCCGCGACGGTATGCGCCGTCGCGGCCGAGTCGTGTACGGGTGGGTCAGCCGAGCTTTCGCGGGTGGGAGCCGTCGGCTGTTCCCGGGGGGCCGGAGCGGCCGAAGCCGGGTTCGGTTCCGGTTGGTGGGTTTTCGTGCCGACCGGACAGCCTGTCGGAGGCTGGAGTCAACTTCGCGGCCCGGGTGCAGGCGGCGGTCAGACAGTGATCACGATCTTGCCGTGTACGTGGCGGCCGGCCTGCTGCGCCACGGCATCGCGAATCTTCTCGATCGGGAAGGTCGCGGCAATCGGCACGGTGATCGTGCCGGCCAGGATCGCATCGCTGATCTGCGCCATCGCGCCCGGATCCGCATCGAATCCGCCGGTCGTGCGAACGCCGCCGGGAGGGTTGGGACCCGCGGCGATCGTGGAGATCCGCTCGGGCGGAACACCCAGTGCGAGTGCTGTTTCCGCAGTTTCGGTGCCGAACAGGTCGGTTGCCGCGCTGATGCCTTCGGGCGCCAGGGCGCGCACCCGATCCGCCAATCCCGGGCCGTAGGTCACGGGTTCGGCGCCGAATCCGCGCAGGAATTCGAACGTGCTTTCCGAGGCCGTCCCGAGCACTCTGGCGCCGGCCAGCTTCGCGAGCTGTACGGCGAACACGCCCACTCCGCCCGCCGCACCGCCGATCAGGACGGTGTCGCCGGATCGCAGGTCGATCGCCGCCAATGCCGCTGCGGCCGTCATGCCGGCAACGGGAAGTGTGGCCGCCACCTCGTCGCTGATGCCCGCCGGGGTATGCCAGATGCCCCCGGCGCGCGGGTCGATCACCACGAAATCTGCGGCGGCCCGGCCCATCGCGCCGCCGTAGATGCGGTCGCCCACCGCGAAACCCGTTGTTGCGCTACCGACCTCGTCCACCACACCCGCGAAGTCGTAACCGAAACCGGACGGCACGGTGATGCCGAACCGGGCCGCCGCCTCGGGCGTTGCGGCGAGCAACCAATCCATCGGATTCAGACCGGCGGCCGTGACGCGGACGCGGATCTCTGCCGGTCCGGCGTGGGGCTCGGGGACCTCCCGAAGCTCGAGTACCTCGGGACCCCCGAACGTCTCGTAGATGACGGCTCGGCTCACGATGACCTCCATGTAACTAGTAACGGGACATAGTGCCATCACCGTACCGCAGTGACGGGACCAAGTCTCGGTACCATGTGTCCATGGCACGCTGGAAGCCCGATACGTCACAGCGACTGGCGCTCGCCGCACTCGAACTGTTCGAGGAGCGCGGCTACGACAACACGACGGTGATCGAGATCGCGGAGCGCGCCGGAATCACCAAGAGCACCTTCTTCCGCCATTTCCCGGACAAGCGGGAAGTCCTGTTCGGCGGCGGCACGATGACCGGGCTACTCGTCGACGGGATCGCCGCTGCCCCGCCCGAGGCCGGTCCGCTCGAAGCGGTGGCGCATGCCCTGGACGTGATCGGGCGGGAGGCATTTCCCCCGGAGCGCCGCGAGTTCGCCGCCCGGCGTCAGGCGGTCATCGCCGCCCATCCGGAACTGCGGGAACGCGAAGCGCTCAAGGGCCTTGGCCTCACCGCATCGATGATCGAAGCGCTCGAACGCCGCGGCGTGCCCGGCCTGACCGCACGCGTCGCCGCCGAACTGTGCGGCGTGGCCTGGAAGATCGCCTTCGAGCGCTGGAGCGACCCGCTCAACCAGGACGAGTTCGGCGAACTCGCTCGGCGAACACTGGCCGAAGTGCAAGCCGTGGCGGAATCCCAGAGCCGGCCGCTGTCGAGGCGGTGAGCCGACCGCACCACCGAATCCCTGGCTTCCGTGATACTTCACGCGCCGATGGCTGAGCGCCACAGTGCCGACCGGCCCATGCGGTCGAGCAATTGGTCCTGTTTCGATGAGCCGGGGGTGCCGGTGGGCGCGGCGAAGAATTTGTGCGTGGTTGCGGGGTCGGCCGGTGTTTCGGCCAGGTCGGCGTAGATTTCCTCGAGGTGGTCGCTGATCCAGTTCACCAGTCGCGGGTGCAGCGTGGCGTCCGCTTGCAGCGCTTGGGCCAGATCCCAGGTGTGGATCGTGCTGTCGGCGGTGCGGACGGCGAGCGCTCGACGGCCGGAGATCTTCCCCAGCGGATAGTCCAAAATTCGTTCCAGCGCACCGGGTTCGGCGAATGCGCGGGCGCACCGCTCGGCCGCTCGGACGAATGCGTCCAGCGGGTCCGTCCCGAGCGCGTCGACATCGCGCATGCGAAGGAAATCCGCCGCAGTCCCGCCCTCCGCCAGCATCACGTAATTCAGATTGCCTCGCGTCATGTGGTTCACCAGTTGGCGCACATCCCATTCCGAACAGGGCGTCGGCCGATCCCACTGCTCCCGCCGGACATCGCGCAGCACTCGCTCGAACTCCGCACTGGCAAGGACGAACTCATCGATCACCCGATCCAGCCTGGCAGTGCGGCGCACCGATCGCTGGCGACTTTCGGACACCCTCATCGCCCGTCCCGTCCGTCGCCGACCAACCGCCACAGCGTCAGGGCGATCCCCGCGCGCCCGGCGGGGTCGGTGAGGTCGAAACCCATTGTCCTGCCCAAATTTTCCAGGCGGCGTGCCACGCTGCTGTGGTGTAGGTGCACCAGGTTCGGAGGTATGCGGTCGAGCAGTGCCGGCGCACCTAGATCGTCATGGTGCACAACAGGTCTGCGGTCGGTGGTGAAACGCAAGGCGGTGCGCGCCTCACACCACGAACGGTCCGGATTCGCCGCCGCCCCGCGGCGCGGGCTGGCCGGATGACTACGAACCGTTCGAAATACTCACGGAGAGAGGCTGTTTCGCCATGACCACGCCCATCGATCTGTTCACCTCCTTCCTGCATCTGCACGGTGATGCCGATGGCGACCTGGAAGGCGGCATGACGGTGCCGCGGCCCGGTGGTCGTCGGGCCGGGGTAGACGTCGTATCCGTCGCAGATGGTGAACTGCGAGGCGGTCACCTCACCGATCGTGCCAGGTGAGGTGACCACGGGATGTGCGAGCGGCGGTCGATACCGAGTCCGCCGGTTCATGGTGTGGCGCGACGACGCTGCACTAGGCCGATGGCGATATCGATGATCAGGAAGCCCAGCAGAGGAATGCCGAGCATCGGGGCGAACCAGCAGACGGCGGCGGCGATCACGGCCGCACCGGCGAGCACGGCCGGGTGTACGCCGCGCAGGGCCCCGCGTCGAGGTGGGGCGCCGAGGGCGAATCGGCTCGCGCGCAAGGGCCTGCGGCGCCACCACATCAGGTAGCCGCGCACGATGACGGTGATCAGCGCGATCATCGTCAGCAGGAGCAGCAGTTGATTGGCCAGGCCGAACATCATGCCCATGTGCAGGGCGATACCCCAGTTCGCGAGCTTGGCCATCAGCGGCCAATCCGCGTAACGGACCGTGCCGGTCACATCGCCGGTGACGCCGTCGACGGCGATCGCGTCTTGGGCGAGCGAGCCGGAGATGCGGCGTTCCTTCACCACGAACGCCGTGTGATCCGTTGTGGGCACGGTAATTTCGACCGCGCCGTCGAGTCCGCGGCCGCGCGCCACGGCGAATACCTTGTCCACCTGAGCAATTCGGCCGTTGGATGGCTGATCCGTACCGCCGGGTGTGCCCGAATGCATGTCCATGCCGGGCATACTCATCCCCGGCATGGACATGCCCGGCATGTTCGACGAGCCGTCCGGTCGTGTGCCCGACCCCGGCAGCGCGCTGCTCACCGAGGGCGTCGTCCAGCTCAACTGCGCCCGCAGCGCATCGACGTGCGCGCCCGCGTAGGTCGACCAGGTCATACCGGTCGCGGACAGGAACAGCGCCGGAAGCAGCACCCACATGCCCACCGCCCCATGCCAATTCATCGTTCGCGAACGCCCCTTGCGGCTGCGATCCGGCCACACCAGCCGCCGCAGGCCCCGGGATCGCGAGCCCGCCCGGCGCAGCCATACGACCAGCCCGGCGAGCGCGACCACCCACAACCAGGATGCCGCGGTCTCGCTGTACAGCCGACCCGGTTCTCCCAGATGCAGATTCCGATGCAGCTGATCGATCCACGTCCGCAGCGGCAAGGCTCCCGTGCTGCCGTAGACCACGCTCACGCCGACCGACTTCGCGGTCACCGGATCCACGAATACGGCACGTTGCTCGGATTCATCCAGCGACGGGTCGGTGAACAAAACCCGAGTCGTATCGCCCGGATGCTGTGCCGGATCGACCGCCGCCAGAGCGAGTTTCGGCTCCATCGCCACGGCAGTGGCCACCTGGTCGGCCAGCGGACGCGCCGGTCCGGACGAATCGACGTGCAACAGACCGTGATTCACAACCGACTCGATGGTCGGAGCAAGCGAATACAAGGCCCCCGTGAGCGCCGCGATCAGAATGAACGGCCCGACGAACATCCCCGCATAGAAGTGCAACCGCATCGCCAGTGCGGCCAGTGCCCCGAGTGAATTCGTCCGTGCCGCCGATTGTTTCATGGCTGTCGCGGTCGCTGACTCGTCGACCGGTTCGTCAAGTGATCCGTGGCGCGACCGTGGAACGTGGTCTGTTTCGCTGGTGGTCGAGGTCGGCCGGCCGGCAAGTTCATCGGCGCCTCGCTCGACCGTTGCCGTGATCCGGTCCGCTTCGCCGGATTCGGCGTCGGCGGTTCCGCTCGGCGAACCCGCTGGTGCGGCAGGAGATTCCGCGTCCGGCGTGACCGACCGATCGATTCGCACGGCTGCGGTCGACGCTGCGGGCCGCTCGACCGGTGGTCCATCACCGTCGTCGGTCGAAGGGGCGACAGGCGTGGTCGGCTGACCATGCGCATCGTCCACATGCGGTGTGCTGTGCGGTAGTTCGCGGGCGAGCGCCGCCGCCCGTCGCGTGATCGGTTGTGCGGCAGGCTGTTCGGTGGCCGGTGCGGTCACCGGATTGTCGCCCGCGCCGGCCGGCGGTTCGGTGGCGGCGTCGGGAATCGGCGGATTGTTGATGCTCACGGCATTGCTCCTGGTTGGCTGTCACCCGTGCGAGCGTTGCCCGCCGGGGGAACCCTCGGTGGCCGAGGACGGCCGCCCCTCATTGCGGACGTCTTCGGCGTGGTGGGCGGTCCGGCAGGTACGCCCACCGCACACCATTCGCATCGGATCGACGAGACCGGTAGCGCTGGTCGCATCGACGTGACGCCTGGCCGCAATCACGCCGATCACATACGGACAGTTCCGGCGATTCAGGATCCCGGCCGATGCCTGTTCGACCGCGTCCCCCGGATGGCGGTACCGATGCACGGCCTCACGATCACGCCGGAGGGCATCCGGTGCGCTCGTGGCGAACCTCCCGAATCGGTAAGCGCCGCTTCGGCCGAGGTCGGCAGGGTTGTCCTTGCCGGGCGATCCGACCGGTCCGGCAGTGTCCGGTCGGATTCACCCAGGCGGCAGTTGCCCATCGCCAGGCCGGTGATCGGCGCGATACCGATCCCGACGCCACGGGTTCCCGGTTCGAGCCGGATTGCCCCGGCGTCGTGTTCGGCGCAGCCACCGACGTTGCGCGGCAACGCGTTCGGCCCATATTGCCGTCCGACCGGCGCGGTACCGGTCTCCGCCGGCATACGAGAGCGCGTGCGTGAACGTCCGTGGCCCACCGAATCCGGTGTGCCCCACTGTCGATCCGATTGTGTGATGCGAGGATTCACCCGGCGGCGCGAGGATCGCGGGGACGATACGCTCTGCTACAGCATGCGAAACCTGTTCTCGCGCACGGGTGTACGGATGAATTGGGGTATCAGGCCGACAGGGGCGGGCCGCGGGGCCGGCCGGGATTCGCGGCGAGAATTCGGTGAATGACGTGGTCGCGGTGCGCGATCGGCACCGGCGACGAGGCCGGGCCCGCGGGGGCGCGAACCAGCATCGGCCGCGCCCGGGACAGCGCCGCGACGAGGATTCGGCAGGCGGCCTCCGCGCCCTGGATCACGACGCCCGCGGCGCATGCGGCCGCGATGTGCGCGGCCAGCATCGCCGGGCCCCACATCGAGCCCGGATGGGCCATGTCCAGCATGTCCAGCGACATCACCGCATGGCCCAGCAGCTGTCCGCCCATCAGGGCCATGACCAGGCCGGTTCGGGTGGTGCGCAGGGGCCGCAGGGTCGTCACCAGGGCGCCGACGACCGCACAGGCGGCGACGAGCAACAGCAGCGTTCTGGACTGCAACGGCATGGCCCCGGCGGCCCAGCCGTGCGCCTCGATGGCCAGCGCGCCGGAGACGGCTCCGGCCGATCCCCCGCGCAGCCGCGCGACCGTGCGGTGACGCCGTTGCGCCGTAGCCGAATCGCGGGCCGGGGACCGGCCGGGGTCGAAGAACACCCGAGGATGATACCGAGACGGCACCGCCGAACCATCGCTGAGGCAGTGCCGCACCGGCTACTCGGCGGGGACGTCCACTTCCGTCAGCGGTTTGCGCAGCAGCTTTCCGGTGGCGTTGCGCGGGAGTTCGTCCAGGAAGATCACCTCGCGCGGCACCTTGTACCGCGCCAGGTTCGCCTTGACGTAATCCTTGATCTCCTGCACATCGCGCTTGGAGTCCGGGCTGGGAACGACGAAGGCGCGCAAGCGTTTTCCGAATTCGCGATCGTCCACGCCGACCACCGCCGCCTCCAGCACGTCGGCCCGGTCGGCGAGTAGATGCTCGACCTCCTGCGGGAAGACGTTCTCACCGCCCGAGACGATCATGTCGTCGTCGCGGCCGTCGATGAACAGCAGGCCGCTCGCGTCGAAGTGGCCGACGTCACCGCTGGACATCATGCCGTCCACGGTCTCCTTGGTGCGGCCGTCGGTGTAGGCCTTGAACGAGTGCGGATTCTCGATGAAGATCGTGCCGGTCACATTCGGCTCGGTGATCCGCTTACGGTTTTCGTCGTACAGCGCGACGCGGATGCCCACCGGCGACTTGCCCGCGGTATCGGGCGCGCGACGCAGCTCCTGCGGGGTGGCCACGGTGATCACCGCGCACTCGGTGGAGCCGTACACGTTGTAGAGGGAATCGCCGAAGTAGTCCAGGCTGCGGGTCACCACATCCGGCGGGATCGCCGATCCGGCCGCGAAAATGACATTCAGCGAGGACATGTCGTACTTACCGAGCACATCGGCGGGCAGATCGAGCATGCGCTGCAACATCGTCGGCACCACGACCAGTTCCTCGGCCCGGTACTTCTCGATATTGGCCAGCGTCGCCTCGGGGTCGAAACGCCTCTGCTGGAACACGATTCGGTTGCCCAGCGCCAGGCCGATGGTGAACTGCGACAGGCCGGTGGCGTGGAAGATCGGCGCGGCCATCAGGATCGTGCCATCGCGCGGCACCGGAATCCGATCGACCAACTGCGCGGAGATGAACGGGCTCACCTTGTCTCGCGGCGCACCCTTCGGAGTGCCGGTGGTGCCGCTGGTCAGGATC
Source organism: Nocardia sp. PLKS1-43 (assembly GCF_059510335.1). Lineage (NCBI taxonomy): Bacteria > Bacillati > Actinomycetota > Actinomycetes > Mycobacteriales > Nocardiaceae > Nocardia > Nocardia sp. PLKS1-43. Next base: position 315,228 of record NZ_JCAJZQ010000007.1, on the reverse strand, counting down.
ACCATGCCGCCAGGCTTCGCGGGCAGCTTGACCGGATCGGTGGATTGGCCGGCCATCAGCGAATCGAGCGTCGGTACCGACGGATCGACGCCGTCCTTCTCGTCGGACCAGGTCAGAATGCGCGGAACGTCGTCCGGGATCGCGCTCATCAGCTCGACGAACTCGCTGTCGTGCAGGATCGCCTTGACCTTCTCCCGGGCGGCGACATCGGCGAACTGCGGTTTGGCGAATCCGGTGTTCATCAGCACCGCACGCACGCCGAGCTTGCCGGTGGCCAGCAGCGTCAGCACCAGGCCGCGGTGATCGCGGGCCAGCACCGCGATCACGTCGCCCTCGCCGATACCCTGCGCGGCCAGCGCGCGGGCCAGCGCGTTCGACTGCCGATCCAATTCGCCGAAGGTCAGCTCACCGCGCTCGTCGACGATGGCCGGGGAGTCCGGGCGGGTCTGCGCGGAATGGACGACCACACCCGCGAACGGGCCGTACTTGCCGATCGCCACGACCGAGCGCACGGCGTGATCGAGTCGCAGCGGGTTGAACAGTCCGCGTCTGCGCATCGTATTGGCCCCCAGAGCCAAATCCCCGACCTTGCGGAGGGTGCTGCTTGCCGACGGAAGGACAGCTGACATAGGTACAACCTTCCGCGATCCCGCCTGACCTGGGCCGGGCTGACCGCAACATCGAGATCCAGTGCGTGCTAACACTAGCAAGCAGACCTGCTCGTATGTGGTTAGTGTCTCTGTAACCGACGGTACCCCCAAAGAGCGAGGTCGGGCCTACTCCGTGATCCGATACTCGACCAGTTCACGACGCAGCAGTTTGCCGGTTGTGTTGCGGGGGAGTTCGTCGAGGAAGATCACATCGCGGGGCACCTTGTAGCGCGCGAGGTTGCCCTTCACGTACGCCTTGATCTCCTCGGCGTCGGGTGTGGCGCCCGGTTCGGGAACCACGAAGGCGCGCAGTCGTTTACCGAATTCCACGTCGTCCACCCCGACCACCGCGGCGTCGAAGACGTCGGGACGTTCCAGCAGCAGGTTCTCCACCTCCTGCGGGAAGACGTTCTCACCGCCCGAGACGATCATGTCGTCGTCGCGGCCGTCCACGAACAGCAGGCCGTGCTCGTCGAAGTGTCCGACGTCGCCGGAGGACATGTAGCCGTCGATGATCTGCTTGTGCCGCCCGTCGGTATAGCCCTCGAAGGGCGAGCCGGAACGGATGAAGATGCGCCCGGTGACGTGTTTGTCGTGGATGCGGTGGCCGTCGTCGTCGAACAGCACCACCTCACAGGTGACCGGCGCGCGGCCCGCGGTTCCGGGTGCGATCGCCAGATCCTGCGGCTGGGCCACCGTCGCGACGGCGCATTCGGTGGAGCCGTAGAGGTTGTGCAGGACATGGCCGAACGCCTCGGTGGCGCGCACGGTCAGCTCGGGCGAGAGCGCCGAGCCCGCGAGCACGATCGATTTCAGCGAGGTCAGGTCGTACTTCGCGCGGATCTCCGGGCCGAGTTCGACCATGCGGTGCAACATCGTCGGCACCGCGACGAGCATCTCGACGCGATGTTCGGCGATCTTGCGCAACGTGTCCTCGGCGTCGAACCGGCGGGTGGTCACGACGGTGTTGCCCAGCGCGACCGCGACCAGCCAGGTGGCCTGGCCGGTGCTGTGGAAGATCGGCGAGACGATCATCACGGTGCCCTGGCGAGGGAACGGGATCCGGTCGACCACCTGGACCGTCGCCATCGGCGAGATCTTGCCGCGCGGCGCGCCCTTGGGCAGGCCGGTGGTGCCGCTGGTGAGGATGACGAAGCCGCCGACCGTCTCCGGGAACGGCAGTTCGGTGGTCGGGTTGGCTGCGATGAGTTGTTCGATAGTGGTTGCACCGGAAGGGATTTCGTGGCCCTCGTCCACCCAGGTGAGTACCCGCGGCAGATCCGGGGGCAGCGCGTCGAGCAGGCCGACGAACTCGCTGTCGTGCAGTACGGCCTTGACCTTCTCCCGCTCGCACACCTGCGCGAACTGTGGTTTGGCGAAGCCGGTGTTCATCAGCGCGACCCGCGCGCCGGCCTTGCCCGCCGCGGCCATCGCCAGCAGCAGGCCGTGGTGGTCCCGGGCCAGGATGGCGATCACCGTGCCCGGTGTGATGCCCATACCTTGCAGGCCGCGGGCCAGGGCGTTGGACTGCTCGTCGAGCTGGCGATAGGTCAGCGAGCCGCGCTCGTCGACGACCGCGGTCCGGTCGGGCCACAGCCGCGTCGCACGCCGCACCGCGGTCGCCTGCGAGCCGAGGACCGCGCCCTCCTTCGCGGTGCGCAGCGTCTCCTGCAGATTGCGCGGATCGATGATGCCGCGCTCGCGCAGCACGTTGATACCCCGGACCGCCTCGACCGTGTGAATCACCTTGCGCTGCAACTGTTCCAGAACCGACGTCACCTGCGATCACCTCCACACGACTACCGTGCGCACACCGTGCGCCTACCGACCGAGTGTTGTGGACGGTAGCAGCCCGGTGTGACGTGGGATACAGAAATTCGGCCAACTGTGACCGAGGAGAACCGTGAGGTCTGCGATCGGCAACGTGACGACGCCGGACAGACCGCGCGTGGTCGACCGCCGTATCCGAACAGCGTGCCGCGGGCCGCGTCGTGCCGGGATCGTGACGGCCGCGAACTTCAAACCGGCCGATTCGGAGACCGGCGGGAACCGCATCGTGCGGCCCCCGAATCGTTACCGTGCGGCCCCGAAATCAATCCGGCTGCGGGCGATCCGCGGCGCGTGCTCGCAGGTACGACTGTTCGGCGGTATTCGCGGTGAGTTCGGCGGCGCGGAGGAATTCGCCTCGTGCCTCGGTGTGGCGTTCGAGCCGGGCGAGCAGATCGCCGCGGACCGCGTGCAGCAGGTGGTAACCGTCGAGCATGCCGGTCTGTTCGACGGCGTCGACCAGTTCGAGTCCGGCCGCGGGGCCGTGCACCATGGTGATGGCCACGGCGCGGTTGAGTTCCACGACTGGAGACGGAAGGCGTTGGGCCAGAAGGGCATACAGTCCGGCTATGCGTTGCCAATCGGTGTCGGCGGAGGTGCGGGCCGAGGCGTGCGCGGCGGCGATGGCGGCCTGCAGCGCGTACGGTCCGGGTGAGGCCGCGCGTTGGCGGGCGCTGGCGTGCGCTCGGGCGAGCGCGGCGAAACCGCGGCGGATCAGCAACTGGTCCCAGCGCGAGCGATCCTGATCGGACAGCGGCACCAGGCGGCGGGCGATATCGCTGCGCGCGTCGAGCCGAGATGCCTGTAATTCCAGCAGCGCGGCGAGGCCGTGCACCTCCGGTTCGGCAGGCAACAACGCGCTCAGGATGCGCGCCAGGCGCAGCGCGTCGTCGCAGAGTTCGCCGCGCGTCCACTGCTCGCCGGAGGTGGCGGCGTACCCCTCGTTGAAGATCAGGTAGATCACCTCGAGTACGGCGTCCATCCGCGCCGCGAGTTCGCCGTCCTCCGGTACCTCGTACGGGATGCGGAGCGTCTTGATGATGCGTTTCGCACGCACGATCCGCTGTGCCGCAGTCGATTTCGTTACCACGTAGGCGCGCGCGATCTCCTCTGTCGTCAGGCCGCCGACCATCCGCAGGGTCAACGCCACGCGCGCCTGGCGGGGGAGTGCGGGATGACAGGTCGTGAAGATCATCCGCAGCATGTCATCGGAGATCCCGGTGCCGATGGTCGTATCGGCACCGGGAGACCCCGACCTCTGCTCGTCCAGGAGATCCCGTCCGAGCAGAGCCAGCTTGCGAGCGAAGGTCGCATCGCGCCGGAACCGGTCGATCGCACGGCGTTTCGCCACTGACATCAGCCAGCCGCCCGGATTGGCGGGCACGCCCTCGCGCGGCCACTGCTCCAGCGCGGCCACGTGTGCGTCCTGGGCGAATTCCTCGGCGGTATCGATATCGCCGACGATGCGCGTCAGTCCGGCGACCAGTTGCGGCCATTCGATCCGCCAGGCCGCCTCGACGGCCCGTCGCGCGGGCTCGGTGCTCATCGCCGGTGCGAGCTCACGGCTGATCCAGCTGTCTGACCTCGATCTCCATCGTCCACTCGGGTCCGTGCACGCGCAGGAATCGCGAGGCCCACTCCACTGCCTCGTCCCGAGAGCGGGTCTGGAGTAGGCAGTAGCCGCCGATGATCTCCTTGGATTCGGTGAACGGTCCGTCCAGGACGGTGAGTTCGCCGTTCGAGAGCCGGATCCGCGTCGCCTCGTCGATCGGCCACAGGCCGGCGGTGTCCAGCAGGACCCCCGCCTTGGTCATTTCCTCGAGCAGCTTGTCCATATCCGCTGCGAGCGAGGGGTCCGGTCCGGCGACCGGCTGGGCCGACGGATCGAGACGGATCAGAAGGAGGTGGCGCATCGGATGTCCTTTGCTCAGGCGGTCCGGTAGCGGAGATACACCGCGCCGGACTCGAACGACTTCGATTCGGTCAGCTCGAGGTCCAGGGCCGTTTTCTCCGGGAACAGCGGAGTCCCGGAACCGATGACCACCGGGTGCACCACGAGCCGGAACTCGTCGATCAGTCCCAGCTCGAGAAACGAGTGCACCAGCTTCGGGCTGGCGTAGATCGCGATCGTATCGCCCGGCGCGGATTTGAGTTTCGTGAACTCCTCGGCCAGATTGCCGGTGATCAGGCGCGTGTTGTTCCACTCGGCCGACTCGAGCGTGGTCGAGCAGACGATCTTGTCGACCGCGTTCACCCATTCCGCGTGCTCGCGCTCGTGCGCCGAACTCTCCTCGGTGGGCTGGTTGCTCCAGTAGCCGTACATACCGAGGTAGGTCTCGCGGCCATATACGGCGGTGTCGAAATCGGCCTGGATGTGCGCGGCGTACTCCGCGAGCTCCTCGCTGTAGGCGCGATGGGTCCATTCGAACCCCGAACCCTGCCTCGACGAGGCGAAACCGTCCAGGGTGAGATGTTCGAACGCTACGATCTTGCGCATTTTGCGATCCTTCCGGTTGTGCGGCCGTCTTGCGGCCCCTTCACCTACCCGTCGAACGAACATCCCGGGAATCGACATCGATGTGCTTCGGACTCGGATATTTTTCGATCGGTTCCCCTCGCATGTCCCAGCTTGGCAGCGGGGTACGCCGCGCGGCGCTTTCGCGGGAACGGCGCTGTGCCCCTAGGGTGGATCGCATGCGTATCGCGGCACTGGCAGTGTTCGTACTCGCGGTGGCGGGCTGTTCGACCGCGACCGATCAGCACGCGCACCCCGTTCCGTCGAGCGAGCCGGCCTCTTCCGCCTCGACCACCTCCACCACTGCCGCATCCGGTGCCGCGCCGGGACGCGGAGCGTCGTTCGCCACGGTCGACGCCTGGGTGCGGGCCGGTAGCGCGGTCGAGGCGGCCCAGTACGCCACCGCGACGACTCAGGACGGTAAATCCACCCCGCTGAAGGACGGCGACGTCGCGTTCACCAGTCCCACCGGAAAGATCAAGTGCACCACCGATGCCGAGGAGGGTATGCCGGGGCTTTCCTGTCTGGTGGATCTGCGGAATCCGCCGGCTCAGCCGGCCCACAGCGGTGAGGGTGAGTACGTGGCCAACTGGATCGATTTCACCGGAACGAAGGCGTCCGTGGGCTCCATGCACGGCGACCCGGGCCCCTTCGTGCGCGGCTACGGCAACAAGCTCCCCTACGGATCACGCATCGCCGCGGGCGATTACACCTGCCGCTCGGATTCGAGCGGACTGATCTGCGAGGACAAGTCCACCCAATCCGCCATCCGGATCAGCGACGCGGGCATCCTGCCCTTCGGCTGCCTGAGCGAGAAGACCCCCACCGAGGGCATCGGCAAACTCTACGGCTGCTGAGTGCGACCACCGAACACCTTGAGGGACAAAAGGATTCACGGGCCGCGAAGTACCGTCCCGGTTGAGTGACGCTGTCTGGGTCGCGATGTGCGCTGCCTGCGACCCTGATGGCCATTCAGCGGGCTGGTCCGTGCCTGCCCTGCGGGTATGAATTACTTGCTTCGGCCCTGCCGGGTCTCGAGCGCCCGGCGGATCAATGTCCGGGCGGCATCCCCGGTAACGGATTGTGCGGCGAGTACATCGAATGCTTTGCCGTATAGCGCTATCTCTCCAGGCTGGGTGATCGTCAACTCGGCTGTGCGTCCTTCTACTCTCACCAACTTGTCATCGAACATCACGAACGGGGCTGCTGCACGGGTAGGTGACAACTGAGATGGCTGGCCGAGTGGTCGGCGGCGTGCCGGAACATGGCGGATCGCTGTAGCAATCCGCGGAACGATCCAGGGTCACACATTCCAATTCCAGGACCACCCCGGCACTGTGGACGTACCCGCTTCCGTGTGCCACCCGAGATTCTGAGAGGACTACGCACCGATGTCCGACGACGAGATGGTTCGGCCGGTGAGCCTGCCGATCGACCCGGAGAACCCTCCTGAGTTCCCCGGCAAGCTCCCGCGTGAGTTGTCCTTGGAGCTGCGCGACCGACTACAGGCGATCGCGGAGGAGATCAGTCCGTACCTGGGGCCGGAACACCGAGCTATCAAGGCTCTCAACGACGCATCGCACGAGCTGATGATCGTGGTTCCGTTCCGGCCCCGGTATGCCGACTACACTCCGGAGGAGTGATCCAGTTACCCGACGCCGTCGGGACATCCAGCTTGTCGATGACCTGACGACGACGCGATTCCGGTGCGAGCCACCAATTGGGATCGCACCGGTTTCGGTTGTGCAACAGGCTATTTCAGCTCGTTACTGGTAAGTTCCAGCACGCGCCGGGCGACGATGAGCTGCTGGATCTGCTGGGTGCCTTCGAAGATGTCCAGGATCTTGGAGTCGCGGCTCCACTTCTCCAGGAGGGTGCGCTCGGAATAGCCCAGGGCGCCGGCCAATTCGACGGCCTTGAGGGTGACGTCGGTGCCCATCCGGCCGGCCTTGGCCTTGGACATGGAAGCCTCGAGCGAGTTGGGCTTCTTGTTGTCGGCCATCCAGCCCGCGCGCAGGGCCAGCAGGTACGCCGCCTCCCAATCCGCTTCCAGGCGAAGGAATTCCGCGGCGGCGGCGTGCTGGTTCATGGCGGGGATGTCGTAGGAGATCTCCACCCCGGCATCGGTCAGGATGGTGCGCAGCTCCTCGAGCGCGGCGCGGCCGACGCCGATGGCCATCGCGGCGACCAGCGGGCGGGTGTTGTCGAAGGTCTGCATGACCCCGGCAAAACCCTTTTCCACGTTGACTTCCGGGCTGCCGAGAATGTTGTCCTTCGGGATCCGGCAGTCCTCGAGCCGCAGTTCGGCGGTGTCCGAGGCCTTGATGCCGAGCTTGTGCTCGAGCCGGGCCACGGACAGGCCCGGGGCATCGCGCGGCACGACGAAGGATTTGATGGCCGCACGGCCCTTGCTGCGGTCGACCGAGGCCCACACCACGATGTGGGTGGCGCGCGAGCCCGCGGTGACGAAGATCTTGGTGCCGTTGAGAACCCACTCGTCGCCGTCGAGGGTGGCGGTGGTGGTCACTGCGGCCGAGTCCGAGCCGAACGACGGTTCGGTGATGGCCATCGCGGCCCAGACCTTGCCGAAGCGCTCGAGCTGTTCGTCGGTGGCGACCGCGGCGATGGCGGCGTTGCCCAGACCCTGGTAGGGGATCGAGAGCATCAGGCCGACATCGCCCCAGGAGGTCTCCAGCGCGTTCAGCAGCGCGGACATGTTGCCGCCGTTGGAGTTTCCGAGCAGCTCGGTGGCGTGCGAGTTCTCCTCGCCGTCGCCCTTCTCGGATTTGCGGCCGCCGGTGGCCCCGGAGATGTCCTGGGTGCCGGAGTCGGCCAGGCCCTCCACCATGGCGGCCATGGTGTCCAGCTCGACCGGGTAATCGTGTTCGGACAGATCGTATTTGCGCGAGACCGGGCGGAAGATCTGCGCGGCGACCTGGTGGGCCTGATTGGCGCTGGCCCGCAATTTCTTGGGTAGTTCGAGATTGATCATGGATTCGGCTCCATCGAGGGATGGGGGTCGCGGGACTGCCCGCGCGACACCGGTTGGATTCGGGGGCTGGTCAGACCAGAATCAGGCCCTCGGCGACGCCGATGGCCCGCAGATCGCGGTACCAGCGCTCGACCGGGTGCTCCTTGGTGTAGCCGTGGCCGCCGAGCAGTTGCACGCCGTCCAGGCCGATCTGCATGCCCTTGTCGGTGGCCAGCTTCTTGGCCAGGGCCGCCTCGCGGGCGAAGGACAGGCCCTGTTCCGCGCGAGACGCGCCGCGCAGGGTGACCAGGCGGATGCCGTCCAGTTCAATGGCGATGTTGGCGACCATGAAGGCCACCGCCTGGCGATGGGCGATCGGCTCGCCGAACGCCTCGCGCTCCTTCACATACGGCTTGACGTAGTCGAGTACGGCCCCGGCGGTGCCGGCCGCGAGGGACGCCCAGCCCAGCCGGGCCAGCCGAACCGCGTCGGCGTAGTCCTCGGCGTGCTGTGCGGCATCGCCGTCACCCAGCAGCGCGTCGGTGGCGACCGGGACGTTGTCCAGGATCAACCGGCCCAGGCCCGCGGCGCGCAGCCCCATGCTCGGATCGGCCTCGATCACCACTCCGGGAGTGTCCGATTCGACGACGAAAAGCGCTGGGCGACCGTCGAGTTCGGCGCCGACGATGAACAGCTCGGCATCGCCCGCGGCCGGGACGAGGCTCTTGACGCCGTTGAGCCGGTAGCCGCTGGGCGAGCGAGTTGCCTTGGTGGACAACGCGAACGGGTCGAACAGGGCGCGCGGCTCGCTGATCACGACCGAGGACTGCGGCACGTTCTCTCCGGTGAACGCGCCCAGATAGGTCTTCTGCTGCGCGTCGGTGCCCCACTGCGACAGCGCCACCGCGACGCCCGAGGGTGCCAGGATCGGCAGCGCCAGACCCATGTCACCGTACGCGAGTGCCTCGGCGACAAGGGAATTGGTGACCGCGCCGCGCTCGGTGGCCGCGCCCTCGAGCTCCTCGGGCACGTTGATCAGGGTGATGCCCAGCTCGGCGGCGCGCTCGAGCAGATCGCGCGGGGCCCGGGTGGCGGCATCGGCGTCGTGGGCGGCCGGGCGCAGGATCTCTCCGGCGAAGTCGCGCACCGTCTCGACGATCATCTGCTGCTCGTCGGACGGGGTGAGGTCGAAGTAGTCCTTCCGGCGAGATTCGTTGGCGGGCAGCCGCTTCGGCTTACCACCGCCTGATACCTTGGCGAATGCGCGGGTGGCCGCGCCGAGGGTGCGGAAGCCGGTCTTGGTGCTCTCGTAGGTCCATCGTTCGATGGGCTTGCGCAAGTTGTACTTCTCGGCCAGCTCAGAACCCGTGATGGTCGTCATGACCCGCATGGCCGCGCCCATCCAGTCGCGTTTGACCGGGTTCAGCCCGACGGCGGAATCCGGACGTCGCTTCGTTGCGGTGTCTCGAGTGCTCATAATCACCAGTCTTCTCGTGGTGGGGGTGATCGGGTGTTCCCAGCTTCTTACTTGAGAGTAAGTCTATCTTACTCCAGAGTAAGAACGCCGCCAACCGGGAGCACATTCACCGCAATCCCAACGACAACGTCCTGCTCCGCACCGGTCTGCCGCCGGGAAGTCGAAGGCGGGTCGGCGTCCGGCGGGGACCGAATGGAGCGTTACGCGCACTCGGGAATCCCGTACTATCTGCTGATCGACCGCGATCCACGTGCCGCGAAGGCCACGCTGTACGGCATGCCGGAGCGCAGATCCGGCATGTACAAGGAAGTTCGGTCCTGGGACTTCGGGGAGACGGTCAGGATCGGTGCGCCGTTCGGATTCGAGATCTCGACCGAACAGTGGACGCCCTGGGAAGGCTGACGCTTACTTCTCCAGTCGAGCGAGGACCTGGTCGTGCAGCAGTCCGTTGGTCGCAACAGCGCTGCCGCCGTGCGGGCCGGAGGTGCCGTTCAACGCCGTGAACGCGCCGCCTGCCTCGCGGACGAGCACGTCCAGCGGGGCCAGGTCCCAGAGTGAGACCTCGGGTTCGGTGGCGATGTCGACCGCGCCCTCGGCGAGCAGGCAGTAGCTGTAGAAGTCGCCGTAGCCGCGGGTGCGCCAGACCTCGTCGGTGAGCCCGACGAGCTGGTCGCGCAGACCCAGATCGCGCCAGCCGGACAGGCTCGAGATGGCCAGGCTGGCCGAGCCCAGCTCGGCGACAGCGGAGACCGAGATCGCTTGCGGCTCACCGAAGTTCAAGCTCATCCAGGCCCCGGAACCGGTGGCCGCCCACCAGCGCCGGAACAGCGCGGGCGCGCTGACGACACCCACCACCGGAACACCGTCCCGCAGCAGCGCGATCAGCGTCGCCCACACCGGCACGCCGCGCACGAAGTTCTTCGTGCCGTCGATCGGGTCGATCACCCACTGCCGGCCGGAGAATTCGGCGTTGCCGCCGAACTCCTCGCCCAGCACCGCGTCGGTCGGGCAGTACCGGCCCAGCGTCGCCCGCAGCGCCTTCTCCACGGCCAGGTCGGCGTCGGAGACCGGCGTCAGATCGGGCTTGCTGTCGACCTTCAGATCCAGCGCCCCGAAGCGGGCGCGGGTGATCGCGTCGGCCTCCTCGGCGAGACGAAGGGCGAGGTCGAGATCGGCGGTGTGGTCGGTCACGGCCTCACAGGTTACCGGGCCCGTGCACGACTACTCGAAGCTCCACCGCGCGGGCCAGTCCTTACCGCGGAACGCCGCGTCGATGCCGCCGTCGCAGAAGATCACCGATCCGACGAAGAACGAGGCCCGATCCGAGACGAGGAATCCGGCCAGTTCGGCGATCTCCTCCGGCCGCCCGGCCCGGCCGATCGGGGTTGCGCCCAGGAACCCCTTCATGCCCTCGCCGACCAGCGGGTCGGTGGTGCCCTCCCGGGTCATCGGGGTGTCGATGATGCCGGGGGCGATGGCGTTGATGCGGATGCCGTCCTTGATCAGATCCGCCGAACGGGTGCGGGCGTACCAGGCCAGGGCCGCCTTGGTGGCCGGATACGCCTGGATGGCGCCCCATTCGCCGAAGGAGTTCGCGATCTCGCGGGCGCGATCCTCGTCCCCGGCCAGACACGCCTCGGCCAGATCGACCGGCCAATTCGGTTGCGTCGTCGTGGAATTCGAGGAAACCAGGACCACCGCCGCGGAGTCGGACTCGCGCAACAGCGGCAGCACGCCCTCGAGCACGGTGATCGCCCCGAAGTAGTTGACCGAGACGACCAGATCCCCGGGCCGCCCGGTGGCCGCGGCGACCCCGGCGAAGGGCAGGAAACCGTCCAGGACGCCCTCGCTCAGCCGGGTGATCTCGGCGATCGCGTGCGCGCGGCCGTCGGCGGTGGACAGATCGGCGGTGACGTCGGCGTCGTGCAGATCGACGCCGATCACGCGGTGCCCGTCCTGCTCCAGACGCGCGACGACCGCCGCGCCGATTCCCGACGCGCTGCCGGTGACCGCGAGCACACTCACGACCGCACCTCGCCGGTGCTCGGCTTCGGCGCACGCGGTGCGGATGGTTCGCCCGCACGCTTCCCGCCCGTTCCGGAACCCTGTCCGGCCGTGCTCATCGCTCTCATACAACCTCCTCGTCGCGGCGATTCCACCCTTCAGCCTCGGAGGTTACAAGCGCCGCAGGGCTTTGGATCCCGCTCAGCGGGACTGGCCCGGCGCACGGAATCCGCTGTCCGGGCGGCGGATCCGCCACATGTGCGCCACCGCCGCCCCGACCGCGCCCCGCTCCGCGAGCGATGTTCCGGACAGCGCCGCCGACGTCGTATTTCTTCGTGCCGAGCGCGGACGGTAGATTGGGAAATCGTGCATCCCGACGTCACCGCTGATCTCGCCGAACTCGACACGACTCTCAAGACGGTCGAGTCGGTGCTCGACATCGACGAGTTGCGCCGTCGCATCGATGAGCTCGAACATCAGGCCGCCGATCCGGACCTGTGGAACGACCAGGAGCACGCACAGCGGGTCACCAGCGAACTGTCGCACGCCCAGGGTGAGTTGCGCCGCGTCAGCGAGCTGCGTCAGCGCCTGGACGACCTGCCGGTGCTGTACGAACTCGCCGAGGCCGAGGAGGGCGAGGCGGCCACCGAGGCCCTCGCCGACGCCGACGCCGAACGCGCCGCCCTGCACGCCGACGTCGAGGCGATGGAGGTGCGCACGCTGCTGTCGGGCGAGTACGACAAGCGCGAGGCGCTGGTGAACATCCGCTCCGGCGCCGGTGGCGTCGACGCCGCGGACTGGGCGCAGATGCTGATGCGGATGTACGTCCGGTGGGCCGAGCGGCACAAGTACGGCGTGGAGATCTACGACACCTCCTATGCCGAAGAGGCCGGGATCAAGAGCGCGACCTTCGCGGTCAAGACGCCGTACGCCTACGGCACGCTGTCGGTGGAGATGGGCACGCACCGGCTGGTGCGGATCAGCCCGTTCGACAACCAGGGCCGCCGCCAGACCTCTTTCGCCGAGGTCGAGGTGCTGCCCGTGGTCGAGACCACCGACCACATCGACGTGCCCGAGGGCGATATCCGCGTCGACGTGTACCGCTCCTCGGGGCCCGGCGGCCAGAGCGTCAACACCACCGACTCGGCGGTGCGCATCACGCACATCCCAACCGGCATCGTGGTGACCTGCCAGAACGAGAAATCGCAGTTGCAGAACAAGATTTCCGCGATGCGTGTGCTGCAGGCCAAACTGCTCGAGCGCAAGCGGCAGGAGGAGCGCGCCCAGATGGACGCGCTCAAGACCACCGAGGGCGCGTCGTGGGGTAATCAGATGCGTTCGTATGTGTTGCACCCGTATCAGATGGTCAAGGATCTGCGCACCAATTACGAGGTGAACAATCCGACAGCAGTACTCGACGGTGAGATCGACGGCTTCATCGAAGAGGGAATCCGCTGGCGGATGCGCCAGGGCGCGGAGGAGTAATCCGCGGTTTGCTCGTGCTCGCGCCAATCACGGCGCAATCACGACGTTTCGATCGCCGCGCGCACCGTAGTAGCCTGTTGGGCGTGTGTTCGGGTGGCCAGAGGGCAGATTGTGACGGGTGTGGGCCGAGATCGGCAGAGGTGAGGGAATGACCGCGAATCTCGCTGACGGCTCCACGCTGGCCGGAGTCGGGGCCTGGGCGCGCTCGGGCGGGCTGGAGATCGTACTGTTCGTGATCGGCGCGATGTTGTTCAGCCGGTTCGCCCAGTTCGTCCGGGACCGCATCATTCGCCGGATCGACGCCGGCTTCCAGGGCAGTGATTCACTGGTCCGCTCGGAGGCGGCCAAGCACCGGCACGCCCTGGCGCAGGTGGTCACCTGGGTGCTGCTGTCCGTCGTCTACTTCCTCGTGGCGCTGGAAGTGTTGCAGCGCTTGGGCTTTCCGCTCGGCGGCCTGGTGGCCCCGGCGGCGGTGATCGGTGCCGCGCTCGGTTTCGGCGCGCAGCGCATCGTGCAGGATCTGCTGGCCGGATTCTTCCTGATCACCGAGCGGCAGTACGGGTTCGGCGATGTGGTGAGTATCGCGGTCACCGGCCAGACCTACCCGGCCGAGGGGACCGTCGAGGACATCACGTTGCGGATCACCACCTTGCGCAATCCCGACGGCGAGGTGATCACCGTGCCCAACGGGCAGATCGTGAAAGTCACGAATCTGTCCAAGGACTGGGCGCGCGCGGCGATCGACGTGCCGGTTCCGGCGACCGCCGACATCACCAAGGTCAACGAGATCCTGCACGATGTCGGCGCGAAGGCGTTCGCCGACCGCAAACTGAAATCGCTGCTGCTGGACGAGCCCACGGTGATGGGACTCGAGGACCTCACCGTCGACCAGATGAACATCCGCATGGTTGCCCGGACGCTGCCGGGCAAACAGTTCGAAGTCGGCCGCGAGCTCCGGGTGCGGGTTGCCGCGGCATTACGCCGGGAGGGTATGAGTGAAACTGCGTAAATCCACTGCGGCCCTGATCGCCGTCTGGGTCGCCACGTTCGTTTTGTACGTATTCGTCAAGCCCACTACGCCCGATCGCAGCGGGTTCTCACCGATTGCCAATACGATTCCGAAATCGGTGATTTCGTCCACTCAGACCAAGTGACGCGAATGTCCCGAGGCAATTACCGGGTGTGTGCCGGAGAGCGCACTTGCATTGCTGGTTACACTGGCACCTCGTGATCACCCTGCGGAACGTCACCAAGTCATACAAAACCTCGACGCGTCCCGCGTTGGACAATGTTTCGGTCGAGGTGGAAAAGGGCGAGTTCCTGTTCATCATCGGGCCGTCCGGTTCCGGTAAGTCGACGTTCATGCGCCTGTTGCTCAAGGAGGAGCGGCCCACCACCGGCGAGATCCACGTCGCGGACTTCCGGGTGGACCGCCTGGCCGGGCGCAAGGTGCCCAAGCTGCGGCAGCGGATCGGCTGCGTCTTCCAGGACTTCCGGCTGCTGCAGCAGAAGACCGTCGAGCAGAACGTGGCCTTCGCGCTCGAGGTGATCGGCAAGAACCGCAAGTTCATCAACCGCGCGGTGCCGGAGGCGCTGGATCTGGTGGGCCTGTCCGGTAAGGCCGACCGGCTGCCCAGTGAGCTGTCCGGCGGTGAGCAGCAGCGCGTCGCGATCGCGCGGGCGTTCGTGAACCGGCCGCTGGTGCTGCTCGCCGACGAGCCCACCGGCAACCTCGACCCCGATACCAGTCAGGACATCATGACCCTGCTCGAACGGATCAACCGCGTAGGTACCACGGTGCTGATGGCCACGCACGACAACCACATCGTCGACGCGATGCGCCGGCGCGTGGTGGAACTCGATCGCGGGCGTCTGGTCCGCGACGAGGCGACCGGCGTGTACGGGGTGGGCCGGTAATGCGCGGAGCGTTCCTACTCAGCGAGGTCCTCAACGGCCTGCGCCGCAACGTCACCATGACCATCGCGATGATCCTGACCACCGCGGTATCGCTGACCATGCTCGGCGGCGGTCTGCTGGCGGTGAAGATGGCCGACAAGACCGAGCAGTACTTCCTGGACCGGCTCGAGGTGCGGCTGTACCTCGACGACACCGTGTCCGCGACCGATGTGGACTGTTCGAAGGATCCGTGCAAGACGCTGCTGGCGGATCTGAAGGACACCTCGGGCGTGGTGTCGGTGCAGTACCTCAACCGCGCGGATGCGGTCCGCGAGGCGAAGGAGAAGACGTTCAAGGATCAGCCGGAGCTGGCCGCCTACGTCGCGCAGTCGCCGCTGCCCGCCTCGCTGCGGGTCAAGATGACCGATGCCGGGACGTATCCGAGCATCCTGCAGAAATTCCAGGCCCGGCCCGGGGTGAAGTTCGTGCGCAACGACAAGGACGTGGTCGACCGGCTGGTCAGTCTCTTCGACGGTCTGCGCAACGCGGCGTTCGGTCTGGCGGTGCTCCAGGCGTTCGCGGCGGTGCTGCTGATCGCGAACATGGTGCAGATCGCGGCGTTCACCCGACGCGAGGAGGTCGGCATCATGCGACTGGTCGGCGCGAGCCGCTGGTATACGCAGTTGCCGTTCCTGCTCGAGGCGGTGGCCGCGGCGGTCGTCGGTTCGGTACTGGCGGTGCTGGGCTTGCTCGCGGCCCGGCCGCTGGTGATCGATCGGGCGCTGGGCTCGCTGTTCGAGTCGAAGGTGTTCCCGCGCATCACCGGCGACGACGTCACGCTGGTCGCGATGACGATCATTCCGGTCGGCATCGTCTTCGCCGCCGTGACGGCCTACGGCACGCTGCGCTACTACGTTCGCGAGTGAGTTCGCGCGTCCACTGAAGCCGCACCCGCTCCCGTCGAGGCAGCGGGTGCGGCTTTTTGGAGTAAGGGTGCGGTTGCGATCCCCGAAAGGGTGCGGTTGTCCCACGGAGAATATGCGTTCGCCATGTGCAACGGGTGCGATTGCCATGTGGAAGGTGTGCGGCGACGCATGATCGGCTCCCATCCCGCGCACGCACAGATCGATCGATTCTCGCTGCGCGACAATTGATTTCGCATGTATATGGGAAATCTGCGGGTATGTCCAGAACTGAAGACGTCCCGCCGCCGGCCCGAAGCGGCGAATTGCGCGTCCCTTACGACCCGCTGGAGCCCCGGGGCGGCGGGCTGGCGATAGCATGTCGAAGGTGAGTTCGCGGGAGACGCTCGAGACGGTGGCCGATTCGCTGATCGATCAGTCCGGCGTGGGCGCCGAACCCGATGCGGCGCAACAGGTTCTGCGGCGGGTATTCGGATACGACAGTTTCCGCGGATTACAGCACGACATCGTCACGCAGGTCATCGAGGGCGGCGACGCGCTGGTGCTGATGCCGACCGGCGGGGGCAAATCGCTGTGCTATCAGATTCCGGCGCTGGTGCGGCCCGGGGTCGGCGTCGTGATCTCGCCGCTCATCGCGCTGATGCAGGATCAGGTCGACGCGCTCAACGCCCTCGGCGTGCGCGCGGGCTTCCTGAATTCCACCCAGTACCCCGATGAGCGCCGCACGATGGAACAGCAGTTCCTGGCCGGCGAACTCGATGTGCTCTACCTCGCCCCCGAGCGGTTGCGGCTGGAGTCCACGCTGCAACTGCTGGACAAGGGCAAGGTGTCGGTGTTCGCCATCGACGAGGCGCACTGTGTGTCGCAGTGGGGCCACGATTTCCGGCCGGACTATCTGGCGTTGTCGGTACTGCACGAGCGCTGGCCCGATGTGCCGCGCATCGCGCTGACCGCAACCGCCACCGAGGCCACCCGCCGCGAGATCGCCGAGCGCCTGGATCTGACCGGCGCCAAGCATTTCGTCGCGGGCTTCGACCGCCCCAATATCCAGTACCGGATCGAGCCGAAGAACCGGGCCGATCAGCAGTTGCTGAGCTTCATCAGCGCCGAGCACGCCGGTGACGCGGGCATCGTCTACTGCCTCTCGCGCAACTCGGTGGAGAAGACCGCGGAATTCCTCACCCGCAACGGCATCGAGGCGGTGCCGTATCACGCGGGCCTGGACGCCCGCACCCGCGCGGCCAACCAGTCGCGTTTCCTGCGTGAGGACGGGCTGGTCGTGGTGGCGACCATCGCGTTCGGCATGGGCATCGACAAGCCCGATGTGCGGTTCGTCGCGCATCTCGATCTGCCCAAATCGGTGGAGGGCTACTATCAGGAGACCGGTCGCGCCGGTCGCGACGGCCTGCCCTCGACCGCGTGGATGGTGTACGGCCTCAACGATGTCGTGCAGCAGCGCAAGATGATCGACTCCTCGGAAGGCGATGCCGCGCACCGCCGTCAGTTGCAACTGCATCTGGACGCGATGCTCGCGCTGTGCGAGACGGTGCAGTGCCGCCGCACTCAGCTGCTGGCATATTTCGGCCAGCGTGGTGAAGCGTGCGGCAACTGCGACACCTGCCTGAATCCGCCCGAATCCTGGGACGGCACGGTGCCCGCGCAGAAGGTTCTCTCGGCGGTGTTGCGGCTCGAGCGCGAGCGGGGGCAGCGCTTCGGCGCCGGGCACATCGTGGACATCCTGGTCGGCAAGTCCAATCCGAAAGTGGTGCAGCACAAGCACAACGAGCTGAAGGTCTTCGGCGTCGGGGCAGAGTTGCGCGATATCGAATGGCGCGGCGTAATTCGGCAACTGCTCGCGCAGGGCCTGCTGGCCGTGCACGGGGACTACGGCGTTCTCGTGCTCACCGAGGCCAGCGAGGAGGTGCTGTTCAAGGGGCGTCAGGTGGCGCTGCGCCGGGAACCCGAACGCGTCAAGGTGGCGAAAGCGCCGCGCGCCAAGACATCTCGGCTCGCCGCCGCCGATCTGGCTCCGGCCGATGCCGGGCTGTTCGAGCGGCTGCGGGCCTGGCGTGCGGCAACCGCCAAGGAGCAGGGGGTTCCGGCGTACGTGGTCTTTCACGACGCGACGTTGCGGGAGATCGCCGCGCGCCGGCCCGCGAGCCTGGCTCAGCTCGGCGAGATCAGCGGTATCGGCGAGAACAAGCTCGCCAAGTACGGCGAGGGCGTGCTGGAGACGGTCACGGGGGAGCCGGGGTCGGACACATCCGCCGCGGCGGCCCCGAGCCGGCCCCCGGCTCGTCCCCGGACCGACGCGCCCGCCCGCCCGGCTGCTTCCGCGTCGCCGGCCCGCCCGGCTTCCGCGTCGTCGCGGACTCGGGCCGCCGCCCGGCCGGAACCGGCCCGGGAACCGGTTTCGCCGGCCTCGGCACGGGATCACGAACCGCCCCCGGACTGGGATTTCGAACCACCGCCGGACGATATGTACTGAACGTGCCAGGACGATCCGTTTATCACGACCCGAAACGTGGGTAACTTTCCGATATGACGCTCGGTAACGATGATGTCACCGGTGGTGGCGGCGCTCCCACCGAGGAGCCGACCCTCACGGTGACAGGGCCCGACCCGCAGGCGCAGCAGGCCGGCGCGGGCCACACTCGCCGGCACCGGCTGTGGCCTCGTCGGCAACAGCTGGGTCGTCCTCGGGTGTCCACGCTCGTGCTCATGTCGGTCTGGATCGCGGTGCTGGCGCTGTACCTGGAGGTACGCCCGGCATGAGTCCGTGCGGGCCTGCCACCGCCGCACGAACCCATTTCGATTCGGGCAAGTTTCCCCCACTCGCCCGCGTACCCGGATAGCGTTCCGGCATGGTCCACCACAACCATCAGTCCGATGGCGGCGACGCGCAGTCCGGTGGTTCCGATCGGGATGCGCCGGACGCTCCGGAGCCGGCCGGCCTTCGCGTTCGGGTGCTCGAGGGAACCGTCGACACCGGCTGGTTGCGTCCGCACACCTACCGTCATCTGGGGCATCCGCGCGTGTCGACGATCCTGCTGCTGCTCGTGTGGGTCGCGCTGTTCGTCCTGTACCTCGAGGTACACACCGGCTGATCCGGTTCGAGCACAACGGAGTTCGGATGTCGGGCGGGCACGTCCGGTTCGGTTCCTTGATATGTTGATGCCCTTGTAGCCTCGAAGCGGTACGCGAAAGGGTGTCCGTGTGACCGATCCCGAGTACCGGACCGAACATGTCTCGACGAACGATGTCGAAACCAAAGCCGACCGAACCGCGCTCTGGCACAACTATCTTCATACCAGGCAGGGGTCGGTCGGGCTCGCCTTCCGCAGCGGCGAGGACTTCCACTCCGCGGCGTTCGCCCAGGAGGTGGGCCCGCTCCAGATCGTCGAGTTCCAGTCCGACCCGCTGGATTACCAGCGCTCGCAGCGGAATGTCCGAGACGACGGTGACAACAGCTATC
This sequence comes from Nocardia sp. PLKS1-43, assembly GCF_059510335.1. NCBI lineage: Bacteria > Bacillati > Actinomycetota > Actinomycetes > Mycobacteriales > Nocardiaceae > Nocardia > Nocardia sp. PLKS1-43. The sequence continues at coordinate 296,005 of NZ_JCAJZQ010000007.1, read as the reverse complement.
GGCTCCTCATCCCGCTGGAAGGGAAATTCGAGTTCGCACAGGGTGATTCGCGGGAGATCATTCAGCCGGGCAAGCTCGCGTTCTTCCACTGGGGCCAGCCCATGTACATGCGGCAGGACGAAACGCTTCGTGCGCTGATCATGACCGTTCCCGAGCAGTCCGTCACCCTCGCCCGCGCCGCGGACGCCCCGCTCGCCCTGGACGAGAGACGACCGCTGGTACGCCTGCTGGCGAATCAGGTCCGCGAGCTCGTCGACTGCCGCCAGGAGTGGACCGCGCAAGATTTCACCGTCGCTTTCTCCGGTGCGCTCACCCTGCTCCAAGGCATGCTCGACCCGGTCCGGCCCGTCGCGCCCGACAATCTCTCCGGCGTGGCTCGACGGGCGCGTGCGTTCATGGAGGTTCACGCCGGTGACCACACGGTGACACCGGAGGCCATCGCCAAGATGTGCGGCTGCTCCCCGCGCACGCTGTACAACGCCCTCAAACAGGCCGAGGGGCTCGCGCCGGGTGCGATGCTGCGCACGATCCGCCTGGACCGCGCACGGCGGAGACTGTCCACCCCGTTTCCGGTGGATATGGATCGGATCGCCTTCGAGACGGGCTTCAGCACGACACGCAGGTTCCGCGAGAGCTTCCGCCAGCACTTCGGGCAGAGCCCGGCCCAGTGGCGCGCTCAGCTGCTCGGCGTGGACGACGCCGGATAACCGGCACGAATCATCCTGCGGTGCACCACAATACGGCTGCGATGCCGCGATGACGAGATACGGCACCCGGCTTGCCGAAAAACGTCGCAACTTTGCCGGAAAACGGTAGAGACCCGGCCACGTCGACGCCTAACGTTCTCGAACGAAGCGAACCCCGCCCGCCGGGCCTGCTCGGAGCACCCCAGGAAAAAGTAGAAATTGATACCGATAGCAAATTACTCACGCCGACAACCCGCATAGTGTGTTGCACAAAGAGAAAGTTGCGTGGTCCGGGCTGCGACCGCGATGACCGGCACTGTGATGTTTCGGAGGGGAATACATTCACAGCGCGGATTGTCTCGCCGGTTTCGCCGGGTCGCCCGCACGGGGATAGCGGACGACTTCGACCGGTTCCATGGCATCGGAGGAATTCCGATGCGTCGCAGGTGACTGCCACGCCGATCCCGGGCGTCCCCTCGGGTCGCCTGGGTGTCGCCGAATTCCGCACCGAGGTCCGGTGAATATCGCACCGCAGCGGTGCGGCGTTTACAAGCCGGACCTGTGAAAAATCGCGCACATCGGAATTCGGCGCGAACAGGTCGTCGTGCCACGGATGCGGTGGTGACGCGGTAAGGTCTGCACCGGATTCAGGACACCATGTGAGGTTGGCGAAACCTCTTTCGCAATTCCGATGGGAGTGGGCGTGAAATACGGGAATTCGGTGGGGATCGCTGTCGCCGCGGCCGGGCTCGCGCTGTCGGTCTCGGGTTGTCAGGGGAACGATTCGGCGGCGCCGGGGACGACACCGCAGGCATCGTCCGCGCAGCAGGCGGCGTCCGCCGCGGCTTCCGCCGGCACGCAGGAGCGCCAGTCGAACGCGGCCTCGCCCTGCCGCACCGCGGACCTCTCGGCGCGGCTCGGCGCGCAGAAGCAGGTCCCCGTGAACGCCCAGGGGCAGTTGGGAGCCGCTGGTACGCACTACGATCTGCCGCTCATCTTCACCAATCACTCGGCGCATGCCTGCGTCATGTCCGGCTTCCCGGGCGTCGATCTGGTCGGACCGGGCTCGGCCTACTCCCTGCCGCGAGTCGGCGACGCGTCTCCGGTGACCCTCGCCCCGGGCGCCAGCGCGCACAGTGTCATCTACTACATCGACCCCTCTGGCAGTCTCCCGCCAGGCGAGCAGGGGTCGCTGTGGACGCCGACGAAGGTCTCGGTCACCCCGCCGAACGAAACCACGCAACTGTCGGTGCCGTGGAGTGTCGGAAATCCGGTCGACAACGCGGACCAGGCGTCCGGTACCGCCGCTGCGCACATCCAGCCGATTCAGGCCGGAGCCTGATGGTCGCCACCGTCTCGATCGCCTCGGCAGGCCAGGTCGACGAGTTCGCCCGCGGGGCCTTCGAGGCGGCGAGGTGAGCGCCACACCGCTCGAAGCAGCCGCGACAGGTCGAGGCCATCGACCTCGACGGTCCGCAGTGCGCCCGAACCCAGGTGGTCGGCGACCGCCAAGGTGCTCAGCACGGCGGGACCGACCCCTTCCAATACGCTGGTGCGAATAGCCGCGGCGCTGCCCAATTCCAGCAGCGGCTCGGCCCGGTCGTATTCCTGCAACGCCACGTCCAGCGTGTTCCGCATGCCCGATCCGGGTTCTCGAACCACCAGTGGCGTGGCTGCCAATTCGGCGATCGGAATCGGCTTGCCGCGTCGGGCCCACGGATGTTCCGGATGCACCACGACGACGAGGCTGTCCCGGGCGACGGCGATACTGTGCAATTCGGGTGGAACCGTGGGTGACTCCACGAAGCCCACTCCGCATTCACCGCTGATTACCTGCTCGAATACCCGAGTGGAATTGTATACCTGGAGATGGACGGTGATTTCCGGATGCAATCCGCGCAGGCGGCCGAGCCAGCGCGGCAGGAGGTGCTCGGCGACCGTCATACTCGCGCCCACCGTGAGTTCCGGCGCATGTCCGATGCGTAGCCCCTCGGCGACATCGAGGAGTTTGTTCGCGTCGGTGAGAACGATTCGCGCCCAGTGCGCGACGACGGTTCCCTGCGCCGTGAGCGACGAGCCGCTGGTCTTGCGTTCGAGCAGCGGCAGCCCGAACTGCCGTTCCAGGCGTTTGACGGCCCTGCTCGCATTGGGTTGTGGAATCCCCAGCTTACGGCCCGCGGCGCTGAGGCTTCCGTAGTCGTCGACGCCCACCAGTAGTTCCAGTGCAGCGAAATCCGGGAACCGCCGAGACATGCGTCGACGATATAGCCGCGCGCTGGGGTATGTCCATCTGATATGGCCCCATGCGAAGAATCCGTCTTCCGCATCTTCCGGGAATACTCGATCGTGAACGCATGAGCACTCGGGTGAATGGTGAAGCGGAGATATCGGCCGTTGGCGTGACTCGATCACGCCGTTCACGCAGTATTGCCGCGCTGACGCCGGGGCTTGCGCTGTGCATCCTGGCCACGGCGGCGGCGATGACGGTCAATCATTTCTTGCCGGCCGTCAGCCCGTTGCTGATCGCGATAGTGCTCGGAGCCGTTCTGGCCAATGTGACACGAATACCCGTGCGAATTCAGCCCGGATTACATTTTTCCGCGAAGCGGCTTCTGCGAGCGGGCGTGGCACTTCTCGGTCTGCAACTGACGCTCCGAAATGTCCTCGACCTCGGCTGGGGAATGATCGTCGTGGTGATGGCGATCGTCTTCCTGGGCATCGGCGGGACGATGTTCGCCGGAAAACTTCTCGGCATCGGCTGGACGCAAAGACTGCTCATCGCCTGCGGATTCTCCATCTGCGGCGCGGCGGCGGTCGCCGCGGTCGACGGTGTGGTCGATGCCGACGAGCAGGAGGTGGTCGCCGGGGTCGCGCTGGTCATCCTGTTCGGCACGCTGATGATTCCGATCGTCCCGTTGCTGTCGCACGCGCTCGGCCTGTCCGATGCGACCGCCGGTCTGTGGGCGGGCGGTTCGATCCACGAGGTCGCTCAGGTGGTCGCGGCCGGCAGCGCGATCGGCGGTGCGGCACTGGGCGTCGCGGTGGTGGTGAAGCTCGCCCGCGTGCTGATGCTGGCCCCGGTCATGCTGGTTCTCGGTGTGCGCCAACGCAACCGGGGCAGCGCGGACCTCGACGTGAAGCGCCCACCGCTGGTCCCTTTCTTCGTCGTGGCCTTCCTCGGCTGCGTTCTGCTCCGCTCGTCCGGCCTGCTGCCCACCGTGATTCTCGACGATGCCAAAACCGCGCAGACACTCCTGCTGACCGCCGCGATGTTCGCCCTGGGCTGCGGCGTCCGCGCGACCACCATCGCGAAGGTCGGCGCCCGCCCCCTGATCCTCGCCGTCGCCTCCACCGTCTGGGTGGCGACGATCGCCCTCGTCGGTGTGCTGATCGCGTCGTGATTCACCCGCCGGGCTTTGCGCCCGGCCGCCGCCGCGTCCGGCCGCGCCTCGAGGGCCCGGGGGTGGCCGCTGTACGTGAAATAGTCTGGTGCACAACAAGTTCGGAGCACCGCATGGTTTCCGGCCGGCTCGGGCCCATCCCGTTGGCGCGATCATCGGCCGAGACCTTGCCGGGGATGGCGAATCCAGCGCCGAATGTGACGTACGCGCGTGCTTGCCTTCTGTCGGACGTTTTCGGGCCGCCGGGTTGTTGACGTATGCGCTGGGCCCGTCCGCGTCCGTAAGCTGGTCGGGCGATGTGGGCGTGCGGCGGGCGGGGGTAAATCGATTGCCGCTCACCAGGGCGAATGTGTTAGAAGGGTGTACATGAAGGAGCAGGGGCGCAAGGTCATCGCCACCAATCGGCGGGCGCGGCACAACTACGCGATCCTCGATACCTACGAGGCCGGGGTCGCGCTGGTCGGTACCGAGGTCAAGAGCCTGCGCGAGGGTAAGGCGTCGCTGGTGGACGCGTACGCCACCATCGACGACGGTGAGGTGTGGCTGCGGGGGCTGCACATTCCCGAATACGGGCACGGCACGTGGACCAATCATTCACCGCGCCGCACCCGCAAACTGCTGATGCACCGCCGGGAGATCGACAAGCTCACCGGCAAGGTGAAGGAGAGCAATCAGACGCTCGTGCCGCTGTCGATGTACTTCTCCGACGGCAAGGTCAAGGTGGAGCTCGCGTTGGCCAAGGGTAAGCAGGACTACGACAAACGTCAGGATCTGGCCCGCCGCACGATGGAGCGGGAGGTGACTCGGGAGCTCGGTCGGCGTGTGAAGGGCATCCGTTGATCGGAGTGCTGCTGGCGCTGCTGGCGGCAATCGGCTACGGCGTGAGCGATTTCGCGGGTGGGGTCGCGTCCCGGCGAGTTGCCGCGTTGCGGGTGGTGATCGTGTCCTATCCGCTGTCGGTGCTGATCTTGTCGGTCGTCGCGCCGCTGGTCGGCGGGCATTGTGACACGGCTTCGCTGCTGTGGGGCGTGGCGTCGGGTGTGGCCAGCGGGCTGGCCGTGTGGTGGTTCTACGCGGCGCTGGCCAGCGGGCCGATGGCGGTGGTCTCACCGCTGACCGCGGTGCTGGTCGCCGGTGTTCCGGTGCTGGTGGGGATGGTGATCGGGGAACGTTCGAGTCCGCCGGCCTATGTCGGGATCGGCCTCGCGTTGATCGCGGTGGTGCTGGTCAGCAAGGAATCGCCCGATGACGTGACCGAGGAGATCACCGGGGGCCGGAAGTTGCGTTTCGACCGTCGCGTCGCATTGCTGACGGTCGGCTCGGGTCTGGCGTTCGGACTCGCCTTCGTCTGTCTGCACGAGACGACGACCGCGTCGGGCATCTGGCCGGTACTGTTCTCGCGCGTCGCGGCGACCCTGGTCGTCTGGGTGGCCGCGCTGGCGGCCGGTCAATTCCGAGCGCCGCGCGGTGAGCCTTTGCGGCTGGCGTGCTACGTCAGCGTCCTGGATGTGATCGCGAACGTGGCCATGCAGTATGCGTTCCATTCCGGCCTGCTGTCCCTGATCAGCGTGATCGGCTCGCTCTACCCGGCGGCAACGGTCCTGCTGGCGATGGTCCTGCTCGGCGAGCGGGCCGGACCGTTGCAGAAGATCGGTATGGCGATGGCGCTGGGTTCCGTCGCGCTGATCGCCACGGCCTGAACCGGCCGCCCCCGTCGGGCGAGTCGCTGTCCCGGCTACTGCAGGGGAATCTCCACGCCGAGATCGTCGTCGGATCGCGGGCCGAAGATCCGCCGGTCGGCTTCGCTGATCGGTACGTCGTTGATGCTGGCCTCGCGTCGTTCCATGAGGCCGGCCGCGCTGAACTGCCACAACTCGTTGCCGTAGCTGCGCCACCACTGACCGGCCGAGTCGTGCCACTCGTACTGGAACCGGACCGCCATGCGGTTCTCCCGGAAACCCCACAGGCTCTTGCGCAGGGCGTAGTCGAGTTCGCGCTCCCACTTGGCGGTCAGGAACCGGACGATCTCCTCGCGGCCCGTGACGAACACGTCGCGGTTACGCCACACTGAATCGGGCGTGTAGGCCAGCGCCACGTGCTGCGGGTCGCGAGTATTCCACGCGTCCTCGGCTGCCTGCACCTTCTGGCGTGCGGTCTCCGCGGTGAACGGCGGGAACGGCGGGCGGGGTTCGCTCATCGGTGACCTTCCTTCGGCAGGGTTGTCGGTGCTGGAGTCATGACCGGCGACAACTAGTGTTCCAGTTCCGCCACGGACTCGTGACCGGCGGCGCTGGTGCGTCGCAGGAAGTCGGTGATGACCCCCAGCTCGGCCTCGGAATGGTTGGCGCAGACCGCGTCCATCCGCTGGGCCATTCCCGAGAAGAGTTGGAACAGAACGCGATTGCGGTCACGCACGAGCCGCAGCGTGACCGCGCGGCGGTCGGGTGATTCCGGATCGCGCTCGGGCACGATCCAGCCCGCCTTCCGCATGCGGTCCAGAGTCCCGGTCAAAGCCCGCCTGGCCGGGTGCACCCGGCCAGGCGGGCCAGTGCGGTGGGGTGTCAGCGGGTCGGATCAGGCGGGTTCGACGCGGAACACCGCGATCCGGGCCGCGGCCGCGGCGACTCCGTCGGGTGTCGCCTCGTCCGCCAGACCCGTGGTGACGAATCGGGACCCGACGCTGGCCGGGCTGGTGGCGACCAGATTGCGCAGGACCGGACCGCGCTGATCCACCGGCAGTTCCACCAGGCGGGCCGTGGTGGACCTGCGGCCGCGCGTCAGGGTGACGGTGTCGGCCGCGCGCACGTTGGCGACCCAGGCGGCCTTCGGGAACGCCTGGAAGATATATCGGCCGCCGTCGTCGAGTTCGTTCACCGCGATCGGGAAGGTGAGCAATCGCCCGCTGCGCCGGCCCGGGACGGTCAGCAGCTGCATCGGCCCGAAGGCGATGCCCAGGCGCTGCAGCCCGGTGATGGCCTTGTTGATCGTGTTGGTCATCCGGCGGTATCTGTCTGCGTTCATGCGATCGATCGTACGCCGAATGATACGAGGCGCATATAGTGCGAACATCATATTTGTTCGGGCCGCGGTCTCGCCCGTGGACGTCCGGCCCGTTGGCGATGCACGGGCGCGGATCAGTGCAGTCTGCGGATGTCGCCGCGGACGCGATAGAAGCCGCCACGCGCGGACTCGCTGACCGCATCGACGACGTATCGCGCGCCGTACTCGCGAATCTCCTTCGGGAACTGGACATTCCACGAACCGTCATAACCGGGGGAGGCCACGTGGACGCGAAGTTTTCCGCCCTCGCGGACACACTCCACCACGACGCCCGTGCCGGGATCGGCCGTCACCTCGAGGGCGGCGCTGGGGGTTACCGCGGCGATCTCGGGGGCCTTGACCGACACCGTCTGCGGCAGCACGCCCTGCTCGGCGTCGCGAATGCCCGATTCGCTGACATCCAGGCAGGCCAGCGTGCCATTGGTGGTCACCAGGTAGAGCCGGTCGGCGTGATACTGCATCGAGAACGCCGAGCCGCAGCCAGTGGCCAGTTTCCAGAGCCGCCGGCCGGCGGAGTCGAAACAGTAGACCGAGGAGTGATTGTCGCCGGCGAAGACGTAGCGGCCGTCCGGTGATGTGGCACAGGAGAATACGGCCGCGTCGCACTGGTAGACGCGCTCGGACCGCCCGTTCTCGGCGATCAGGCGCACCTCCCCGCTGCTGGTTCCGGCGTAGACCGAGGTGGTCTCCTGCCAGCCGAACAGCACCGGTCCGGTGTTCACGTGCCAGCGGGATTCGCCGCTGGTCAGGTCATACGCGGTGACTCCGTGGGAGTGACCGTGACAGACGCCCTCGCGGGAAACGCGGACCATCCACCCGGAATCGCCGGTGCTGCGCCTGCTCCACAACGACTCCTCCTCGTGATCGATCACGGTGATCCCGCCCTGCCGATCGGAGACGCCGAGGATGCCGTCGTGGATGTCGAGCCAGTAGATGTCGACATCGGAGGCGATGTCGTACGCCGCCCGGGGCACCTTGCCCGACAGGTCGTAGACACGTCCGTCGTCGCAGCCCGCGTAGATCCAGAAATCGTCGGCCACAATGCATTTCACCGAATCGGGCAGCCGGAACCGGCCGATCGGGGCGCCCTCGGGCGTCAGCGTGAACACATCGCCCGCCTCGTTGCCGACCCAGCAGCGCGACTCGTCGACGAAGATGCCGTACGCGGGTGCGCCCGAGTCGAACGTCCACAGCACCGGAGCGGATTTCGCCGTCGAACGCTGGCTGACGATGGCCCGGCGGGTGACCTGGCGTTTGGCGCGCGCCCCAAGGACCGCGGGCGCGTAGCCCTTGCGCATCTTCTCGGCGACCTTCTTACCGGCCGCCGCCGCGGCCTTCTCCGTCGTGGGGAACGAACTCACCTGTGTCTGACCGGCATCCCCGATCCGCCCGTAGCGGATCGTGACCTGGGTGCCCGCGACGGCGACCTCGTAGAACTTGTGCGCAGAGCCGTTCGCCTCGGACAGCTCGAGATAGGTTGTGCCCCCGAAAGTCATTGCATCGCCTCATGTTTCGAATCATCGGTATGGGCCAGAACGTATCAGGGGGTACCGACAAGTTTCGATCGCCGCGTTCCCCGGCCCGCCGTCACGCGGCGGAGTCGCTGATGCGCTGCCTGTTGCGCGTGCTGTTCCGGTCGGCGGTCCGGCGGATCCGGCCGGAGGGGCGGCCGGTCGGCGCGGGCCGTGGCATGGCGGGAATGTCTTCCGTACACGAGGTGTTACTATGAACAGCCCGGTCACAAGCCGGGCAACTGGATTGAAGTACGGGGCTGAACGGTTTCGACTACGTGCGTCGATTCAGGGGAAGCGTGTCGGTGCAGGCAGGAGACCACCGTAAGCGTCGCTGCAACCCTATAAGCGCCGATTCTCATCAGCGCGACTACGCTCTCGCTGCCTAAGCAGTAGAGCGTGTCTGTCAGCCCGGGTTCGCCTTCGGCCCGGCCCCTGGCATCAGCTAGAAGGCTCACCGTCCGACTCGGTCGCGGAGTAGGGCGGGACATCCAACAGCGACTGGGATCGTCATCTCGGCTCGTTCGCAAGACCGGGAGATCCAAGCAGAGACAACGCGAACTGCACACGGAGAAGCCCTGGAGAAGCGGCGGAGGACCCGGGTTCGATTCCCGGCAGCTCCACCACAGGCCCCTCACCTGCACCGCAGGTGAGGGGCCTTTTCATGCCCGACCAGTCGTAGATCTGGGCACATTTCGGGCACACTTCTCCGCAGCGGCCCGCAATCCGGTGCCCATCCGAACAGCCACGCCATCGAGGTCGTCCTCGAACAGATGCCCATAGTTGTCGAGCGTCATGGTCGCCGTCAGGTGCCCGAGTTGGCGCTGAATCGTCTTCACATTCGCGCCGCTGTGCTGGATGATGTTGACCTACGTGGTCCGCTTCCCTGATCTGTTCGGCGCCGTACGCGGCATTCCCGAGGGTGCTGTCGTCGTAGGCGGAAAGGCCGATCGACATGTTTGGGGCGGCCCCCGGTCCGGTAATCGACAATCCTGACCGCAACGTTGCGGAATGAAGCCGGATGTCCCGGCTTCAACCACGGCTCTGGTGCGTGTCAGGCCTTGCTTGCCTCGAGGACGAGCACGGGTAGCAATAGTGCTCCTGTCTCGGTGAATTCGGGGTGGAAGTTGTGTTGTGCGAATCGTTCGAGCATATGGGCGGGCATTGGGTTGGTTTCCAGTCGATCGGTTCGCAGGGTGGTGACGGACCAGGTCGGCTCCGAGAAGGCGGTGCGGAGCTGTTGTTCGGACACCGGGTGTGGTGAGTAGAGCTCGCCGTGTTCGGCTGGGGTGAAGCAGAATTGGATCACTCGGCCGCCGGGTTTGAGTGCTCGGGTCAGTGCGGCCAGGTGTGCTTGTTGTTGTTGAGGATTCAGGTTGTGCAGTAGCCCGCTGCTCAGCACTGTGTCGAAATAGTTGTCGTAGCCTTCGAGCGTAGTTGCGTCGCCCGCGGCGAAATCGACGTCCAGACCGCGTGCTGCGGCTCGGGCGCGGGCCTGTTCGATGGCGGTGGGCGCGACGTCCAGGCCGATGACCGAGTATCCCAGGTCGGCGAGATGAATGGCGTTGTCGCCGGGGCCGCAGCCGACGTCGAGGATCCTCCCGGTGATGCGGCCCTGTCGTTCGAATTCCAGGACCAGTGGCTGTGGCCGGCCGATGTCCCAGGGGGCGCGTTGCATGACGAGTCCGGTGGAGAATTCGTCGCCGCGGTACATGGGTTCGAAGTCGGAGGTGGCCATGTCGATCTTCGGTGTTTCGTTGGTGTCGTTCACCGTGTGTCCCTTCGGTGTCGGATGGGTCGGATCTCGTGGGCCGGCGTCGATCGCTCGGCTCGTGGGTTGCGCCCGGACCCCAGCGAATCGAGGAACCGCTGCTGTGCAGTGGTCTCCGTTGTCTGGATCGGCCTGCCGGTTGTCCCCTTGCGGGAATTGCTGCCTGCACGGCTCGGCGTCGGGTTGTGTGTAGTCCGGGATTGGCGGAGGTGTCCGCGCCCCACGTATACGAGTGTAACATATAATATATGAGTTTCGTATAGTATCTAATATATTGTAAGTCGAGGGCTCCAGCCGTAAGGTCGTGAAGGGTGGCGCGACGCACTCGCCAACTTTTGGTACGGATATGAGATCGGCTGCAGCGCAGCGTTGTTCGGCGTCTCCTGCGGGTGCGGAGGCGGGCACCTCGTGATCGCGGCGGGCGGTGCCCTGCTCAGCGGCCGGCGGAGCCTTCCTTTCGGATGATCCGCATGAAACTCGGGTTGCCGACCGCGGTGATTATTCCGACGGCTTTGTGTAGACAGGAGTCGTCGCCCGCCAGCGCCAGCAGACCGGCCGCGAGGTCGGTGCGGGCAGTGAAACGGCCCTCGGCGCGGCCCTGGGTTCCGAATTGGTGAACGGCGAGATCATGCGGCCGGTAACGCTCCATCGGTATCTCATCGTGCTCGTGAGTACGAGCATATCCCATAATGCATGCGTTGCATATAATACGTAATACATACTATACGCCGGGATGCGCCGATCGCGGACATGGATGTCGAACGCCGCTCGGTCCAGGCGGCTGGATGTGGTGGCCGAACTACGGCAGCAGAGTTGAAACCCTTGCGGTAGTTGATGTTTCAGCGTGCCGTTACCGATGGCGGACTCCGTCGGGCGGCCGGCGGACGTCTTGCGGACGCGGCGTCGGTCCGTAGACGCGGGCGGGCGTCCGGCTACGCGGTGTCGAGTTCTTCGGTGGAACTGTGTCCGGCTTCGGCGGTGCGGCGGAGGAAGTCGGCGATCACCTCGAGTTCGCTCTCGGTGTAATCGCGGCAGAGCGCATCCATCCTCTTGTTCATTCCGGTGAGGGTGCGGTAGAGCTCCTGGTTGCGCTCGCGCAGGGCGCGCACGGTGACGGCGCGGCGGTCGGGGGAGTGCGGGTCGCGTTCTCGGACAACCCATCCGGCGCGTTCCAGTCGATCGAGTACTCCGGTGAGAGTTGCCGGGTGCAGGCCGGTCCGCCGTGCCAGCTCCTTCGGGGACAGCGGGCCCTGCCGGTTCAACAGATCCACGCAGGTCCAGTCGGCGTCCTTGAGTTCAACCTTGCTGCTCATCCGCCGGTTGAGCAGTGACATCTGGATGTTGAGGTCACGTAGCGCCTCTTTGACACCGTTGGTCAGCTGGCGGCGGCGCCTCGCCCCGGCTTGATCTGTCACTGACCTGTACCTTACGACTCGCGCGGCTAGTTATTCATTATTCGTATCATACGATAGGCATGAGAGTGCGTCCGGCCACGGCGGGGTGGGTTCGGATTGTGCGGCCTGCAGCTGCCGACGTGGATGCTAAGCGGCGAGCCCCAGAGCCAGGCTCGCGACAGCGAGAGGGAGGAAGAACGTCACGGCACCGAAGAAGGTCTGTGAGTAGTCACCCACCCGAACATGGGTGTAGGCGGCACAGACGAAGAACAGGATCAGGCCGATGGCTGCCGCTGCCCCGATGAGCGGTACGCCGAGCAGGCCGATCGTGAGGCCTACCGCGCCTGCCGTTTTCAGTGTGCCGATCGGGAAGACGAGCCAGGACCGAGGGACCCCGGCTGTTTCCATCGCGGGACCCAGAACCTTCATGATCGGCCGGAACCGGGTGATCGCGGCAAGACCGGAGAAGGCATTGGCGCCGATGGCGATGAGGGTTACGACCAAATATGCGGTTGACATCGGAACTCCTTGGGAAATGAGATGCGGTCGGTTTCCGGGATTCCCGCCCGCCCGACGGCTTGCGACGGACGGGATGCGGTCGAGGGCCGGCGCACCGGGATGCCGTCACATTGACTCGCGGAACCCGACGATGACCTTTTGAAGCGTTGACCATCCGGCGCCAGCCCTGTGTGTCCGTGACCGCAATGCTACACCATAAAATATGGGAACGATACGATATCGAACACACGCATCCGCCGGGTTGTCGCCGATCTTCTCCTGTCAACCGATTCCGCCGCGCACTATTGCTCGTGCCACCGCGTGAGTGGCAGTCCGCCTCGGCTGCCGGGTCCTGTTGCCCGCGCCGTGCTTCAGGAGTTCGAACATCACCCGCCCTGGCGTGAGAAACGCTGTGTCCGTGCATGTTTGATTCACGGAGCCCTTGCTGTGACTGCGGCGCTGATCGCACCGGCCGACGACTGGACCCGAGGAGCAACCCGGGTGGCTCGGTCGGACTCGCCCAGTGTGAACGAGCCGTGGATGTCGGAGATCGGCGCGAAGCATCACGAGGATGTGGCGGGGACCTTTTTCGGGGGGAGATTCATAGACGGCTGCGCAGGGTGGGCAAGGCGGGGCCGGCGAGGTCGTCGCAATAGGTGACCCGGCCCGCCATCGCCATGGTCAAGGCGATCGTTGTTCCACTGACCAAGGGCCCGGTTCCGCTGGCAAAGGGGCCATCGGTCGCTTCCAGACGCAAACCTTCGATCGAGCTGCGGCTGGCAACGGTGAAGTCCCGGCTCGCGTAGAACCTGGCGACCTCGGTGGCCGACTCGATCGAGGGTTCTCGGGATAGGCCAAGTGGGCGACGGATGTCTTGGCCGTGAACGACCACCTCGCCGAGCCAGGCCGCCGTGTGTCCGGACGGCGCCGTGGTGCTGGTGATGACCGCACGGAATCGGTCCAGTGTTTCCGCAGGCGTTGGACCGCGGTGGGCGGCCAATTGCCGGGCGTTATGTTTACCGAAGTCGAAACGGGCGCGCGCGACACTGATCAGCCAACGGAGCCGGCCCGTCGTTGCCGCCGCGGTGAGGTGGGCGAGGACCTCCTCCGCTGTCCACTGTCCGCACAGCGACCGCTGCGCCCATTGCATGTCGTTCAGATCGGCGAGATCTTCGGCCAATGCGGCGCGTTCGGCGTGCACCAACGCCCATAGCTCGTCACGAGATACGACGTTCGACACTCGCGGATACCTCCAGGTCGGCGCAGCCAGCCCGGCGCGAGCGGGATGATGGCCCGGCCATTCGTCACGTCGCACCAGGACGACTGCGTGTTCATCATTTCGTCTGTATCGACGGCGAGGCACGCCCGAACTCATCGGTCCGGCAACGCTGCTCACATCCGGACGTCGCCATGGAGATACGTCCTGGACGGAAGGTCCGGAACTGCCGGATACGGACCGCGAGGACAGGCGGGTGGGGTTCTCCGGCGACCAGTCGTAGCCGTCGTCCTGTTCGAGGCGGATGGCAGATCCAGCCGTCACGCTCCAGATCGATGTGGCGTTCGCCGATGCCGGGTTCGCGTAGGTCGCCGAGATGGTCGGCGACGTCCGGAGAGGCGAAAAGCCGGTCGCCGCCGTGCGATTGGGTAAGTCGGTCGCGGGTCGGCCGCAGGTCCGCATCGGGTCGGAGCCGACGACGGTGCCGCTCACCTGATATGCGCCGAAGTAGTAGCGCCGGCTCGCGGATTTCGAGGGCCGGGCAACTTCGCTCCGACCACGTTGGTGTATTCCACCGACGGAGGGCCCACGAACAACTCCGTGGCTGCTCGGTGTAGTGGAGCCAGATATGCAGCCAGATGGGCCTGTCGATCCGCATCGTCATTGAACGCGTCCACCACCACGAAGGACGCGGGGCCGATGCGCAGCGCCAGCCAGACGACGGTGGGCTCATCCTGGAGAACTTGTGTCAGGGCTCGCTTCAGCATCGCCTCGACCTCATCCGCCTTGCCTGGTTTGGCCTCGAAGCGGATCTGCACGCCTACCTGGACCATCGTCAACTCCTCTACTGGCACTCTTTTTTTGAGTGATCGCTACGAAATGACGCTAGCAGACATTTTGAGCGATCGCTATAGTATTGGAGGATGGCTATCGGACGACCTCGGTCCTTCGACCGCGACGAAGCGCTGGAGCACGCTCTCATCGCGTTCTGGGAGCACGGCTACGACGCGACCTCGGTCGCGCTCCTGGGCGAGCGGATGGGTATCACCGCACCCAGCCTCTACTCTGCCTTCGGTGATAAGCGGGCCCTGTTCCTCGAGGCCCTGGACCGATATCTGCACACATACGCCGCGTTCACCACCCGCGCGGTCGCCGACGAACCGACGGCATACTCGGCGATAGCGCGTTTGCTCCACGATGCCGCGACCGCTTACACCGGCGATGGTCATCCGCCCGGCTGCCTGCTGATCACCGCCGCCACCAATTGCACACCGCAGTCGGAAGACGTCCGAGCGCATTTGCGCGGTTTGCGAGCCGCTGGGCTCGAAAGTATCGAGCGCAAGTTCACCGCGGCCGCGCATGCCGGGGAGCTTCCTCGCAACACCGACGCGCACGCACTCGCGGTGTTCTATTCCGCTGTCTTGCAGGGAATGTCGGCCCAGGCCCGCGACGGCGCCACTCATGCGGACCTCGAGCACATCGCACGTGCCGCCCTACTCGCCTGGCCGGTCGGACAGCCGGTCGGCTGACTTACTTCGACCACAACGCGAAAGGGCTCGATTCCCGGCAGCTCCACCACAGGCCCTCATCTGCCCTGTGGGTGAGGGGCTTTTCCGGCGCCTGGACGGCCTCCGTGCCCGCATTTCGCCAGCTCCGCCGCAATGGTCCGGCTGCTGCCGCAGCGCTTCGCCCGGACCGCCGCGATGCCGGGGAGATCGTGTTCCCGGGACGGCTGCCGGTGGGTGCGGTCGGCCTCAGCTATCGGCATGGTCGTGACCTCTGGCCATTGAAGAGGTGGCTCGGTGGAGCTTCACTGGAGGTGGGACGTAACTGCTCTGACCTCGTGCTTGGCTCGGTGATGGACGAGCTGTCGGGCTTCGGGTGCGGTCGGGGCCGGAGTTGTAGCCGAGTGCCTGACGGCTATGTGGCGATCAGTGAGCGAATCAGCGAGGCGAGGAATCATGGATGAAACCGAGCTAGTCCAGCGGTTGAGCCGCCGGGTCGACCGGCTGTATGCGACCGATCCGCAATTTCGGGCCGCGGCGCCGCTGCCGGACGTGGCAGAGGCCGCGCAGCGGCCGGGGCTCGGGCTGTGGGAAGTGGTGGACGAGTACCTGAACGGGTACGCCGAGCGGCCGGCGTTGGGACAGCGCGCGCGTGAGGTGAGGCGGGACGAGGCCACCGGGTTGCAGAGCACCACGTTGCTGTCTGGGTTCGACACGATCACCTACGGCCAGTTGCGCGACCGGGTTGTCGCATTGGTCAACTCGTGGCGGTCGAGCGGCTTTCGTGCCGGTGATTTCGTCGCCGTGCTGGGCTTCACCAGCATCGACTATGCGCTGATCAATCTGGCGTGCATCCGCATGGGCGCGGTATTCGTACCGTTGCAGACCAGTTCGACGGCAGCCCGGCTGTCGCCGATAGTCGCCGAGACCGAGCCGCGCATCTTCGCCGCCAGCGTCGAATCGGTGGACGTCGCGGTCGACGTGGTGCTCGGCTCGTCCTCGGTCGAGCGGTTGGTGGTCTTCGACTACCGCAGCGATGACGACGAGCAGCACGAGCGTTTCCGGTCGGCCACGATGCGGTTGGCCGACGCCGGTCGCGCGGTGGACGTGATACCGCTGCGGCAGGAGTTGGATGCCGGGCGCGGACTGCCGCCGGCGCCGGCGTTCGCCCCCGCGGCGGGCCAGGACCCGCTGGCCACCCTGATCTACACCTCGGGCAGCACCGGCACGCCCAAAGGGGCGATGTACACCGTCGACCTGGTCTCGCGACTGTGGCTGCGTCCGCACAGCCCCTCGCTCGATATCGGCATCGAGATCCCGGCGATTCACCTGCAGTACATGCCACTGAGCCACGTATACGGACTGGCATGGCTGATCAGCACGCTATCCGCCGGTGGCATAGGCTATTTCGCCGCCGAGAGCGACATGTCCACCTTGTTCGAGGACATCGGGCTGGTTCGCCCCACCGCGCTCAATCTCGTTCCGCGGGTGTGCGACATGATCTTTCAGCGTTATCGCAAAGAGCTCGATCAGTCCGCGGGCGACGGGCACAGCTCCGACATCCTCGACGAGATGGTGAAATCCGCACTGCGCCAGGACTTCTTCGGTGGCCGCGTGGTGTCGGCGATGTGCGGCAGCGCGCCGTTGTCGGCGCAGATGCACGCGTTCATGGAGTCGCTGCTCGACTGTCCGGTCAGCGACGGCTACGGTTCGACGGAGAACGGCGGCGGAATCATGCGCAGCGGGACGATCATGCGTCCGCCGGTGACCGATTACAAGCTCGTCGACGTTCCCGAACTCGGGTACCTCACCACCGATCGGCCGCACCCGCGCGGCGAACTGTATCTGAAGTCGACCAGCCTGATTCCCGGCTACTACAAGCATCCCGAGCTGACCACCGAGATATTCGACGAGGACGGTTTCTACAAGACCGGCGACATCATGGCGGAGACCGCGCCGGATCACCTGGTGTACCTCGACCGCAGCAACAACGTCATCAAACTGTCGCAAGGCGAGTTCGTCGCGGTGTCCAAACTCGAGGCCGAATACGCAGCGAGCCCGTACATCCGGCAGATATTCGTCTACGGCAGCAGCGAACAATCGTTCCTGCTGGCGGTGGTCGTGCCGAATTTCGACGCGATCGGAGACGGCGACGCCCGTACGCTCATCTCGGAGTCGTTGCAGCACATCGCAACCGAGAATCGCCTCAACGGCTATGAGATCCCGCGAGCGTTCCTCTTGGAACCCGAGCCGTTCACCCGTGCCAACGGCCTGCTGTCGGGGATCGGCAAGCTGTTGCGCCCGGCGCTGAAGGCCCGCTACGGCGATCGGCTGACCGCGATGTACGCCGATATCGCTGCGGGACAAGAGAATCGGATAGACCAGCTACGCGCCGATGCCAGGGAACTGCCGACGATCGAAACCGTTCGGCGGGCCGCTCTCGTGACGCTCGGCTCCGAGGCCGGCGCAGCGGGCATGCCGGCCGACGCCAGATTCATCGAGCTCGGCGGTGATTCGCTCTCGGCATTCTCCTTCGGCTCGCTGCTGGAGCAGATCTATCACATCGAGGTGCCGGTGCAGACGATCATCGGTCCCACGGCAACACTGGCCACTATCGCGGATTATGTCGACGGCGAACGTACTTCGGCTTCGGCGCGGCCCACGTTCGCCTCGGTGCACGGCCGCGATGCCACCGCCGCGCTCGCGGCCGACCTCACGCTGGACAAGTTCATCGACGCCGAGACGCTGGTTGCCGCATCCGAGCTCGCTGCGCCGGCCCGTACGGTGACCACGGTCCTGCTCACCGGCGCCAACGGATATCTCGGTCGTTTCCTGTGCCTGGAGTGGCTGGAACGGCTGGCGAAGGTCGGCGGAACGCTGATCTGCCTGGCCCGCGGCGCCGATCCGATCGCGGCGCGGCAGCGCATCGAGTCCGCGATCGACAGCGGGGATGCCGAGTTGTCCGCCCGCTTCCGCGCCTTGGCCGACGAACATCTCGAGGTCCTCGTCGGCGACGTGGGCGCGACCCACCTCGGTCTCGACAGCCACACCTGGAACCGCCTGACCCAGTCGGTGGACCTGATCGTGCACGCGGCCGCGATGGTCAATCACGTGCTGCCCTACAGTCAGCTGTTCGGTCCGAACGTGGTGGGCACCGCCGAAATCATCGAGCTGGCGATCACCAAGCGGCTCAAGGCGATCGACTACATCTCGACCGTGGCGGTGGCCGCGCTGCCCGACGGCGGCTTCATCGGCGAGGACGCGGACGTGCGCACGGCCAGTCCGTCCCGGCCCCTGGACACCTCGTACGCCAGCGGCTACGCGACCAGCAAATGGGCCGGTGAGGTGCTGCTGCGCCGCGCGCACGATCTGTGTGGGTTGCCGGTGGCGGTATTCCGGTCGGACATGATCTTGGCGCACAGCCGCTACTCCGGCCAGCTCAACGTGGCCGATATGTTCACCCGCTTGGTCCTGAGTCTCGTGACGACCCATATCGCGCCCCGGTCCTTCTATCAGCTCGACCAGGCCGGCAACCCGCAGCGAGCCCATTACGACGGGTTGCCGGCGGACTTCACCGCCGCGGCGATCACCGCCCTGGGCGGGGTCATCACCGACGAATACCGCACCTACAACGTGCTCAACACCTACGACGACGGGATATCCCTGGACACGTTCGTCGACTGGCTCAGCGCGGCGGGCAACCGGATCGACCGGATCGACAACTACGACGAGTGGCTGAGCAGATTCGAGGCGGCATTGCAGGCGCTGCCGGAGAACCAGCGCAAGAACTCGGTCCTGCCATTGCTGAGCGCCTACGCCAGGCCCGCGCCGCCGATGCCGAAAACCCCCATGCCAGCCGAAAAGTTCCGCGCCGCAGTGCAATCCGTCGCGATCGACCGCACCCAGGATGTGCCGCACCTGACCGAGCCGCTGATCGACAAGTACGTCACCGATCTGCGGCAGCTGGGGTTGCTCGAAGCCGGTGCCTCGGTGTCGTAGTCGGCGCGAAGCGCTGGTCAGGGCGTGGCGTCGGCGAACATTCGTCACCGCGCCCGGCGGTCACGCTGCGCCGGGCCGATCCGCACGGGGTGGCCGCGGCCGAGGCGGGAGGAGCAGTTGATCGGGAACGCGGCGTGCCCGGCGCTGACTGTGGTGCTCGCGCTCGCCGTGCCGGGCGTGGGTTACCTGCTGCCCCTACTGGCCGACGGTCCGGACCCGGCTTCTGTTCGCCGTCGCTTCCGGACCGGAGTGGCTGTCTGATGAATGATCGAGCACCTTCGACGAATTCGCCATATGCATCGTGCTCGAGCTTGCCGCTGTCGGTCGGGGGCGCACCCGCGGGCAACCCGAGAGCCGCAGCCGGTCGCCGCCAGCGTCGGCCCGTGGTTTCGGCCAGTCCGCCGTTGGTGACTTCGTTCTTTCGGGCCACTCTCGAAGACCATGTCGCCGAACGTGTTTCGCGTCGACGGTTCGGTCGTCCGTGAGCCGCTGGTACGGATTGCCTTGCGATGAAAGTAGTTTGGTATCGTCGCCGGATGTGTTCTTGCGGAAGGGATTTCGTGCGTCGGGTAACGTTGCGGCGAGCGACGTGCAGGCGGATCAGTGTGAGCCGGTCGGCACCGGTAGGCCACCGGCGGCGGGGCCCCAGATGTTGGTGACCGCGGCGGCGCGGGTGGATTCGCCGAGGGGCGGCAGGGCATAGGCGTCTTCGAGGGTGCGCAGCACCGAGTAGTGGTCGATGTGCTGGTTGTACCGGCCGGGGATGACGCCCGCTCCGTAGAAGATGGTGGGGATGTGGTTGGCGCGAGTGCCCTCGTCTTCGTCGAAGGTCACCACCAGCAGGCTGTTGTTGGCCTTGGCCCAGTCGGCGTAGCCGCCGAGGTTGTTGCGCAGCCAGGTGTCGCCGGTCGGGACGGGACAGTCGTGGATGTCGTTGCACATGTCGGGGCTGACGAAGGAGATCGTGGGCAGGCGCGAGTAATCGCGGGGGAAGGCGGCGAAGGTTTGGTTCGCGGCCGCGGGTACGTCGGCGAAGTTCGCCCAGCTGTTGTGTTTTCGGGCGTATCGGCCGTTGCTGCCGGTGCACGCGGTGTAGCCGGGCGCCGGCATCGACTCGGCGAATCCGGTGAAGGAGCGTCCGGCTGCGGCGAGTTCGGTGCTCAGATTCGGGCCGGTGAGATTGTGCGGGCAGCTGTCGTCGGTCACGCCCCGCGTCCCGCCGGAGAACAACGCGATGTAGTTCGGCTGGCTGGGGTGGGTGAGCGCGTGCGCGTCGGTGAACAGCGCGCCATTGTCGGCGAGGTGGTTGAAGTAGGGCGCGCGAGAACTGCCGATGATCGAATCGAATCCGACGTTCTCGAACATCACCAGCACGATGTGATCGAATCTCGGCACCGCCGCGGACGCGGCCACCGGGACCAGGGCGGCGGCGCTCCCCAGCGTCACCGTCCCGGCGAGGACGGATATCAGTCGAGCAATTCCGTGGATCCCACGCATCGGCACTCCTGACGGGTCGGCGAGACGCCGCTCACAGTAGTGCCCACCGGTAACCGTTCATCGAACGGGGTGTGATGACCTCGAATCGGTCCGGTTAGCGATTGTCCGGCTCGCCGTAGGCGGCGGCGATGTCCTGTGCGCTGGACCAGCGGCTGTAGGTGGGGGATTGGGGCCAGCCCGCGGGAGAGTCCTGCCATTCTTCCTGTCGGCCGTAGGGGAGGATGTCGATGAGGGGGAAGGTGTGGGCGAGTTGTTCGGTGCCGCGCCCGTTGGTGTGCCAGGTGCGGTAGACGGTGTCGCCGTGCCGCAGGAAGACGTTCACCGCGAAGCCGCTGTTCGGGGGCGCGCCGACGTCCGCGCCGAACGAGCTGTTCGCGGTCGAGTACCAGGACATCTTGTTGCCGACGCGGCGCTTGTAGGCCAGCGCCTCGTCGATCGGGCCCTGGGTGACGATGACGAAACGGGCGTCGTAGTTGTCCAGGAATTCCAGACGCGTGAATTGCGAAGTGAATCCGGTGCAGCCGGGGCACTGCCACTGCTCGCCCTCGAACCACATGTGGTTGTAGACGATCAGCTGCGATCTGCCCTCGAAGATATCCGCCAACCGGATCGGGCCCTGTTCTCCCTGGAGTGTGTAATCGGGCAGTTCCACCATCGGCAGGCGGCGGCGTTGGGCGGCGATCGCGTCGAGTTCGCGGGTCGCGGCCTTCTCCCGGATACGCAGCGCGTCGAGTTCGCGTTGCCAGGTCTCGGCGTCGACGACGGGCGGCAGTGCTTCGGTGCTCATTGAGTCCTCCCTGGGCGGGTCCACGGCGTGCGGGTTGTAGAGGTAGACGCCGCCCGCCCGTGGAATTCATCGGTGTGCCGGGGCCCGCTTCCGCCATGGCCGGCCCCGGGTCGACCGACTGTCGTTCATGTCAGGGCGTGGATCGCCGATCTGCCGATGTCGCACGACCGGCCGCGGGGGATCGGGTGGGGTTGCGCGCCAGAGCTTCCCAGAAGTCGACGTAGGCCTGTTCGTGTTTGATGGCGAGTTCGAGTATGCGGGAGCGGGATTCGGCACGGACGCTGTCGGCCGGGTCGATCTCGGCCTGCAGGGCGCGGTACTGGTCGAGCCAGTGCAGGTGCCGCGCGGCCTGGTCGTCGGCCAGGGCGATCACGTCCTCGGGGGCGCCGAGGTCGGCGAAGAAGAGTTTGAGCTGGGCCGGGTCGCGGGTCTCGGCGGGTGGGCATTTCGGTTCGGAGAGCCAGCGTTCGAGTTCCGCGCGGCCCGCGTCGGTCAGGTGGAACACCCGGCGGCGCCGGCCGGTCTCCTCGGCTTCCTCGCGCAGCAGGCCCTGTTCGGCCAGGCGTGCGGGGATCCGGTACAGCTGCGCGTGCGGGATCGGCCAGAAATAGTCGATGCTCTCCTCCACCCTGGCCTTGAGGTCGTACGGCGTGAGCGGGCCGTGGCGCGCGACGAGGCCGAGCACTACGTGGTCCTGCGGTCCTGGTTCGGGCATCGCGTCTCCCTGTCCGTTGACACCGTATCGCTGAGACTATAAGTTAGTCTCAGCGATATCGTATCAATGAGACTATTGGAGGAATCATGCGAGACTTCGCGATCGAGCTGTTCGACAAGTGGACGGCCCTGTGGAGTGGCGATCTCACGCTCGGTCAGGAGATCCTGGCCCCGGAACTGACGCTGCGATACGCCCAGCCCGGAGCAACGGCGTACGACGAGATTCACGATCCGCGGACTTTCGTCGAGCAGATCGCGCGGTTCCGGGCCGAGCGGCCGGGCCTGCGCTACGAAACCCAGGGCCTACCCGTCATCGAGATCGACAGTGCGCGAACGGGTTTGATCGCACGGCCGTACGGTGCGCGGCGACCCGGACCGGACGGTGAGCTGAATCTCAGCGGCACCGACATCCTGCGCTTCCAGGAGGGGAAGATCGTCGAGGTGTGGTCGGTGTCGGGAGGCGTGCAGGGGCGCAGCTTCTATCCGGATGCCGTGCGGGCCTGAGGTTTCGTTTCGTCCGGCCGATGCGATCAGGGTACGGAGTAGACCACCAGGATCTGGTCCGGAGCATCGGTCACGGCGAACGAGGCGTGGGTGAGGGTGAGGGGTCCGCGCGTGGGGTGGCGCAGGCGTTTGGTCCCGGAATGGCTGGTGGCTATGTCGTAGCGCGGCCACCAGGCGGCCGCCTCGGCGCTGCCATCGCGCAGTTCGGTTGCCAGACGGGCGAATCGAGCGTCACCGGAATGTCGGCCGGCGTTGGTGCGCAGGCGGGCCAGAACGGATTGGGCGACCTCGGCCCAGTCGAGCAGGGTCCGCCGGGCGGCGGGGTCGAGGAACACCCAGCGCGCCAAATTCGGTGTGCTGGAATCGGGTTGGCCGAGCAGGCCGGGAAAGTGCTGCGCCGCAGCGTCGTTCCAGGCCAGAACGTCGGTGGTCGCGCCGGTGATGTACGCGGGTGCGGGCGACAGAAGGGCGGGGATCGCGGCTACCTCGGGGGCCAGTGTCTCCGCGGGAGGCGGGGGAGCCGACCCGCCGGTGTCGTCGGCCAGGGCGCGCAGGTGGGCGCGCTCGTCTCCGGACAGACCCAGGGCATCGGCGATGGCGGTGAGCACCTGGTCCGAGGGGTTCACATCACGCCCCTGCTCGAGGTACGCGTACCAGGTCGTGCTCACGCCCGACAGCACCGCGAGCTCTTCCCGCCGCAGACCGGGGGTGCGGCGGCGGTTCGAGCCGGGCAGCCCGACCTCCGCGGGACTGGTGCGTTCGCGCCGGGCGCGCAGGAAAGCGCCGAGCTCGCGACGTCGGGCCGCGGTCCGCGACCGGCGGGCATCGGCGCTCACGCGGACGTTCGCCGTGCCGCTCATGCTGGTACTCCCGGTTCCACGATCACGCAGTTCTGGATACCACGCCGGACCAGCGGTGGACTAGAGGGCATGAAGGCATGGCAGATGACAGCACTCGACAGCGGCCTGAACCTCGCGGACGTCCCCGAACCGCGGTTGCGCGGCGGCGGGGCCACCCTCGAGGTGCTCGCCGCGATGATTCCCGCGTACACCGGGAACCTCGTGGCCGGACAGCGCGGCGGCTTCCCGACTCCGATCGTGTTGGGGCCCTGCGGAATCGCGCGGGTCACCGAGACCGCCGACGACGTGTTCGCGGTGCAGCCGGGCGATATCGTCGCCGCCAACGCGATGTTCCGCTCGAATCGCACCGACGACCCCCAAGAGGTGCTGCTGGGCTGGACCGGGATCGGCGGCGACGGCCGGGCCACGCCGACCACGGACCGCATGCGCGAGGTCTGGCGGAACGGCATGTTCGCCGAGCGCGCGTTGCAACCCGAGCGCACCCTGGTCGCGCTGCCCGGCGCGGACGCCTATCCCGCACCCGAACGACTGGCCTTTCTGCAGTGGTTGGCCATCGCCGGTGAGGGAGTCGAACGTGCCGGTGTTCGCCCCGGTCACACGGTCGGAGTGATCGGCGCGACCGGGCAACTCGGTACGGCGGCGGTCCTGGTCGCCCTCGCGCGCGGTGCGGCCGCGGTGGTCGCGGTCGGCCGCAATCGCACGACGCTCGACGCCCTCGCGGCCATCGATCCGCGCGTGCTGACGGTGCCGCTGTCCGGTGACCGCACGGCCGACGGGCAGACCATCCGCGCGGCGGCCGGACCTCTGGACGCGGTGCTGGACACGCTCGGCATGGTGCCCGGTCCGGAGCCGACGATGGCCGGATACGACGCGATCCGGATCGACGGGACGTGGGTGCTGATCGGCGGAGTGCGCCACGAACTGCCGATTCCGTATCACGACCTGATGCACCGCAGGCTGACCGTGCGCGGCTCGTGGATGGCTCACGACTCGACGGTGCGGGAGGTGTGGTCGATGATCCGGCACGGCGTGCTGGACCTGTCCGTGCTGGACGTCACCGTGGTCGGCCTGGCCGACCCCGCGGCCGCACTGTCGGCTGCGGCCGACGCGCACGGCCCGAGCGTCGTCGTGTTGGTGCCCTGAGCGATTCGTCACTGAAAAACGCTGCGGCCGAGGGGGTGGCCTGCAGTGAGTCGTGGTGGATCGACCGGCCGCCGCCCATCGCCACCGCATCCGGCGCGGCCTCGACAGCACGGCCGAACCGGGGGCGGAGTCCGCGCATCGTGCTCGGCGGCCGGGCCGTCGGTCCGGTCGACGAGTGCACGAAGAAGCTCGCCGCGCGGTGGCGGACGTCGCGGATATGGATTGTGACCCCGTATTCCACTCGGCGGCGGCGCTGGTATGTCCGCTCAGGTCGGTACGCGTGCCCGACCCCAGCCGCGGTGCTGGTGGGCCGCCGTGGTTTCTGCTGGGCGGCGGCTGGTGTCGGTGCAGGTGTGGTGCGTGATCGCGTGTTCGGCGGGACGAGGCGGCGGGGTTCCTCTAGCGTGAGCGGGTCGACGCTGAGAGGGGTTCGGGATGCGCACGGGGCTGTTGAGTGTGGACGAGTTGGTCGAGTTGGCCGAGGAGGGGGCGTTGGACACCGTGCTGGTCGCGGTGACCGACATGCAGGGGCGGTTGCAGGGGAAGCGTTGTTCGGCACGGTATTTCGTGGACGAGGTGCTCGCCCACGGCGCCGAGGCGTGCAACTACCTGCTCGCGGTGGACGTGGAGATGACGCCGGTGCAGGGATACGCGATGTCCTCCTGGGACACCGGCTACGGCGACTTCGCATTGCGACCGGATATGAGTACCGCCCGGCTGGTTCCCTGGTGGCCGGGAACCGCGCTGGTGCTGTGCGATATCGTCCAGGTGGACGCGACGGGCATACCCGGTGGCGTGCCGGTGGCGGTCTCGCCGCGGCAGGTGCTGTTGCGGCAGCTGGATCGGTTGGCGGAGCACGGTTTACGCGCCTACGTCGGCACCGAACTCGAATTCCTGGTCTTCGACGACAGTTACGAGGCGGCCTGGCGCTCGGGTTATCGCGATCTCACCGCGGCCAATCAGTACAACGTCGACTACTCGCTGCTCGGCACCGCCCGGATCGAACCGCTGCTGCGCCGGATCCGCGCCGAGATGTCCGGCGCGGGACTGTATGTCGAGTCGGCCAAGGGCGAATGCCGCCCCGGCCAGCACGAGATCGCCTTTCGCTACGACGAGGCGCTGACCACCTGCGACAACCACAGCATCTACAAGACCGGCGCCAAGGAGATCGCCGCCCAGGAGGGCCGCAGCATCTCCTTCATGGCGAAATTCGATGAGCACGAGGGTAATTCGTGCCACATCCATCTGAGCCTGCGGGACGAGCAGGATCGGCCGGTGTTCGCGAAGCAGGACGGCGAACCCTCGGCGCTGATGCGGCACTTCGTGGCCGGGCAGCTGGACTGCCTGCGTGAGTTCAGTTATCTGTACGCGCCGAACATCAACTCCTACAAGCGATTCGTCTCGGGAAGTTTCGCGCCGACCGCCGTGGCCTGGGGCCGGGACAACCGCACCTGCGCGGTACGGGTGGTCGGCAACGGCCCGTCGCTGCGGATGGAGAACCGGGTGCCCGGCGGGGATGTGAATCCGTATCTTGCCGTGGCCGGCCTGATCGCGGCCGGCCTGTACGGCATCGAGCGCAGTCTTCCGCTCGAGCCCGAATTCCACGGCAACGCCTACCGGTCGCAGCGCCCGCGCGTGCCCGGTACGCTGCGCGAGGCCGCGCAACTGTTCGGCGAGAGCGCGGTGGCGCGGGCCGCGTTCGGCGAGGACGTGGTGCGGCACTACCGGAACGCGGCGCAGGTCGAACTGGACGCTTTCGACGCCGCGGTCACCGACTGGGAACGCGTGCGCGGCTTCGAACGGCTCTGAGGCGAAAGGAGTGTCAGCGGTGACAACCGTCCAGGTGATCAACCCCGCCACCGAACGGCCCGTGGCCACGGTGGAATCGACGGATCTCGCGCGGACCGATGCCGCGATCGAGCGGGCGGCCGCGGCGGCCGGATCTTGGCGCGAGGTCGCACCGGGCGATCGGGCCCGGCTGCTGCGTCGTTTCGCCGCGGCCGTCGACGCCGATCTGGACCATCTGGCCCGGCTCGAGGTCGCAAACTCCGGGCACACCATCGCTAACGCGCGCTGGGAGGCCGGGAACGTCCGCGATGTGCTCGACTACTGCGCGGGTATGCCGGAACGCTTGCTGGGCAACCAGATTCCGGTGCCCGGCGGCGTGGACGTCACCTTCTGCGAACCGCTCGGAGTGGTCGGGTTGATCGTGCCGTGGAATTTCCCGATGCCGATCGCCGGCTGGGGATTCGCGCCGGCGCTGGCCGCGGGTAACACCGTGGTCCTCAAACCGGCCGAGCTGACCCCGCTGACCGCGATCCGGCTCGGTGAACTCGCGCTCGAGGCGGGTCTGCCCGCGGATGTCTTCCAGGTCCTGCCCGGAAAGGGCGCGGTGGTGGGGCAGCGGTTCGTCACCCACCCGGCCGTGCGCAAGGTGGTCTTCACCGGATCCACCGAGGTCGGCCGGGAGATCATGGCGGGATGCGCGCGGCAGGTCAAACGCGTCACGCTGGAATTGGGCGGCAAGAGCGCCAATATCGTGTTCGCCGACGCCGATCTGGAGTCGGCCGCGGCCACCGCACCCGCCGGAGTGTTCGACAACGCCGGGCAGGACTGCTGCGCCAGATCGCGAATTCTGGTGCAGCGCAGTGTTTTCGACAAGTTCCTCGAACTGCTGGAACCGGCCGTCCGGGCGGTGCGGGTCGGTGATCCCGCCGACGAATCGACCGAGATGGGCCCGCTGATCTCGGCCGAACACCGCGAACGAGTCGCCGGCTTCGTGGACGCCGCCGCCACGGTCGCGTACACCGGCACGAATCCGTCCGGGCCCGGATTCTGGTATCCGCCAACGGTTGTGCTGCCGGGCAGCGCGTCCGATCCGATCGCGACCGAGGAGATCTTCGGCCCGGTCGTGGCGGTGCTGCCGTTCGAGGACGAGGCCGAGGCGATCGCGCTGGCCAATGCCACCGATTACGGGCTGTCCGGTTCGATCTGGACCCGCGACGTCGGCCGGGCACTGCGCGTCTCGCGCGGGGTCGAGGCCGGGAATCTTTCGGTGAATTCGCATGCCTCCGTGCGGTATTGGACGCCGTTCGGCGGATTCAAGCAATCCGGTCTCGGTCGTGAACTCGGCCCGGATGCCGCGCGCGCGTTCACCGAGACCAAGAACGTCTTCATCGCGACCGACTAGCCCGATCGGGCAGCATTCTCACCTCACCTCACCTCACCTCACCTCACCGCCTCGGAACGTCCGGGGCTCGTTCGCAGAGGAGTCATCGTGCAGCGCTTACAGGATCGCGTGGCCGTCGTCACCGGCGGTGGCAGCGGTATCGGCCTGGCCACCGTCCGCCGCTTCGCGCAGGAGGGCGCGCGGGTGGTGGTCGCCGATATCGACGCCGCGGCCGGCGAATCCGCCGCCGCGGAGGTCGACGGGCGTTTCGTGCGTACCGACGTCACCGACGAGGCGCAGGTGCGGGCGCTCTTCCGGACGGCGGTGGAGGTCTACGGCGGGCTCGATATCGCGTTCAACAACGCGGGAATCTCTCCGCCGGAGGACGATTCGATTCTCACCACCGGCCTGGACGCCTGGCAGCGGGTGCAGCAGGTCAATCTGACCTCGGTCTACCTGTGCAGCAAGTACGCCATCGAGCAGATGCTCGTGCGCGGCCGGGGATCGGTGATCAACACCGCCTCCTTCGTCGCGGTGATGGGTGCGGCCACCTCGCAGATTTCCTACACCGCGTCCAAGGGCGGCGTGCTGGCGATGAGTCGCGAACTCGGAGTCCAGTTCGCGCGCCAGGGAATTCGGGTGAACGCGCTGTGCCCGGGGCCGGTCAACACTCCGCTGCTGAGTGAGCTGTTCGCCAAGGACCCCGAACGCGCGGCGCGGCGTCTGGTGCACGTCCCGCTCGGCCGGTTCGCCGAGCCGGAGGAGATCGCGGCCGCGGTCGCCTTCCTCGCCAGCGACGACTCCTCCTTCATCACCGCATCGCAATTCCTGGTCGACGGCGGGATCGCGGGCGCGTACGTGACGCCGCTGTGAGGGCGGAGTCGTGGATTCCGCGCCCGCACGAGGATTCGATCAGCGCCGCTTGAACAGTCGCGACACGCCGCCGCCCGAGGAATTCGGCGGTGCGCTCACCGCGGACAGCGCCGCGTAGTCCTCGTCGGAAAGCGAAACGGTCGCCGCCGCAACGTTTTCCTCCAGATGCGCGACGCTCGAGGTGCCCGGGATCGGCAGCATCACGGGCGAGCGGCGCAGCAACCAGGCCAGCGCCAGCTGCGACGGAGTGGCCTCGTGATTCTTGGCGATGTCGTCGAGCGGGCCGCCGGAGCGGGCGAGTTCACCGGTGGCCATCGGGAACCACGGGATGAAGGCGATCTGGTTCGCCTCGCAGTGGTCGACCAGCTTCTCGGAGGTGCGGTCGGCCAGGTTGTACAGGTTCTGCACCGAGACGATGGTGGCGAGTTTGCGCGCGGCCTCCAGCTGCGCGACGGTGACCTGGGACAGGCCGATGTGCCGGATCTTGCCTTCCTTCTGCAATGCCACCAGCTCGCCGATCTGATCGGCCAGCGGCACCTTGGGGTCGATCCGGTGCAGCTGATACAGATCGATGCGCTCGAGCCCGAGGTGCCGCAGGCTCAATTCCAGCTGCTGGCGCAGGTATTCGGGGCGGCCCAGCGGCAGCCACACGTCGGGGCCGGGCCGGGTCAGCCCCGCCT
The DNA here is from genome assembly GCF_059510335.1 of Nocardia sp. PLKS1-43. Lineage (NCBI taxonomy): Bacteria > Bacillati > Actinomycetota > Actinomycetes > Mycobacteriales > Nocardiaceae > Nocardia > Nocardia sp. PLKS1-43. The sequence goes on along the minus strand of NZ_JCAJZQ010000007.1, from coordinate 266,737 downwards.
TGGTGGCGATGACCACGTCATCGGCGTAGGGGTGCAAGGCCTTTCGGATCAGGGTCTCGCTGACGAACGGGCCGTACGAATCCGCGGTGTCGATGAAGTTGACGCCGAGTTCGACCGCGCGCCGTAGCAGCCGCACCACCTCGTCCGGGTCCTTCGGCTCGCCCCACACGCCGGGGCCGGTGATCTGCATCGCGCCGTAGCCGAGACGATGGATGGGCAGATCGCCGCCGAGGGTGAAGGTTCCGGAGGCGGTGGCGGGACGTGAGTCGGTGGACATGGCCACCACCCTAGTCACCCCGGACGGCCGAAGCAGTAGTCTCACCCGCCGCACCAGCTGTCTATGGGCCAACGAAATTTGGTATATGCCAGTAAATGGTGGCATATACCTCACGATCGGCGTAGGGTCATCCGAGCGCCGACCGGCGCGAAACCTATGGGATGCGCCGTGGCCCGCGGTACCCTTCCGGCCTCGGCGCGTTCCGTTCCAGCGAAGGAATACCCGCACGATGACGACCGCCGTGACCCGCCGCGAACACGATCTGCTCGGGGACCGCGACGTTCCCGCCGACGCCTACTGGGGTGTGCACACCCTGCGCGCGAGCGAGAACTTCCCGATCACCGGCACCTCGCTGGCCGCGTATCCGCATCTGATCACCGCCCTGGCCGCGGTGAAGGAGGCCGCCGCGCGCGCCAACGAGGAACTCGGTCTGCTCGCGCCGCACAAGGCCGCGGCCATCGCGGCGGCCTGCCGGGAGATCCGCGAACAGGGCCGGCTGCGTGAGCAGTTCATCGTGGACGTCATCCAGGGCGGTGCGGGCACCTCGACCAATATGAACGCCAACGAGGTGATCGCGAACCGGGCGCTGGAGATCCTCGGGCACGCCAAAGGCGAGTACGCGCACCTGCATCCGAACGACGACGTCAACCTCAGCCAGTCCACCAACGACGCGTATCCGACCGCGGTGCGGGTGGCGACGATCCTGGCGGTGCGCGAGTTGCTCGACTCGATGACGGTGCTGCGCAACGCGTTCGCGGACAAGGCGACCGAATTCCACGACGTGCTGAAGATGGGCCGCACCCAGTTGCAGGACGCGGTGCCGATGACGCTCGGCCAGGAGTTCTCCACTTACGCGGTGATGCTGGAGGAGGATCAGAGCCGCCTGGCCGAGGCCGTGGTGTTGATGGAGGAGATCAACCTGGGCGCCACCGCGATCGGCACCGGGCTCAACGCCCCGGAGGGCTACGCGGAAGCCGCGCGGGGGCATCTGGCCGCCATCACCGGGTTGCCCCTGGTGACCGCGACCAATCTGATCGAGGCCACCCAGGATTGCGGTGCGTTCGTTCAGCTTTCGGGTGTGCTCAAGCGAATCGCGGTGAAACTGTCCAAGACCTGCAACGATCTGCGCCTGCTGTCCTCGGGGCCGCGCGCGGGGCTCAACGAGATCAATCTGCCCGCGGTGCAGGCGGGTTCGTCGATCATGCCCGGCAAGGTGAATCCGGTGATCCCCGAAGTGGTCAACCAGGTGGCGTTCGAGGTGATCGGCAACGATATGACGATCACCATGGCCGCGGAGGCGGGGCAGTTGCAGCTCAACGCATTCGAGCCGATCATCCTGCACTCGCTGTCCAAGAGCATGGTGCATCTGAGCGCGGCCTGCCGCACCCTGGCGGAACGGTGCGTCTCGGGGATCACCGCCAATGCCGAGGTCACCCGCGCGATGGTGCAGAATTCCATCGGCCTGGTCACCGCGCTGAACCCGTATATCGGATATCTCGCCGCGACCGAAATCGCCAAGGAGGCACTGGTTTCCGGGCGCGGCGTGGCCGAACTGGTGCTGGAGAAGGGCCTGCTGCCGCCCGAGCGGCTCGCCGACATCCTGCGGCCCGAACTGGTCGCCGGGGTCAAGCCCGTCGTCGTCTGAGACCGGCGAATACGTTGCGGGCGAGCGCATTGCGCGCCCGAACGAACGACTGGGCCCGGTCCGTGGGGGATACGGACCGGGCCCCGCGTCATCGCCGGCGGATCGGCGCCGAATTCAGCGCGGCGCCATGCGGATCGCGCCGTCCAGGCGGATGGTCTCGCCGTTGAGCATCGGGTTCTCCACGATGTGCCGGGCCAGCGCCGCGTACTCGACCGGATCACCCAGGCGCGCCGGATGCGGCACCTGCGCGCCCAGCGCCGCGATCGCCTCGTCCGGCAGCGACTCGAACAGCGGGGTGTGGAACAGACCCGGCGCGATGGTGACCACGCGGATGTTCACGCTCGCCAGATCACGCGCGATCGGCAGCGTCATACCCACGATGCCGCCCTTGGACGCGGAGTAGGCGGCCTGGCCGATCTGACCGTCGAACGCGGCGACCGAGGCGGTGTTGATGATGACACCGCGCTCCTCACCGTCCAGCTCGGTGGCCGAAATACGCTCGGCGGCAAGGCGGATCACGTTGAACGTGCCGATCAGGTTCACCGACACGACCTTGGTGAACGCATCGAGCGGGAACGCGCCCTTCTTGCTCACGGTCTTGATCGCGTTGCCGATGCCCGCGCAGTTCACCGCGATCCGCAACGTGCCCAGCGCCTGCGCGGCATCCAGCGCCGCGGACACCTGCTCTTCGCTGGTGACGTCGGCCGGCGCGAACACCACGCCCTCGCCCAGCTCCTTGGCGATGGACTCACCGTTGGAGGAGGGCAGGTCGATGATGACGACCTTCGCGCCCTGGCCGTGCAATTCCTTCACCGTCGCCAGGCCCAGGCCCGACGCGCCACCGGTCACCACGGCGACCGCGTTACTGATCTGCATATGACGTTCCCTTCTGCTCTGCGTCCGCTCGAGATTAACCGCCGCACGGCAAAGAAGTAAATACAGCTTCGCTATACCACCAGGTGGAACATGTTACAGTCCTGGCAGTATTGTGGCAGGTGAGCGTAATTGTGTTACGGGGAACGGAAGGAATTTGTTATCCGTATGCCCCCTACGTGAGCCGGACGGGGAAGGCTGTCATCCCGTGGATCAGCAAGCTCGGCTGCCAGATCGGGTTCGCCGCCGCAGGGCTGGGGCCCAGATCCGGGAACCGGCGCAGCAGCGTCCGGAAGGCGATATCCGCTTCGAGCCGGGCCAGCGGCGCGCCCACGCAGTAGTGGATCCCGTGCCCGAAGGCCAGATGCCCGCTCGCGTCGCCCGTGACGTCCAGCGTGTCCGGATCCGCGTAGCGCTCGGGATCACGGTTGGCCGCGTTCAGCGCGATGTACACCAGCTCGCCCGCCGGAATCTCCACCCCGGCGATCCGCACCGGCTCCTCGGTGTACCGCACGGTGGCCCAGCCGACCGGGCCGTCGTAGCGCAGGAATTCCTCCACCGCCGCGGGCACGCCGTCGGGATTCTCGCGCAGAGCGCGCAACTGGTCGGGGTTGTGCAGCAGCGCCCGGGTTCCGTTGGCGATCAGATTCACCGTCGTCTCGTGACCGGCGACCAGTAGAAGGAAGGCCATCGAGACCAGTTCCTGCTCGGTGAAGCGATCGTCGTCCTCGTCGCTGGTGTGCACGAGTCCGGACAGCAGATCCTCGCCGGGCGCTTCGCGTTTGGACTGGACGAGCCGTTGCAGATACCGCGACATGTCCGAACCGGCGGCGAAGACCTCCTCGTCGGTCGTGGCCGCGCCGCCGATCAGCAGTTTGGTCCAGCGTTGGAAGTCCTCGCGATCATCGAACGGCACGCCCAGCAGTTCGCAGATCACGGTGACCGGCAGCAGGACCGCGAAGGACTGGATCAGATCGACCTCGTCGCTGCCCTCCATCGCGTCCAGCAGGCCGTCGGTGATCTCCTGGATGCGCGGGCGCAGCGCGGCCACGCTGCGCGCGGTGAAGGCCTTGTTGACCAGCTTGCGCAGCCGGGTGTGATCGGGCGGATCGCTGTTGAGCATGTGCGCGGACAGATCGAAGGCGCCCGGATTCGCCCGAGCCGCAGGATTTTTGCGTTCGAAGATCGCCCGCAGGCCCGGAACGTTCTTGCGCAGCCGGGGATCGGTGGCCGCGGCGCGCCCCTCGTCGTATCCGATGATGACCCAGCCGGATATGCCCGTCCGGGGCAATCGGACTCGCAGTACCGGTCCTCGTTCGCGCCAGCGGCGGTAGTACGCGTGCGGGTCGGCGAAAAAATCATCGCCGACTGTTTCGGCCGGCGCGGGTGCTTCGGTTTCGACCACGATGTCCTCACTGTCTCCTGCGATCGGGATTCGATCGCGCTCCCTGTGCGGCTGTCGGCCCCACCCCAACCAAGCTACTCGCGAGTACCGGGACAGGCTGTGGCGCAAGCGATCACGACGACGGACGCGAAACGGGACGAGCCGTGCGTTCGGTACCGTCCGGTTCCGGGTCGGTGGTCCAGTTCGGAATGCTCGGGCGCACCGGTCTTCTGCGCGTGTCGCGCGCGCCACGCCGAGAAATTGCGCCTGTTGGCTAACTTGCGGTTTCGCCATGGGCGGTCTATCGACTATTAATGCTATGTGCCGCTACCAACCGTGACCCCTTGGCTGCCGCAGCATCTCACACGCTTGGAGGCGCGATGACCATCGAGCACTCGGGCGAAGACGATGTCACGCATCTGGCGAAGCGGGTCGAGCATGCCCGCGGACGGCTGGCCTATCAGTTCGACCCCGCGCTGACCGAGGCCCTGTCCGAAGACGAGCTGCGCGCCGAACGTGAACTAGCCGAAAAGATCCGCGAGGCCGAGCGCGACCAACGCTGGAAGCATGTCCAAGCCGCGGCCGCGGCCTCCGACGAAGCCAGGACAACCTCCCAGAAGATCGCGAAGGCTGACATGCGTGATCTGTTGCTCGCCCGCCGGGCGCTCGCCGCGCAGCGGCGTGAATCGAGTCCGCACGCCAAACTCGCGTCGCTGTACCGGCATCGGGCCTGGTCGCTGCGCGCACTGGCCGGTGTGGTCGCGGCGGGCATGCTGTGGTCGGCGGTCAACGTGCAACACAACATCGCCCCCGGTGGTCCGACCGATCCGCTGTACTGGTTCAGCTACCTGCTCGAAGGCATGATCAGCGTGTGTCTGGTCATCATCATGATCGGCACCAACAAGGTGGCCGAGTGGGGCATCCTGGACAGCCGCAAGCAGGTCGCCATCGCCGAACTGGCCCTGTTGTCGCTGACGGTCGGGCTCAACACCTACCCCTACATCAGGTCGGGGCGCTGGTACGACGTCGGCGTGCACGCGGTCGCGCCGGTGATGATCGGTGTCGCGCTGCTCATTCACCACGCCGCCAGCTCGCGTTACGGACTGGCCATCGCGCACGCCACCGAACAGGTCCGCGATCTGCCCGATCCCTCGGAGCAGATCCGGCGCACGATGCCGACCTTCGTGAGTTTCTTCCGGCAGAACGTCTCGCCGGATGTCACCCGGCCCAGCGGTGCGTTGATGGCGTTGCCCGGCGGTGAGGCCACCTCGGCGGAGGACGCCGCCCGGATGGACTCCAGGACCGGGGATTCGGACAAGCCCTCGACGGTGGACGCGGACGATCCGGTCGCCTCGTTCCGGTCCTCGGTCGCCGACGACTCCACGGTCACCAGCGATTACCGCGCCAACGACGCCTGGTTGAGCGGTTCGGACATCAACGGCTCGGCGGCCAAGAACGGAAAGTCCGGCGCCAACGGCAAATCCGCGACCAACGGCGCGGACCCCGATGCCGCGCAGGACGATCCGCTCAACGGCTATGACACCGGCCAGTTCCGGATCGCCGAAACCCTCGAACAGGAACTCGCCGAACTGCGCGCCGAGCGTCGGCGCGCCCGCGCGAGCAAGCAGCGCGCCTCCTCGTTGAGCGAGGACTGACCGAACTCCGCGACGCGCTGCCATCCGGTTCCGGATGGCAGCGCGTTCGTGGTTCGAGGCGTGAATCAGCGTTGGCCGGGTGGGCCGGTACTGCGCTCCACCTCGTCCGGCGGTGTAGCGGCGCGTTCGGATATCGGTGCGGCGCGGTGGGTCGTTCGTCCCGGCACGGTCGGCGGTGCGTTCGGGGGAGTCGTGGCCTCGGGCGGGGCGGAGTGTGTGTCGCGTTGTCCGTCGGCTCCCGGATGGCAGCGCGGTGGTGCGGTTGCGGTGTATGTCCCTGCGGCGAGGTGCGTGTGGAGTCGTTCATGCGGACCGGTTTGACAGCGTGCTGTTGTGAGTCGCGGGTGAGGTGGTGTGCAAGGCGTGCGTTGTCCGTCGGGTCCCGGATGGCAGCGCGGTTGTGTGGTTGCGGGTGTGTGCCCGTGCGGCGAGGTGCGTGTGGAGTCGTTCGTGCGGGATCGGTTTGACAGCGTGCTGTTGTGAGTCGCGGGTGAGGTGGTGGGCAGGGCGTGGTTGTTCGTCCGGTCACGGGTGACGGCGCGGTCGTGTCGGTTGCGGTGCGTTATGTGCCCCGGTGCGGCAGGGTGGTGGCGTGCACAGCATCGTCCTGGAGCGAGTCGGCGTGGAATACGGGTCGACCACGATATTCGCCGACGTCAGCGTCCGGCTGCCGGGCGGTCGGTGTACCGCGGTGGTGGGGCCGAGCGGGGTCGGCAAGACCACGTTGTTGCGGTTGCTGAATCGGCTCGCCGAACCGACCAGCGGGCGGATCCTGCTGGACGATGTGCCGATCACCGAACTCGACGTCCTGGATCTGCGGCGCAGGGTCGGACTGGTTCCGCAACAGCCGACGCTGCTGACCGACGTCGTCGCCGACGAACTGCGAGTGGGCCGTCCCGAGCTGACCGACGAGCAGGCGGCCGAACTCCTGCGCCGAGCCGGGCTGCCGCCGGCGTACCTGCATCGGCGCTGCGGCGAGCTGTCCGGCGGTGAGGCGCAACGGGTCTGCCTGGCGCGCGAGCTGGCCGTCGGCCCGCAGGCGCTGATTCTGGACGAGCCGACCTCGGCTCTGGACGAGGCCGCCGCGGGAGCGGTCGCGGACCTCATCGCCGCGCACACCCGCGACGGCGGATCGGTGGTACTGGTCAGCCACGACAGCGGATTCGTCGGCCGGGTCGCCGACGACGTCCTGCTGCTGGGCAGCGGCGGGTTGTCCCCTCTGGGCGCGCACGACGATCGGAAAGCCTGATGGTACAAGGACTTTCGGTGCCGAACTGGCAGGGCGTCGGCACGTCGGTGGCGCTGGTGGCCCTGGCCGCGCTGATCGCGTACCGGCAGCGGTTACATCTGACGCGTGAGCTGCTGATCGCCGCCGCGCGGGCCGTCATACAACTGGTCGCGGTCGGGGCGATCCTGTTGGTTCTGTTCCGGCACACCGGATTGCCCGGCGCGCTTGCCTGGGTGGTGCTGATGATCGGCATCGCCGGCCAGGTCGCGGGCCGGCGCGGCGCCGGTCTGCCGCACGCGATCCGAGCGGCCACCGCGGGAGTCGCGTTCGGAACGGTGATCACCCTCGGCGCACTGATCGCGTTGCAGGTCATCTCGACTCAGGCGCGGGTGGTGGTCCCGGTCGGCGGGATGATCGTCTCCGGAGCCATGCAGGCGACCGGAATCGCCCTGCGCCGCCTGCGGGAGGACGCCGTGGCGGCTCGTCCCGCGATCGAGGCGAGCCTGTGTCTCGGCCTGCCCGCCCGCACCGCCTTCCTGCCCTACCGGCGGTCGGCGCTGCGCACCGCGCTCGTGCCCGGTATCGATTCCACCAAGGTCGTCGGCCTGATCAGCCTGCCCGGCGCGATGACCGGCCTGATCCTGGCGGGCGTGGAACCGCTCACCGCGATCCGCTATCAGATCGTGGTGATGTACATGCTGCTCGCCGCGGCATCGCTGGCCGCACTGGCCGCCGCCCGGGTCGCCGAGCGCGCGCTGTTCGACGACGCCCAACGGCTGATCACCCTGCCGGGGTGACCACAGAACATGCTGGTCGTCCGGTTCTCAGGAATCACACAGCCGGATCTGGTGCTGTCCTTGGATATGCGCGGTTTACTGGAGTAGCTGCCGACAGGCAGCGGGGGGTGAGCTGAACCCAAGGAGGCGGCCGTGGACAGTGGAGTTACCGCCGCGTTTTCCCGTCGGGAGCTGATTCGGGTGGCGGGCGTCGCGGGTGCATCGGTGAGCAGGCGAGGCCTGCGGTCGCTCAATGCCGACGCCGTGTCCAGCTGGACCGATCCGGCCACCGGGAACAACGCGTTCGTCGTCGCGGACGGGGTCGGAGATCACCTGCTCGCCGCCCGCGCCGCCCGCACGGTCGCCGCGGCGGCCGCGCGAGCCGCGACGCAGGCCGGGGCCGCGGCCGGAATCCTTGCGGCGCAAGCGGAATTGCTGCGGCAGTTCTCGGAGAAGGAGGCCGACGCGGTGCTCGTCGTCGCGGTGCTGCCGTCGGACGGCGGGCCCTGCGATATCGCCTGGGTCGGCGACTGCCGCGCCTACCGGTGGAATGGCCGGGTACTGCATCAGATCACCACCGACCACACCGCCGCGGAATACTTCCGGTCCCTGGGCCGGACTCCCGCGCGGCGCTTCGAACATCTGGTGACCACGTCGGCGCGCACGGTCGCTCCCGAGGCCATCGGCCGCGCCACGACCGGGTCGAGTAACGGCCGGTTCCTGTTGAGCACCGACGGTGTGCACAAACCGCTGGCGATGGCGGAGATCAAGGAGACGCTCGCCGTCTGCGCCACTCCGGCGATCACCGCGGAGGCTCTCGTCGACGGCGCGCTGCGGGCCGGCGGCAGCGACAACACCACGGCCCTGGTGGTCGGCTGCGGGTGACGGGACGGGATTTCAGTCGGCGATGCTCTTCGCGGTGACGCGGCGGGTGTCGGCGGCCGAATCATCGGCGCGTTCCGAATCGCCGGAGCGCTCGGAGTCCCCGGAAGGCTCGGAGTCCTCGGACTTCCCGCTCGCCTGAGCGGCGAGCAGATCGCGGATCTCGGCCAGCAGTTCTTCCTGAGTGGGTACGAGTTCCTTGGTCTTGCCCCTGGCGAAGCGCTTCTTGAGCGTGTTCATCGGCAGGATCAGCGCGAAGTACAGCACCGCGGCGACCATGAGGAAGTCGATCGCGGCGCTGACGATCGGCCCGATCGCGATGAAGGTCGCCGGTTTGCCGGGCACCAGCTGGAAACCCAGCCCGAGCTGGCTGTTACTGCCGAAGATCGCCAGCAGCGGTTCCACGATGCCCTTGGTCACCGACCGGACGATCGCGGTGAACGCGGTACCCATCACGACGGCGACGGACAGGTCGATGACGTTCCCGCGCATCAGGAAGTCTTTGAAACCCTTGAACATGGTGGTGCTGACCCCAATCTGAACTAGCTTTCTTCCCTCCGGAAAGTCCCGGGCAGTCTACTGGTCCGTACGCGGCGCCACCGGACGCTCCCCGATGCGTGTGGCGATGAACACGGCCGAAGTAGGGCGCCGCGTAATGTGTCGAAGGTGCAGATCCACCCGCCGCCGCGGTACCGGGAACGGCGTTCCCGGACGGTCCTCGGCGCGACGGTGTGGACGCGAGCGATCGGCCCGGCCGACGACGCTCCGGTCCTGCCGGACGGATGTATGGATCTGCTCTGGGTGGGCGGGCGGCTGGTCGTCGCGGGGCCGGACACCCGGGGTTATCCGACCACCGCCCCGCCCGGAACGCGAATCTCCGGAATCCGGTTCTTCCCCGGCACCGCGCCCGCACTGCTCGGGGTGCCGGCGCGCGAGCTGCTCGACCGCCGCGCGGATCTCGACCAGCTGTGGCGGCCCGCGCGGGTGCGTGCGCTGGCCGAGATCCTCGCCGCCGCTACCGATCCCATGACCGGACTCGACCGGATCGCCGGACTCGTTGCCGCCGAGAGTGTTCCGGCCGATCCGGCGTTACGCGCGGTGGTGCGGCGGCTGAACCAGGGCGCTTCGGTGGCCGCGGTCGCCGAGTCGCTCGGCCTGGGAGAGCGTCGTCTGCATCGAATGTCGCTGTCCGCCTTCGGATATGGACCCAAGCTGCTCGGCCGGGTGCTGCGACTGCAACGCGCGCTGGCTCTGGCCCGTGCGGGAGTTCCGTTCGCCGACACCGCGTTCCGCGCCGGATATGCCGATCAGGCCCATCTGGCGCGGGATGTGCGCGAGCTGGCCGGGACGTCACTGGCCCGGTTGATCGCCCGGGAGCGGGGCGCTTTGCCCACCGATGTGCAGTTGTAGTGCTCAGCCCAGCGGTGCGTAGAGGTCGACCGCGTTCCCGTCCGGATCCAGGACGGTGGCGTAGCGCTGGCCCCAGAACGCGTCGAACGGTTCGAGTTCCCCGCGATATCCGGCTGCGGTGAGCTCGGCGAAGGCCTTGTCCACCTCGGCCACCCCGTCGCATTCGACCGCCAGCCCGATCCGGCCGGGCTGCCCCTGCCAGTCCGGGTGGAAGGAACGGACGGTGTCCTCGGTGTCGATCATCAGTTGCATGCCACCGGGTAGCCCGGCCTGCACATGGCCTCCGGTCACCTCGCCGAACTCCAGTCCCAGACGGCGATAGAACGCCATGGTGGCATCGAGATCCGCGGCGACGAGGCCGATCACATTCAGTCGAAGAGTCATGGATCCGGACTCTAAGGCGGGGACCGCGATGACGTCTTGAACAAATCGGACACCGAGCCGAGAAGTACCGCTGGTAATGCGAAACGCCGCCGCCGTTGCGGCTACTCTGCCAAGTAGCTATTTCCAGGAAGATTTTTCGGGGAAACAGTAGGCAGGAGGGGCATGGGGACCGATTCGACGCTATTGCACCGATTTGTGATTACGCGACTTGCCGAGGCCGGCCTGGATCGTGACCGGCTGCTACGCGAATGCGGGCTGCCCGATTGGGCGATGACCGGGCCCGGCACACATGTACCGAACGACCATTTCGGCCGGCTCTGGGAAATCGCCGAGCAATGGCTCGACGATCCCGACGTCGCGCTGCACATCGCGAGCCGATACCAGCTGTCGACCACGCGGCTCTACGACTATCTGTTCACCAGTGCGCCCACGGTGGGGGCGGGATTCGCGACCTGCGGCCCGTACGTCACCGCGGTCACCAGCAATCACCGCTTCGAGTTTCTCCAGGAGAACGAGGCGGAGGCCACCTTGACGCTGGACATGATCGACGGCGAGGGCAGGGCCCGCGATCTGACTCAGATCTGGGGCCTGGTGGCCGTGCTGACCCGGGCTCGCGCCGTCGTGGACGCGCCGCTGGATCCGATCCGGGTCTCGCTGCGGCAGTCCGCGCCACGGGATCTGCGTACCTTCCGCGACGTATTCGGCACGGCGACTGTCGATTTCGGCGCGCCGCTGGATGCGATGACGTTCCGGGCCGCGGATATGGATCTGCCGCTGACCACCGCCGATCCGGTACTGGCCGAGGTGCTGCAACCGCTGGCGGCAACGCTGCCGCCACCGCCGCCACTGGAACTGAGCTGGCCCGAACGGGTGGGCGCCGCGCTGGCCGAAGCGCTCGACGAGGGCGAGGTCTCGCTGGAACGGGTCGCTCGCCGCCTGGCCACGAGTCCGCGCACCTTGCAGCGCAGGCTCACCGAGGCCGGCACGACCTGGCGCCGGGAGTTGGATCGCGCCAGGCTCCAGCGCGCCGCGGCCGCGGGCCCGGTGAGCCGTGCCCGGCAGGCGAAGTTGCTCGGATACGCGGACGCCGCCTCGGTCCGTCGCGCCGCGCAGCGGTGGAACGTTGCGGCGCAAGCGCGTTCGGTCATCGAGGCGGGAACCACCACCGGCTCTTAGAATTTGAGGTGGGTCGCGGCGATTCCCCAGAACGTGGTGCGTTCCAGGGAATCGAAATCCCAGCTCTCCGCTATCGCGTGGGTTGCGGCGACGATCGCGGGTACATCGAAATCGTCGCGGGTTGCGGTGCCTTTCGCCTCGAGGGCGGCCACGACGTACGCCGTGGCGCTCTCGCTGTTGTGCTGGCACCCGGTGTGCTGCGGCAAGGTAATCTCCAATCGTCGAGTTACGGACTGTCGATCACGAATAATCGGGACGTGAGCTCCAGCCTTGTGTGCTGACCAATTGCTCTGCTAGCCCGGAACACGCCATTTTCGGGCAAACGCGCCAACATTCGGCCGAACACCGCGTATCCGAGACCGAACTCGGATACGCCCCGCTGAAGCTGCCGGATGGGAGACTATCCGAATCACGATCGCGGCGTGGGCATTAGTCGAGTGTCGTTGTGCGAATGAGTTCTTCGTAACGGAATTCGGTGTCTATCCGAGTGCCCGAGGCGTGTGCGGCCTGTTCGCGGTGACGCAGTTCGACCCGCCGGATCTTGCCCGAGATGGTCTTGGGCAGGTCGGTGAACTCGACGCGGCGCACGCGGAGATAGGGCGCGAGATGATCGCGCGCGTATTCCAGGATGGCGCGGGCGGTCTCGTCGTCGGGTGCCCATCCGGCCGCGAGGGTCACATATGCCTTCGGCACGGCCAGGCGGGTGTCGTCGGGCTGCGGTACCACCGCGGCCTCCACCACGGCGGGGTGTTCGATCAGCACGCTCTCCAGTTCGAAGGGGGAGACCTTGTAATCCGAGGACTTGAAGACGTCGTCGGTGCGGCCGATATAGGTGATGTAGCCGTCGGCGTCGCGGGTGGCGACATCGCCGGTGTGGTAGTAGCCGCCCGCCATCGCGGCGGCATTGCGTTCGGGGTCCTGGAGATATCCGGTCATCAGATTGACCGGATCGGCGCTCAGATCCAGGCAGATCTCACCCTCGTCGGAGAGTTCGCCGGTGATCGGATCCACCAGCACCACAGGCACTCCCGGCACCGGACGCCCCATCGATCCCGGTTTGACCGGCTGGCCCGGAGTGTTGCCGACCTGCAGAGTCGTCTCGGTCTGGCCGAAACCGTCCCGGATGGTCAGGCCCCACGCCTTGCGCACCTGCGCGATGACGTCGGGATTGAGCGGTTCACCCGCGCCGAGGATTTCGCGCAGTCCGGCCGGACGTTCGCCGAGGTCGGCCTGGATCAGCATGCGCCATACCGTCGGCGGCGCGCAGAAGGTGTTCACTGCGGCCCGGTGCAGCTGGTTCAGCAGTGCCGCGGCGTCGAAACGCGCGTAGTTGTAGACGAAGATCGTCGCCTCGGCGATCCAGGGCGCGAAGAAACAGCTCCAGGCGTGCTTGGCCCAGCCGGGGGCGCTGATCGCGAGATGGACGTCGCCCGGGCGCACGCCGATCCAGTAGAGCGTGCTCAGATGTCCGACCGGATAGCTGACCTGGTTGTGCCGCACCATCTTCGGCTTGCTCGTGGTGCCGGAGGTGAAATAGACCAGCAGTTCGTCGGTGACATCGGTGACCGCCCTGAACGGGCCCGCGCTCCGGACCGCGTCGGCCTCGGTGTAGGCGTGCCAGCCCGGGACCGGATCGCCCACGACGATCCGGGTGTAATCGCCCGCCACCTCCGCGAACTTCGCCGTATCGCCGGTATTGGCGACGACGAAACGAACTGCGCCACGGTCGATTCGGTCGCTCAGATCGGCGGGACCGAGTGCGGCCGTGGTGGGCATGATGACCGCGCCGAGTTTGGCCACGGCCAGCATCGACTCCCAGAGTTCGACCTGGTTGCCGAGCATCAGCAGCACCCGGTCGCCCTTGCGCATACCGAGATTCGCGAACCAGGTCGCCACCCGATCCGAGCGCCGGGACATCTCCTGGAAGCCGACCTTGCGCTCGCTGCCGTCCTCCTCCACGATCCACAGGGCGGTGCGGTCGTTGCCGTGCGCGATGACGTCGAACCAGTCGACGGCCCAGTTGAACTTCCCGGTCGGCCGAGGCCAGCGGAAGGTGTCGCGCGCGGTCTCGTAATCGGTTGCCGCGCCGATGAGCTGGTCGCGGGCCGCGCGATAGAGCGCGGTGTTGGACGTGGGTTCGGGCCGGGTCACTGAGCCTCTCCTGTCGATCCGGTGCCGCTGTGCGCGGAACTCGCGGGGAACAACGTCGCGGAGATCTCCCGCATCTCGACCTTGCGGATCTTGCCGGTCACGGTCATCGGGAATTCCTCGACGAGGTGGACGTAGCGCGGAATCTTGAAATGAGCGAGTTTGCCGGTGCAGAATTCGCGCAGCGCGGCCGCGTCCAATGGCGTTGCGCCCTCGCGCATCCGGATCCAGGCGACCAGTTCCTCGCCGTATTTCGGATCGGGTATGCCGACCACCTGGGCATCGAGCACGTCCGGATGGGTGTAGAGGAATTCCTCGATCTCGCGGGGATAGATGTTCTCCCCGCCGCGGATCACCATATCCTTGATCCGGCCGGTGATCGCGACGTATCCGTCCTCGTCCATCACCGCCAGATCACCGGTGTGCATCCAGCGCCCGGCGTCGATGGCATCGCCGGTTCGTCCGGGGTCGTTCCAATAGCCGAGCATGACCGAATAACCGCGCGTGCACAATTCGCCCTGTTCCCGGCGCGGTACCGTGAGACCCGTTGCGGGGTCGATGATCTTGACTTCCAGATGCGGCCCGACCCGGCCGACGGTGGCGGTGCGCTGACTCAGCGAATCGTCGCGGCGGGTCTGCGTGGAGACCGGCGATGTCTCGGTCATGCCGTAGCAGATGGAGACCTCGCTCATGCCCATCCGGTCGATGACCTGCTTCATGACCTCCATCGGGCACGGTGAGCCGGCCATGATGCCGGTCCGCAGCGAGCTCAGGTCGTACGAGGAGAAACCGGGGTCCGCGAGTTCGGCGATGAACATCGTCGGCACGCCGTACAGCGAGGTACAGCGTTCGCTCGCAACGGTATCCAGCGTCGCGGCCGGGTCGAACGCGGCTGCCGGGATGATCATCGCCGCGCCGTGAGTGGTCGCGGCCAGATTGCCCATCACCATGCCGAAACAGTGATAGAAGGGCACCGGGATGCAGATCCGGTCCTCGGCGGTGTAACCGCACAGCTCGCCCACGAAATAGCCGTTGTTCAGGATGTTGTGGTGTGAGAGTGTCGCGCCTTTGGGGAAACCCGTTGTGCCCGAGGTGTATTGGATGTTGATCGGATCGTCGGGGGACAGGTTCCGCTGTGCCGCGGCCAGTTCCGCCGGGTCGGCGGTTGCGCCCGCCGCGAGCAGGGCGGACCATTCGTCGCTGTCGAGCAGCACCACACGTTCCAGATCCGGGCATTCGGGCCGGGCCTGTTCGATCATCGCGGCGTAGTCGGAACCCTTGAACTCGGTCGCTGCCACCAGCATCCGAATTCCGGCCTGCTGCAACACGTATCGCAGTTCGTGCATCCGGTACGCGGGGTTGATGTTGACCAGGATCGCGCCCATCTTCGCGGTCGCGTACTGCACCAGCGTCCACTCCGCGCGGTTGGGCGCCCAGATGCCCACCCGATCGCCCTTGCCGATGCCCGAGGCCAGCAGGCCAGAAGCGAGTGCGTCGACTCGGGCGCCGAGTTCGCGATAGTTCCAGCGTGTTCCGGTGACGCGATCGATCAGCGCGTCGCGGTCGCCGTGGATCGCGATCGTGCGGTCCAGATTGTCGCCGATGGTGTCGCCGAGTAGCGGCGTATCCCATGCCCCGTGTGTATAGCTGGTCGGCCGAGCCAGGCCCATGGTCCTACTCACAGATATAGGATCCAGGTCACACTTGCCCGCCCGCTACCCCCGGAAAGGGGTGCTGAGAATGAGTTCCGCCGATGTGCTGCGCCCCCGCGATTCCGATGCGCTGCGGGCGGAATTACGGCAGGTCGCGAGTGTTTCGGGGATGCCGGTGGTATTCGGCGGCCAGGTCCACGCGGGTGCGCTGGTGCTGACCGAGTTCCTCGGCACTCGCACCAGCGCGATGCGGGGCCTGGTGGTGACCCCGGCCTCCGGAGTGGGCGGCGCGGCCTTCGCCAGTAAGCGCCCGACCTCGGTCGCGGACTATCGGGCGGCCTCCACGATCACCCATCACTACGATGCGCCGGTGCTGACCGAGGGGCTGCGCGCGGTGGTCGGGATCCCGGTCGTGGTCCGGGGAGAGTCGCGCGCTGTGCTGTACGTCGCGAGTCGCGACGCGGGGCCGGTCGGTGACCGGGCAGCGGATCTGGCCGTGGCGGCGGGGCGACGGCTGTCGGTCGAACTGGCGATCCGCGACGAGGTGGACCGGCGGCTGCGGCTGCGCGAGGCCGCGGCGGCCGCGATGGCGCCCGGACCGGATGTGGCGGTGGCCGAGCAGTTGCGCGCGATCCACGCCGAGATGCGGGGTATCGCGCAGAGCGTCCCCGATGCCGTGACCCGCGCGCGATTGCGGGATCTGTCCGAACGGCTGGCCCGCCTCATGGCTGATCCCGGTCTGCCGGACGAGGTGCCCGCTCTCACACCGCGCGAACTCGACGTACTCGCGCAGATCGCCCTGGGCTGCACCAATACCGAAGCGGCGGAACGCCTTTCGGTCGGCCCGGAGACGGTCAAGAGTTATTTGCGCAGCGCCATGACGAAACTGTCCGCGCACACCCGGCACGAGGCCGTGGTGCGGGCGCGGCGGCACGGCCTGCTGCCCTGATCGGCTGGATCGGCTCGGAACGATACGACGAAGCCGCCCTGCCCGGTGTGGGCCAGGGCGGCTCCGAGAGTGAATCAGACCGGTGATCCGATGATCGGGATCACGGCTCGACGAGCTGGATGTCCAGTTCGATGGCGATCTTGTCGCTCAGCATCGCGGCGGGCAGGCCCGGGGCGACGTCGAAGTCGGTGCGCTTGAACGAGCCGGTGGCCGAGAATCCGGCGTGGCGCTTGCCGTCGCCCTGGAACTCCTGCAGGCCGCCCCACTCCACGTCGAGGGTGATCGGCTTGGTGATGCCGCCGAGGGTGACCTCGCCGGTGACCTCGAATTCCTCGGTCACCCGCACCGGCTCGGACGCCTTGAAGTGCAGGGTGGGGCGCTTTTCGACATCGAGCAGGTCGGCGCTGCGCACGTGGTTGTCGCGGCCCTCGTTGCCGGTGTCGAAGGAGTCCAGGTGGATGGTGGCCTCGATCGCGGCGGTGCCGGACTCGTCGACGACGAAGCTGGTCTCGAAGTTGTTGAAACGTCCGCGTACCTTGGAGATGCCCAGGTGACGCACGGTGAAGTTGACCGATGAGTGGTTCGGGTCCAGCGTCCAGGCTCCGGTCGCGAGGGTCTGTTCGGAAGTCGTCATGGCATCCAGCTTTCCGGACCGTGGTCCGGTTATCCACACCGCCCTTATCCTGGTACTGGCAGGGCGCGGATAACGGGTCCGGGATAGTAGAGGATGGATGGCGTGTCGAGGTCCGAATTCGCCGAGTTCCTGATAGCTCGGCGGGCGCAGTTGCAACCCGAGGAGGTCGGGCTGCCGTCCGGGCGCCGGCGCCGCACGCCGGGGCTGCGGCGCGAAGAGGTGGCGGCGTTGGCGGGAGTCAGCGTGGACTACCTGGCCCGCCTCGAACAGGGCCGGGATACCAATCCCTCGACCGCGGTCCTGGCCGCCCTGGCCGACGCGCTGCGGCTCAACGAGGTCGAACGGCACCATTTCAGCAAGCTGGCGCTGGGCCTGGATCACCAGGTGGGCAGCTGTCCCTCCGACGGGCGGGCCTTCGAGCGCGTCAGCGACACCGTCCAAGCCGTGCTCGACGCGATACACCCCACCCCGGCCTTCGTGCTGGGCCGCCGGCTCAACATCCTGGCCTGGAACGCGGCGTGGCGTGATTTCGCCGAGCCGCTCGGGCTGCTCGACGCGCAGGTCGAGGGCAACCTCGCGCACTACCTGTTCGGCCATCCGGCGGCGGCGAAATGGTGGACCGACTGGCCGGTGGCCGCCGACCTGATGACCTCGTCCCTGCGCGCGGCCCGCTCGCAGTGGGCCGACGATCCGCAACTGGCCACGACGATCGAAGCGCTGCAACGCTTTCCGGAGTTCGCCCGCCGCTGGCAGGAACACCGCGTGACCGACTACCGTTCTGCCACGGTACATCTGAGCCATCCGATCCGCGGTGAGGTCGAGGTCGAGATCGAAACCCTCAATCCCGCGGTCGATCAGAGTGTGATGGTGTGGCTGGTCGATCGGCGCCGCGTGCACGCGCCGGGACTGCGGCTGGTCAACGAGTAGCTCGCCGGACTGTGCTCGGCAGCGAGAATCGCTGAATCGTTCGCGCCGCGACGGTTCTCGCGGTGCGCGGCCCCGCGATACCTCGGGGCCGCGCACCTGCGTGGAACGGGGGACGCGCTCAGCAGGGTGCGACCAGGCGTGCCGCGTTGGCCGCGGCATCGTCCGCGGCGGCGTTGGCGGCGAGTTCGGCGTGCACCCGGTCCCGGTAGCGGGCGAGTTCCTGGGCTTTCGTGGTTTCGTCCCAATCCAGTTGTCCGGCAACGAGGTCGGCCACCGCGGCGGCCGCGGCGAGGCCGCGATCGGCAACCTCGATGGAGATGCGGGTGCGGCGGGTGAGGATGTCGTCCAGGTGCAGCGCGCCCTCGTGGGTGACCGCGTACACCGCCTCCGCGCCGAGATATTCGGTGCCCGGCAACGGCATGCCGAGTTCGGGTTCGCGATCGATCATGGCGAACAATTCGGTGGCCAGCGACCCGTAGCGGGACACCAGATGGGTGGCCGCGGCGACCGACAGCCCGGCCCGCTGGGCGACGCTGTCGATATCCTCGAGCAGTTCGTGGTAGCCGGCCGCGCCGAGGATCGGCAGCTCGGCGGTGACCGAGGAGGCGACCCCGCGGCCGAATCCGGCCACCGCGGCGTCGATCACGTCCGCGGCCATCACGCGGTAGGTGGTGTACTTGCCGCCCGCGATCACGAACAGGCCCGGAACCGGTTCGGCCACAGCGTGTTCGCGTGAGAGTTTGGCCGTACTCGACGACGCTCCGGACAGCAGCGGCCGCAGACCGGCGTAGGTGCCCACGATATCGGCATTCGAAAGTGGTTCGCGCAGCAGCGAATTGACATGATCGAGGATGTACCGGACATCCGCGGCGCTGGCCACCGGGTGGTCCTTGTCCAGCGACCAGTCGGTATCGGTGGTGCCGATGATCCAGTGCTCCCGCCACGGGATCACGAACAGAACGCTCTTCTCGGTCTTCATGATCAGCCCGGTGCCCAGGTCCAGCCGCTCCCGCGGCACCAGGATGTGCACGCCCTTGGACATCCGCACATGGAACGGGAAGTCCACTCCCGTCATGGCATTCATCTCGTCGGTCCACACGCCCGTCGCGCTGATCACCCGCCGGGCGCGCACCCGATATTCGCGCCCGGACTCCCGATCGGTGACGACAGCGCCGACGACCCGTTCCTGCTCGCGCAGCAGGCTCGTCACCTTCGCCCGGGTCAGCACGGTCGCGCCGTGCCGGGCGGCGGTGCGCGCCAACGTCATCGTGTGCCGGGCGTCGTCGACCTGCGCGTCGAAGTAGCGGATCGCGCCGACCATCGCGTCCTCGCGCAGCGCGGGGGCCAATTCCAGTGCGCGCGAACGACTCAGATGCCGGTGCATGGGCAATGCCCGGGCGCCGCCGAGGGTGTCGTACAGCGCGACGCCCGCGCCGATATAGGGCCGTTCCCAATGATGTTGCAGCGGAAACAGAAACGACACCGGATGTACCAGATGGGGGGCGAGTTTGTTCAGCAGCAGGCCCCGCTCCCGCAACGCCTCTCGTACCAGCGCGAAATCGAGTTGCTCGAGATAGCGCAGGCCTCCGTGGATGAGTTTGCTGGAGCGGCTCGACGTTCCGGCCGCGAAATCCCGGGCCTCGACCAGCACGGTGGTCAGGCCGCGGGAGGCGGCGTCGAGTGCGGCTCCGGCACCGACCACGCCGCCGCCGATGACGAGGACGTCCACCTCGTCCGCAGCGAGCGAGGCGAGGGCGCCGGCGCGATAGGTGCGATCCAGTTGTGCGGGCACTGCCGTAACTCTCCTTGTTCCAAAGGTTTTCGATGTCCGGGCCCGGACGGCGCCGGGCCCGGGGCCGATCACTCGTCGAGGTCGATCCAGTCCAGGGTCCGCTCGACGGCCTTGCGCCAACGCGCATAACCGCGTTCGCGGTCCTGCTCGCCCAGGGCGGGCTCCCAGCGCTTGTCCTCCTGCCAGTTCTGTTCGAGTTCGTCTGTGCCGCTCCAGAATCCGACCGCCAGCCCCGCGGCGTACGCGGCGCCGAGCGCGGTGGTCTCGGCCACCACCGGCCGCGAGACCGGGACGCCGAGGAAATCGGCCTGGATCTGCATGCACAGCTCGTTGGCGGTGACGCCGCCGTCCACCCGCAGCACATCGAGTTCCACGCCGGAATCGGCCTGCATGGCGGCCACCACGTCGCGGGTCTGGTAGCAGATCGACTCCAGCGTCGCGCGGGCCAGATGCGCGTTGGTGCTGTAGCGGGAGAGCCCGACGATGACACCGCGCGCGTCCGAGCGCCAGTAGGGCGCGAACAGTCCGGAGAACGCGGGCACGAAGTACACCCCGCCGTTGTCCTGCACCTGCGCGGCGAGCGATTCACTCTGTGCCGCACCGGAAATGATGCCCAGCTGATCGCGCAGCCACTGCACCGCCGAACCGGTGACCGCGATCGACCCCTCCAGCGCGTACACCGGTTTCCGGTCACCGAACTGGTACGCGACGGTGGTGAGCAGTCCGTGCTTGGACCGCACCAGCTCCTCGCCGGTGTTCAACAGCAGGAAATTGCCTGTGCCGTAGGTGTTCTTGGCCTCGCCCGGCCGGAAGCACACCTGACCGACGGTCGCGGCCTGCTGATCGCCGAGCACTCCGGCCAGCGGCACCTCGCCGTGGAAGGGGCCGCTCGCCAACGTGGTGCCGAACAGCCCCGGATTCGAGGACGGCACGATGTCCGGCAGCATCGCACGCGGAATCCCGAAGATGGACAACAGTTCCGGGTCCCAGTCCAGGGTCTCGAGATCCATCAGCATGGTGCGGCTGGCGTTGGTGGGATCGGTCAGATGCGCACCGCCGTCGACGCCGCCGGTGAGATTCCAGATCAGCCAGGTGTCGGTGGTGCCGAACAGCGCCTCCCCGTGTTCGGCGTCCTCGGCTACACCGGGCACGTTGTCCAGGATCCAGCGCAGTTTGCCGCCGGAGAAGTAGGTGGCGGGCGGCAGTCCGGCCTTGCGGCGGATGGTGTCGCCGTGCCCGGCGCGCTCGAGGTCCGCGGCGATCTTGTCGGTGCGGGTGTCCTGCCAGACGATGGCGTTGCAGTACGGGCGGCCGGTGCGCCGATTCCACACCACCGTCGTCTCGCGCTGATTGGTCACCCCGACCGCGGCCAGGTCGGCCGCGGTGAGGTTGGACTTGGTCAGCGTGGATTCGATGACGGCGCGGGTGCGCTCCCAGATCTCGGTGGGATTGTGCTCCACCCACCCCGCCCGCGGCAGGATCTGCTCGTGTTCGAGCTGGTGACGGGCGATTTCGTTACCGCCGTGATCGAACACCATGAAACGGGTGCTGGTGGTGCCCTGGTCGATGGCTCCGACGTACTGGGTCATCGTGGTCCTTTCGAAAGAATGTGCTGCCAGGAGGGATTCAGAAGTCTCTAATCGGATCTCGCGGCGATGGCAAGGGCCGTGGCCGGGAGTCCGCGAGCTACAGCACCAGTTGCGCGATCAGCCCGGCAAGCGCGCCGCCGACCAGCGGGCCGACCACCGGAACCCACGCATAGGACCAGTCCGAGTTCTTGCGGTGTGCCGGACCCACGGCGGTGGTGGGCCGCTGCGACTCGGCGCGCCCCTCATGCGCGCCGACGCCGACCGCGACCCGCTCCGGCTCGGCCGGGGCGGTGGACTTCATCGGCAGTACCGCGTGCGCGATGCGCGGGCCCAGATCACGGGCCGGGTTGATGGCGTATCCGGTCGGACCGCCCAGCGATGCGCCGATACCGACCACCAGCAGCGCGACCGCGGCCGGGCCGAGGCCGGTCGGGGTGTGCCCGAAGGCGAGTACGACGAAGACCAGTACGAAGGTGGCGATGACCTCGGTCAGGAAGTTCCAGCCGTAGGAGCGGATCTCCGGTCCGGTGGAGAACACCGCGAGCTTCTTGGCCCCGTCGGGCTCGGCGTCGAAATGCCGCTTGTAGGCCAGATAGGCCGCGCAAGCGCCGAGGAACGCGCCGATCATCTGCCCGAGCAGATAGGCGACGGTATTGCCGACGGTGATCGGAATACCCGGGGCGTACTCGTGCGCGCCGCTGAACGCGATACCGACGGTGACCGCCGGATTGAGATGCGCGCCGGTCTTGTAGGCCGCGTACACGCCGGCGAAGACACCCAGTCCCCAACCGAAGTTGATCAACAGCCAGCCGCCGTCGAGTCCCTTGGATTTGGTCAGGAGTACATTCGCGACGACGCCGGCGCCGAGCAGGATCAGAAGTCCTGTCCCGAACGCCTCGCTGACGAAAATCGAGCCGAAGTTCACCGTTGAGCCTCCGTGATGAGCCGTCGGGCCGCCACTGCGACCGCTCCGGCAAACGGTACGAACCGCCGCGGAACAGCGGAATTGTCAACGTTCGACAATGCCGAACGACCGGGGTGGCCGGGCCCTGCCGGGCTGGTTACCTTGCTTCCGGCTGGGAGGACTTCATGGTGCAGGTCACATATGGTGGCGGTGATGTCGTCGGTCGATCACCCAGCGTTCGACATTGTCGAATCGAAACTTTCCAGATAGGTTCCCGCCATGCCCGGTCCGATCCAGTCGATCGAACGTGCGGCAGCAATTCTGCGATTGCTCGCCCGCGGCTCCGGCCGTCTCGGCGTCGGCGATATCGCTGCCGCACTCGATCTCGCCAAACCCACCGCCCATGGCATCCTGCGCACTCTGCAGGGCGTCGGTTTCGTCGACCAGGACGCGGCCAGCGGCAAATATCGGCTGGGGGCGGCGGTGCGGCAGCTCGGTGCGGTGGGAATCGACGCCAACGAACTGCGGTCCTGGTCGATCAACTGGGCCGACTCGCTGGCCTCGCGCAGCGGTGAGGCGGTTCGCGTCGGCGTGTGGTCCGACAGCGGAGTTCTGGTGGTGCATCACGTCTTTCGGCCGGACAACTCCGAGCAGGCGATGCAGGTCGGCGAGCGGCTGCCGCCGCACGCCACGGCGCTGGGCAAGGTGCTGCTCGCGGCCGAGCCCGACCTCGCCGGGGCCGTCCGCCGGGGCGAGCTGACCCCGCTGACGCACCGCACTCTCACCGATCGCGGTGCGCTGACCCGGACGCTGACCGAGGTCCGGCGCAACGGCTGGGCCGGTGACGTCGAGGAGTTCCGGCCGGGCGAGGCCGGTATCGCCGCGCCCATCCGCGCCCCCGGCGGACTCGTCATCGGCGCGATCGGAATCGTCGGACCCGTGGATCGGCTCTGCGACGCACAGCTGCGACATCGCCCGCCGCTGATCTCGCTCGTGCGCGACGCCGCGCACGCCATATCCCGGGACCTGGCCGCGGGCCGGTGACCATTCCGATCGGAGAGCTGGGCGGATGACACAACGATATGTGCTGGCGATCGACCAGGGCACGACCTCGACGCGCTGCATCCTGTTCGATCAGCGGGCACAGCTGGCCGGGGTGGCCCAGCGCGAGCATCAGCAGTACTACCCCCGGCCCGGGTGGGTCGAACAGGACGCGATGGAGATCTGGCGCAATGTCGACCGGATCGTGCCGCAGGTGCTGCGCAATGCCGGCGTCGGCGTGGAACAGATTGTGGCACTTGGGATCGCGAATCAGCGGGAGACCAGCGTCGTATGGGACCGGCGCACCGGCAATCCGATCGGGCACGCGATCGTCTGGCAGGATGTGCGCACCGAGGAGCTGGTCGCCGAGTTCGAGAAACGTCCTGGCGCGCAACGGATACGCCAGCTGTGCGGACTTCCGCTGGCCACCTACTTCGCCGCGCCGCGACTGCGCTGGATGCTCGACACCACTCCGGGCCTGCGCGAGCGCGCCGAACGCGGTGAGGTGCTGTTCGGCACCATGGAGACCTGGCTGATCTGGAATCTGACCGGCGGCGTCGACGGCGGCGAGCACGTCACCGATGTCACCAATGCCAGTCGCACACTGCTGATGAATCTGGCCAGCCTCGGTTGGGATCCGGAACTGCTGGACTTCTTCGGCATTCCCGCGGCGATGCTGCCCCGCATCCAGCCCTCGACCGCCTCCTACGGCACCACCCGCCGGGTGGTGCCGGGCATCCCGATCGCCGCCGCGCTGGGCGATCAGCACGCCGCGCTGTTCGGCCAAACCTGTTTCGCCCGTGGAGAAACCAAGTGCACCTACGGCACCGGCGGATTCCTGATGATGAATACCGGCGGCGAACTGGTGCAGTCCACCCACGGCCTGCTCACCACGATCGGCTATCAGATCGACCGGGACCCGGTCTACGCGCTGGAGGGACCGATCGCGGTGACCGGCTCACTGGTGCAATGGATCCGGGACAACATCGGTCTGGTGGCCAGCGCGCCGGAAATCGAAACTCTCGCGCGCACAGTGGAAGACAACGGCGGCTGCTGCATCGTGCCCGCGTTCTCCGGGCTCTACGCACCGCATTGGCGCAGTGACGCAAGAGGTCTGGTGATCGGGTTGACCTCCTACATCACCAAGGGGCATCTGGCGCGGGCGGTGCTGGAGGCGACCGCGTGGCAAACCCGCGACGTGGTCGATGCGATGAATGCCGATTCCGGATTGCAGGCCTCGACCCTGCGCGTGGACGGCGGGATGACCTCGAACAATCTGCTGATGCAGATGGTCGCCGATTTCCTGGGCATCCCGGTGATGCGCCCGTTCGTCCCCGAAACCGTCTCCCTCGGCGCGGCCTATGCCGCCGGGCTGGCCGTGGGCTACTGGCCGGACCTGCAGGGACTGCGCAACAACTGGCGTCCGGCCGGACGCTGGGCCCCGCGGCTGGACCCGTCGCGCCGCGAGGAGCAGTACGACGACTGGAAGCGGGCGGTGCAGCTCAGCTTCGGCTGGGCCCGCCGCCGAGAGCGCGGGGTGCCCGCCGAGCGGTGAACCGGAGCGGTTCGTTCAACGAATCGGCGCGCGCACGGCGCGTAAAGCGAGGTGAACGTCATTTTCGGTTACTGTTCGGCTATTGCGGGGGGAGCAGTTGATCGGCCCCTACCGAAAGCCGGAGGTACTGATGACGAGCATTCTCAGCGGTGTCCCTGCTGTATCGGCTGTTGCCACGCCCGCGGTGATACGGCCCGATGTGTCCGGTGCCGTCGATCCCGGCGCGGTGGGGGCGATCGCCGCCGAGGCCGCGCGGGAGATCACCGGTGTATGCGCCGACGTGCGGGTGCAGGCCCGCATCGTGCGCGGTGCGGCGGAGCTGAGCATGCGACTGCCGATCCGCTACCCGATGCCGGTGTGGCAGGTGAGTTCGGCGTGCCGGACCCATATCGCGGAACGCGTGCGCAACCGGCTCGACCTGGCGGTGCGCCGCCTGGAGATCGAGATGTGCGAGCTGGTGCAGCTATGAAACGACGACCGCGCCGGGCCCTGCCCGCGAGTGTGCTGGCCGTCGCCCTGCTGACCGCCTGTCTGGTCACGGTCGGCTCACTGATCGAATACCTCACCGGCACAAAGGGTTTCGTACCCTTCGGATGGGTCGTCGCCCGGCTGCACGCGATCGCCTGGGGTGACCGGTGGGTCGCGGTCGGCGGCGTGGTCGCCGTCGCGGCCGGACTGGCACTGCTGACGCCCGCGATCCTGCCCGGACGCGCCGTGCTGCTGCCCCTGGCCGGTGACGACGGATTCGCCGCGGGCGTCGCGCGCCGGGGTCTGTGTGCGGCCCTGCGAGACGCCGCGCAATCGGTGGACGGGGTGCGCTCGGCCCGAGTCAGGCTGCGGCACAGGAAGGTTCGCGTCACAATCCGTACCGCGTACGTACACTCCGCAGGGCTGAACGAGCGCGTGCGCGCAGTCGTGGCCGAACGCATCGCCCTGATCGGTCCGGACCCGGCACCACGCGTCGCGGTGACAGCGCGCCGAGGAGGCAGATCCGCGGAGCCGGACCGTGCGCGCAAGCCAGGTGCCGAAAACGCCGCGCTGGGCGGCGATTCGATCGCGGTCGCCGGACCGGAACAGGTCGTGGGGAGGGCCGGATGACCCAAATGATGCCGGGGCGGCGGTATCGGTATGGCACGCAGGACGGCGATCCGGCCGCACCCTGCGCGGCGGAGCGCGATGGCGGGGTGGTCGCGCGGTGACGACTCGCAATGGTGCGGCGCGGTTGAACCGGATATTGCTCGCGGCGTTCGGCCTGGCCTCGACAGCGGTGGGCGGGTACGTGCTCGCCGCGCACTTCGGCCGGCTCGGCTGGGTGAATCCGCGCTCGGCTCTGGTGCCGGCCGCCGTGCCGCCCGCGTGGGTGTTGTGGACGGTCGTGGGGGTCGGCTGCCTGGTCGCGCTGGGCTCCGTGCGGTGGGTGCTCGCGCAGATTCCCCGGAAGCCGCGACCGGCCCGATGGCGTGCTCGCGCAAGGGATTGCGCGGATACCGTCGCGCTCGACACGGTGGTCGCCTGTGCTCCGGTGTCCACCGATATCGAATCGTACGACGGGGTCCGCGGCGCCGCGGCCCGGCTGTGCGGGCCGGGGAGCGGGCCCGGTCTGCACCTGGTCGTGACGGCGGCCCCCGACGCCGACGTCACGGCCCTGCGCGACCGGATCCGCACGCACGCGGTTCCCCGGCTGCGGCAGGCTCTCGAGCTCGAGGAACTGCCGGTGCAGATGGAATTGCGCCTCGCGCGCGAACGGTCCCGGTGAGCGGGGTCAATCGACCGGGCCCAGCACCCGGTTCACATACCGATTGCTGAAACGCCCCTGCGGATCCAGCCGGCGGCGGACCTGCTGGAACCGCTCCCACTCCGGGTATCGCTCGCGCAGCGTGTCCGCGGTCCGGAAGTGGCGCTTACCCCAGTGCGGGCGGCCCTGGTAACGATCGAAAACCGCTTCGCAGGCACGGAAATACGGTTCGTACTCCATGCCGTGGTACTGATGCACCGCGATATAGCAGGTGTCCCGGCCGGAGGCGGGGGACAGGTACGCGTCGTCGGGCGCCACCCAGCGCACCTCGATCGGCATCGGGACGGCGAACCGCCGGGACACCTCCTTGATCTCGCGAATGGCATCCACCGAATGTTCGCGCGGCACCGCGTATTCCATCTCGGTGAAACGAAACAGCCTGGGGGAGGCGAAAACTCGATAGGATCGATCCACCTGGCGGCGGTACGAACCGGCGTATGCCGCCGCCCGCTGCACCCACGGAATCAGTTGCGGCCGAACGCGACACAACCGGGCCAGCGCGTCGAACGTGTAATTGGACAGCAGGATGTCGGCGAACCAGTCCACAGGTTTGGCGCGGGGCTGCTCCGGCAGATCGATCCGGTTGTTGCGCTTGGTCATCGCGATCGGGCTGTGCGCGAACATGTAGAACTCGAAATGCTCGTTACCGTCGACGAATTCGTCCAGGTCGGCGAGCACGTCCGCCAGCGGCAGCGGACGTTCGATGCCCTCGAGCACGAAAGCCGGCACCAGCGCGAGCGTGACCGCCGTGACCACGCCGAGTGCGCCCAGATTGACCCGGGCCGCACGCCACCCCTCGGGGTCGCTCTTCTCGTCGAGTTCCACCCGGCTGCCGTCGGCCAGCACCAGTTCCACCGAATGCAGTGCGGCGGAGATGTTCTGCAATCGAGCCCCGGTGCCGTGCGTCGCGGTCGCGGTCGCGCCCGCGATGGTCTGCACATCGATATCACCCAGATTGGGGAATGCCAGCCCCAGCGGATGCAACGCACTGCTCAGCGCGTTCAGTGTCGCTCCCGCCTCGACCCGTACCAGCCCGCTGCTCCGGTCGACCTCCAGAATCCGGTTCATCCGCTCGAGCCGCAGCAGCGTGCCGTCGGTGAGCACGGTGTCGGTGAACGAATGCCCCGCGCCGGCGACCCGCACGGTCCGCCCCGCGTCTCCCGCCATGCGCACCAGCTCGGCGACCTCATCGGCGGACTCGGGTGCGGCGATGACATCCGGCGCACACCGCTGATCGCCTGCCCAGTTCACCCATGAGTTGGTCACGCGTCCAACTTTAAGGGATGGGTGTGTGGCACGCCACTTCGGTACCTCTGTCAGCGCTGTTCGCGTCCGGGGCTCGGTCGCACCGGCCCGGCCGACTCGTTAGCGCGGGCAGGTAACAGATCGATCGGACGTCGTAGCGGCCGACCGCTGTGCCGGGGTTACGCTCGCCGTCAGGCTGCCCAATCCAAGGTGAACTCGCCGTGCTGCCGCGCCGAGTGTTCGCTCGGCTTCGTGCCGAGCCTGTTCGATCCGATGCCGACCTGCTGAACCACTGCTCTCGCAGGTAACCCATCGGAGGCCGGGCTCGCCCTCGGTTGCTCTTCGGTGCGGTGTCGCTCGGCCGGGTGCTGTCCGAGCGGATCTCTACCGCGTCCGAAACCCGGCCGGTGCGACTACTTCTTGCGAGGCGGGAAGCAGGCGGCCTTGGCGCGGTCGATCGCCTCGTCGTCGAGCGGGGCGATGGTGAGGGGGCTGCGGGGAACGCTGTCGGCTCGCACGCCGTCCAGCACGATGGTCATATAGCGCCGCCAGACCTGCTGGTCGACCGGGCGCGCGAAGGCCGCTGTGGTCTCCACCATGCTGACCAGGAAGAAGAAATCCGAGGGTGCGATACCCTCGCGCAGCACCCCCGCGCCGCGGGCGCGCTCGATCAGATGCTCGATCGCCGGTTTGATCCGATCGCGCACCCACGCGAAACGTTCCTGCGCATCGGGGATTTCGAGCATCACCTCGCCGAAGCCGCGGTTCTGTGCCATGTGCTGGCAAGCGTATTCGAACACCTCGGTCAACCCCGCCCAGGGATCCGGATTGCGGTTGGCCGACTCGACCATCTCCGCCATCTCCGCGATGTTGTGCTCGAACACCTCGACGATCAGTTCCTGCTTGTTCGCGAACCGCCGGTACACCGTGCCCACGCCGACACCCGCCGCCTCGGCCACGTCGTCGAGGGTGACCTCGAGGCCGCGTTCGGCGAAGAGGCTGCGCGCGGCCTCGAGAATGCGTTGCTGATTGCGGGCGGCGTCGGCGCGCAGACGCCGGGGTGGTGCGGAGGTAGTGGCGGGGTTCACAACGTCATATTACCAAGATCCGGGATTAAGTGGAGGCAATACCTCCGTTATTGTGATAGCTTTCAAACGAAGCGGAGGAACCTCCTCCGTATAACGGCATCGGACAAGGGAACCCCATGACCACTTCGATAGATCTCCGGAAAGACCGGGCGACATCGTCGTCCCGGCGCGACCGCGGCCAGAGCCGCCGCGGTTCGCACGCCCTGCGCTGGTGGGTGCTCGCCGTCCTCGCCGTCGCCCAGTTGATGGTCGTCCTCGACGCTACCGTCGTGAACATCGCGCTGCCCGCCGCGCAGCACGCTCTCGGCTTCTCGAACGGCGATCGGCAATGGGTCGTCACCGGCTACGCCCTGGCGTTCGGCAGCCTGCTGCTCCTCGGCGGGCGCCTGAGTGACCTGGTCGGACGCAGGACGACGTTCATCGTCGGCCTCGTCGGCTTCGCCGTCGCCTCCGCGGTCGGCGGTGCGGCGAACGGTTTCGTGATGCTCGTCGCAGCTCGCGTCGCACAGGGTGCTTTCGGTGCTCTGCTGGCTCCCGCCGCGCTGGCGCTGCTGACGGTGACGTTCACCGAGGCATCCGAACGGGCCAAGGCATTCGGCATCTTCGGCGCGGTGGCCGGTGGCGGCGGCGCGCTGGGCCTGTTGCTGGGTGGCGCGCTCACCGAATGGGCGTCGTGGCGCTGGGTGATGTACGTCAACCTGATCTTCGCCGCCGTCGCGCTGATCGGTGCGGTGGCCCTGCTGGCGAAGCACGTCACGAACGAGCGGCCGAAACTGGACATCCCCGGCACGGTCACGGTGACCGCCGCGCTGTTCGGCATCGTCTACGGCTTCTCCGAGGCACAGTCGCGCGGCTGGACCAGCGGCGTGACCCTGACCTTCCTGATCGGCGGCGTCGTACTGCTCGGCGTGTTCGCCTGGCTGGAAACGCGGGTGTCGAACCCGTTGCTGCCCTTGCGGATCGTGCTCGACCGCACTCGCGGCGCGTCCTTCCTGACCATCTTCGTGATGGGCATCGGAATGTTCGCGATCTTCCTGTTCCTGACCTACTACATGCAGCTGACCCTGCACTACTCACCGATCATGACCGGCGTGGCCTTCCTGCCGATGATCGCGGCGCTCGTCGCGACCTCGACCACGGTGCCGTCTCTGCTGCTGCCCAGGATCGGGCCGAAACTCGTTGTCAGCAGCGGGTTCCTGGTCGCCGCGATCGGTATGGCGTGGCTGACCCGGATCGGTCTGCACACCGGATACGCCTCGCACATTCTGCCTGCGCTGATCCTGCTGGGCCTGGGCCTCGGTGGTGCGATGTCCACCGCGTTCCAGAGCGCGACGGCCGGTGTGCACCACGAGGACGCGGGTGTCGCCTCGGCGACCATCAACACCAGTCAGCAGGTCGGCGGCTCGATCGGCACCGCCCTGCTGAGCACCATCGCCGCCTCGGCCGCCTCCGACTATCTGACGAACCGCCAGCCCACCCCGCTGAACGTCGCGCAGTCGTTGATCGAGAGCTACACCACCAGCTTCTGGTGGGCCGCCGGGATCTTCCTGGCCGGCGCCGCGATCATGCTGGCCCTGATGCCGAACACCGCACCCGCCCCGGCGGAAGGTGAGCCGGTCATCGTCCACTGATCGCGAATTCCCTTTCCGGACAATGCCGTCCGCACCGGCGCCCGCCTGTACCCGCAGGCGGGCGCTGTGTTTTCGGCCTCCGCTTCGCTCCGGCGTGTTCGCGGCCCCGGAAGTCTCACCGCTCGGCCCTGGCGGGTACTCGTTCCTCGCACCCGCCACGCGTCCGACCGGCAAGACGGGCCGCGAAGCTTGCGGTTGGTGTTGTTCGAGGTGAACGAGTCTGGGTGAACGGCTGATTGGTTTCGCCGCCGTTGTTGCTGGTCCCTGGGGACTTGCCGATCGGCCGGTGTCGGGCACTCGCTGATGGTGACGCTCTACGTTCGAGCGGGGGCCGCGAAGCTTGCGGTTGGTGTTGTTCGAGGTGAACGAGTCTGGGTGAACGGCTGATTGGCTTCACTGCGGTTGTTGCTGGTCCTGGGGCTTACCCTGCGGCCCGTGTCGGGTGCTCGTTGCCGGTGTCCGCTGTGCGTCCGACCGGCGCGATGGTCCGCGAACCTCGGGTTTGCGTTTCCCTGGTGAATCAGCCTGGGTGACCGTTGGATTGCCCTCGCGGCGCTGCGGTTGTTCGTGAGTACCGGAGTCTCGCGCTGATTTCGGTGTCGCGTCTCCCTGAATCCTGGGTGTGTCAGTTCGAGTTGCCTTGTAGTAGCCAAGATCGGACCTTCGACGGACTACGTACGCGGACCGAATATCGCGATTCGCAATGCTCGGATCGGGCCATCGCCCCGAATCTGCTGGAAGAAACCTGCCGCTCGCGAGCCTGCGTCGGGCGGCGGTCACCCGTTGCGGCCGACCGAGCCGATTGGCGGCGATCGCTGGCAGTTAGCATGATCCGGTGATCACCGGGCCGGGGTAGCAGATTTCCCGTTGGCGGGGCAGCCGCGGGTATCCCGGGAGAATTGCGGTGGCGTCGCGTGCGGTGTGCCGCCCGGACGATTCGGGGCGGCCGCGCGCCGGCGAGGGCACGATGGACGGCACAGGGCGGTGCGAGGGACGGGTGCGATGACGCAGGGTTCGAGGCAACCGGGTACGCGGGCACGAGGATCGGGGGTATGCGATGAGTGAAGAACCGGCGGACCCCGTCGTGGAGATCATGACGGAAGCCGATGCATGGCAGCCCGATCCGCGATGGCGGCCCGCTGCCCGGCTCACCGTGCTGCTCGGTGAGGATGATCACTGGAAGCACCGGCCTCGCTATCACGAGATCGTGCGGCGCGCCCGCGACGCGGGCCTGGCCGGCGCCAGCGTGTGGCGCGGGATGGAAGGCTACGGCGTCTCCTCCCGCATCCACACCACCCGGCTGCTGGATCTGGCCGAGAACCTTCCGGTCATGGTGATGATCATCGACGACGCCGAACGATTGCGCGAATTCGTCTCCGCCAACGCGGAACTCTTCGATATCGGCACCATCGCGCTGTCTCCGGTGCAGGTCTGGACCGGCGGCTCCGGGAGCCGCCCGTGACGGCGGACAACCCGCGGCCCCGCGACCCGAGTACCCCGGTTCCGGTGGATCGTGCGAACCCGCTGCGATTCGCTACGGTAGAACGTCTGGGCACGGCGGCCGCCGCCGGAGCGTTTCTCGCAGAGTGGGTGTGGCCGTGATCCTGATGACCAGCCGGGCGCAGGCGATACGGAAAGGAGGCCCGACCATGGCCCACGATCGAGCCGGACGACCCGCGCGGGCCACCGATCTGGAGGATCTGCCGCATCTCGTGACGGCCTACTACGCGCGCATTCCCGATCCGTCGGATCCCGCGCAGTTGGTCCAGTTCGGTACATCGGGACATCGTGGGTCGAGCCTGGACTGTGCGTTCAACGAGGCGCACATCCTCGCCATCACCCAGGCGATCGTCGAATATCGCGCCACCCGCGGCATCACCGGCCCGGTCTATCTGGCCCGCGACACGCACGCCCTGTCCGAGCCCGCCTGGACGACCGCGCTCGAGGTGCTCGCCGCCAACGAGGTCACCGCGATCATCGACGCCCGCGACCGTTACACGCCCACGCCGGTGCTGAGTCATGCGGTGCTGCGGCACAATCGGGGCGGCGCCCGGCATCAGGCCGACGGCATCGTGGTCACGCCCTCGCACAATCCGCCCCGCGACGGCGGCTTCAAATACAATCCGCCGCACGGCGGCCCGGCCGATACCGTCGCCACCGATGCCATCGCCGATCGTGCGAACGAACTGCTGCGCGGCGGCCTGGTCGGGGTCAAGCGCACCACGTTGCAGCACGCGCTGACGACCAGCGTCGAGCGGTACGACTATCTCGACCACTACATCGCCGATCTGCCGAACGTGTTGAACCTGGACGCGATTCGCGGCGCGGGCATCCGGCTCGGCGCCGATCCGATGGGCGGGGCCAGCGTCGACTACTGGGAGGAGATCGGGCAGCGCTACGACCTCGAACTCGAGGTGGTCAACCCGTTCGTCGACCCGACCTGGCGCTTCATGACCCTCGACGCGGACGGCCAGATCCGGATGGATCCGTCCTCGCGCTACGCGATGGCCTCGCTGATCGCGATCCGCGACGACTACGATATCTCCACCGGCAACGATGCCGACGCGGACCGGCACGGCGTGGTGACACCCGATGCGGGACTGATGAACCCGAACCAGTACCTGGCGGTGGCGATCGAATATCTGATCGCGAACCGGATGGGCTGGGACGCGCTGACCAAGATCGGCAAGACCGCGGTGACCTCCTCGATGATCGATCGGGTGGTCGGCGTGCTGGGACGTCAGGTGCACGAGGTGCCTGTCGGATTCAAGTGGTTCGTGCCCGGATTGTTCAGTGGCTCACTGGCTTTCGGCGGTGAGGAGAGTGCCGGCGCCTCCTTCCTGCGACACGACGGCACGGTGTGGACCACCGACAAGGACGGCATCCTGCTGGCCCTGCTGGCCGCCGAGATCACCGCGGTCACCGGCCAGAGCCCTTCGGCCCGCTACGCCGAACTCGAAAAGCGTTACGGTTCACCGGCATACGCCCGGATCGACGCCGCCGCCACTGCCGCGCAGAAGTCCCGTCTGGCCGCCCTGACCCCCGACGACATCACCGCCACCGAGGTCGCCGGCGAGGAGATCACCGCCATCCAGACCCGGGCCCGGGGCAACGGCGCGGCCCTGGGCGGCGTCAAGGTCAGCACCGAGAACGCCTGGTTCGCCGCGCGCCCGTCGGGCACTGAGGACAAATACAAGATCTACGCCGAATCCTTCGAGGGCCCAGAGCATCTCGCCCAGGTCCAGGCCGTCGCGGAAGAGGTCGTGGGCCGAGCCCTCGGCAGCGACTGATCCGGTGCGCCCGGGTGCGAGGCGGGATCATCGACGGATGTCGGCGTGCTCGGCTCCGCGGCGTACAGCGGAGCGGGGTCGAACTCCATGCCGGTGAACTGCCCGGCGAGTTCGAGAGAAGGACAGGTTCGTACTGCGGCGGACCCGCGGACGGCCGGGGTCTGCGGATCGAGAGCGGTACCCACGTCGGGGATTTCATCGCGGCCGACGGTGGTGTCCTGGCGCACATCGAGGAGAACTCGCGTGGTGCGCTGGTGGAGGCGGACGTGCCCACCCCCACCGGATACCTCGGCGTCGGCCGGCAGGGCATGGCCGGCCGCGCTGAATGCGGCGGCCGAACCATGCCGAAGTGACCGACGGCTAACAGTCCGCGCGTGAATTCTGTTGTGGTTCAGTATTCGTCGCGTTTGCGTGGCCAGCCGGCGAAATCGGTGCCGCGGCCGAGCGGGGCCCGGTCCAGGAGTTGCCAGGTGGCGTTGAGGGCGTCGGTGCCGCGGTCGTAGGTCGAGTAGGTGTGGTAGACGACGCCGTCTCGCAGGGCGAAACAGCTCAGCGCCATCAGTTCCATCACGTCGAGCATATTTCCGGGTGGGCGGTGTTCGGCCGCGGTGCGCATGATCTCGAAGAAGTCGTCGTTGAATCCGCTGTCGCCCGAGGAGACCCATTCGATGCCCCAGCCGAAACGCTGCTTGTAGGCGTTCAGTGTCGCCAAGGGGGAGCGCGAGGCCAGGATGAACGTCACGTCGCGATGGGCCAGATGGGGGACCGCGCCGACGAGATTGTCGGTTTCGAAGGTGCACCCCGGGCAGCCCTCCGGCGTTTTCGGGCCGTGCATGAAATGCCGGATGATCAGCTGCGACCGTCCGTCGAACAGTTCCGCGAGGGTCTTCTCACCGGCATTTGTCTCGAACCGGTACTCCTTGGTCACCGGCACCCACGGCAGCGCCTGGCGCTGCCGGGCCAGCGCATCGGACCGCCGGGTCAGCTCCTTCTCCTGCGCGCGCAGATCCTCGTACGCCGCGCGCCATTGTTCCCGTGTCCCTATGTCGTGTGCGGGCATGCTGCTCCTTTCCGAGCGATTCTCCTGCAGGTAGGACGAGATGCGTGCGGTGAATTCATCGTCGCGCGGCCCGAACATTCGGGGAGTCCGGTGCGGGATGCCGGGCGCACGCCGTGCGAAAACGTCTGCGCGAATTCGGTTCCGCCGAAACACCTACGCCGACTAGCGTTTCGGTTCGGCCGGTGAAGGAAAGCGATCGGTCGTTCCGGGCTGAGGCCGTGGTGGGGACTGCCTCAGCCCCCGGACCGGGCCCGGTGCTTCACCTCTCCGGGCAGGACGCCGAACCTGTCGACGAACGAGGTTCTGAAGCCGCTCAGGGAGCTGTATCCGCAGGAGGTCGCCACATCCACGATGTCCGTGGTGGCGTCCGGGTCGGCGAGCAGATCGTATGCTCGGCGCAGGCGGGTCTCGCGCAGTTCCTGGCCGGGGGTGCGTCCGGTGACCTTCTTCATCGCGGTCTCGAGCTGACGTCGCGACGTTCCGAGGCTTTCCGCCAGCGTGCGAACGGTCAGGTTCGAGTCGTTGCCGTACAACTGGATCCGTCGCCGGGCCGCTGCCACCAGTCTGGCGTGCGCGTCCAGTTCCGGGGCGCGTCGATCGTCCAGGGTTCCCGCGACCAGATCCACGATCGCACGGCTGAACTCGACGAACTCCGTCGCGGTGACCGTGCGGCGATCGGTCGCCAGGCTGTCGACCATGCGCCGGACATTGTTCAGAATGAAGTTCTTGGGCTGAATTCCCAACGGCCCGCGCGGTTCCCGGGCCGGTGGCAGCGCGTATGCCGGGATATTGAGGATGTAGGCTCGAAAGTCGTCGCCGTGCGACATGGCCATGTCCCGATTCCATCGCAGAATGCCCATCCCGCCCGGCTCGACACTGACGGCGTGGTCGGATTGAGCGAGCAGTATCCGCCCGTCGAGCGGGATGATCAGCCGGGCGCTGTCGTCTCCGGCGTTCCTCGCGATCTCATCGCTGCGGATGTAATCAATTGCGCTGGAGGCGAATTCGACCAGCTGGAACTTGCCGGGGTCGGTACCGCCGCGGGTGCTCAGTGCCTGTTGCGTCCAGGTCCTGCCCTCGAACCCATCGGGCCGATCGATCCGGGTGTGCACCGGGCCGTGGTTGTGGCCGACGTGCTCGTGCCACATGTCGATCCGGTCGATCGCGGGCAGATCGGTGCCGAGGGACACCTGGAAAACGCCGTAATGCCAGCCGGTATCCGTGCCGTGCCCCACCACGGTCACCATCCCTCCGCGTGCGTCGAAACGTTCGCGCGAAACCGGTTACGCCGGTGCCGCACCGCTACGCGATCGTAGGGCGGTACCGGCGCTCATGCATATCGAGCAGCGGTTGGACGATTCTTCCGGGCACATCGCAGCGGTCTCGCGGGTCAGAATGCCGGTTTGTCCTGAACCCAGTGGAATCCGCCGCTGCGCAGTCGGAAGCTGTTCAGGTCGACTCGATTCAACGTGATGCTCACCGGATGTCCGTCCAATCGGCCGTCCAGACGCAGCCGGTCCGGTGATGATTGCGCGAATGTGAACTCGCCCAGGCGCTCCGGCGCGGCATCGGCCGGTCCCTCGCTTTCGATGACGTGACGCTGCTCGCCTGCCAATTCGATGTGATGGGTCCGGGTGTCGAGTCGCAGCGCCGCATCGACCACCCGGCCGTCCATACGTTGATAACTCATCACTCCTGGCATATCGAAAACGATTCGCTGCCAACGGTGCTCATCGGTGAGCAGCGGAGGAACCAACTGTCCGTCCCGGGTGAAATCGGTGACAGACCAGATGCCGTACAGCGGCGGATGCGGGCGGCCGTCACCCATTTCCTGATAGTGCTTCCAGCTGGAGTGGGCCAGCGGCAGGAGAATCCACGGGATGCAGGCGATCTGGATCAGCGCCGCGATCGTGCGAGACATGCTGGTACGGAACGGATATGGCGCGTTCGAGGGCGCGCTGGGGCGATCGAGCACCAGCACGTCGAGCAGTCGCCGCGCCTGCGGCGCCAGCAGGAGCAGCGACATGAGCATCAGATGCCCGGACAGAATCTTCACCGGTACGTCGAAGGTCATGTCCATGACGAACACCAGGGACATGTCGACGAGTGCGAGCATCGCGCCGAGTGTCGCGGTGCGCGGGATGAACAACAGTATGCCGCCGACGAGTTCGGCTGTGCCGAGCAGGATTTCGTACGTCGGCGAGGTGCCCACCTGGCTCCACAGCACCGCCATCGGCGAGAAGTCACCGTAGGGTTGCAGCAGTGTGGTCAGCCCCGGTTGCGCCATTTGCGTCGGAATGAATTTGGCCATGCCGTAGGTCAACATCTGCCCGGCCAGGCACAGCCGGACGAACAGCAGGAACCACCCTGCCGGCCAACGATATTCGGGTCGTCGCCGATCCAGTAGCGACCACAGCACGGTTCCGGCCACGGCCACCGAAAGCACGCAGAACAACAGCACCCACAGCAGTGCCATATCGCCACTGCCGCTGCTGTTCAGTTCCGCGTCGACACCGAAAACGGTGCGTCCCACCCACCGATAGCCGGGTTCGAGCACCCGCACCTGCCAGACGACCGCGTCGTCGGGTAACCAACCGTTGGAGCCGAACCAGCCCAGGAATGCGAACAGCAACTGCGGATACAGCACGCAGAACAGTACGAAGTACAGAAAGCAGAACCGAAATGCGATGCGGGTGAACGGGTTCCAGCGAGCACGGGCCGACCCCTCGACATCCCGCAGCTCGCCTTCCCGCTCCACTGTCGCGGCAGTCACGCAGACCACCCTTCTTCGAAGTAGGCAACGGTACGAACTTACGAACAGACGGCTTGCGGCGCCTCCGGGAATCCCCTGAGCCGCACCCTGAATTCGCTCGTGCGCCGGCTCACTGCGACCGCTGAACGGCCGGGGTGAACCTCGAGCCTTCCCGAATCGTGTAGTGACACGGAAGATCTTCCTCGTGCCGGTATCGTCCCTGGTCGGATCAACCAGACCAGCGGGGATGCCCGCCCGAGGCGGCCACACCCGCGTGGGCGGCACCCCTGTCGCCGCGTGGGCACCCCTGTCGCCCAGAACAGAGAAGGTAGGTCATGAACATTCTGCGCGCTGCCGCCGCGACGATGGCCGCGTCGGCCCTCACCGCCCTGACCGCCGCCGTTGCGCCGGCCGCTCAGGCCGCGGCAACCTGCCCGGGAGCGGGGCAGGTGAGTGTTCGGGCCGCGTCCGTGCCCGGCGCAGCCTTCGAGGGTCTCACCGTCGACCCGCACGGCCGCGCCTACGTCACCGACCTGAGCTCGGGCCGGGTGTTCCGCATCGATGCTCCCGGGGCGGCCGCCGTCCCGGTCGCGACCGTGCCGGGGGCGGGCGGGCTGGCCTGGACCCCGGACGGCAAGCTGTTGATCGGTTACGGATCGAATCCGGGTGTGATCGTCGGAGACGCCGCGCGCGCGGCCGGTATCGACGAATTCGACCCCGCCACCGGCAGGCTCACCCCGTACGCCGCGGGCCTGAGCGCCGCCAGCGGACTTGCCGTCGGACGCGACGGAACCGCTTACGCCACCAACGATTTCGCCGCCCTGATCGGCCGCGTCCGCCCCGGCGGTGCGGTGCAGGCGGATTGGGCCCGCTTCCCCAGCGCCAACGGCGCGGTACTCGACCCCGCCGGTCAATTCCTCTACGTGTCACGCACTTTCAGCAACCCTGGCGTCAGCCGGATCCCGATCGGCAATCCCGCCGCCCCGCAGTCACTGCTCGACCTGACCGGCACCGACATCACCGCCGCACCCGACGGCCTCACCCTGGATTCGCTGAACCGGCCGGTGGTCCCGCTCAACCCCTCGGGCCGGATCGTGCGGGTCGACGCCCCCGGACAATATTGCGAACTCGGCACCGCCGCCCCGGCGACCAGCGTCGTCAGCTACGGCCGCGGTTCGACCGGCTTCTCCGCCGGCCGCCTGTTCGCCGCAACGTTCGGCGGAGCCGTCTACGAGATCCCCGGCGGATTCGACCCCCGCGCCACCACCGCCACACCCTGATCTTCGGTACCGGCACGTTCGGGGCCAGAGGTGCGGACGGGTCCTTCCGCGTATTGCGCGGATGAATGGTGACCGGCCGGGTGATCGCCCGCGACGAACAGATATCGTCAACCCTGGCTCGCCCGGCGGGTCCGCGACCCGCAGTGACCGGTAATCGACCGTGGCGGTAGCAGGTTCCGGCAGGGACGCGGAAGCTGACGTGTCGGGTTCCGGCGGGCGCGGTTGCTTTGGCAGAGTAGGGGCCGTGAATTCCTCCCCCGGATCGACGTATCAGCCGCGCCCGATGTCCAGCCGCACCGCCTATCTCCTCGGCGGCGTCGCACTCGTGGTCATCGTGCTGATCGTGGTGTACGTGATGCATTCGAGCAGCAGCAAGAGTCCGAAGGTCCAGGAAGACGGCTACGGTCCGGTGCGCGACTCTGCGGTGAGCGCCCTGCTGGACTCCGATGGTGCCATCGTGCTCGGTAAAACCAACGCCGCCAAGACGATCGATCTGTACCAGGATCCGCTGTGCCCGGATTGTGGCTCGCTCGAACACTATTACGGACAGCAGATCGCCAAATACATCGATGCGGGCAAGCTCGCCGTGCGGTACCGCTTGGTGAACTTCCTGGATCCGAAGTCGGGTACGAAGGACTACTCGACCCGGGCGATCGCGGCCAGCGATTGCCTGGCATCGGCCGGTGACGGCCCGATGTTCTCGAAATTCCACCAGGCGCTGTTCACCACCAAACAGCCCAGCGAGGAAGGCGGCAGCCTGAGCAACGATCAGCTGGCCGCGATCGCGAAGGACGCCGGGGCCCCGGAAGAGGTCCAGCAGTGCATCGCCAAGGGCGACCGCGTCGACGAGGCGCGCGACCACGCGCAGACCGCGATGGCTGCCCTCAAAGCTGCTGTCGGGCAGGTGCAGACCCCGACGGTGCTGGATGGCGGCAAGAATGTCGACACCGGGGACTCCGCCTGGGTGACCAAGCTCGCGGGGTAACCGCATCAGACCTCGAACCGCCCGGACGGCAACCCCAGCCGCCCGGGCGGTGTTCTTGGACCCCCGTGGACGTCCTCCGGATCAGGGATCCTCATCGATCAGCGCCTCGTAGACGCGATTACGCGCATCGGCGATGGAGTTGACGGTATCGCGCAGTTGCCCGGCCATCGCGGCGTAGCCGGAGCCCGCGGGAGTTCGGTCGAGTTCGGATTCCAGGCGACGGCGGAGTTTGTCGAGCGCTGCGATTCGTTCGCGTTCCACGGCGACGTCGATGACGGTCGGCGCCGGCGGGCGGTCCGGGTGCGACATGTGCGGTGTCCTGTGGATCGCTACCGGACGAACGTCCGGCTGCAGGGCGAGCATAAGTGAA
This sequence comes from Nocardia sp. PLKS1-43, assembly GCF_059510335.1. Classification (NCBI taxonomy): domain Bacteria; kingdom Bacillati; phylum Actinomycetota; class Actinomycetes; order Mycobacteriales; family Nocardiaceae; genus Nocardia; species Nocardia sp. PLKS1-43. The sequence goes on along the minus strand of NZ_JCAJZQ010000007.1, from coordinate 226,360 downwards.
TCCCCCTCAGCGACTTGGGTTTTCGACAACAAAGTGGCCTGGCGGTTCGTTCTCGGGCGTCATTGATGCCAGCTCCGGATGGACGAACGCGCCGTGTTCGATCGGATAGGTCAGGTCGACGGTGGACGGATGCGGTTGTGCGGGAACGCTTGCGGGACAGGGCCATAGGGCATCGAACGCTTCGATATCGGTGTGTGGGAACAGATACCGTTCACCCTCGCGGAGGGTGGTGCGCTCATCGCCGGTGGGACTCTTCCAGAGTAACCGATCGGCATCGACGCAATGGATCCGCCACGATGTCTCGCCACGGTCGGCCGCTGCCTTCAGCCGATGATGACGTGTACAGAACACCGCGAGGTTCGCCAGGGCCGCGCCTCGGCGCGTGGAATCGACCGGAACATTGTGGTCCACCAGCGATTCCGAGGAGGGCATGGTGCATCCCGGAAAACGGCACATACCATCGAGCGCGCGGACATGTCGCTCCTGCCACCGCGCCCGGTCCGACTCCTCCGGACTGGTCGGATGCTCTATTCGCTCCGGAACCACTTGGAACCGAGCGTATTCCGCGACTCGACGAACGAGCGCCGCATCGATCGGGCCGTAGCCGGATAGATGTGCCGGGGAATCCCGTTCGCCCAGGAGAGTCTCAGCGGGCACGCCGATCTGGATCAACGGCCGGCGTGGCGGCTCGGTTTCCGCTGCGGTGCAGCGCTTTCCGCGCCCGCAGGTGCAGCGCAGCCGCCGTGACCCGTCGGCGAGCGCAACCAGCGCGTCGGCTCGCCGCTGCGGCATCGTGCGCGGATCGGCTTCGCACACCTGCAGGCTCATCTCCCGCAAACGCATCGCGACGGTCTGCGCGCCCACCGCGGGCAGTAAGCCGTCGAATACCGCCATACCGTCCCGCACGGCCTTGATGCGCACATCGCGGTCGCCCTCGCGGCGCTCGCGACGACGACGCTCGCCCGCGGGATCGAGCCTGGACACCCAGCGCCGCACTGTCTGCCGCAGCCGCGCCGGGGTGAGCCGCTCCGCCACGTCGATCAGCGTCTGCTCGACATCGGCGAGCAATTCCTCCGGCAGATCCCGCACGTTCTCCACCAGAACCTGCGCCCGCGCCAGATCGATGCGCCCCGAGGCGAACGCCTCCCGAACCCGCGGCAGCCGATCGAGCCCGACCCCGATATCGATCAGCCCCGCCGCCACCGTCTCGGAGATCTGTACCGCGACCGACACCTCGGCCGCGGCGAACTCCGCCCCCCGCTCCCGCGCCGCCCGCCGCCGATACAGCTCCCGCACCGCAAGCGCCTCGGCAGCCTGCGCGAACGCAGCCGCCCCGTGCGCCCGCCGCACCGCGTCGAGCAGCCCCTCATCGGTCATCCCCTGAAGCTCTCCGCTGTCGAACATGTGTTCGATCGTACCTTTCGAACATCAGTTCCACCACCCCGTTGTCCAGGCGATTTGGCGGCAAATACCCGCGTGGTGTAACTTCGTTCAAGCCGAAGGGGAACACTCCGGAAGCGCAGCACGGGGCTATGGCGCAGCTGGTAGCGCACCACACTGGCAGTGTGGGGGTCAGGGGTTCGAGTCCCCTTAGCTCCACGGAAAACCCAGGTCAGGACCGGTATTGCACCGGTCCTGACCTGTTTTATTTGGCCAAGCCCCACGGAAACCCCACGTTTTCGGTTTCGAATGTCGTTCCGGCCGTGCACCGGCATTGGCCGGGTGTGTAGGGTCTGCTGGCCTATTGGTGGGATTTGGGTGGGTTGGCGAGAGTGCTCAGGGCACCTTCGTACCAGGCGTGTACGGCCAGCCAGATGTATGGGGGCTGTCCTTCCTCGCGTCCTGCAGTTCCCTGGCTTTGCGGACTAGGTATTCGAGCATGGGGTTGTCGCGGTCGGGGAACGGGTACGGGAAGGTGTCGTCCGGCTCGGTGATGCTGTCGGCTCTGTAGTCGTGGTGTCCGTTGGCGATGATCCGCGTTGATTGCCGGGTGACGTAGTCGGTTGGGATTGTTGCCGGTCCGTCTGGCTGCATTGGATGTGGCCTCGGGGCGATGAGTGGTGGTGTCGATTGCTCCGGCTAGTCTGACATGCCGATCCGCTCGGCTGGGCGGAAGGCGAGATGTCGGGTTTGTTGAGGGGTGAGACGGCGTGCTCGTGAAGCGATATCGCCAGGCGCGCCCTTGTAGTGACCCTGTCGCAAGGTCATGCCCGGCGGCAGGATGCGGCGCCGTTGCGGCGTCGACCCGAGCCGACGGTCTGGCCCCGGAGCCTCGGATCCTTGCTGAGCGGCGGGTACTCGGTCATCAACGCAAGCTGCACCGATGGGCAATGGCCGAGTCGCGCAAGCGGTTCGGTGACGTGTTCAACTTGGTTTACGACCAGGCCACGATGCTGGTGGCCTGGGATCGGGTGTCGGGCAACCAGGGTGCCAGGACAGCGGGTGTGGATGCGGTGACCCGCCGTCACGTCGAACAGGACATCGGGGTGTCGGTGTTCCTCGAGGACCTGCGGGCCTCGTTGAAGGACGGCACCTATGCGCCGATGCCGGTGCGGCAGGTCATGATCCCGAAGAAGAGCGGAAAGCTTCGCGCTCTGGGGATTCCGACGCTGCGGGATCGTGTGGCGCAGATGGCCCTCAAGCTGGTCCTGGAACCGATTTTCGAGGCGGATTTCTATCCGCACAGTTACGGATACCGCCCAGGGCGTCGGGCTCAGGATGCCATCGCCGAGATCCATAAACTCACCACCCAGGGCTATGAGTGGGTGGTCGAGGGCGACATCACCGCGTGTTTCGACAATGTCGATCATCGGGTGCTCATGGACCTGGTGGCCGAACGCATCGCTGATCGTAAGGTGTTGCGGCTGGTCCGTGCGTTTCTGCGGGCCGGAATCATGGAACAGCACGGTGGTTTCGCGGCGAGCCTGACCGGCACGCCGCAGGGCGGAGTTGCTTCACCGCTTCTGGCCAACATCTATCTATCGGTGCTGGATCGGCATTTCGCCGAGATCTGGGACCGGGAGATGAACCCGCCGTGGCGGCGTCAGCAGCGCCGCCGCAAAGGGTTGCCGAATTATCGTCTCGTGCGTTTCGCTGACGACTTCGTCGTGCTCGTGCATGGCGAGGAGTCCGACGCCGAAGCGTTGCGTGAGGAGATCGGCGAACTGCTGGCGCAGAAGTTGAAGATGACTCTCTCGGTCGAGAAGACACACATCACCCACATCGATCAACAAGGTGGTTTCGTGTTCCTGGGCTTCCGCATCCAGCGGTGGCAACACGGCAACGGCCGCCGGGTGGTGCGCACCATCCCGTCCAGACAAGCGCTGGCCGGGGTGATGCACAAGATCAAGCAGGCCACCGGGCCGGCGACGACCTCGGCGCGGTTGGGGCAGTTGCTGCGGCAGATCAACCCGATCCTGCGGGGCTGGGCTGCCTACTTCCGTTATGGCGCGTCCAAGAAGACCTTCTCCTACCTGGGCTATTACGCCTGGTGGCGGGTCATCTACTGGATCCGCCGCAAGCATCCGCACCTGACCTGGAAACAGATCCGGCGACGCTACTACGGCACCGACCGGATCCGCGAGGGTGAGCTGGTCCTCTACAACCCGGCGACGATGCAAGTGCGGCGGTATCGCTACCGCGGCACACGCATCTCCACGCCCTTCAACATCGACAGCCTCGACCCGGCCGGAGCACGCTTCCGGCGCACGAGTCACGACGATGTGGCGTTCGTCGGGCAGGTCTCCGAACTCGTCACCTGAGACCTATCGGGACACGTGGAGAGCCCGGTGCGGGGACAACTCGCACGCCGGGTTCGGCGGGCGGAGACGGGGAGACCGACAGCCGAAATGCTGTACGGCGTCCCGTCTCCGACCCAACAGATGCAGGCCCTGGACCGGACCGCACCGACGTTGCCGATCATGCCCACCACCCCGGCACGCATGACACACGACTATGTCCGTCACGGCACCACGAACCTGTTCGCTGCCTTCGACGTGGCCAGCGGCTCGGTCATCGCCGAACACTATGCGCGCCACCGGCATCAGGAATTCCTCCGGTTCCTCAAAACCATCGACACCGCCGTGCCGGCCGGGTTCGACCTGCACCTGATCTGCGACAACTACGGCACCCACAAGACACCGGAAGTGAAGAAATGGCTGCTGCGCCACCCCCGGTTCCATCTGCACTTCACCCCGACATCGGCCAGTTGGATGAACCTGGTCGAGCGCTGGTTCGCCGAACTCACCAACCGCAAACTACGCCGCTCGGCCCACCGCAGCGTCACCGAACTCAAAGCCGACGTCCAAGCCTGGATCAACGCCTGGAACGAAAACCCCAAACCCTTCGTCTGGACCAAAACCGCCGACCAGATCCTCGAAACACTCGCCGCCTACTGCCAGCGAATTAACGACTCACGACACTAGATTCACGCCCTTGTAGCATAAGTAATATTCGGAAAGCGAGGTGGCAGGGCCCATGTCGGAAGCTTTACGATTATTCCTGGCCGTCGAGCCCGATCCGGAACTACGCCGAGGCCTGTCCCATCTGATCGGCGAACTCAAACGAGAGTCGTGGGCAGCACACGTCCGGTGGGTGCGCTCGGCTAATTTGCACGTCACCCTCAGGTTCCTGGGTGACGTCGCCGGCGAGGACGTTTCACGAATATCCAGCGGTGTGCGCAGCGTAACCGGCGGGATCGGCCCACTCCGCATGCAGGTGCCCAGCATCGCGCTGTTCCCGACGCCGCGCAGACCGCATGCCATTGTGGGCGAAGTTACCTCCGGCCCGGAACTGCCGGCGCTCGCGTCGACATTGGAAGAGGTCGCCGTGAACGCGGGTTTGGTACCGGAAAAGCGGCCGTTCTCGCCCCATCTCACGCTGGGCCGGGTGATCAAATACCGGATACCGCATCTTCATGAATTCTCGCGGTTGAACCTGCGGCCCATGCTGGTCGACAGAATCGTCCTGTTGCAGAGTGAGCAGACCGAACGCGGCCGGAAGTACACACCATTGGACTACTTTTCGCTGCGGAAATACGAAAACGACCTCTAGCCCGAAAACTGCGGGTACGAGTTCAGCAGTCGTCCGTCAAGGGCCGAGTGTCGATCTCCTCTGTCATGACACCGCAGACAGGCGGCGATTCAGGGCGGTCTTGTGCCAGAACGAATGGGCGAGGGGAGAACCGGTTTCGGCATCGACTTGCCCCAACGCTACGGCGTGGTGCGCCGGAATGCCATCGGCTGTCATGGTGTCACAGATCCACGCCACGATGCTTCCTGTGCGAGCCAGCGGAATTGGCGCGCCGGCGGGGCCAGGCGGTCGAGTGTCTGATTTCGTGAAACTGGAACAGATTCAGGTTCAGACGGCGATAATCCGGGGGAAAGTTGCCGCATAGCAACAACATCCATGCACTGCTCCCGAACACCGGCCGGCGCCGGTGGAGGCGGGACCGGCGCACCATGCATCTGCGGCGATGAAATACGCTGTGGGTCAAAAGGATTCAGCTAATGGACGGACGTACGACCGTGAACAGCAAGGCCGTTGCGACCATGCTCGGCGCGTTCCCAGCCAGGCTCCGAAAGCTACTACTCCGCGCGTGTTGTCCACTCGTCGTGGTTGTCCTGTTGTTCACCTCCGTCGCCTCCGCGCAGTCTCCGGCGGCCGGCGGAGACTGGCCCATGTCGCAGTTCGACCCGACCGGTTCGCGATACAACCCGTACGAAACCGCTCTCACGCCTACCAATGTCGGTTCGTTGAAACTGAAGTGGGCGTTCGCCTTCCCAGGCGCCGTCGCCGCATCCAGTCAGCCCGCAGTTGTAGGCGGTGTCCTCTACGTGGGCGGGCGCGACGGAAAGCTGTACGCTCTCGACGCCAAGACCGGTCAGTTCAAGTGGTCGTTCGACGCCCACACGACTCTCGGGAACCTTCCCACGTACGGGTTGCGCGACGGGATCGCGGTCGTGGGCGGCATCGTCTACTTCGGTGACAACTCGGCCAACCTGTGGGCGCTCGACGCAGCGACCGGCGCCGAGCGCTGGAGCGCCAAACTCGACCAGCACCCATGGGCGATCATTACCAGCTCGCCGTTGGTGTACAACGGCACGGTCTACGTGGGCACCTCGAGTCAGGAGGAGGGCCAAGCGGTCAACCCCGCCTACCAGTGCTGCTCGTTTCGAGGCAGCATGGTGGCGGTCGATGCCGCGAGCGGCGCTATCAAGTGGCAGCACTACACGATTCCGCCGTCGGAGCCGACCGGTGGCACGCCGGCGTTGGCGCCCAGCGGTGGGGCGATTTGGTCCTCACCCACCATCGACCCGACGAGCAACACGCTGTACTACACCTCCGGGAATCCCTATACCGGCACGCCCGACGGAGCGGAAGCGATCGCCGCGCTGGACCTGGGGAGCGGGGCGGTCCGCTGGAACCATCAGATGACCCCGAACGACACGTGGAACGTCCGCTGCCTGGTGCCACCGGCCGGAGGGAACTGCCCGAATCCCGGTCACGACTACGACTTCGGCACTCAGCCGAACATTTTCACCATCAACGGCCGCAGAGTCGTCGGCGCTGGTCAGAAGAGCGGCATCTATCATCTGCTCGACGCCACGAACGGCGCGATCATCTGGCAATCCCAGCTGTCGTCTCCATCCACCCCCCTGCCGGTGCAGGGCGCCGAGTCGCTGCAAGGTATCCAATGGGGCGCAGCCTACGACGGCAAACGCCTGTACGTGGCCACCTACCAGGCCGGTCCGGGCACTCTGTTCGCCCTGAACCCGGCCGACGGCTCACGCGTCTGGAGCACCCGGAACCCGCCCACCCTGTGCCCGCCGGGAATCAAATTGGTCGGCCAGCAGTGTCAGGCCATGCCGAATGCGGTATCCGCGACGCCCGGTCTGGTCTATGAGGGCAGTGTCGACGGCCACCTACGCGTCTTCTCGGCCGACACCGGCGCGATCCTCGAGGACCTCAACACGTTGGGCGCCTACACGACTGTGAACCTGGTGCCAGGCACCGGCGGCTCGCTCAACGGCAACGGCGCGGTCATCTCGAACGGCGTGCTCTACACAAACTCCGGCTACCTGCACCCGATCACCCAAGGCGCACCGGGCAACGTCCTACTGGCCTACGGCCTGCCCTGATCGCGCGTACCTGCCAGTTGTTAAGTGTCTGTCGGTGAGACGAAATGGCCTGTGGCACAGACTATCCGGATCAGTCGCACATCGGTCGGTCACCGCCCTGACCGGATCCGCTGGGGGTAGGGCCTACGCTCCAAGGGGGTGGCCCCCGGCAACCGGGTGCTTTGCGAGTCCACGGGAGAGGGAACCCGATCGAGACGAATATCCTGACGATCGTGTTGGCGCTGGTCGGGTTCGTGTTCGCCAGCTCAGTGCTGGTATTGCACCCGTTCTCGGTCCGGTGGGACGACGCTCAATGCACCACGCACCCCGGGGCCGGTGGGATGTCGGCGAAGCGGTCGGCGAGGAAGTTCATGGCGCCGAGGGCTTCGCCCGCCGCGGCTCCGATGTGCATCGGGAACGGTGAGTGGATTGCGGTGAGGGTGGCGCCTCGTGCGCAGTAGCTGTCCAGGAGGGTGTTGTAGCCGGCGACGGGGATCTTGTCGTCGGTGAGGCTGTGGTATAGGTACATCGGGGTGTCGGGGGTGGTTCGGCCGAGTTCATTGGGTGCGGCGGCATCGCGGAAAGCCTTCTGCGCCAGCAGGTTCGGAACCTTGACGAGGTCCTCGAGGTGGGTGTCGGCGTATCTTCCGGCCTGATCCGCGCCGCAGGCGGAGGTGTCGGCGGTGAGCAGTGCGCGCTGGCCTCGGTTGTTCAGCAGGTCGGCCAACCGGGAGTCGGGTTCGTCGCGGGCCAGCCCGAGCAGGATCAGAATCGCGCCCGCCTCGCCATCGGCGCGCTGTGCCATGGCCGGTATGTCGGTGGGGATTCCGCCCGCGCTGGTGCCGACGAATCGCACGTCCGGCGCGTATTCGTGACGCAACTGCGTGGCCCACAGTGTCGCGAAGGCTCCGCTCGAGTATCCCCAGGCGCCGATCGGGCTCGCGGGGTCGATGCCGGTCGCCGCGTACGACCGTGCGGCCCGGATTCCGTCCAGGACTCCACGTCCGGATGTCACGCCGTCGAAGAGCCGGGACTGCGGGCCTTCGTAATCGCTGACCACGACGGCCCATCCGCGACGCAGTGCGTCCGCGATGAACGGCGCGTCCTGCATGGTGGCCGCCATCTCGGCGACGCCTCCGCCGCGCAGTGTGACCGACGGTGCGCACCGGGTGTCGAGACTGTTCTCGGGTACCTGGTACGCCAGCACCGGCCGCGGCCCGTTCGAGGGCACCGGCGGCGCCAGTACCGTGGTCACGTCCAGCTGCGGATGCTGTTCGGAATCGGTTGTGCGGTAACGCAATTGCCATGCCGATACCGGAACCGGAAGGCCGAGCAGCGAGATCGGCCGCGCGCCGAGCACCGTGCCGTTCGGATGTGCCGCGAGATCGGCGGGTGCGAAATAGAAGGGATCGTCACCGGGCGATGGCGCCGCGGCTCGCGCGACCGGCATCGCCAATGCTGCCGGCAGCAGGATCACGGCGAGGGTGAGGGCCGCGAGCCACAGCCCGCCGACCCGCGGCCATTTCGCCGGTCGCGCCGGCGCGCCATGGGCCGAAAGGCCGAGCGTACCGGTGGCCGAATACGCTGTGTGGTAAGCGATTTCGCGATATGTCGACAACTCGTGCCCGGATTTCATCGTATCTCCCGCGTCTGCCTGCCCGACGGGCAGGCTCCGTGTGCCTGCACCGTTTCGGGAACGCGAAATCACGATAGCATAACAATCTGAATTCTTATCGGAAAAGTTTCAACGCCTATCGGGGTCTGTCAGTCGTAGGAAGGAGTTTCGCCGAATCGCGGCGATCGCGGTGCGGAAGCCTGTCTGGAATATATTGGGCAATTGTCCAGCGCACGTGGCTGTTACGAAATTCTATGATCCATGCGCGTTCTGTGGCGTCATGAAATCTCATGTCAGAGCCGTGACCGCGGCGTGATGTGGCAGATGTGAATGAAGTGACTGTAAATCTCAGCTTCACCAATACCGTCTCAGCAAACGTCAGTAGGGTGCCGGTTCGAGACCTCGGAAATGGTTTGTGCAGAATCACGGATGCGCGCACGGAGGTCGAGAGCAGGAGATGCGATGCGGATGCTGTGGGTTCGATGGTTGGTGCTGGGCGTCATATCGGCGGCCGCATTCGCCACCGTGCCGGTCGGACCGGCAGGCGCCGATCCCGTCGAGGACGTTCCGAGCGGGCTGGCCTCGTTCTATCACCAGCAACTGCACTGGAAGCCGTGTGGCGACGCGGTGCTCGACGCCGCGGGGGCGCAGTGCGCGGGCGTCGTCGTACCGCTCGACTACAACCGTCCGGCCGGGCGCACCCTGACCGTCGCGATCTCGCGTATTCCGGCCACCGACCCGGCCCGCAGGCGCGGGATCCTGCTGTCGAACCCGGGCGGTCCCGGCGGTCCGGGTCTCGGCATGATGGCCGACCTCCGGGATCGATTCAGCGCCGATGTCCGCGCCCGCTACGACCTGATCGGCATGGATCCGCGTGGCATCGGCCGATCGGACCGGATGAACTGTGCGCTGCCACTGCCCACCATGTTGTTCTCGGCCGGCTTCGACGCGTTCGGTTACGCGCGCGACGCCACCCTGGCCGCCGCGTTCGCGGCTTCCTGTCTCGCGCCCGATCCGGAGAAGGCCCGGTTCATCACCACCCGCAATACCGCCCGGGACATGGACGTCATCCGCGGCGCATTCGGTGAACGCGAGATCAACTATTTCGGCGACTCCTACGGCACCTACCTGGGCGCGGTGTACACGCAGATGTTCCCGCGGCACAGCGGCCGGATGGTGCTGGACAGCGCCCTGGACCCGGACCGCTACTGGCTCGGCGCGTACCAGGACATGGGCCCGATCAACGAGGCCGCGCTCGACGACTGGGCGATCTGGGCCGCCCGCCGCGACACCGACTACCACTTCGGTCGCACCGGACCGCAGGTCCGCGCCTTTGTCGAGGACATGATCCGGCGTGCCGCCGCGCATCCGGTCATCGGCAACGGCTACCTCATCGATGAACACACCGTGCCGATGATGCTGCTGTCGCTGCTGTCGAATCCGCGCAAGAACACCGACCTGGCCGAGGTCGTGCGGACGATATCCGACGGAGTATCCGGGCTGCCGATCGACATGGAGCAACTGAAGGCGAAGATCAGCGGTCCCGTTCCGCTGGAAGCCGCGGGCATGGCCGCAGTGCAGTGCGGCGACAAGGCCGCCCCCCGAGACCTGGCCTGGTATCAGCGCAACATCGACAGCGTCCGGGCGACCCAGCCGGTATTCGGCGCGTTCGCCAACAACATCACCGCCTGTGCTTTCTGGCCGGACCCGATCGAGCCACCCACTGCTGTGCGCAACCCGACGCCCGCGCTGATCCTGCAGGCGACCCGCGACACTCGGACCGCCTACCAGGAAGGCGTTGCACTGCACCACGACCTGACCGCGTCACGGATGGTCACACTCGCGGACACCCGCGTGCACGGCGTCCTGCACTCCGGCCTGAGCCGCTGTGTGAACGGCATCGTGGATACCTATCTCCGTGACGGCACTCTCCCCGGTGCCGACCGGACCTGCGAACGTGACCCCGAGTATCGCTCCGGCTACTGATCCTCGGACCGGCCGCATCGAGGCTTGCGGATCGGAAGAGGCCGAAACCGTTGTGCGCGAACAGGTGTGGCGAACAGCTGCCTGTGAACTTGCTACGGACGGCTCGGTCACACCGGCTATGCCGGGTCGGCTCATATCTTGCGCGCGACTCCCGCGTAGAACTGGACCTGGTTGTCCATTTTGTCGGGCGGCCTGATGGCCGGGCGCCATCTGTGCGGAGTGGTCAGCCCGGGGTCGACCCATTCCAGCCCCGCGAAGAAGCGGGCGAATTCCGCTCGGGTGCGGATTTGGCCCGGCATTCCCGATTCGTGGTAGATGCGTTCGACCTCGGCCATTTCCGGGCCGAAATCGGGAGTGGCGTGGGTCATCAGCAGGTAGGAGCCGGGGGCGAGGGGCGACAGGAGCTGGTCGACGATTTCGTAGGGGGAATGTTCGTCTTCGACGAAATGCATCACGGCGATCAGGGACAGGGCGGTGGGTTGGGTCGGGTCGAGGGTGTCGAGTAGTTCGGGTGCGGCCAGGATCGAGTCCGGCTTTCGGACGTCGGCGTGGACGTAGGTGGTGTGGCACTGGGCGGTGCTGGCCATCAGGGCTCGGGCATGGGCGAGGACCAGGGGGTCGTTGTCGACGTAGACCACGCGGGACGCGGGATGTATTTGTTGGACGGCCTGGTGCAGGTTCGGCTCGGTGGGGATACCGGTACCGATATCCAGGAACTGCCGGATGCCTTGGTCTGCGCAGAATTTCGCGGCTCGCAGCATGAAATTGCGATTCTGTCGTGCGGTCACCCGCACATGGCGGTGCACCTGTTCGGAACGTTCGCCGGCGCGTCGGTCCGCCGCATAGTTGTCGTGCCCCCCGAGCCAGTAGTCGTAGACTCGCGCGGGATGCGCGACCTGAGGATTGAGATCCGCAGCCTCCACAAATGGCAACTGTAGCTCGAAAGCCGTTCGCGCACAGCGAAAAATTTGGCGCAATGCCATTTCAGTCGAGGATGGGCTGCGTGAGGCGGTTCGCGATCGGTTTTCGAGGAAGGCTGTGCCGCAATGGTATTCGGATGCGCCGCGGCCACGATGCCGTTCGACCGAGTTGTCCGAAAAATTCCCTCCGGTCGACCGAATTATGCCGTGTGGTTTGCATCGCTTCGATCCGGGAAATCGAAACGTATCCGAACAGCCGATGCCGAAATGGCGATCCGCACAGCGCAAAGGTGCCCCTCGCCGTCGGCGGCTCGACCACGGAGTGGCCGAAAATCCTACGACTCGGGGCACCTTTCGCTGTCACAGCGCACGCGTCGAGACAACCCTCGCGGATGCGAACACGGCCGACATGCCGTGGCCGATGTCGCCGGCCGTGGCGCGGTCAGGCCGCGGCCGAATCCTCCCAGCCGGTGAACTTCCGGTACGCGTCGATGTAGTTCTCCGAGAAGATGGGCGCGAAGGACAGGTCCGGGAGGGCGAAGCCGTCGATCATGGTCGTCAGACGATCGAGGAGAACGGTGCGGTACCCGCGCAACTCGGACGCCACTTGCGGCATGTGTTCGTGATGAATGAACCACGCGCCGTTGGTGTGGACACACTCCAATGCGTACGCCGCCGCCGCGGACTCGGCCAGCACGCGCGCTGTCGGGTCCGTGGTGGTGATCGACTCCAGGTGCAGGGCCGTGGCGGCGAGTCGCTGACTTGTCGCGTCGGCCATCTCCACGGCGGCGGATTCGGGACCGAGTGCACAGCTGGCCGGATCGGGTGAGCCGGTGCGCAGGCTGGTCGCGATTCGGTGTTCGCGGTGGATCAACATGTCGAGGTACCACGGCAGCCGTTCGGGGGTGCCGGGGAGCCGGAGGAACTCGATATCGGGACGTCCGACCTTCACCTGGAGAATCCTGTTTTCCCCCTCGGCGGTGATGGCGCCCTTGGTGCCACCGATCCAGTCGGCGTAGAGGTTCGAGCGCAGTGTTCCCTGTGCGCCGGCCCGCTGTTCACAGGTCGTCAGGACATCCAGTCCGGTGTAGGTGAGCAGAGGTTTGGCGATCATCGACCACACCGCGTGGGGGTGGTTGTCGGCGTCGGGGCCGCTGCGCAGGTCACGGATGCGGCGGCCCAGCACGCTCGTGGCATAGACCGCGGCGAGCGCGGATACCTGGTCCAGCTGCACATTGTCACGGTCGGCCATCAGCACGCCCTCGCCGGGGCGACGCTGCAGCGAGTAGTTGACCAGTCCGGCCAGTCCTGCCCGTGCCGCGGCGATGATGCAGTTGGCCAGGTCCAGCCTTCCGTCGCCCAGTACGCCGATCGCCCGATGGAACCGATGACGCAGTGGCACAGCACATTCGAAGCGCCCATCCGGAGTCATCACCGCCCAGTCGCCGCCGAGCAGCGCATCGCGCGGTACCCACAGCCGGGTGAACCGGAAGATGCCGTGGTCCATGGCTGTCGAGGATTTGTCCGGCAGTGCGACCGCGTCGACACCCTTCGCCAGGCCCTCGGACGTGCGTAGCCGGAACAAGAACGGCAGCACGCCCTGGTCTTCGCCGTCGATGAGCAGGCGTGCGGTGACCACCGCGGTCTTGGGCACCGCCGAGGCCGCGTTCGGCATGAACTTCCACGCCTCGGCGCTCGGCGAGGAAATCCAGAAGCCGTCGGTGCCGGGGTCCCACGTCGCGATGGTCTTGTGGTCGTTACCGTTCGTGCCGCCGAGTTCGGTCAGGCACAGCAGACCGATCGCCTGTGCGGTGTCCAGTTCGTTCAGGCATTCCTGCTGATACCGAGATCCGTTGCCCAGCCGGTTGATTGCGCTGGCGGACAAGGAGAAGTGTCCGGTCAGGATGGGCGCCATGTGGGGTGCGGCCACCAGGGCGTTGCCACACAACGCGCCCCGGAGCTGATGGTCCGCCGCGATCTCCCTGGCGGGGTGGCCCAGCCTGGACAATGCGAGCTGCAGCAGTTCAGGTCCGAGGAGGGCTTCGTCCGAGTGAATGAGTCCGGTACGCGGGCCGTCGCCCAGGCCTGCGATGACGTCCCTGAACCGACGCTGCAGCGGCCACTGTTCACCGAAGATCATATGCCGCAACGCGGCAACGGTCGGCGAGGATTCGGAGGCGAGATGTGGCTCGTGGCCGGGAGGCGTTTCATTGACAGAATCGGCAGGACGGGGAAGATCTGTTGTTGTCATAACACACCCACTCTGGTAACGATGATAGTCCGCGCCCAGGCCATGAAGTTATGACACGACAAACCTTCCGACGCGGTACGTCCACCACTCGGGGCCGTATTTCGGTGCGGCCCCGGTGCTCATTCGATCAAACATTCATCGTCATCTCATACTTTCTCCATGGAATTATCGAGAGGCACCGAACTTCTCAGCCCGATTACTGTGAAGTCGCCGGGTGCCTCGTGGGCGTCATCGGTGGAGTCCTGGGGAATGTCACGGGCAGCGAGAGGAGCCCGTGCGCGAACGGGCCGGGCCGCCACACCAACGATTCGGCCGGTACGGCGAGCTGTATTTCCGGCAGAATGTCGAAAAGCCAATCGATGAGGCCGTGCACGATCTGGAGAGATATACTCTTGGCGTCATTGGGGCATTCGTGCGGGCCGAAACCGAAACCGGCGTGCCAGCCGTCGCTGTGATAATCGCCGTTGTTGATCATCGGATCGGTGCAGCATGCCATCAGACTGACGATCACCGGTTCGTCGGCGGGCAGCCAGACGCCGTCGATCGCGATCGGCTGACGCGGGTAGGTGATCTGGTAGTTCGCCATCGGCGGGTCGGTGGCGAGGGTCTGGTTCAGAGCCGTCTTGGTCAGCGGTCGCTCGTGAACGGGCGTGGTCAACAGCAGTTTGATCGTGCTGGCCGCGAGATCCGCGGGGCCCTGGGTACCGGCCGACAGGCAGGTCACCAGTTGCTGGGCGATCTCCTCGTCGGTCAGCTCGCTCTCGTGCGCGATCAGTCGGGAGGTGAGGTCGTCGCCGGGCTCGGCTCGCCGGAGCGTGATCAGGTCCAGCAGTGCGGAGTCGAATTGCGCATTGGTTTCGACGGTGTCCTGTCCCTCGAACAGATCGGCGCTGGCCTTGGCGATTCGCGCCATGATCTCCGGCGGAGAGCCGACCATGTAATTCAACATGGTGAAGGTCAGCGGAGCGATGTAATGCTGGATCAGATCGAGCGGTTGATCGGGTGTGGCGCCGTCGGCGCAGAACATATTGATGAGGTTGTGCGCTTCGATTTCCAATTGGTCGAGCAGCGCGAATTGGTTGACCTTCGAGAGCGCGTACTGGGTCGCCTCACGGTAGCGTTTGTGCTCCGGGCTGTCGCCATTGCTGCGCAATGCGTTCGACCGCCATTCCACCATCGGCAGAAAGTCCAGCCGGCGATCGGTGGGCAGCCTCGACTGCCAAGTGCGCGGGTCGGCGGAAAAGTGCGCAGGATCGTGTAGTATTCGCCGCGCGGTCTCGTATTTGATCACCAATGTCGCCGGTATCCCCTCGGCGATCCACACTGGGATCAACGGCAATTCGCCATAGTATCGGCGCATGAAATCGAAGTAGCTGTGCGGGTTCTGCGCGAATTCTTGGGTGTGCATCGGAACGCGTTCTTCGACAGCGCCGATATCCACCGCCGAGGACGCATCCGGCCGCTGAAATCTGGTGGGCTGTACGGAATTCACGGTGAAGATGCTCCTTGTATGACCTGAGGACGGACGGCAATGGGAACTGCGGCACGATACGCGAAAACCGTTCGGCAGCAACGTATCTGGATGCGATCAAACGATCCCATCATAGCCGTCTGCCACACCGCCCGCACAATGAGCGCGTGGCAACTTCGTGGGCACTCCGGGTGATGCCTGCTGCTGATTCCCTTTCCGGCGGTGGATGGTCACCATGGGGCTACCCGGGGCGCGAGTCGCCGCGCTTCGTCCGATCGTGGATCACCGCATATTTGCGCAGGCGATGCGGGCGATCGGCGGCCCGAGCCCGGGGGATCACATGTCGGAAGCACGACGCGTCACCGGCTTTCGCATGCGTGCCGTGCCCTACCCGGCCACCGGGTTCGGAGCGGTGAATGTGCGGTCCTCCCGGCTCTCGGGCAATCGCGCGGTCACCGGGGTCGGCTCTCGAAACCGTGGTTGCCCGAAGTGTTCCGGCGAACGTGTCGAATGGCCTTCTTCGGTCGATGGTTCGGCGGTGAACAGGTGATGGCGTGCCGATGTGCCGATTGTGCAGGTGTGCGGCATTGCTGTTGCCGCAGAGTAGCTTTCGACCAGTCGACTCACGAATTGTATTGTGCCACAAATTTTCTTACTACTCACGGCGAACAGTCACAGGCGTTCGCCATAGTGCGAATCGACCTGGGGCGCTGGCCTCGGTGCGCAGGTCGCCGCGTGTGCCCGGGCGATTCGCCGGAATCCGCCGGGCCGGGTATCCGCATGAGCGTGGTTGCGGCGGAACCGTTTCCGCAGCGAGCGCGGCTTCGTCGGCGACAGTTCACCGGCGAACCGCGCTCGGATCGATGTGGATCGGCTATCGATATGCGCCGCGGTGCGTCCGAGTCATGTGGAATGCGCTGGATTCCCGCCTCGAACCGAACCGGAAAGTGTGATGAGGAACTCATGAACCGGTTCTGGTTCCTGGCGGGCTCGCAGCTGGGTTCCCCGGCCTCCGTGGGCATTTGCTCAGCTCGAGCGCTCGGGATCGTCCGGTGATCTGCGCAGCCCGTTGAGTACCACGTCGAGCAGGCCGTCGAGATGGTCGGGTTCGACGGGCCGGCGGGAAAGGGTGAGGAAGATGAGCGCGCCGATCAGTGCGTCGGCGGCGGCGAGGTGGTTCGCGTCGGGGCGCAGTTCGGTGTCCGAGGCGAGGCGCTCGCGCAGGTGTTCGCGCAGCGGTCCGGTGAAATGCGTGTACAGACGCGTCGCGGCGGTGTCGTCCACCGCCGCCGCGCCGGTCAGTGCCCGGGACAGGGTGTCACCGACGGGGGAGGCGATCTGCTCGCGGAATGCCAGGAGCCAATCGCGCAGTGCCGCGGCGATGTCGGATCCGCTGGGTTCGGGCAGGGGCGGGGTCGGGATGAAACCGTCCAGGACCGCGTCGACCACCACTGCCGCCTTCGACGACCACCAGCGATAGATCGTCTGTTTACCGACGCCGGCGCGTCGGGCGATGCCGTCCAGCGACAGCCGGTCGTAACTTTCGATGCGCAGGATGTCGCGGGTCGCCTCGAGAATCGCCCGGCGCGACGCCTCGTTGCGCTTGGGGCCGCGGCGGGGCTGAGTCATGGCCGTCAGCGTACGAGGCGTGTAGTCTGCCCATAAAGCGAGACGATTCGTATCGTATTTATTCGAGGAGTGTCATGAGCGAGGTTCTGACGGTGATCGGGGCCGGCGGTATGGGTGAGGCCATCGCGCGTCGCCTGGGATCCGGACGGCAGGTGCTGCTGGCCGATGTCGACGCGGCACTCCTGGACCGGGTCGCCGCCGCGCTGGATGGTGACGGCTATCGGGTTCGGACTCGGACAGTCGATGTGTCCCAGCGTGATTCGGTCGCATCGCTGGCGCAGCACGCCGCCGGACTCGGCTCGGTGACCGCGCTGGCGCATACGGCCGGGCTGTCTCCGGCGCAGGCGCCGACCGCGGCGATTCTGGCGGTGGACCTGGTCGGTGTGGCGTTCGTGCTCGACGAGTTCGGGAAGGTCGTCGCGCCGGGTGGGGCGGGTGTGGTGATCGCGAGTATGGCCGGGACGTTCGCGGCCGGGCAGTTGCCCGCCGACGTCGAGGCCGCGTTCGCGACGACGACCGCCGAGGAACTGCTCGACCTGCCGTTCCTCGCCGGTCCGAGCGTGTCGCAACCGGGCGTCGCCTACAGCGTCGCGAAACGCGCGAATCAGGTGCGGGTGCAGGCCGCGAGCGTGGCCTGGGGGCGGCGCGGGGCCCGGATCAACAGCATCAGCCCGGGCGTCATCAGCACCGTGATGGGACGTCAGGAGCTGGCGGGCGAATCCGGCGCCGGGATGCGCGCGATGGTCGAGGCATCGGGAACCGGGCGGTTGGGCACAGCCGGGGATATCGCGGCGGCCGCGGCGTTCCTGCTCGGTCCCGACGCCTCCTTCGTCACCGGGACCGACCTTCTCGTCGACGGCGGTGCCGTGGCCGCTACCCGCCACGGTGGCTCGTAGTTTGCCGGATTCGTTGTCCGCGTGGACGATTCCGCGTCCGTGGCAACGGATCACCCGGTCGCCCAAGACGATCGAACGAATCCGGCGTGCGATGCCGAAAAGCTCGATACCTGCCGGTCGGTGACGATGCGGGGATATCCTGTGCCGGAGACTCGACATACCTTCCGTACTCTGCACACGAGGTGAACTGGTCCGATGCCGACATCTGCTGTGACGCAACGTCTACGGGACGATCTGCGGGAATACGCACGACTGGCCGATGCGCCATACGACGCGTCGCGCGTGGAACCGGTACTCGACGTGCTGACCGGTATCGCGCCGGACGCGTTGATGGCGGTGCGGACCACGACCGAACCGGTCGGCGAGCGTGAGGTCAACGTGCGGTTCATGAATTTCACCGCCGACCCGACGGTCGCGCTGCGGAATGCGGGACTGCTCGAGTTCACCGGGCATCCGCTCGAACAGGTGCTGGCCTCGGTGGCCGAGGCGGTTCCGGTGCAATTCGGCGTCGACGTCGCGGTAGGTACCGGCGTGCAGAAGATTTGGCTCGCACTCGGCGAAATGCTGGATATACAGCGGATTTCGGAGCTACCGGGTATGCCGGAGGCAGTGCGGGCCAACGCCGGACATCTCACCCGGTGGGGCGGCGGGAAGTTCATTCTGGTGGCGGTGGATTTCCAGGGCCGCACCATGAATCTGTATTCGCAGCTGCTGGCTCCCGGTCAGCTGCCGCCCGAGGATATCGGCACGATTCTGCGGGAACTCGATTTCGCTCCGGCGAGCGATGCCGAGCTGGCCGCGGTCGGTGCGCACGCCTACACGATCTACCGCACGTTCTCCTGGACGAATCCGGGCGTGCGGCGAATCTGCTTCCCGCGCAGGTTCTCCCGGGAGACCTTCCCGGTCCACCTCGATCCCGTGCTGGAGCGTTTCGTGCGGAGCGCGCCGCTGGTCGGCGACGGTGCGCACGCCTTCACCTTCTACGCCGCCTACAAGCCCGACGGCCGGTATTACAAGGTGCAGGCCGATTACAACCCGCGCAGCGATGATCTGCGGCTGCCGGGTGATGTCGAGATACCGCCGACGCACTGAATTCGCGCGCCGATTCACTTGACCTACAGTGTACTTCGGCCAACCTGACGCCGAGGATGTCGGCGGCGATTCGATGCGGACTCGGTCCGGACGCCGATTCCGCTGTCGTCCGAGAGATCCTGGCGAACCGCGATGTGTTCACCTGGACCGAATTCGCCGGCGGGATGACGAGTACGGTCCCGGACACCACGGAACGGGTCACCGTGCCGGTGATGTTGGTGAACGGCAGCATGGACCGGTTGTGCGAACCCGGGCATGTGATCCACCGAACGTTGAGAGCCGTTGAGACTCCGTACTTCTCGCCGTCGGCGCGGCTGCGGGTGTATGTGCTGCCGCGGTCCGGGCATGCGGTCGATCTCGCGCCCGGCACTGTCGAGTATCAGCGCCGGGTCATCGAGTGGGCCGACGGGTTGTGAACGGAATGCCGTCAGTACTGGGTGGAGCCGAGATCGACCGCGATCTGCGCGCCGGTGACCAGGCGCGCATCGTCGCTGACGAGCCAGGCCACTGCCCCGGCGATATCCTCCGGTTCGGCGAAGCCCTCCGGCAGGAACGGTGAATTCATCTGCGTCAGTTGCGGATTCGTTGCGAACACCCGGCGAAGGCCGGTCACCATATCGCCGCCGCCCATCGGTGTGTTGACCGCGCCGGGATGCACGCTGTTGACGCGGACGGAGTGCCTGCCGAATTCGGCGGCCAGGGCGCGGGCCATACCGCTCACCGCGTGTTTACTGGTCGTGTAGTGAACCATGAACGGCTGCGGCTTGATTCCGGCCGCGGAGCTGATCAGTACGATCGACCCGCCGCGGCCGCCGTCGATGATCTGCTGCGCACCCGCGACGACGGTATTCCACGTGCCGGTGACGTTGATGTCCATGACGTCTCGGAAGGATTCCGGGGTTATCTCGTCCCAGGTCTCGGGAATGCAGATGCCCGCATTCGCCACGATGGCGTCGAGCCGGCCGAAGGTCTCCATACCTTCGTTCACCGCCTTGCGCAGACCGTCCAGATCCCGTGTGTCGGTCTGCGCGGTGACGATGCGTCGACCGGTCTGTTCGACCAGTCGAGCGGTCTCGGCGAGGTCGTCGGGAGTGGCCGACTCGTACTGCACCTGCGGCGGGAGCGGGCCGGCCAGGTCGACGGCGATGATGTCGGCTCCCTCACTCGCCAGCCGCACCGCGTGCGCACGTCCCTGTCCTCGCGCTGCTCCGGTGATGAAAGCCACTTTACCGTTCAGTCGGCCGGTCACATGTCCTCCTGTTGTTTCCGGATCACGACCTGGGTCGGACCCGTTGGGCCGGGCGGCGACTACGGAACCGCGGATCGCAATGGCCCGGACCGGAATGTGGACGGCTATATCGTAAGTGCGAAGGCAACGTTCGACAGGGCGTCCGGGAGTTCCGGTCGCCCGCGTGAATTCAGTTGGCGGGCTTGCCGAACCAGCGAGACAGGTGGTCGTTCAGGTCCTGCTGGTTGTCGCCGATCCAGGCGATGTGGCCGTCGGGGCGGAGCAGCAGAGCCGGGACATCCAGTGCCGCGGTGGGGTCGGCGATCAGGTCGACGCGGTCGGACCAGCCGTGGACGGACAGCTGTTCGGTGCGGTCGAGTACCAGGGCGCGGCCTCGGTGCGTCCGGTCGTAGAGGCGGCCCTGTTTCAGGTCGATGTCGCGCAGGCGGCGGCCGAGCAGGTCGGGTCCTTCGCCGAAGTCGTAGCGGATGCCGATCGCGGTGATCTTCTCGATCAGATAGCGGTTGACCTCGTCGAAGGCCATCAGTTCGGTGAGGAGTTTGCGCACGGCTTGCGGGCCGGGTTCGGTGGACAGGAGTTCCATCTGGGCGCGGGTGTTGTTCAGCACGTCTTCGGCGACCGGGTGGCGTTCGGTCTCGTAGGTGTCCAGCAGGGTTTCGGGTGCCCACCCGTTGATGTGTGCGGCGAGTTTCCAGCCCAGGTTGAACGCGTCCTGAATGCCGAGGTTCAGGCCTTGGCCGCCGGTGGGCGGGTGGATGTGCGCGGCGTCGCCGGCCAGGAGAACTCGCCCGGCCCGGTATCGCTCGGCCAGCCGGGTGGCGTCGCCGAACCGGGACAGCCAGCGGGGGGAGTGCACACCGAAATCGGTTCCGGCGATGGCCTTCAGTTGCCGCTTGAAATCATCGAGCGTAGGCGGCTCGGCGCGATCACCGACCCCTTCGGCCGGGACCACGACGCGATAGATCTCTTCGCCGAACGGCCCGAGACTGAAAACCCGGTTGGTTTCGCGGATTTCGGCTACCTTGGCGGCGATCTCCTCCGGTGACGCCGTCACCTTCATCTCGCCCATCAGCGTCTCGGTCTTTGCGGGCTCGCCGGGAAATCCGACGCCGAGCAGTTTGCGCACCGTGCTGCGCCCGCCGTCACAGCCGACCAGGTACCGCGACCGCAACCGCCGGCCGTCGGCCAGTTCGACGGTCACGCCGTCGTCGTCCTGCTCGAAACCGGCCACCGCACAGCCGCGCCGGACCTGCGCACCCAGTTCGATCGCATGTTCTTCGAGCAGACGCTCGACGACCGGTTGCGGGATACCGAGCAGATTGGTGTGTGCGGCATCCAAGTGCTCGGGCGCGGGTTTGGCGATGGCGGCGAAGGCCCCGCCGACCGAACGCTGTCTGCCGCGTTCGAGGAAACGATCCACCAGGCCGCGCATCGCGAGCAGTTCCAGACTGCGAATATGCAGACTGACGATGCGAACCGCCGATACCGGTTCGGATTCCTTTTCCAGAACCAGTACCCGGACATCGTGTAGCCGCAGTTCGGCGGCAAGCATCGCGCCGGTCGGCCCGCAGCCGGCAATGATCACATCGAACATGAACCGCCCGTTCATCCAATTCGCGCTAACCCGGTGACCGTGCGCTTCCGGTGTCGGGCGCGACTGCGCACATCGCGCTGATTCCGGATTTCCGCAGGTCCTGGGCATTGGCCGCTCATTTTGCGGCACATTCGGGTGCTGCCGCAAGCGATATACCGAATGCGGGCGAGTGCCGTACCGTAGCTCGTTCCGGTGGAATTCAGCGGAGCATCGTCGATGCACGCATCCGGGCGCGGCTAACGTCCGGCGAGCTCGGCGACGACAGGTGCGAACCGCTCGGCGCAGTCGGCGCCGAAGATGAAGTAGGAGAAGCCGATTTCCTCTCGACGCCGCTGGATCTCCTCGGCGGCGGCAGTCGGGTCGTCCGGAAGTGCGGCCAGCGAATCGACCGCGCGGAGCGCGGCGGGGTCGGTGTCCGGCGGTGCCATGAACGGGGCGACCGTGTCACCGACGACCGGCACGCCGAGCGCGAGTTCGATGTCGTCCGCGACGGCGTGCAAGTCCCGCGCCAACCGCGCGACCTCGGCTCGAGGTTCATTCGGCATCTGCGCGAAGGTGACCGTGTCCGCGACCTCGGCCGCCAGCGCCCGGGCCTTCGGACCGCGCACGGCCATCGCCACCGGTGTGTGACGGCCGGGGCCGTCGAGAACTCTCAGCCGCTCGAGGGTCTCGCGCACCTGTTCCAGCCGCTCGTTCGGCGGGACGGCGGCAATTCCCTTGTCGCGCAATTCCTCCTCGATTCCCGGCCTGCCGGTGCCGATGCCCATCTCGAACCGCCCGTCGGTGAGCTGCGACAGCGAGTGCGCCTCCCATGCCGTCAACCAGGCCGGGCGGAAGGGCGAGGCATACACCCAGGTACCCACGCGCAGATCGGTCACGGCCGCGGCGGTGGCCAGGGCCGGGCCGGGCGCCGGTTGCAGCTGCGGGAAGTCGGGCATCAGCAGCGTCGAGTAACCGCTGTCGGCGATGCGGCGCACGCTATCCAGCCAGGTCGGCAGGTCGGTTCTGATCGGTGCGACCACCCCGAAGCGAAACGGTCTCGTCATGCCTGATTCCTCTCTGGTCGGCGCGACCGGTCAGCACGCGGTGTGCAGGTCCAGGATCGTCGCCATCGGTACATTCAGCGATACCGACGACGGATCCATCGGAAAGTCATCGGTGCGACCGAGGTGTGCACCCGCTCCCGGCGGCCGAACTCGGTGTCGTCGAACGCCTGCGAGTGACCCCCATCCGGAGAAAGTCCGTCGAGATTCGGCAGGTGCGGAGCCGACGTGATCGGGTTGCGCACCGATTTCGAGGCCGCGAGAATCTGTGAGGTCGCGTCGCAGACCGGGTTCGCCCACCGCTGATGTCGTGGGCGGGTCCTGTCGATTGCCCTCCTGGCAGGCGGAATTCGGTCCGCGTATCCGTGCGCGGACCCGGCGTTGCGACCTCGAAATCGGTGTTCTCGGCCGTTTCGGCGGGCAGGCTCTTCCGCTGGCAGCTTCCCCCCGATTTCGTCGTCGGCGGGACGGTGACAGCGGTGGGCTCTCGCCGTGCGGCGGATCGGCTCACCGCCCGAGCCGGGCTTGCTGCGGAAAGGCCGAAAGTCCTTTGTCCGTGGGACGAAAAGCCTCAGCTGGGCGGTAGACGCTGTCGGGGCGGGTGAACGGTGGGCATACTTGTTTGCGGCGGGCGTGCCAGCGCTGTGTGAAACATGTTCTGCCGTTCGATCTTTCAGCTTCGCCAGGGCTGGTTTCCGGCTTCGGGCCGGGCACGCCTCGCGGTTCGAGGCGCTGGAAACAGTGGGGTTCTGTTGTGGCATACGCATTGTGCGAACCGCGTGTTGGCGTCGATACGGTGACTGCTCCCACAGCGGGTTCGTCGGCATTGCCACCGAACGCCGAGGTGACGCCGGAGGTGGTCCATGCTGCGCCGGAGCCGGTTCGGCGCTCCGGCGCTGCGGCGGTGTCGCTCCCGGCGGCCGCGGAGAACGAGTTCGACGTTGCGCGACAGGGCGTTCGGCGGGACGGGGGTGTGGAGCAGCCGCCGCTGTCGCCGGTCGGTGCGGAGTTGGACGCGCTCGTTCGCGTTGCGGCGCAGGGGGATCGGTCGGCTCTGGCTCGGGTGCTGGAGATCGTGCGCCCGCCGGTCGTTCGGTACTGCCGGGCGCGGATCGGATATTCCGAGCGCGGGCAGATCTGTGCGGACGATGTCGCGCAGGAGGTTTGCCTGGCCGTGGTGACGGCGCTGCCGCGTTATCGGGATCAGGGGCGGCCGTTCATGGCCTTCGTCTACGGGATCGCCGCGCACAAGGTGTCCGACGCGCGGCGCGGCGCTGCCCGGGACAAATCGTTCGCGACCGACGAGGTTCCCGATGTCGCCTGTACCGATCAGGGGCCCGAACAGCGAGCTATCGAGTCCGAGGAGACCCGCCGCGTGAACGCTCTGCTCGCAACGCTTCCGGAGCGAACACGCGAAATCCTGGTATTGCGTTTGGTGGTCGGTCTCTCGGCGGAGGAAACCGCGGCCGCGGTGGGCAGTACCTCGGGCGCGGTGCGGGTGGCGCAGCATCGGGCGCTGGCCAAGCTCAGGGCGCTCGTGCGGGCCGAGGAGACGGCCTGCTGAACAGGCGCCGATCCGCTAGGGCAGCACGGCCATGGAGCCGAGCATCGCGGGCAGGATCAGCAGGACGCCGAGGGCGATATTGGTCCGCAGATGCAGAGCCAGGAAGGCGGCGAACTCGCGCAGGAAGGCCGTGAGGACGAAATAGCGCGCGGTCCGGCCGCCGATCACCCGGGCACGCAGACCGAGCCGGCGACTCAGCATCGCGGCCCGCAACACATGGAAATCACTGGTGACGACGACCATTCGGCGGTCCGTGCGAAGCAGGCCCCGCTCGCGTGCCGCCGCGGCCGAATAGCGCAAATTCTCTTCGGTGGTCCGCGATTCGCGCTCACGGAGGATCCGGTCGCCGGGAATACCTTGTCGCACAAGATAATCGGCCATCGCATCGGCCTCGGGCACGCTTTCGTCGGGCCCGCGCCCGCCGGAGGTGATCACGATCGGATCCGCCCCGGCCGCGACCGCGGCACGGTACGCCCGCACCGCACGATCGAGTCGCGAGGCCAGCAGCGGCGTCACGCGCGCGCCGTCCAGCCCGCAGCCGAGCACGACCAGAACTTCGCCGCCGACCGCCCGTGATCGCCGCGCGTACAGCACCGCGTAACCGGTGTACCCCAGCAACTGGACGACCAGGAACGCGCCCAGCACCACGATCACGCCGTCCACCCGCGACAACCAGCCCGCCGCGGGATCGATCATGTCCCGCGCCGCCATCGACAGCACCAGCAGGCCCAGCCCGACCACCCCGGCCAGCGCGGTCGCCACCCGCATCCCCTCCCGGCGCACCACCACGACCCCGTTCGCCAGCAGTCCCAGCCCCGCGACCACCAGGAAGACCCGCGACAACACTACGAACAGGCCGAACCCGAGCAGGTCGGCCACCCCGTGATCGACCTCGCCGAGCGAGGACAGCGCACACGGAACCAGTGCCGCGATTCCCACGAGGAAGGCGAATCCCCCTGTGGAAACCGGAGTTTCGTCGGAACCGTGGTCGAGATCGGGTGTCGTGCCGGAATCGGCAGCCCAGATTCCCGCGCCGAGTCCGGCCTGTTCGTCGTCGCGGACGGTCGAAGTCGTCGCAGCGGAAGTAGTCACTCCGCTGCGGGCGATCTCCGCGATGCGAGCGGTGTCGCGCAGCTCGCTTCCCCGGCCCGGCACCCTTGCCGGATCGGATCGCGTGCCGAATCCTTCTGTCGAACAGCAGGATTCAGAACAGGCGGCGTCGAGTACGGCGACCTTGTCGTCCGATCGCGACACCCGGGCGCGGGAAGCCGTGACGATGCGACTCATCCGGACACCTCCCGACGCCCAGCGGCGCACCCGGCCGATCCGGGTGCCGATGAATCCACTCTCATCGGCCGACCTGGATGCGGGACAGGTGCGGGCTGGGAACCCGCTGCGAACTCGCCGAGGGCGGTCGGTCAGCTCACGCGGTAGGCGACGCAGCGCACGCGGTGCGCCTCGCGCACGTAGGAGGCGACGAACAGCGACCGCTCGAATTCCGGGCGGGCGGGTTCGGATTCGATGGGGCGCACCAGCTGCCAATCCGCGCCGCCGGGCAGGGGCCGGCCCTCGAACGCGCCGCGGACCGTACCGCCGACGACCGGGATGATGCGCCGGTGCCCGGTTCGGGTGAGCCCGTGATCCTCGAGCGGCCCCAGGTCGGCCTCGACCTCGAACGTCCACTCGAGGCTGGGCGCCGGCGGGACCGTCATCGCGTCCACACCGGCAGCGAGATTCCCGACGCTCTCGGGCCGGAATGTGAGATCTCCTGGTGCGCGACGAGTGTCGAGGAGGCGTCGAAGGCGGGCTCCCCGGTCCCCGGATTGCGGGCGTAGCGCGGATGCGCCCCGGAGCTCACCTGGACCCCCACGCGATGTCCCGACCCGAAGCTGTGGAATGTCGGCCACAGCCGCACCTCGACCTCCCGGAATCCCTCGGAGTCGGGTGCGGGATCGGTGGCGGCGGTGCCGATCGAGCCGATCCGGCGGATGCCGTCGCAGACGGTGATCGCGCGCCCGTCGGGATGCACATCGGTGATGCGCACGAAGACATCGTAACTCGGTGCGCTAGAACGAATTCGGATGTGCGCGACCGGCTCCCCGGCGATCTCCAGCGGGGTCGCCAGCGGTTCGGAGCGGAAGGCCACCACATCCGCGCGACGCTCGTGCTCGGTGTTGTCCGCGGGCCGGTTGTCGGAGGATAGGCTCGGACCGCCCAGTGCCGGAGTAGGCCGTTGCGGATCGTAGGTGTAGCAGGTCGCACCGCCCGATGCGGGTTCGGTGGACAGTCCGCCGCCGGCATGCAGCAGCCAGTCCTGTGCGGCGGCACCCTCCGGCGGCCACACCTCGAACTCGTGCCAGGTCCGCGCACCGGTCTCGAACGCGCGCACCGCGGGGCGCCCGGACTCCTCGCCGGTGAACACCTCGCGCAGGAATTCGACCGTATCCCGATGTGCCGGAGCGGCTTTGCCGCGCGACATATGCCCCCACGGGCCGACGGTCAGGCGCGGCGGATTGCCGGCATCGACAAGTTGCCGGTAGTTGCGCAACTGCCACGGCAGGAAGATGTCGTACCACCCGGTCACCATCAGCACCGGCGCGGTGACATCGGGTACCGAGGCGGTGTGCGACTGGGACGTCCAGTACTCGTCGGAGAGCCGCTCGTACCGGACCCAGTCCTGATACCAGTGGATCGGATGTCCGGTGGCGGCACTGTCGCCCCCGCTCAGCGGCAGCGCGTCGAATGCCTTGTCCAGCTTGCGATCCGGCAGGAAGATCCCCAGCAGCGCCGGTCCGCCACGATCCATCAGATCCATCATGCGGCTCCAGCCCAGGGCGTTGCGTAGCGCGAAAGCGCCGTTGTCCCAGGTGATTTCGCCGAAATCCGGCATGGTGATCTGCAGCACCAGGGCTTCCGGGGCGTTGTCCGGGTCCTCCCGCCGCATCCGGCCCGCGACGGCCCACTGCGTATAGCCCATATAACTCTCGCCGAACGTCGCCAGGTGTCCGGTGAACCAGGGTTGCCTGCGCACCCATCGGTGTGTGGCCATGCCGTCGCTCTGCTCGTCGACCTGCGGGGTGAATCGGCCCTGCGAACCCCAAGTGCCACGGCAACTCTGGAAGAACACGGTGAACCCGTCGTAGGCGAGGGCGCGGGCCGCGCCGCCGATGATCCCGCGCCGGCCGTACGGCCCGCGGATGACGATCGTCGGCAGCGAGCGGTCCGGATCGGTGGGCCGATACAGGTCGCCGAGCAGTTCGATACCGTCCGCCATCGGAACCCGCAGATCGCGGATGACATCGATGTCGTGGGGCCCGAGTTCGACGCCTCCGCGCGCCCGTGCGTCCACGGCGCGAGTGAGCCGCTGTCGCAGCGTCGTCATGCCGCGCCTCCGCTGCGGTATGGGATGGGAGTCGGGGCGGTCACCCTTCGCCGCCGCCTTCGAACCAGAACACGCATACCGCCTCCTCGCGGACTCGGGCGCGGACGGGAAGTCCCGGCCCGTCGTCGCGCCTCGAACATCTCCACGAGGCTATCGTCCGAATCGGGTAACGGGCGATACGAGAGACGACGAAAGGTGTGCCATGGAGATCGCGGTCGGCTTGGATCGAGGCCTCGGACTGTCCTGGGATCAATACCGTGAACTGGGCAGACATGCTGCGCGACAGGGGTATCGGAGCGTGTGGACCAATGCCTCGATCGGTCGCGAGGCGACGCACATCTGCGCGCAGTGGTCGGCCGCGACCGCGGATCTGGTGCCCGGCGGCATCGGCACCGGCATCTCGGTCGTGCCGGTCGGCTACTGGTCGGTGCCCGCGCTGGCCTCCTGCGCGGCGACGGTCGGTGAGATCAGCGGCGGCAGGTTCGTGCTCGGGATCGGCTCGGGCGCGCTGCACTCGGCGCAATTCCGGCGCTCACTGGGCTTGCCGGATGAGCTGCGGCCGCTCGGCACGATGCGCGAATGGCTGGTGACACTGCGCGCGCTGCTGGCCGGTGAGACGGTCGAACACGAGGGGCGGGCGGTGCATCTGCACGGCGTCGCGCTCGGGGCGGCACCGCCGAAAGTGCCTGTGGCACTGGGTGCTCTGGGGCCCAAGATGCTCGCGCTGGCCGGTGCGGCCGCCGACGGCGCGGCGCTGAACTGGTGCACCGCCGACCAGGTCGCCGCGAGCCGGGAGATCGTCGCCGAAGGTGCGCGGGCGGCGGGGCGCGATCCGGGCGAGGTGTCCATGATCGAGTACATCCGCATCTGCGTGGACGAGGACGAGGATCTCGCCCGACGCGGCCTGATCCGGGCCCTGATGGGATACGCGCTGGCAGCGCCCGGGGCGAACAAATCTCTCGGCTATCGCGGGCACTTCGGCCGGATGGGTTTCGACCAGGCGCTGACCGAGGTGGAGGAACGTCGCGATCGCGGCGCCTCGCTGGACGAGCTGATCGAGGCGTTCCCGGTCGACCTCGCGCGACAGGTGGGTTATTTCGGGCCGGCCTCGGGTGCCGCAGCCGGATTCGCCCGTCTCGCAAAGGGTTTGGATACCGCGATCGTGCGGGTGGTCGCGGCTCGGCCGGGCGAGGAAGCCATCACCGCAGTCATGGACGCATGCCGTCCGTCCGAGGTCCCCGCCTCCTCCTGAGATTATGATTCTCTAATTCGAGAATATACATGCCGAATTCGGTAATCGGTCTCTAGACTGTGGGCGTGGCTGAGAACGCGCGGTATCGGGTCGTCCAGTGGACGACCGGCAATGTCGGGAAAGCTTCGGTCCGGGCGATCGCCGCGAATCCGACGCTCGAACTGGTCGGCTGCTACGCGTGGTCGCCGGACAAGGCCGGACGTGACGTCGGCGAGTTGTGCGGTATCGATCCGCTCGGCGTCACCGCGACCGACGATGTCGAGGCCCTGCTGGCGCTGAAACCGGACTGCGTGATCTACAACCCGATGTGGATCGACGTGGACGAACTGGTTCGCATCCTGTCCGCCGGGGTGAACGTCGTGGCGACCGCGTCGTTCATCACCGGCCACAATCAGGGCGGCGGCCGGGACCGGATCCTCGAGGCGTGCCGCCGTGGCGGAGCGACGATGTTCGGTTCCGGCATCAGCCCCGGTTTCGTGAATCAGCTGGCGATCGTCGCGGCGGGGATCTGCGACCGGGTGGACAAGGTGACCGTCAGCGAGGCCGCGGACACCACGTTCTACGATTCGCCCGCCACCGAGCGCCCGGTCGGATTCGGCCAGCCGATCGACAACCCGGATCTGCCCGCGATGACCGCGCAGGGCACCGGCGTCTTCGGTGAGGCGGTGCGGATGATCGCCGACGCACTGGGCGTGGAACTCGACGAGGTGCGTTGTGATCCCGAATACGCCCGGACCACAGCGGATCTGGTGATGGACTCCTGGACGATTCCGGCCGGTTGCGTCGCCGGGGTGTTCGCCGGCTGGAAGGGCATCGTCGGCGGCCGGACGTTGATCGATGTGAACGTCCGATGGCGCAAAGGCCAGACGCTGGAACCGAATTGGCCCATCGACGACATGGGCTGGGTGCTGCAGGTGGACGGTCGCCCCACGGTGAAGAACGTCGTGACGTTCCTGCCGCCGGCCGACTTCCAGGGTGAAACACTGGCCGATTTCATGGAATTGGGCCACATCATGACGGCAATGCCGGTGATCAACGCGGTTCCCGCGGTCGTCGCGGCGGATCCGGGCATCGCCACCTACAACGATCTGCCGCTCACCCGGGCGCACGGTGTTGTGCCCGCGTGACCGGTTGCGCGACAGAGGGATTCAGTGCAGAAACTTCTCGCGGCCGGGGTGTCAGTCCGGCAGCAGCGGCACCGAAAGCCCCTCGCCGCGGTGTAACAGCGCCGCGCGGGTGACCGTTCCCGCGCCGAAGCGGTCGCGGAGTTGGTCGAGGGTGGTGTCCAGCGTGTTGTCGGGGCGGGGGTCGAAGGGCAGGGTGAGCTGCATGCCGCGGGCGTCGTCGAGGTTGGTCAGCGACAGGCCGATCAGGGTGAGTCCGCGTTCGCGGATCATCGGCATGGCGGCGGTGAGCAGGGTGTGCGCCGCCTGATCGATGACGCGGCCGTGGTCGGTGGCGGCGGGCAGCGAGTGCGCGCGGGTGGCCCGTGTGAAATCGTCGAATCGCAAGCGCAGCACCACCGTTCGGCACACCCGATCGGCCGCGCGCAGGCGGTGACCGAGTCGATCGGCCAGGCCGGACAGGTAGGCCTCGATCTCCTCGGGGGTGCGGGTGCGCCGGCCCAGTGCGCGTTGCGCGCCGATGGAACGGCGGCGGCGGCCGGTGTCGACGCGGCGGGGATCGCGGGCCCACGACAGGGCGTGCAGGTGGCGGCCCGCCGCGGGGCCGAGCAGGCCGGACAGGCCCTTCTCGCCGAGTTCGGCAAGCTGGCCGATCCGGGTGATCCCGTGCTCGTGCAGGGTGCGCGCGGTGACTTCGCCTACCCCCCAAAGCCTTTCGACCGGCAGCGGATGCAGGAATTCCAGCTCGCGGCCGGGCGGCACCTCCAGCAGTCCATCCGGTTTGCAGACCGCGCTGGCAACCTTGGCGAGGAATTTGGTGCCCGCGACGCCCACCGAGATGGGCAGCCCGACCTCCGCGCGCACGCGCTCGCGCAGGGAGCGGGCGATCTCGATCGGACTTCCGGCGATTCGCAGCAGCCCGCCGACGTCCAGGAACGCCTCATCGATCGAGATGCCCTCCACCTCGGGCGTGGTGTCCCGGAAGATCTCGAACACCGCCCGGCTCGCCTGGGCGTATGCCGACATCCGCGGCTGCACCACGATGGCGTGCGGACACAGTCGCAACGCCCGACGCCCGTTCATCGGCGTGCGAATCCCGTGCGCCTTCGCCTCGTAGCTGGCCGCCAGCACCACCCCGCCGCCCACGATCACGGGTTTCCCGCGCAACTGCGGATCGTCTCGCTGCTCGACCGAGGCATAGAACGAATCCAGGTCGGCGTGCAGGATCGATGCCCGCGCATCACCGGGGGACGACAACCCCGAACGTTCCCAAGCACCCGACTGTGACACGAACATATGTTCGCATACCGGGGTGGTGCGGCGCGATGGTCTCGCATCACGACCGCGCCGATGAATTTCGTGTGGACCCGTCGTCGATACCGCTGAACACACCGACAGCGGTGGGCCCGCGCTGCGGCCGTTTCGGCGCGGGAGGAAACACAGGGAGGCGATGATGACCGTCGAGGACGCCGCACAGAGGCGAACGGGCCGGACCGGGCAGGAGCGGGGCTCGGTGCGCGGTCCCAGGGCGCTGGTGGCGGGTGCGAGCATCGCTGGACCGGCGCTGGCGCACTGGCTGCGCCGCCGCGGGGCCGAGGTGACCGTGGTGGAGCGTGCTCCCGAGCTGCGTCCGGGTGGACAGGCGGTCGACGCGCGCGGGGTCGCCAAGGAGGTCATCCGGCGGATGGGGCTGGACGCCGCCGTGCGTGCGGCCTGCACCGACACCGCCGGCGCGCACACCGTGGACGCGGACGGGAAGGTACTGGAGACCTTCCGTGCCGCCGACGACGACGGTGACGGGTACATCTCCGAGATCGAGATCCTGCGCGGAGACCTGTCCCAGGTGCTCTACGACGAGACCCGCGACGATGTCGAGTACATATTCGGCGACCGGATCGCCGAACTCACCCAGGATGCCGACGGCGTCGATGTGGTGTTCGCGGGCGGCGCGCGGCGGCGTTTCGAGCTGGTGGTCGGAGCGGACGGTTTGCATTCGGCGTTGCGCGCCATGGTTTTCGGGCCTCGCGAGCGGTTCGTCCACCATCTCGGGCACGTGCTGGCCTTCTACAGTGTGCCCAACGAGTTCGGGCTGGACCGCTGGCTGATCGACTACAAGGAGCAGGAGACCGGGCGATCGGCCGGTTTGCGGCCCATCCGGGACGCCACCGCGGCGATGGCCATGTTCTCCTTCCCGGCGGGGGCCTTCGACCTCGACTACCGCGACGTCGCGGCCCACAAGCGCCTGCTGCGCGAGCGGATGGCCGGGTTGGGTTGGTTCACCTCGGACATCCTCGCGCACCTGGACGACACCCCGGATTTCTACCTCGACCAGGTCGCCCAGGTGAAGATGGATCGCTGGTCGAGCGGACGAGTGGGGCTGCTCGGGGACGCGGCGTTCAGCTCTTC
The DNA here is from genome assembly GCF_059510335.1 of Nocardia sp. PLKS1-43. Lineage (NCBI taxonomy): Bacteria > Bacillati > Actinomycetota > Actinomycetes > Mycobacteriales > Nocardiaceae > Nocardia > Nocardia sp. PLKS1-43. The sequence goes on along the minus strand of NZ_JCAJZQ010000007.1, from coordinate 193,768 downwards.
GCCGCTGTCCGGTCAGGGCACCGGACTGGCGCTGGTCGGGGGCTATCTGCTGGCCGGAGAGCTGGCCGCGGCCGGGTGGGATCCGGCGGCGGGGTTCGCCGCATACGAGGCTCGGATGCGGCCGTTCGTCGAGGCCAACCAGGAGATCGGCAGGCTGCACGCGCAGAGCCTCGCCGTCGCCGGGCCGGACGCCGAGCTGGGCCCCGATTTCACCGGAGAGTGGTTCGCCGAACTGATCGAGCGCGCGATCCACGGCGTCGAGCTGCCCGATTACGCCGGAGTGCCGGACTCCGGAGCCCCGGCCGGGCCGCTGATCACCGCGTCCGGTTCGTAGGCACCGGAACTCGCCGGGGCCGCTGCCCCGACTCACCGCTTCGGATGGTGATTGCCGGTCCATCGCCCGGCTACCGTCGAGGCATGGAAACCCTACGCGAGCAAGGTCGTTCGACGAGCGGTCAGGCCCGGAGAGTTACTCGTCGGACCGCGTTGCTCGGTGCCGCGGCGACCGCGGTGCTGGGCGCGGCCGCCGGCGGCGGAGTGGTAGCGGTGTCCCAGTATGCCGATCGGTCCGGGACGACCGGCCCGGGCGGGTCCGGGCAGGGCGAGACCGAGCGCGCGCAGATGTCCGCGCGCGCGATGCAGGCGGTCGTCTGGGGTATGCCCGCGGTCATCTACGACCGGATGCTGCAGGCCGCGATTCGCGTCGGGGGCGGCGCGAACCGGATCGTGTACTGGTCGAGGCTGTTGGACTGGCACAACCAGACCCTCACCCCCGATCCGGGCGTGGTGTACCTGATGCCGTTCTACGACACCACCGACGGCCCGGTGGTGCTCGACATTCCACCGGCCGCCGGTGATTCGTCCATCACCGGGTCCATCGACAGCATCTGGCAGACCCCGCTCGCCGATGTGGGTCCGGCGGGAACCGACAAGGGCCGGGGCGGTCGCTACCTGCTGCTGCCACCCGGCTACAACCGGCCCGTGCCGGGCGGATTCATCGTGTTGCGCTCGGAAACCTACGCCGGATTCGCGTTGTTGCGGTCGAACCCGAAATCCGGCAGCGACACCGACGTGGCGGCCGCGGTCGCCTACGGCAAGCGAGTCGGCCTCTATTCGCTGGACGCGGCCGCAAAGCCGCCCGCCACACCGTATTCCGATGCCTCCGGCCAGGATTTCGACGCGACCATCCCGTACAACCGCGACTTCTTCACCGCCTTGGACCGGCAGGTGCAGAGTGGGCCGTGGTTGGCTCGCGATATGACCATGGTCGATCAACTCGCCACCATCGGCATCCGCAAAGGGATCGACTATCAATCCGATTCGCAGGCCCTCACCCTGCTGGACACCGCGGCCGAGCGAGCGCGGGCCTGGATCGAGGACCGTTACGTCAAGTCGTTCACCCCGTCCTACTTCGACAACTCGCGCTGGGCGGTGCCGGCGGATCCGAATCTGATCACCGCCGTACAGAACGGATATCCGGACCCCGGCGACTATCCGGTCGACGCGCGCGCAGTGATGTGCTCCTTCGGCTTCCTCGCCGCCAAATCCTCCGGCAGCGGCCAGTTCTACCTGATGACCATCCACGACGTGGACGGCCGCGACCTCGATGGCGGCAGCAACTACCGTCTCACCGTGCCCGCCGACGTTCCGGTCGGCCTCTACTGGTCCGCCACGGCGTACGACCGCGCCACCCACACCCTCGTCCGCGAGGTCGACCGGGCCGGCCGCGCATCCACCACCCCTGGCCTGCAACGCAATTCCGACGGCTCGGTCGATCTGCACTTCGGGCCGGCCTCGGCCGAGGACCGGAAAGCCAACTGGATCCCGACGAAGCAAGGGCAACACTTCGAGGTGATGTTCCGCTTCTACGGACCCCGCAAGCCCCTGTTCGACAAGACCTGGAAACTCCCCGACCTCATGCCCGCCTGAGTCGCGCACTCATGTCCGGGGCGTTGCGGGGTCCTCGTCGCGTGAAAGCCCAACGGAGGCAGTCCGGTTCGACGGGAGACGGGCCGTGAGCGCCGTGCGGATCAGCGGCGCGAGTTCGGTGACGGGCCGGGTACCGTCGACGATCAGATCGCAGCGGTGGCGGGCCGGTTCGACATATGTCTCGTGGGCCCGCCGACGGAACTGAATGTAGTTGTGCAGCAACACCTTCAGTGGGACCGAGCCGTTGACGCACTGGCGTTCGATCTTGCGTGCCAACCGGATGTCGGCCGGGACATCGACGAACACGTCGAGCCGTCCGGCCCCGGTTCGCGGACCAACCCGCTGCGCGAACATTCCCTCGACCACCACCACAGCGTCGGGTGGCAAGCCGCCGAGAGCGGTTTCGAGCCGAGCGAAATCCACCGACCGTGGATCACCGACATCCAGTCGCGGTACACCGTCCTGATCGGCTACCCAGACTCCGTCGCTCGTGGTGGCGAAATAGTAGTCATCGATATGCAGTACGGACACCGCTCGCGGCGCGAACGTCTCGACGAGTGCCGCGGCCAGCGTGGTCTTGCCGGCCGCTGCTCCACCGGTCAACGTCAGTAGCATCCGGTCACGATAGCCGGAACCAACTGCGCCGCACCGGCCTCACCACCCCGCGGCCCGCTGCCATGCTCCGGGACGTGCCCCCACTTCGCGCAGGAAGAACGCGGAGAAGTTCGAGGCGTCGGGGAAGCCGAGCCGTTGTCCGCATCGGGCCGGGGACAGGCGGTCGTGGGCCAGCAGTCTCTTGGCTTCGAGAACGAGCCGTTCGGACAGGTAATCCTTGGCGGTGCGGCCGGTTGCCGCCTGAACGGCGCGGGACAGGGTGCGCGGGGAGTACCCGAGTCTGCGTCCGTAGTGGACGACGTCGTGATGGACGCGGAAGTCCTCCTCCACGGCGTCGCGGAAGCGGCGGAAGACGGGAGAGTTGACTCGATCCGCGTCGGCCGGCGGGGTCAGGCGCAGCAGCAGCGCCGAGAGCAGTAATCCGAGCAGTTCGGGCGTTCGGTTGTCCTGTGCGGCAACGGCTTCCAGGCGCAGGTGGCCCAGTGCGGCCGATATCAGCTGCCATGCCGGGGCGTCGACGGACCAGCACGGGGAGGTGCTGCCGGGCGCGGCCGAATCGCGGCTCGCGGGCGTGACCGGCGCGGTCGGCGCGAACAGGACGAGATCGCCGCACAGGTCCGCGATGTCGTCCCAGCGGTGCACCACGCCGGGCCGGATCCACACCACGGTCCTGGCCGCCAGCGCATGTTCGGAGAAGTCGATCGACACCCGTCCGAGGCCGCCGCGGATCACCGCGAGCACATGGAAATCTCCGCGCTGCGTCGAGCCGTTGTCGAGCCGCCGCAGTTGCCGGAACGACATCGTCTCCACCGGCACCGCGCGCGGAGGTTGATAGGTGAGCTGTCGAATCGCTGGCATCTGTCCATTTTTCACCATGGCGTGTCGGGGCGCGACGATGCCGGCGGATCGTCCGTCCGGTTGACTCGAAGCCGAAACAACGTACTGCTTACAGGGAGTTCACATGACAGTCGCCACCTCGTCCCGGCTGCCCGTCTACGACTACGTGGCCGGGCACGGGCCCACCCTGGTATTTCTTCACTATTGGGGAGGCGCGGCCCGCACCTGGCAACCCGTGCTCGACAGGCTCCCCGGGCGAAGCACCCTGAGCATCGAGGCCCGAGGCTGGGGACGCTCGTGCCGGTTCCCCGGACCGTACACCCTCGGGCAACTCGCGCAGGACGTGCGTGACATCGTCGCCGACGCCGGAGTCGGAGAGTATGTCCTGGTCGGGCACTCCATGGGTGGCAAGGTGGCCCAACTCGTCGCCGCCGCGCGACCGGCGGGCCTCGCCGGGCTGGTCCTGGTCGCCCCGGCGCCGGCCGAGCCCGCCGCCACCATCACCCCCGAATACCAGCGAACCCTGTCGCACGCCTACGACACCGAGGAAACCACTGTCGCGGCCCGCGACACGATCCTCACCGCCACGCCGCTGCCCGCCGAGCTCGCGGCCCGCGTCGTGGCCGACTCCCGCGCGGGCAATCCGCGGGCCCGCGCCGAGTGGCCGCTACACGGAATCGCCCAGGACATCACCGGCGAGGTCCGCGATATCGAGGTCCCCGCCCTCGTCATCGCCGGCGAACACGACCGCGTCGAGCCGATCGAGGTGCTTCGCGAAGCCCTGCTGCCCTACCTGGACCACCCCGAACTGCGGATCATTCCCCGCAGCGGCCACCTCGTACCGCTGGAGGCTCCCGAGGAACTCGCCCGCATTCTGACCGAGGCGTCCTTCACGTGACCGGTGCGCGGCTGGCCCGCACCGGACCGGGTGTGTGTCGGATCATCGAGATCCCTTGTCCAGCAACACAATTCACTCGGGCATCGGGTCGAGAGGTACCGCGGTGGTTCGGTGCGGCGGCGGCCGGTGTTAAGAATAGTGCCCATGAGCGAGAACGTGTATTTCCAGATTTCGGCCAATGGCGAGGATCTCGGCCGGGTGGTCTTCCGGCTCTTCGACGATGTGGTGCCGAAGACCGCGCGCAACTTCCGTGAGCTGGCGACGGGGCAGCACGGATTCGGTTACAAGGGTGCTCCCTTCCATCGCGTCATCCCGGAGTTCATGCTGCAGGGCGGCGACTTCACCAACGGCAACGGCACCGGTGGCAAGAGCGTCTACGGCGAGAAGTTCGCTGACGAGAACTTCCAGATCAAGCACGACAAGCCGTTCCTGCTGAGCATGGCGAACGCGGGGCCGGGCACCAACGGCTCGCAGTTCTTCATCACCACGGTCGTCACGCCGTGGCTGGACGGCAAGCACGTCGTCTTCGGCGAGGTCGTCGAGGGCGAGGACGTGGTCAAGGCAGTCGAGGCCCTGGGCAGCCGTTCGGGCAGCACGTCGAAGAAGATCGTGATCGAGGACAGCGGCGTCGTCGCCTGATTCATCGGTACCGGGCCGGTGAGGAGGCGTGCCGTGCACGCCTCCCGCGGCCGGTGCGGCCCGCTGCGGTGTCGGCCCGATGACCGCGTGCCGACGGTCGTCGCCCGCCGCGAAGTTGTTCAGGCGAGTGCGCGCGTCAGCAGCGCGGTCAGGCGTTCGCGGTCGGCGGTGGGCAGGGCGCCGAACAGATTGTCCTGTACGCCGCTCAACGCCCCGTCCAGTTCGGCCAGCCGCCGCTGTCCGGAGGCGGTGAGGGTGACGACGTTGCGGCGCCGGTCGCCCGGGTCGGGCGCTTGCACGATATGGCCCTGATCGGCCAGTTCGCGGACCATCGCGTGCATATCGCTGCGGTCGATGCCGCAGCGCTGGCCGATCGCGGCCTGACTGGCCGGCCCGAATTCCTCGAGAGCGGCCAGAATCGCGAAATGGTAAGCGCGGCCGCCGATTTCGCCCATCGCCTCGGCGATCAGCCGCTGCGCGCGTGCCGCGGTTTTGCTGATCAGCCAGCTGGGCTTCGTACGCAGGCGAGCGGGGGCGTCCATGCGTGAATTCTAACCAATTCGTTGGCTACACCCACGAATCCTGTTATGTTGGCTGCACCAACGTTGGTGCAGCCAACAATATGGAAGGTGGAAAGCATGTCGCTCACTCTCGATGAAGCGCGAGCTGTCAGTATTCGTGTCCGCGACCGTGCCGGTGCCCTGGGGGTGCGGGTCACGGTGGCGATCGTGGACGACGGTGGACATCTGCGAGTGCTCGACCGGATGGACGGCGCGCCGCCGCTGTCGGCGCGAATCGCACCGGCCAAGGCTTGTGCGGTCGCGCTGTTCCACCGCGAGGGCGGCGAACTGCTCGAACTGCAACGCGCCTGGCCCGCGCTGTTCGCTCAGCTGGACCAGCTCGCGGCGACACCGATCATGGCGGGCGCGGGATCGCGGTTGATCCGGCGGGGCGACACCATTGTCGGTGCGCTCGCGGTGAGCGGAGCGCTGCCCGAACAGGACGACGCCTGCGCCGAAGCCGGGACGGTCGGCGACCCCCTCGCGGTCACGGTCGGCAACCTCGCGGATTCACGTTGAGTCGCTGACGATTTCGGTGCTGCGGGGTGTGGGCGTTATCGAATGCCGGGCCGCCGCCGATCGGTTCCGGGTGCTCGTTCCCGTCGACGGAAGACGCGGTCGGTTCATGTTGGGTCGCAGCTGATTTCGATCCGTTCAGACTTGTGCGGGCAGCTGGTCGCGAAGCATGGCATCGATGCCGAGGGGTGCGCGGGTGATCAGGTTTTCCAAAGTGGGGTCGACTGCGGTGAATTCGCCTGCCCGAGCGGCGATGAACATGTCGAGCAGGAGGTCGCAGATGTCGGCCGGGACTCCGAAGCTCATCAATTGGTCACGAAACTCGTTGTCGGGCAAAATGCTTCGCTCGACGCTGCGGCCCAGAAGTGCGGCGGTGTGCGTAGCCAGATCGTCGAAGGTCAGTGCGTGGGAAGCTGTCAGGGGCGGGGTGGGGCCGTCGATGGGCGTCTCGTCGGTGAGGATGGCGGCGGTGGCCTCGGCCAGGTCGTCGTGCGCGGTCCAGGCGACCGGGCCGTCGGCGGGCACGGCGATGCGGCCTGATTCCGCGACATGGTCCAGGAATCGCATCGCGCTGGTGACGTAGAAGCCGTTGCGCAGGGCGGTGTACGGCACACCGCAGGTGCGCAGAATCTCCTCGGTGGCCGCGTGATCGCGGCAGGGCTCGAAGTGGGAGTCCGGATTCGCACCGGCGTGGCTGGTGTAGACGATGCGCTGTGCCCCCGCGGCGACCGCGCCCTCGATCGCGGTGCGGTGCCTGCGCACCGCCTCCTCGCCCAGGGCGTCGACCGAGACGACGAGCACCCGGGTCGCGCCCTCGAAGGCATGCGGAAGGCTCGCGGGATCGGCGAAATCGGCTGGGCGGACCCGAATTCCGCGATCCGCGAATGCCTTCGCCCGGAGCGGATCGCGGGCGGTGACCCCGATCTGCTCGGCGGGCGCCCGCGTGAGCAGCCGCTCGACGATGCGGCGGCCGAGTTCTCCGGTGGCTCCGGTCACGATGATCATCACGTACTCCGTGTTTCCGTTGATATCAAAATCAGGATATCAGCGATAATAACGGTGGTATGGGCAACGCGCTATCGTTGATATATGTCGTCGCGTCCGCACTCCGAGGTCACCTCGGTCGAACCTCGCACCGGAACAGCAGGTCAGGACGAATCTCGGCGGCGGGTTATCGAGGCCGCCATCGAACTGCTCGAACGCGACGGGCGCGATGCGGTCACCACCCGCGCGGTCGCGGTCGCCGCGGGCATGCAGGCGCCCGCCATCTATCGCCTCTTCGGCGACAAGAACGGATTGCTCGACGCGGTGGCCGAATACGGCTTCGCCGCCTTCCTGGCGGCCAAACACGTGGACCCCGAACCCGCGGACCCGATCGCGGATCTGCGGGACGGATGGGATCTGGCGGTCGAATTCGGCCTGGCCAATCCCGCGCTCTACACGCTGATGTACGGCGAACCCCAGCGCAGCGATTCGGCCGCCTGCCGGGCCGGAATGCAGATGCTGCGGGAGCGCGTCAACCGCCTGGCGGCGGGCGGGTGGTTGCGGGTGAACGAGGAGATCGCGGTCATGGCCATCCATGCCTCGGGTCTCGGTGCGGTGTTCACCTGGCTGTCCCTGCCCCCGGACCGGCGCGATCCGGCGCTGCTGCGCGTGCTGCGCGAATCCATGGTCACCGCGGTGACGAACAGCGAACCGGCAGTGCGGGATTCGACGACGTCCGGAACGGCTCGCGCACTGCGCGCCACTCTGCCCGAGCGCACTGCGCTGAGCGCGGCCGAACAACAGCTGCTGACCGAGTGGCTGGACCGTCTGGCCGCGGCCGAGTGAGCATCGTAACCGGCTGCGGCCCGGCGCTTTTCGGTGCGGGGAGGAGGGAGTGGTGAGAGATCGGGTCGAAGGACGCGAGGCCCTGCGAGTGCTGGTCGGCGCCGCCGGCCCGGACGTCCTGGACGTGCGGTGGTCGCCCGCCTCGGAATCGGCCTCGCACAAGGTATTCCGGTACGCGCGGGTATTTCTGGTCGGGCCGGGAGAGGATGTTTCGCGGCGGTATCTGGGCATCGTCGACCGCCGCGCGCAGACGTCCGTGCGCCTGCCCGCGCAGTTGCTCGCGGGGGAGTACGCGATCGAGATCGACGCCTATGCCGGGGCGAGTTGGGGAGACGGTCGTCTGGACGCTCGCGGGCGTAGCGCGACATTCACGATCGGCTGAGCGGCCGGGGTGGCGAAGGAGGGCCGCTACTGGTCCGCGGCGGCACGCCGGGCCGCGGCGTTGACCCGGCTCAGGACCGAGTGCAACTCCTCGAGGTCGTCGAGCGTCACGCCGAGCCGCTCCACGACGGCGGGGGGAATCTGCTCCGCGCGGGCACGCAGCGCACGCCCGGCGGTGGTCAGGCCGATGACCAGGGCGCGTTCGTTGTGCGTGTCGCGGCGGCGAGTGATGTATCCGGCCGCCTCGAGACGTTTGAGCAGCGGGGACAGCGTGGGCGAATCGAGTTGGACCAGCTCGCCGATCTCCTTGACCGAGAGCGGGGACTCGCCCCACAGGGCGAGCATGACCAGGTACTGCGGGTGGGTCAGGCCCATCGGCTCGAGCAGCGGACGGTAGATGCCCAGGACCGCGCGGTTGGCCAGCGCCAGCGCGAAGCAGACCTGGCGATCCAAACGCAGCGGATCATCGATGCGGGACGTCACAACTCCGCCTTCCTCTGTCGATTGAAGCCACTAACAATTAGTACACGAATCGTAGGATGCGGATCGCGTAGTGCAACCAAAGTCACAGCTCAATGCGCTGGTGAAGCGTAGTTACGAGGATGTGCGCGCGGTGGTTTTGTGTTAATAGTTAATGCACGAACTACGCGGACCGAAGGAGAGGGCATGAGCGACCGGACGCCGAACCCGCTACAGCGATTGCGATACATCTGTGGCGGCACACTGCCCGAGTCGATGTCCGAGTGGGTGCGCAACGACCTCACCGGTCCGGGCGCCGCCCGTCGCTACCTGCTGCGGCTGATGATTCCGCTGCTGCTGGTGCTGAGCCTGTTTCTGCTGGTCCCGGGCCCGCTGTGGATGGGCGGCGCGATGATGGCGCTGATCTTCCTGCCGCTGGTGTTCTTCGCGATCGCGCTGACCTACGTCTACCGGCGCTATCGGCTGGCCAAGCACGGCCTGGATCCGGTGCTGGCCGATGCGTCGGCGCGCGACCGGGCCGCACTCGCGCGAGCGGCCTACGAACGCAGCCACGGTCGCGGTTGACCCTCGTTTCGGCCGGTAGGTGAGAAGATTTTCGGCATGAGTGAGAGTCTTCGGTTCGTCTCCACTGCCGGTGAACTCGACGCATTACCGTTGATGTCGGTCATCATGGCCGCCAAACCGGCACGGTCCGTATTCCAGAAATGGCTCGATCAGCAGGGCGGCCCGCCGACCTGGGTCCGCACGATGAGCAGCGACCGCTACACCTGCGAGGAGTTGAGCGTCGGGCCGTTCCCGCTCTCGGCCCCGCGGCAGTTCCGGTTCGTCGTACTCTACGACCCGTCCGTGGACGGTCATCCCGGTCAATGGGAGCCGCAGCTCGAGTGAGCGCGGCAGCCGGGTGCGCCGGTCGGCGCGGGCCTGGTTACGGTGTTGGGCGCACGGGCGTCGAATGCTGGAGTTGATGTGTCGTTGCCGACGATCGAGAAACCGACCAGGCCGTCCGCGGTCCGCTCCGGGCCGTCGCGGCGCACGATCGCGATACCTGTCTGCCTGGCCGTCGCCGCGGCGGGTGTGATCGCGGGCGGGTACTACCTCGAGTTGGTGCTGCGCGAGCCGCGGCTCATGCTGCACCTCACCGATTTCGGGGTGTACCAGATCGCGGGATACCGTGTGTCCCACGGGATCTCGCTCTACGACACGCCGCTGCTCGGACATACCCGCGGCGTGATGGAGTTCGTGTATACGCCGTTCGCGGCCCTGTTGTTCGTACCGCTGGCCGGACTGGCCGGTGTGGCGCGATCGTGGGTCGCGGGACTGGGCAACGCGGCGATGGTCGGCGTGTCGGCGTGGGCGGCGTTGTCGACGCTGGGGTATCGGCGGGATCCGCGGATGGTGCTGCTGAGCGTGCCGATCGCCGGACTGGCCATGTGGTGTGAGCCGATCCGGCAGACCATGGCATTCGGTCAGGTCAACATTCTGCTGCTGATGCTCGTGCTGGTGGATATGGCGCTGCCGGATTCCTCGCGCTGGAAAGGCGCGCTGACCGGCGTCGCGGCGGGAATCAAGCTGACGCCCGCGTTCTTCGTGCTGTATCTGCTGGCCACCGGGCGGTATCGGGCCGCGGCGACGTCGATCGGCGGATTCGCCGCTACCGTGCTGGTCGGGGCACTGATCATGCCGCGCGACTCGCTGACGTTCTGGAGTGGCGCGTTCGCCGATCCCGCGCGAGTCGGCGTGCCGCAGAACAACTCCAACGAATCGTTGCGCGGACTGCTCGCCCGCACCGTCGGCGTGGCGGGAGTTCATCAGCTGCTGTGGCTGATCGCGGCGCTGGCGATCGCCGCGATCAGCCTGGTGCTGGCCCGGCGGCTGTCGCGCACGGGCGAGGAACTGGCCGCAGTCGCGCTGTGCGGGCTGACCATGACGACGGTGTCGCCGTACAGCTGGGTGCATCACTGGGTGTTCCTGCTGCCGATGCTGATCGTGCTGGCCGAACTCGCGATCCGGCGACCCGGCCCGGCGACCGCACCGATCGCGGCCGCCGTGGCGGTGATCGCCTCGGGCGGGGTGTTACCGCTGGTGGGCGTGCGAGCGAGCAGTGTCTTCGACTATCACGAGCATTCGGCGCTGTATCACAACGCCTATATCTGGCTCACCCTCGCGCTGCTCGTCGCGACTGCCGGCTATCTGCGTGGCCGGTCCGGTGACCGGGCGTCGCGAGCGAGCGTGTCCGCCGACGTGCCGGACCCGGTGGCCGGCGGGGCCCGCTCGCCCGGCTGAATCGAGGAGCCGGCCGGCTCGTTGCCCTCGTGGCCGGGCGTTCGCGGAATGCGGGACGGTCCCCGGAACGTTCCATCCGGTGAGTCTCTCCGGTTACCGATCTTCGAAAGGCGGCGACGCATGCCCCTCGCCCTGTCCATCCTCGATCTCGCGTCCATCGCACCCGGTCGGACCGCACGGGACAGTTTCGACAACAGCGTGGCGCTGGCGCGGGCCGCCGAGCGCAGCGGGTACCGACGGGTCTGGTATGCCGAGCACCACAACATGGGGTCGATCGCGTCGAGTGCGACCAGTGTGCTGATCGGGCATGTCGCGGGACAGACCGAGAGCATCCGGCTCGGCGCGGGCGGGATCATGCTGCCCAATCACTCGCCGCTGGTGATCGCCGAGCAGTTCGGCACGTTGGAGACGCTGTATCCGGGGCGGATCGACCTCGGGCTCGGCCGCGCGCCGGGTAGCGATCAGAAGACCATGTTCGCGCTGCGCCGCTACCACTCCTCGGCCGACACCTTTCCCCAGGACGTGCTCGAATTGCAGGGCTATCTGACCGGAGACACCCGCATTCCGGGCGTGCAAGCGGTACCACGAGCGGAAGGTGTTGTGCCGCTGTACATTCTGGGCTCCTCGCTGTTCGGTGCGCAACTGGCCGCGCAACTGGGGCTGCCGTACGCGTTCGCCTCCCACTTCGCCCCCGACGCGCTGCACCGCGCGGTGGAGGTGTACCGGGAGCAATTCCGGCCCTCCGAACAACTGGCCGAACCGTACGTCATGGCCGGGGTGAACGTCTTCGCCGCCGAGAGCTACGAGGACGCGGCGCAACAGCGGGCGGTCGCCTACCGGGCCCGCGCGCGGATGATGATCCGTCGCGGCGCGGGGGACGTCGCGTTCACCGACGAGGAGATCGACGCCTTCCTCGCCTCGCCCAACGGCCGCCACCTCACGGAGATGACCAGGTACACCGCAGTCGGCCTGCCCGAGGACGTGCTGGCCTACCTCAACGAATTCGCCGCTTCCATCGGCGCGGACGAACTCATCCTGGTCCACCACGCCACCGAGATCGCCGACCGCATCCGCTCGGTCGAACTCACCGGCGCCGCCGTGGGCGCGACCGCCTGATCCCGGTCCGCCGCCGAACCTGTGGGGCAGGAGCAGTCGAGGTATCGGTCGCGGTCCGGTGCAAGCCCTGGGCACGGTCGGCGCGAGCGCGGCGAGAGAGACAAGAGCGGGATCGGCCATCGCGGCGGGCGTGCGCGGAGGCCGCCGGATCTGTCGTGAATGCCGGATTGTGGCCGGTCCGGATGTATTCGGCCTCACCAGAAGTGGTGAGAAGCGATGTTCACTCGCGGGCGCGGCAGTGTTAACTTGGCCGGGGCGTCGCGGGTCCGGCGCTTCTCGTTGTTCTGTTCGTAGTGAAGGTTTCGGGGGCCGCCGATGTCGATCGGGGAAGCGATCGTTGACGTACCGGCGATCGGTGAGATTCCGGACGAGCCCATGGGTTTCGTCGATCGCGAGGTCGTCGGGCGGGTGCGCGAGGCGCTCGGGCGGAGCCCGGTGGTGGTGCTGGCCGCCCCGGACGACGAGGCGGGAGTGGGGCGCACGCAGGTCGCGGCCGCCTGCGCCCGGACGGCGATCGCAATGGGCGCGACCGTGGTCGGATGGGTCTGCGCCGCAACCGAATCCGAACTGCTCACCGGTCTGCTGGCCGTCGCCGAGGGACTCGGTGTGGCCGAACCGGGTGATGCGGTCGGGTCCGCGCGCCGATTGGCCGCCGCCCTGGCGGAACGGCCGGGTGCGAATCTGCTGGTCCTGCATTCGGTGCGCGATCCGGAGACGGTGCGCCCGTATCTGCCCGCCGGGCCGTCGGCGCGTGTGATCGTCATCGGAACATCCAGCGCCACAGCCGGGTTGGGTGAGCAAGTGCTCATCGAGCCGTTCACCCGCGCGGAATCGGTGGCCTATCTGCGCCGCCGGGCCCAATTGGACGACGACGCCGGGGCCGATGCGGTGGCCCGGGCGCTGGGCGATCTGCCGCTGGGGCTCGCGGTGGCGGCCAGTGCGATTCGCCTGCGCCGCCGCCATCCATCGCAGCGGCTGGACTACCCCGGATACCTCGCACTGCTCGGATCCGGCGGGGTCGAGGCCGCGCTGGCGATCGCCGTGGAGAGTGCGCTGCTGGACGACGAGTCCGGTGTGTTGCGGCGTCTGCTCGAGGCCGTGGCCGTACTGCCCGGACAACGAGCCCCGCTGGCCTCCCTGTACGCGCTGGCCGGCGATGACGACACCGGCCGCGAGGTGGTCGAGATGGCGGTCGACGACTGTCTGCGCGGTGCGCTGCTGGTCTACTCGACCGATCGCCGCACCGTCCTGATGCATCCCCGGTTGGCGCGGGTCATCCGAGGACGGCTGGGCGATCGCGGTGCTCTGGACTCGGCGATCGAGACGGTCCGCGCGCTGGCCGGTCCGCACGATTCGGTCGCCCCCGCGGCGACCGATGTCGCAACGCTGCTGCGCACCCTGACCGAGCGCACGGCCCTGCTGGGCGAGCTGCATCCCGACACCGCCGCGGCCCGGGACAATCTCGCCGTCGGGTATCACCTTGCGGGTAACCATGATTCGGCGGTGCGGCTGTACGAGAGCGCACTGGACGTCGCGGAAAGCCAACCAGGCCAGGGAAATTCCGAGGCCATGCGCATCCGGCGAAACCTGGCTCGTGCCTATCGGAGTGCCGGACGTCACGAGGACGCCGTCGCGCAACTCGAACGCGTGGTGGCGGATCAGGAACGGCTCACAGGTGCCGATGACGCCGAAACCCTCACGGCTCGTGAGTTTCTCGCCACGACCTACTTGCAGGCCGGGCGGCACGAACCGGCGCTGGCCTTGCTCGAGCGCATAGCCGACGATCGGCTGCGCCTGCTCGGCGACGCGGACCCGCTGGCACTGGAGGCCTGCGGGCAGCTGGCACGGGCGCATCACCACGTCGGCGATCGCGACACCGCGCTGCTGCTGCTCGAGGGGCTGCTGGCCGAATGGGAGAAGGCGCTCGGGCCCGAGGATCCCGAACTCGATTCGCACCGTGCGGAAATCGGCCGGATGTACCAGGAGGCCGAGCGCTTCGAGGAATCGATTCCGCTGCTCGAGCAGACCCTGGCGGCCGCCGAACGCACGCTCGGTCCCGACCACCGCCGCATCGCCGATGCCTGCACCCTGCTCGCGCGCTCGCTGTTCGATCTGGGGCGGCGCGCGGCGGCGGTGCCGCTGCTCGAGCGCGCTCTGCTGGTGAACGAGCGTGTGCGCGGCGCGGAGGACGAGGAGACCTGGACGTCCCGAAAACGCTTGGCACAGGCGTACATCGGCGTCGGTGAGCGCGCCGCAGATGGCGTCGCGCTGTTGTCCTCGCTGCTCGCGAAACAGGAAAAACGTTGCGGCCCTGACGATCTCGATGCGGCAAAGCTGCGCTGGGAGTTGGTCCACGCGCACGTGAAGGCCGATCGCCATGCCGAGGCGATCCCGTTGCTCGAGCAACTGCTGGCCACATACGAACGGTGCCTGACCGGTCAGGACGAGCAGGTCGCCAATGTGTGCCTGGCCCTGGGGCGCAGCTATCGGGCCGTCAAGCGGTACGGCGACGCGATTCCGTTGCTGATGCGCGTACTCGCCGAACGGGAGAACCGCCTGGGCGCCGGGCACGCCGAAACGGACGAGGTGCGCATGCTGCTGGGCGTGAGCCTGCACGGTGCGGACCGATGCGCCGACGCGATTCCGGTGCTGATTCGCGTGCTGACCGATCGGGAGAGCCGCCTGGGTTCCGATCACGCCGAGGTCGACACCGCTCGCCTGTTCCTCGGCGACGCGTACGCCAGGACCGATCGGCACGCCGAATCGGTCCCGCTGCTGCAACGCATGTTCTCCCAGCGGGAACGGCGCTACGGCACCGATCACGACCAGGCCATGGTCGCCGGAATCATGCTGGCCCGCGCGTACGCCGAGTCGGGACGCAACTCCGAGGCCCTGCCGCTGTACGAGACGCTGGTTGCCCGGCGCGAGCGGACGCTGGGCCCCGACCACAGGCTGACGCTCACCACGCGCAACAATCTGGCCGCCGCCTATCAGGCGACCGGACGTCTGCGCGAGGCGCTGACGATGCACGAGAGCATCCTGGCCGCCCGCGAACGCACCCTGGGCTCGGACCACCCCGAGACGCTCATCTCCCGCAACAATCTCGCCGACGCCTATCAGTCGGCGGGACAGAAGGATTTGGCGATCATGCTCTTCGAGCAGACGCTGACCACCCGCGAGCGCGTCCTGGGCTTCGAGCATCCCGACACCGTGAACAGTCGCGGCAATCTCGCCGTCGCCTACTCCGGCGTGCGCCGCTACGAGGACGCGATCTCGTTGCACGTGGTCAATGCCGATATCCGCGACCGCCTGCTGGGCCCGGAGCATCCCGATACGCTGACCATCCGGCACTATCTCGGCTTCGCCTACGTCAGCGCAGGGCGCTTCGCCGAGGGTATCGACATGATCCTGAAGACCCTGGCAGGCCGCGAGCGCGCACTGGGCCCGGAACATCCGTTCACGCTGAACACCCTGCACAACCTCGGCGTCGCCTACCACCTGTACGGCGACCACGACCAGGCGGTACACATCCTCGAACACACCCTCGCGACCAGAAGCCGCATCCTGGGCCCCGACCATTCACTCACCGAGTCAACGCGAAAATACCTGGACGACAACCTCACTCGCCGCTGGGGGCGTTGAGAGCGGTTGCGCTAGAGCATTACTCGCTGCCCGGATCGATGAAATCAGTGAGCAGCGGGAGCAGTGCGTCGGGGCGGTCCAGCGGGATGATGTGGCCACAGTCCGGGATCAGGTGCGACCTCAGGTCGTCGGCGACGGGTCGGAGCTGTTCCGCGAGCGAACTCCCGACCGGATGTGCGCCGATCGCCAAGGTGGGGATGGTCAGCCGGGCCGCGGCAACGGCCGTGCGGATCTGTTCGGCCGTTTCGGGCAGCGTGCGATAGTAGGAGAACGCGCACCGCAGCGCCTCGGTCCCCGTGTACGCCTCGACGAAGGCGTCCCGGATGCCCTGCGGGATGCCGCGGCCGAGAGTTCCGGCGCGCAGGAACCAGTCGATATATCGGGGTTCGTTGCCGGTCAGCACCTGTTCGGCCAGGCCGGGGACCGCGTGGAAGCCGAACCACCAGGGCGGGCCGCCGGTCAGGAAGGCTTCGGCGCCCGGCAGGGTACCCAGCAGCGATTCCATCAGCACCAGCCGGTCGACCGGGCCGGATTGCCGCAGGGCCAGCAGGAAGGCGGCGGGGACGGCGGCGTCGATCGCGACCACCGTGGCGTTCGGCTCGCCGAGGGCGTTCAGAAGTGCGGCCGCGTCCTCGGCCAGGGTGTTCGCGTCGTAGCCGTCGGCCGCGCGGGTGCTGCCGCCGAAGCCGCGCAGATCCGGCGCGATCACTCGATGACGTTGTGCCAGTGGGCCGATCACGGCGCGCCATAGTTGCCAGGTATGCGGAAATCCGTGCAACAGCAGGACTGCGGGGCCGCGTCCGGCGACGGCCACGGCGATCTCGATGCCGTTGGCCGCGACCTGTCGAACGGTGATGTCGGGCTGTGCTGCGGACACTCGTACCTCCGGTCACTTTTGGTTACCAAGTGACCATAGGTAGGATCACAGGTCCGGCCAAGAAGGCACTTTCGAGACAGGTGGTGAGCTCCGGGTGACCACCCCCACCGGCCCGCGCGGCGATCTGTTCGACCCCGGCTGCCCGACCCGGCGATTGCTGGACCGGTTGGGCACCAAATGGGTGTCGATGGTGGTCAAACTGCTGGCCGAGGCCGCTCCGCAGGAGGTTCGGTTCGCCGAACTGCGTCGGCGCATGCCCGGCGTCTCGCAGAAGATGCTCTCGGTGACCCTGCGCGATCTGACCCGCGACGGTCTGGTCGCGCGTCGGGTCGAGCCCACCGTGCCGCCCCGGGTGCACTACCGGCTGACCGAACTGGGCACATCGCTGGAAGTGCCGCTGTCGGCGCTGCGCGCGTGGGCGCAGGACCACATGGCCGAGATCGACCTCGCCCGGCGCGCATCGGAGGTGTGAGCGGCGCGCCCGAGGGGAATTCCCCCAAAGCGCCCCGCCCGGAGGCGCTCGCACGTCAGGATCGACACGGCGTGACGAGTTCGGCCGGGTGAACCGACCCGCGGGCACGGCGGCGCTGGCGCACTGTTGCGAGCCGGGCGTACAGGAGGTACCGATGCGACGACGCATCTCGAAAGCCGATGTGTGGCATCACATCATGTCCGGACTGATCATGCTGGGGGGCACCCTCGGCGCGGCCGAAGTCTACGGCGAGTACCTGCGCGAACGGCAACAGACCCGCCGACCGGAGCCGGAATGGGACTGGTCGATTCCGCACCGCTGGTACGACCAGGCTCGTCACCCCGGCAGCGCCTGACCGCGGCAGCGCCGATCGTTGCGGGCTGCCCGAATCGGGGGTGTGCCGCCGGGGCGTAACGGGCGATGTTGCATGCTGGGGCGATGCGGGTGCTGGTGGTCGAGGACGAACCACGCTTGGCGCAGACGTTGCGTCGCGGGCTCGAGCTGGAGGGTTTCCTGGTCCAGCTGGCCGCGACCGGTACCGATGGCCTGTGGTGGGCCACCGAACACGACTTCGACGTCATCGTGCTGGACATCATGCTGCCCGGGTTGAGCGGTTACGAGGTGCTGCGCCGGGTGCGCGCACAGGACGTGCGGACCCCCGTGCTGATGCTGACCGCCAAGGACGGTGACTACGACCAGGTCGACGCCCTGGACCTGGGCGCGGACGACTATCTGACCAAACCGTTCTCATTCGTCGTGCTGATCGCCCGGCTGCGCGCGCTGCTGCGCCGCCGCGCGCCCCAGCAGCCGGCGCAGCTGCGGTCGGGTGACCTGGTCCTCGATCCGGCCCGGCGCTCGGTGTTTCGCGGCGACACCCCGCTCACGCTCACCCCGCGGGAATTCGGACTGCTGGAATTCCTGTTGCGGCACAAGGGGAATGTGCTGACCAAGGCCGAAATCCTGCGCAACGTCTGGGATGTGCACTACGACGGCCCGGAGAACGTGGTCGAGGTCTACGTGGGATATCTGCGCAAGAAGATCGATACGCCCTTCGGCCGCAGCAGTATCGAAACCCTACGCGGGGTCGGCTATCGTCTGCTCGATCCCGGCGGGTCCGGCGAGGGGCAGCTCGAGCACGAAACGGGCTCCGCCCCAGGGTGACTCGTCGATGGTCACCGTTCCGCCGTGTGCGGCAACGATTTCCGATACGATCGCGAGCCCGAGTCCGGAGCCGCCGCTGCTGCGGGCCCGGTCGTCGTCCAGGCGCACGAACCGTCCGAACACCCGCTCGCGGTCCGCGGGCGGGATGCCGGGGCCGTCGTCGTCGACGATCATGCGGGCGCGCGCACCGTCGCTCTCCAGACCGATCGCGACCCGGGCCCGCGCGTGCGCGGCGGCGTTGTCGGCGATATTGCGCAGTGCCCGAGCCAGTCTCGGCCGGTCGCCGATCACCCGGACCGGCACGATCGCGGTGCGCACCCACACATCGCCGCGCAGCCGCAACGTGCCCGCCTCGGCGTCGGCCAGATCGTCCAGATCCACGTCGCCCGTGCGCAGTTCGAGGCCGTGCTCATCGGCGGCGGCCAGGGTCAGCAGATTCTCCACCAGCTGGCGCATCCGCTCGGTCTCCGGCAGCAGCGCGCCCTCGATGAGATCGCGGTCCAGTGCCTGGGGCCGATCCCGGGCCAGTTCCAGAGCCGCGGTGATGGTCGCGAGCGGGCTGCGCAGCTCGTGCGAGGCATCCCCGACGAAGCGCTGCTGGGCCCGGTGTCCCGCCTCGACCCGCGCGAGCATCTCGTTCATCGTCTCGGCGAGGCGGGCGATCTCGTCGCGGGCGGGCGGCACCGGCACGCGCTGCGACAGGGCCGAGGACTCGATCCGCGCGACTCGTGACCGGATCGCCTCTACCGAGCGCAGGGACCGGCCGACCAGCAGATATGTCGCCGCCGCGGCAGCGAGAACGACCAGCGGCCCACCCATCGCCAGGAGCACGGCGACCTCTTCCGTGGCATGTTCGACCGGTTCGGTGTCCGCCGCCACCAGGATCGTGAAGTCCCCTTCGGAGGTGTTCACGGTGCGCGCGGCGACGCGCAGATCCTCGTCGTAAGCGCTGGTCGGCGGTAGTCCGACGGCAGGGGTTCCGGCCGAGCCCGGTTCGGTCAGCGGGGTGCTCAGCTTATCGGCGGACCGCCAGGCGATCCGGCCGTCCGGAGCGATCACCTGCACCGCCACCACCTGCCCCTCGACCGCGAGCAGCCCTTCCGGAACCCGATGACCGTCGCTGTGCCGCAGTTCGTCGGCGATCTGGCTGGTCCTGGTGTCGGCGGAGACGTCGAGCTGGTGGATCAGCGAGCGCCGCAGCAGCCCGAGCATCGAGCCCGCCGCGATCAGCAGCACCACGCCGACGACCAGCGCGGCAGTCATGGCCGACCGGATCCGCACCCCCCAACGCGAGGGCCGCAGCCAGACCGGGATCCGAT
Source organism: Nocardia sp. PLKS1-43 (assembly GCF_059510335.1). Taxonomy (NCBI): domain Bacteria; kingdom Bacillati; phylum Actinomycetota; class Actinomycetes; order Mycobacteriales; family Nocardiaceae; genus Nocardia; species Nocardia sp. PLKS1-43. The sequence goes on along the minus strand of NZ_JCAJZQ010000007.1, from coordinate 174,213 downwards.
TCACCTGCCCATCATGCGACACCACGGCCGCTGCCGCTCGAACGGTTCACCGGTGGTTTGCGGGCGCGTCGCGTGGGCGGTGCGGACGAGGATCGTTCGCCTTGCCGAATTTCTCTGTGCGCCATCGGTTATTCACCGAAGTTCGGTCTCCTGGTAAGCGAGAACCGTGGGCCGGGTGGACAGCGTGGGGGGAGGTGACTCGATGACGCTCGAGCTGCCGCCCGAATTGCGCTGGCTGGGCTGGATCGCGGGCACCGCCTGGCCCGACGGCGACGAGGACGCCATGTGGGCCCTGTCCGATGCGTGGAAGGCCGCCGCGCAAGCCCTGTCCGCATTGGAACCGGACGTCGTGACGGCGAAATCCGATACCGAGAAGGCCTACCCCGCCGGTGCGGGCGCGGACAGCATGGGTGCGAAGTTCGACGACCTGATCGACGGTGAGCATTCGGTCAAGACGCTGGCCGAGATGTTGCAGGAGGTCGCCGACTCGACCTTCGATATGGGCACCCAGTTGCAGGCCACCAAGCTCACCATCATCCTGTCGCTGGCCTGGCTGGCGGCCGAGATCATCTGGGCGTGGACGTTCCCGCCGACCGCGCCGGCCGTGGAGGCCGGAGCCATCGCGACCACCCGGTCGGTGCTGAAGATCATCGAGGACTACGTACAGAACTTCATCGAGCGGATGGCTCAGCGCCTGGGCGCCTCGGCGATGAAGGAGCGGTACTACTTCAAGGAACTGCTCAGCGGCGGCAGGCTGATCATGCCCAGCGCCAAGGGATTCGGCGTGTACACGGTCAAGATCCTCGAGGGTGCGGCGACCTCGGCGCTGATGGACGGCGCGGTACAGGTCGGCCAGATCGCGGCGGGGAAGCGGCACAGCTTCGACTGGAAGGAATTCGGCGTCTCGATGGCGGCGTCGGCCGCCGGTTCGATACCCGGTCGCGAGGTCGCGCGTTATATGGGTTTCGGGATGGACAAGTATCTGGGCAGCTCGCTCGCCAAGATGAACATCCCGCTCGGCAAGGGGATCGCCTATCCGGCGGGCGCGGTGATCCGCGGCGCCAGCATCGGCGCGGTTTCGGGTGCTACCAGCTCGCTGTTCGGCAATATGGTCGCGGCGGCGGCTTACGGCCCGGGAGCGTTCGGCTCGCCGATGGGCTGGGTCGGCGGCATCTCGCGTGGCGCGATCGTCGGCGCGGCGCGCGGCACGTTCATCAAGCGGACCGTACCGACCACGGACGATCTGCGGTACTCGGTGTGGATGAAGAACCAGGCGACGAACAAGGTCAAGCGGACCGATCGCCCGAATCCGAACGCCGGCAACACCACGACGAGCGGTAACACCACCGGTGGCAATACGAGGCCCGGTGGGAACCCGACGGCGGGCAACACCACGACAGGCGGCAACACGAGGCCGGGTGGGAACACGACCACCGGCGGTAACACGATCACGGGCGGCAACACGACCCGAAATACCGGATCGCGGCCCGACACGACCGCCGCCGACAGCAGCCAGATCATCGCGAAGCCGACCAATCGCGCTGCGCCGCAGAGCGATTCGGGAATCAACGGTGGCTCCGGCTCAATGGAGATGCGGCCCTCGGGGTCGAGCCGTGGCGGCGGCGATTCACAACTGGCTTCGTCATCGGGCCCGCGGGGGACCGGTGGGCCGGAGGACGGCTCGTCGACGGTGATCCGTCCGGTCGCCAACAGTTCACAACTGGGCGCGAGTTCGGCTCCGCAGCGCGGCTTCCCGGTCGACAGCCGGAGCCAGGGAACCACGCTCGGTGGCGGGCGCGGCAACCCGGACCTGTTCCCCGCGCCGACGTCGAGACGCGGAGGTCAGCCGTCGCTGACCGCCGGCCTGGGTGGCAGGTCGGAGTTGTCGTCGGGTCTGGGTGGTGGCAGGTCCGAGATCACGTCGGGTCTGCGTGGTGGCAGGTCCGAGATCACGTCGGGTCTGGGTGGTGGTAAGTCCGAGATCACGTCGGGTCTGGGTAGTGGTAAGTCCGAGTTGACGTCGGGTCTGGGTGGTGGCAAGTCCGAGATCACGCCGGGTCTGGGTGGTGGCAAGTCCGAGTTGACGCCCGGCTCGGGTGGCGGGAAGTCCGGTCTCACTACGGGACTCGGCGGAGGGAAGTACGGCGGGTCCGCGCTCGGCGAGTCGTCGCATCTCCTCGGCGGCCGGTCGAACGCGCGCGGGGAGGTCATCGGGGACGGCTCCGCGAACAACACCGGCATGCGCGGAAGGTCGCTCGGCACGGAGGCCGGGCGCGGCGGCGACGACGACAACCTGAGCATTCGCTCGGCTCCCGGCGCGTTGGGCGTCGGCAGCGAGCCCGGAACTCCCCGCCCGTTCCGGACCGGCACGGGCGATGACGATTCGCTCTTCTCGTCGGGAAGTATGCGCGGGCGCTCCAGCGATGACGATTCGCTCTACGCGGCGCCGCCCAACCGCGGAGGCGGGGCCGACCACGCGGCACCGCAGGCCCCGCCGCGCAACCCGGCCCGGAACCAGCCGCCGCCGGTGCCGCCGCGGAATCCGAATCGTGCGGTTGGGGTGCCGGTGCCGCCGCCGGTGCCGCCGCGGAATCCGAATCGTGCGGTTGGGGTGCCGGTGCCGCCGCCGGTGCCGCCGCGGAATCCGAATCGTGCGGGTCCGGGCGCGGGCGGGGCCCCGGTGGCCGCGGCCGCGCCTAAGCGGGACGACGACTTCCTGGGCAAGTCGACGGATATGAAGGCCAAGACACGTCCGAAGCGCGAACCCGAGTGGCGGGAGCTGCCGGGGCCGTACGAGGCGCCGGCCGCGCCGGGCTCCGACACGTGGCTGGACGGGGCGAGCGGCTCCGCCGGCCCCGGCGCGACGGGGCCGGCCGGGGCATCGGGGCCGGGCGCGACGGGAGCGACGGGTTCGGGCGCGTCGGGCTCCGGTGACAACCCCTTCGGTGACAACCCGTTCGGCGACAACCCGGGCGGAACGAATCCTGAGGGAACGAATCCTGAGGGAACCAACCCCGAAGGAACCAACCCGGAAGGAACGAACCCGCAGGGAACCGATCCCGGCGCAAGCGGATCGTCCGGCCCCTCGAACGTGGACGTGGCCTTCAAACTCTAGTGCCGGTGACGATCGAAGATCGTGTCGGCGTCGGATCGGATTTCCTTGTGCGACATGTCGTATTCACCGTCGTGCGATGGGCTTGATGGGCGGAGCCTACGGTGGAGGTGTCATGGTCAACGAGCGGTTGGCGGCCGATGTGGCCACGATGCTCGAAGGGCTGCAGGACCAGATGCGCGGTATCGCCGACCTGCAGCAGCGTCGTTCCGAGCTGACGGCGACGGCGTCGATCGGCGACGACCGCGTCCAAGTGACGGTCAATGCCGACGGCATGGTGGTGGAAACAAAGTTCGGCAGTGAGGTCTCGGATCTGAGCTACGAGGAGCTCGCCGAGTACGTGACCGCCGCCGCCCAAGCGGCGATGCAAGGGGTGCAGAATCGCAGCCGCGAACTCATGCGACCGCTGATCGAGCGCAGATCCCGGTTGCCGAAACTTTCCGAAATCGTCGAGGGCGCACCGGATCTGGAGGATATCCTGCCGCCCGCGCCGCCTCCTTCGACGGAGCCGCCGCATCTGCGGGGCGCAGTCGAGCAGGACGACCGGCAACAGCCGCTGATCGCCGATACGGACCACTGAGGACGCGAAGATGACCAGTGTCGAAATCAATCCCGACCAATTGCGCACTGCCGCATCGGATTGCGATCGCATCCACGGATCGATCGTGACCGCCTTGCGGAACCTGCAGTCCGCGGTGGACGCCGAACAGGCGCCGTGGGGCAACGATTCGTTCGGCAAGAAGTTCGCCGACGGCGACAAGGGCTATCTCGCGGTCAGCAAGAATCTGCTCGACGGCATCAACGATCTGGCCACCACCTTCGGCACCTTCGCCTCCGGCCAGCGTGAGGCCGCCGACGAACTGAACAATGCCGATACCGGGCACGCCAACGGCTGAGGCGAGGCCGCCACGCCGAGGTTATCGTGGGGTCATGGGTGTCATCGGCGAAATGTTCCCGGGCAGGAAGCTGACCGACGAGGACAGCGAGGCGGGCGACGGCCAGACGCACCGGCCGCGTCTCGAACTGGACCTCGAGGGCGGCGTGGTGCGCTTGTCCGCCCCCGCGCGGCCGCGCTCAGCCGAGCAGGGCGTGGGCGACGGTGTAGCCGAGTAGTGCCGCGCCGACGCCGGAGATCACGCTGACCAGGACATTCGCCGTCGCGTAGAAGTACGCGCGCTGTTCCAGCAGCCGCAACGTCTCGAAGCTGAACGTGCTGTAGGTGGTCAGCGCACCGCAGAAGCCGGTGCCGAGCAGGGCCAGCACCCGGAGGTCGGCGGCCGCTCCGGTGAGCGCGCCCAGGATCAGGCACCCGGTCAGATTGACCGCGAGAGTGCCCCACGGAAACGGGCTGTCGTGCCGCGCGCCGATCGCGCGATCGGTGAGGTAGCGCGCCGGTGCGCCCAGCATGGCGCCGAGGAAGATCAGGACGGTGGTCACGTTCGGCCCCGCCCCTCGTCGCGGTCGGATCGGCGAATCTGTTTGCGCCACAACATGGTTCGTGTCAGCGTGACGGCCGCGAGCACCGCCAGCATGGCCGCGATCAGGGTTCCGGCCAGATAGCCGAAGGCCACGTACACGGTCCCGGGTGCGAGCAGATTGCGGGTTTCCACGGCATAGGTCGAGAAGGTGGTGAATCCACCCAGGAAACCCACGCCGAGAAAGGGCCGCACCAGCCGATGCCCGGCCCAGACCTCCGTGATCAGCACCATCAGCACGCCGATGGCGAAACAGCCGACCACGTTCGTCACGAACGTCCCCCACGGGAATTGGCCGGGCCGGGTCGGCAGCAGCCGGGACACGCCGAACCGCGCCTCGGCGCCGAGCCCGCCGCCCACGGCAACGACGATCAGCACCGGTCCGTGCTCACGAAACCAGCCGGGACTCGCGTTCGCCTCGGTGGCGACACCGTCGGGAAGACGCACTTCGGGCACAGAAGACTCCTACTCGAACATGAAAGCACTGGTCAAGTAGGGACTGTTGGCGGTGCGAGACCGCGGTTGTTCCCGCCTGCGGAAGTGGCGAGCCCCACCGCCACGTCGCTACAGCGTAACGGGCTTTCGAATCTGAGAGAAAACAAAGGAAAGCCACAGGCTCCGGTCAGGCACGCGACGCATCCTGGTCGGAGTAGACGGAACCTGCGAGGGCGAGGTGCGCGATGGTCGAAATCGAGGTCACGGGGACGACGGTTACGGTTCACGTACTCGGCGCCCACCGATTCCTGTCGTTGCGTGAGCAGGTCACCTTCGATCTGTCGAATATCAGCGAGGTGGCCCGGGCCGAGGTTGATCTGCGGCCGCCGTGGGTGCGTGCGCCGGGCACCTTCTTCCCGGGTGTCATCGCGGCCGGGATCTTCCGCGGGAAGCACCGCAAGGAATTCTGGGACACGCTCTTCGACGGGCGCGGGGTGCGCATCGAGCTGTCCGGGACCGATTTCACCCGGCTGGTGCTGGACGTCGCCGATCCCGAAGCGGTGTGCCGACAGCTGAGCAGGGCTGCGGCGGCCTGAGATCACCCGGCCGCGATCAGATGCTGCTGGATGAACTTGGTCAGCTGGGGCCGCAGCAGCTGTGACCCCCAACTGCCCCACTGGGCGATGAAGCCGTGGTCCACCCACGGCAGCACGAGCGACTGCACCGGGTTTCCGGCCGCGGCGAGTGCGGTGGCCAGGCGAGTGGACTGACCGGCCGGAACCAGATGGTCGCTGCCGCCCTGCACCAGCAGCGTGGGCGGCAGGCCCGGGGAGACGTGTTCGGTCGGCGAGGCGGCGAGGTAGCGGTCCCGGTACCGGTCCACACTGCCGCCGGTGTAGCGGTCGAACATCGTGCGTATCGCATAGGGCATCCGCGTATCATCCAGTGCCGCAGGAAGATTCGTCAGCGGGTAGAGCGCGACCACCGAGCGGGCCGGGGCCTCTGGCACAGCGCAGGTCGGCGGGAAGCGCGGATCGCCGATCGTGTACGCGGCCATCAGCGCCAGATTCCCGCCCGCCGAATCGCCCGCGACCGAGACGTTCGACGGTGCGATCCCGAACTCCCGGGCATGTTGGCGGACCCAGCCCATCGCGCATTTCACATCGCCGGTGGCCTGCTGCCAGCGGGCCGGTGGGGCGAGCCGGTAATCGATGGAGAAAACGGCGACCCCCTGAGTGGCCAGCCAGCCGAACCAGCTGTTGCTGTCGCCGCGGTCGCCGTTGATGAATCCGCCCCCGTGCACGAATACGATCGCCGGAGCGCCCGCCGCGGGCTGGGTGGGGAGGTAGGCGTCCAGCTGTAGTGGCTGTCCGTCGACGGTCGCGAAAGTCGTTGTCCGCGTGGGGGATCGGTGCGGCCCCTGATCGGAGAAGGAGGCCCACGACACCGCGGAGCCGTGCGTGCTCGCGGTGCGCCACGCGGTCAGCCAGGGCACCAGCACGACCGTGAGAGCCAGCGCCGCGGCGATCACGCCGGCCGCGAACCGCCAAGGTCTGCGGCTGTGCCAGGACGCGATCGCGATCACCACGCACAGGAAGCAGGCCAACGCGAACCACAGTGTCGCCGTCGCGAGCGCCAACCCGCCCGCGCCCACCACGTCCTGGATCGGCTCGACCGGAATCTTCGGCGCGAAGAACACCGCACCGCCGATGATCACCACCACGCACAGCAACCAGGCCACGGCCGAGCCGAGCCGCGGAATCAGCGGGCGCGGCTGCGCCCGGTGCGCTGCTCGTCGTTCGGCCCCAGGAGCCTGAGCGGTATTCGACATGACTGTGCTGACCTCCGGTGGTGGGTCCCGCCGACCCGCAAATCATGGGTGACAACGACTCACCGTGCAAATGCGGCGCGCGGGACGGCGGCGTGGCAAGGTCCGGAATCGGCCCGTATTCGCTACAGTGCTCGCATTTGCCACGTCGTAGCCAGAAATTGCGTCACCAGCGTGGTCGTTGCCAGTGATCCGGTTCCACCGCAAGGTTCGAGGAGGCGTGCTGTGCTCGGGTCGGTAGCTGCGGACGGATGCCCGACATGCGGATGAAGGAACGCCGGGCCGCGATCGGCTTCACCGTCTTCGCGCTCGCGGCGCTGCTGGTGACCGTGATGATGTGGAATACCCTCTCGCGCACCATCTCCGGCCCGACCGACAGCTATTCCGCGACGTTCACCGATGTGCTCGGCCTGCGTCCCGGTGACGATGTGCGGATCGCCGGGGTCCGGGTCGGCAAGGTCGACGCCATCAGCGCGGTGCGCGATCCGGCGAGCCGAAAGTATGTGGCGTCGGTGCGTTTTCGGGTGCAACGCGACCAGCATCTCTACCACGACACCAAAGCTCTTGTGCGATACCAGAATTTGATCGGTCAACGGTACGTCGCACTGGAGCCCGGCACCAGAGGCGAACCCACGCCGCTCCTGGCCGGGGGCACGATCCCGCTGTCGCAGACCGAACCGTCGTTCGATATCTCCGCACTGCTCAACGGATTCGAGCCGCTGTTCCAGACCCTGCAACCCGCCCAGGTCAACGACCTGACCAACACGTTGATCCAGGCGCTGCAGGGCAACGGCGTCTCGCTGAGCGCGTTCATCACCCAGGCCGCGGGCCTGGCGGGGGATTTCGAGCGCCGCGACGCGATCCTCACCGACATCATCGCCAACCTGTCGGCGGTGATGAAAGGTCTGGCCGCCCGCGGCGACCAGCTGGAAACCCTGATCACCCAGACCCGCGCACTGGTCGGTGGCCTCTATCAGCAGGGCAGGTCGCTGGTGGCCTCGACCGAACAGATCGCGGGCGCGACGAATTCGATGGAACAGCTGGTGACCCGGATTCAGCCGCAGATCGCGCAGGTCCAGGATTCCTCCCACGACGCGCTCACCATGCTGCTCTCGCACGGTGCGCAATTGGATCAGGTCGCCATCGATCTGCCCGCGCTGCTCTCCGATGTCGGAGGCGCGAGTCAGGACGGTGCGTACGCGTCCGCCTACGTGTGCAGCCTGGACATCTCGCTCTACGGCATCCTGCTGCCGCGCGGAATTCTCACCCGGATCGGCGGCGACTCACATTCGGCGGTGTGCCGTCCCTGAGCCGGACCGATTGTGTGGCCGGTTCGGCTCGCCGAGCGCTCAGCCTTGCAGCCCGGCCTCGATCTCCAGGTTGAGGGTGATCTTGTCGCCGATCACCGCGCCGCCCTCGGGCAGCGGCATATCGATGGTGATGTCGAAATCGCGACGGTTGATGACCGCTTTGGCCTCGAATCCGGCCACCGGCCCCGCACCCATCCCCGGATTGCTGCCGAGGAATTCGACCTGCAGAGTGATGGGCCGGGTGACGCCGCGGATGGTGAATTCGCCGTCGACGTCGAATTTCCCCTTCTGGACGCGGAAATCGGCGGTGCTGAACATCGCGACGGGGAATTCCTCGGCCTTGAAGAAATCGGCGGTGCGCAGGTGGGCGTCGCGCTGCTCGTTGTCGGTGGTGACGGAGGAGACCTGAATCTGCGCCTCGGCGCGGGCGGTGCCGTCCTCGCTGACGATCACCCTGCCGGAGAACTCGGAGAAGCGGCCGCGGACCTTGCTCACCATCAGATGTCGCACGGTGAAGCCGATATTGGAATGGGCCGGGTCGACGACCCAGATGCCCGCGGCCAACGCGTTGGATGTGCCGGTTGTCATGAGATTCTCCCGTCGGTTCGCGTCCGATGGCTTACTGCATGAATGCCGACAGTCTAGGGTGTTCCGGGGCTCTGAACAGCGTTTATTCGCCGGGCCGGAATTTCGGCGGGGCTTGCGCCAATGGAACAGGCGGGATCGGGAATCTTCTCCCCGCCCGCACCGCTCATTGCGCATACCTCCGGCGGCCGGACCGCGGCCGGACGCCGGCGGTCCGCCGCCGAGTATGCCAGCGTGGCCTACGTGCGGGCGCGCACGAACTTGTAGATGACCAGAATGATGACCGCACCGACGATCGCGCCGATGAAGGTGTGCTCGACCGGCTGGCGGAAGCTGAGCTTGTGCGGGGCGAACACCAGACTGCCCAGGGTTCCGCCGACGAATCCGCCGACCACGCCCAGCACGATGGTGCCGATCCAGCCGAAGTTCTCCTTACCGGGGACGAGTAGACGGGCGATGGCACCTGCGATGAGACCGATGATGATCATCCAGACGATGCTCATGATGTCGACTCCTGGAGTGGACTACCGGATGGGTGCTCCCAAGGTAGCAAGACTCGAACGGGCGTAGGGCGATTCGGACCGCCGGGCCCATCGTGTCGGGTACGGTTGAGCCGAGGGAGAGTGGGGCAACCGTGCAGGGTCTTCTCGTCGACAGCTCCGATCAGCGCCTGCTTCGCGACAGCGTCGCGCAGATCGCGGCGAAGTACGGGGCGGAATACTTTCTGGAGCGTTCACGCGCCGGGGCGAAACTCGATGAACTGTGGGCCGATCTGGGGGCCGCGGGCATGCTGGGCGTCCATCTGCCGGTCGAATACGGCGGTGGCGGCGCGGGGCTGACCGAACTGTCGATCGTCGTGGAAGAGCTTGCCGCGCACGGCATCCCGCTGCTGCTGACGGTAATCTCACCGGCCATCTGCGGATCCATCCTGGCCGCGCACGGCTCCCCGGAACTCAAGGCCGAATGGCTGCCCGGCCTGGCCGACGGCATCCGCAAGATGGCCTTCGCGCTCACCGAGCCGGATGCCGGATCCAACAGCCACGCCCTGCGCACCTTCGCGCGCGCCGACGGACCGGACTGGATCGTTTCGGGCGGAAAGTGTTTCATCTCCGCCGCGGACGAGGCCGATGCGCTGCTGGTGGTGGCCCGCGCGGTGGACGTGCCCGATGATCGCCGAAATCCGTTGTCCTTGTTCGTCGTTCCCGCCGACGCGAAAGGCGTTACGCTGCAACCGCTCCCGACCGCGGTGGTCTCGCCGGATCGGCAGTTCACGGTCTTCCTGGACGAGGTGCGGCTGGGGCCGGAGGCTTTGATCGGCTCGCCCGGCAGGGGATTGCCGCAGGTATTCGCCGGACTCAATCCCGAACGCGTGCTGGCCTCGGCGATCAGCTGCGGCATCGGCCGGTACGCCGTGGCCAAGGCCGTGGACTACGCCAAGGACCGTCGGGTGTGGTCGGTGCCGATCGGTGCGCACCAGGGTATTTCGCATCCGCTCGCCGAATGTCACATCGAGGTCGAACTGGCCCGGCTGGCCACTCGGGCGGCCGCACAGCAGTTCGACTCCGGTCAGGAGGCCGCCGCCGCGGCGAATATGGCCAAATTCGCCGCCGCCGAGGCTTCGCTGCGTGCGCTGGACCAGGCCATCCAGGTGCACGGCGGTAACGGTCTGACGCCGGAGTACGGCCTGGCCGAGATGTGGTTCACCGCGCGGCTCATGCGCACCGCACCGGTGAGCCGGGAGATGGTGCTCAACTACATCGGCGAGCACACCCTCGGCCTGCCCTCGTCCTACCGCATGTCACGGCGGCCGCCCGCGAGCCACGCGGATCCGTTGCCGGAACCGCTGATCCGCTGACGGCCGCGGGCCGCGGCTACACCGCGACTGGCGTGTGCTTGGCCGCGTTGCGCACCTGGAATGCCTCCACCAGTTCCATGATGCCCATGAACAGCAGCCACCAGCCGGTCAGGATGGTCAGCGCGGTGATCGAGTGGATCGGCCACACCACGATGACCACGCCGCCGATCAGCAGCAGGATGCCGAAGACGATCGTCCACCCCTTACCCGGCGTGCCGGCGGGGGTCTCGGTGCCGCCGATCAGTACCGACATGCCGCGGAACAGCCAGCTGATCGCGATCCACAGTGCCAGCAGCACCAGTGAGTCGCCGATGTGCCGGAAACAGAACACGGCCAGGATGAACGACAGGATGCCGCTGACGATCGACAGCACCCGCCATCCGGCGCCGACGTGCGGTCCCATCGCCGCGACGAGTTGCAGCACACCGGAGATCAGCAGATAGAAACCGAACAGAATTCCGGCGACGACGAGTGTCGGGCCCGGCCAGATCAGGATCATTAGGCCGATGACCACCGACAAGATGCCGATGACCAGCAGCGACTGCCACGCACCGCGAGCCAGGAGATGCAGCGGACCCTCGGTTACTCCTTCTTTGCTGGTTGTCATGTGGGCAGGATAAATCCGGTTCAACCGCTAGCGGGCCATTAGCTGAACTCGATCGGATCACGATGCCGGGGGCGACCCGCGTTTCGTCAGACGCGCGCGGCGGTCCGGCCGCGGTGAGTGCGGGCGAACTGCCCCGGCGACTGCCCCCGCCAGGACCGGAAGGCCGAGGTGAACGCCGAGACGCTGGCATAGCCGAGGCGTTCCGCGGCATGCTCGACGGTGAGCCCGGCGATCAGCATCTCCTCGGCGAGCAACCCGACGGTCTCGTTGCTGACCTCGCGGAACGTGGTGCCCTCATTCGCCAGCCGCCGGCGCAGCGTTCGCACGCTGACGTCCAGGTCCGCGGCGATATGCGCCTGATCGGCGACACCGCCGTGCCGGATCAGCAATTCACGCACCTGACCGCTGAGACCGGTGCGGTTGCGGCGCTGCTGGATCAGATCCGAGCACTGGCGTTCGTAGTATCGCGCGGTGACCGGATTCGATTGCGGCATAGGTTGATCCAGGGCGCTGGTATTGCCGATCAGCACTGTTCGCTCCGCGCCGAACACGATCTTGTCGATCCCGAGCAACGTCCCGAACATCTCGTAGATCGGGTGCGGCTCCACCGCGATCTCCGCCCGCAGCATGGGCAACCGGGAGCCCAGCACGTCCTGGGCCACCGTCGCGATGGCCGCGAGGTCGCGCTCGAGCACGAAACGGTGCAGGTCGGCGGGAACCGCGCGATCATCGCGGATGAACCAGAACTCCTGGCCGTGGTCCTCGAGCGTGTGCTGGGCGAAGGTGAACGACAGATCGGCGTACTGCAGCGCGATCTCCGCGGCCCGGCGCAGGGTGGAACTGCTCATCGCGGCGAAGCCGAGCACCCCGAAATTCGGTGCGTGGCAGTTGAGTCCGGCCATCAGCCCCATGCCCGGCTCGTCGTCGAGCGCGCCGACGACGTTGCGGGTCAGCGTGATCTCCTGGGCAAGGGTGATCTCGGTGCCGGGATCCTGCAACTGTTCCTCGGATATGCCGCTTCCGGACAACAGGGACGATATCGGCAGACCGCGCGATACGGCGTATTCCACCAGCAGCGCCGCACCGCTGATGGACCGCAAGCGGCCGGACTGCTCCGACGTTCTCGCATCGTTCACCTGCAAATCCTCGCAGAATCGGCGGTGATCCGTGGCGAAATGCGGTGCGGCCGTACACTTTACTTGCCGGTAAGTTTGCTGGCGGCGTCCCATATTCGGTGATTTCTGGCCCAAACCGCGCTGGTTGAACGTTCACGATAGCCATACGGTTTCTCATATGCCGCACCACGTTCGGGTGAGCCTTTCGACCGGGTTCTTTCCTCGATCGGTCCGTGAGCTGTGTGTTCGCGGAGCGGTTGCCGCCAGCCCATCGCGACCGGAGTGAATTACGCATGTTTTCGATTCCCTCGAATGCCGCCAGGGACTCCTGGATCACCGTCACCGCACCCGCCGACGGACGAGTTCTGGGTACGTTGCCGACGCACACACCCGACCTGGTGCATGCGAGCGTCGCCCGTCTGCGGGCGGCGCAGATCCGGTGGCGTGCGATGGGCGTCGTGGGCCGGGTGCACTGGCTCACCACGTTCCGCGACTGGCTGCTGGAGAACGAGGACCCGATCGCCGCGGTGCTCGCGGCCGAGACGGGGCGTTCGGCCGCGGCGGCGCATCGGGAGTTCCGCCTCGGTATCGATGCGCTCGACTATCACCGCACCCGTGGTGCGGACTTCTTGACTCCGCCGCACACGCGTACCGGCCGGGCGCCGGGCACGGACTTGCGGCTGGCGGTGGCTCATCGCCCCTGTGCGGTCGCCGGGGTGATCTCCAGTTGGACCGCGCCGATGGCCGCGCCGCTGCTGGATGTGATTCCGGCTTTGCTGGCCGGGTCGGCGGTGGTGGTCAAGCCGTCCTCGGTGACGCCGTTGACGATGCGCGCCCTGGTTACCGGCTGGCTGGATCTGGGAGCGCCGCCGGTCCTGGAATTCGTCGCCGGAGCCCGGGCCGGGGCGGCGGTGGTCGATGTGGTCGACGCCGTTCACTTCGGCGGATCGCCGGAGACCGGCAAGGTGATCGCCCTGCGCGCGGCCTCCCGGCTCATCCCGTGCCGCCTGGACGTCGGCGGTAAATCGGCGGCGGTGGTGTTGGCCGGGGCCGACCTCGGTCGCGCCGCGGCCGGTATCGCGCTGGGCGGGCTCGCGGGGTCGGGGCAGTGTTGCGCCAGCATCGAGCGAGTGTTCGTCGAATCGGCGATCTACGACGCGTTCCTCGATCGGCTGGGCGAGGAGGTGCTCGCCTTCGGCGCGCACGATCCGGACGACTCCTCCGTGGAGGTGATGACCTCGGCGGCTCATGTGGCGTGTGTGCGGGAGCAGATCGCCGATGCCGTCGCCAAGGGGGCGCGGGTGCGCGTCGGCGGAAACGGCGACGGGCACATCGTGCAGCCGACCGTGCTCGCGGACGCCGATCCGGCGATGGCGGTGCTGCAGCAGCAGACGCTGGGACCGATTCTGCCCGTGGTTCGCGTCGCCGACGCCGAACAGGCGATCGCCCTGGCCAACGATCCGTTCGCACCGTGCGTGAGCGTGTGGACCGCCGACGATGCCGCCGCCGACGACGTGGCCGCGCGGCTGACCGCCGGGCGGGTCGCGATCAATGACGTATCGGTGCATCTCGCCGCCGCTTTTCGCGTGTAACACGTTGTCCTACAAGGAATGCGGCAGATCGGCCCGGCGCGGGGCTAGGGTGGGAGATCGACGGAGAACCGTCCATTCACTCCCGCCTAGTGCGAAGGAACGACAGTAATGGATCTGAGTCTGCACTACTGGAACTTCTCGACACCGTCGGATCCGGCGCGGATCGCGCCCACTCTGGCCCGCACCGCCCAGCTGGCCGAGCAGGCCGGTTTCGCGGAGTTCACGGTGATGGACCACTACTTCCAGATGGAGATGCGCGGCACCGCCGACGAGCCGATGCTCGAGGCGTACACCACCCTGGGATATGTCGCGGCGCTGACCGAGCGGATGCGGCTGGCCGTGCTGGTGACCGGTGTGATGTACCGGTATCCGGGCCTGCTCGCCAAGATCGTGTCCACCCTGGACGTGCTGTCCGGCGGACGCGCACAGCTGGGTATCGGCGCGTCCTGGTACGAGCGTGAGCAGCGCGGACTCGGCGTGCCGGTCGTGCCGATGGCCGAGCGGTTCGAACGGATGGAGGAGACGCTGCAGATCTGCCTGCAGATGTGGAGCGACAACAACGGCCCCTACAAGGGTGCGCATTACGAACTCGCCGAGACCCTGTGTGTTCCGGCGCCGCTGACCCGGCCCCGGCCCCCGATCCTGATCGGCGGCGGAGGTGAGAAGAAGACGCTGCTGCAGGTGGCGCGGTACGCCGACGCGTGCAATCTGTTCGGCACCGGTGTCGAGGACGTCGGCCACAAGCTCGATGTGCTGCGTGGACACTGCGAGGCCGAGGGGCGCGACTATGCGGCCATCCGCAAGACGCTCACCTCCTTCACCTCCCCGGCCGGTGATCCAGATGCCTTCCTCGCCGAGGCGGAACGCTATGCGGCCCTGGGGATTACGCAGATCGATGTGATGCCCGACGGTGATCCGATCGAATACACCGAGAAGGCGGCGGGCGTCATCGAGCGGCTGAGCCGGATCTGACGCTGTAACTCCGGCCTCCTTCGCTCCGGCGGGTTTGCGGCGCGGCAATGCTCACCGTGCGGACCGTGTGAGGCGCTGTTCCGCGCAGCCTGCGCGCGTTTTCGCGGCAAGCAGCCGCCGCGAACGTGTCGTCGGTCTCCGCTCGGGCTGGTTCGCGGCGCTTCGAGGCTCACCGCCCGGCTCCGTGGTGGGTACTTGTTCCTCGCGTCCGCCACAGGTCCGGGCTGCTGACTCGTGGAGGCGGGGGCGACGGTGTCGGTGTGAGCCGGGATGGGGTGACGGCAAGCACGCGCCGAGGACGTACCTTCGGCCTCCGTTGGGTTTGTTCGCGGTGCTTCGGAACCGGCCTCGCGGGCTTGGAGCCGATGCCGGACCCTGTGACGGGTGAGGCAGGTAGATGGTCGATGCCGTGGGTACCGGACAGTCCGGTACCCACGGCATCGGTGCGTTTCGGGGAGTGGTCTGCGGGCAGTCGTCGGCTGCGATGTGCACAGATCGTGTTCGCGTTCGGCCGGGAACTCACGGCCGTTGACCATATACCCGTAGGGGGTATAGGTTTCTGTGTGCGGCGCGGCGATCGGTGCCGCGCGATGGAGAAGCGAGGTGGCGGATGCATGCGATAACACACGCGCTTGCGCTGACCGGGTCGATGACCTGGGAGATTCTGTGGGCGCTGATTCTGGGCTTCGCCCTGTCGGCCGTGGTGCAGGCGGTGGTGCGCAAATCGACGATCGTGCGGCTGCTCGGGGACGACCGGCCGCGCACGCTCGCCGTCGCGTCGGTGCTCGGCGCTGCGTCGTCCTCGTGTTCGTATGCCGCTGTGGCGCTGGCACGTTCGCTGTTCCGCAAGGGGGCGAATTTCACCGCTGCGATGGCGTTCGAGATCGGGTCGACCAATCTCGTGGTGGAACTGGGCATCATCCTGGCGCTGTTGCTGGGTTGGCAGTTCACCGCGGCCGAATTCATCGGCGGGCCGATCATGATCGTGCTGGTGGCGGTGCTGTTCCGGCTGTTCGTGCGGTCGAAGCTGGTGCAGGCGGCGCGGACCCAGTCCGAGCGCGGATTGGCCGGCTCGATGGAAGGCCATGCGGCCATGGATATGTCGGTCTCCGGCGGCGGCTCGTTCGCGCGGCGGCTGTTCTCCGGTCGCGGCCTGACCGCGGTATCGCACGTATTCGTGATGGAGTGGGCGGCGATCCTGCGCGATCTGATCATCGGACTGCTGATCGCCGGTGCGATCGGCGCGTGGGTTCCGGATACGTTCTGGCAGAGCTTCTTTCTGAGTGATCATCCACTGCTGTCGGCGATCTGGGGGCCGATCGTCGGACCGGTGGTGGCGATCGCGTCGTTCGTCTGCTCGATCGGCAATGTGCCGCTGGCCGCGGTGCTGTGGAACGGCGGCATCAGCTTCGGCGGCGTGACCGCGTTCATCTTCGCCGACCTGCTGATCCTGCCGATCCTGAACATCTACCGCAAGTACTACGGCACCCGCATGATGCTGACCGTCCTGGGCGTGTTCTATGCCGCCATGGTCGGCGCCGGATATCTGGTCGAAATCCTTTTCGGCGCAGCAGGTCTCGTACCGCGACAGCGCAATGCCATGGTGATGCAGGACGGGATCCGCTGGAATTACACCACCTGGCTGAACATCGTGTTCCTCCTGCTCGCAGCGGTTCTGCTGATCCGCTTCGTGCGCAGCGGCGGAATTCCCATGTTGCGCATGATGGGTGGCTCGCCCGACGCGGAACACGCTCACGGACACGGTCATTCGGCCTCGGGACACGGTGGGCACGGCGATACGTCCGGGCGAGCGATTCACAGTGCGAGTAGCGGGCTCGCCGGCGCAACCGGACATGGTGGGGGAGAGCAGGATCGGCCCGACCCGGAGGAACCGCGTGACACCGAGCACGACCGGCACGTCGACTCGGACCATGGGCGCCATCGAGGGCATTGATAGACGACCGCGCCGGGTGTGCTGGACGGGTCGCACCCGGTGCCCCGGAACCGGCGTGGTGCCCATGGCCGCCCGGCCGGTTCGGGCATCTCGGACAGCCGGATGGGGAATAGCCGCGGCGAAGCAGATGTTCGCGACTGTCATGACGGTCAGTGGAACTGTGACACCCGGATTCGAGCCGGTACGTGCGGCTTTCGAACGCAATTTCGCCGAGCACGGTGACCTCGGGGCGGCGGTCGCGATCTACCGGGACGGGCAGCCGGTGGTGGATCTGTGGGGCGGGGTGGCCGATCCGGAGCACGGGCGGGCCTGGGAGCCGGATACGGTCGCGCTGGTGTATTCGGCCACCAAGGGTGTGCTCGCGGCGGCCGCGCATCTGCTGGTCGAACGCGGGCAACTGGATCTGGACCTGCCGGTCGCGCACTACTGGCCGGAATTCGCGGCCGCGGGCAAGGGCGCGATTCCGGTGCGGTGGTTGCTGAGTCATCAGGCCGGGCTGCCCGCACTCGACGAAGCCGTCCCGCTGGAGGACGCGCTGCGCTGGGAGCCGATGGTGAAAGCGCTTGCCGCGCAACGTCCGCAGTGGACGCCCGGCACCGCGCACGGCTACCACGGGCGCACCTTCGGCTGGTTGGTCGGCGAGGTGGTGCGGCGGGTTTCGGGGCGCTCGCCCGGACGTTTCGTGGCCGAGGAGATCGCCGGGCCGCTCGGCGCCGACTTCTTCATCGGCCTGCCCGAATCCGAACGGCACCGGGTCGCACGGTTGATATTCGCGCCCAAGCCGGAACCGGGCGGCGTATCGCTCGCGAGCGTCCCCGAGGAGTTCCGGCCGATGTTCGAGGCCATGCAGGACCCCGGCGCCTTGATCAACCGCGCTTTCCAGGTGACCGATCCGGCCGATCCCGACTTCGATTCCGCTCGGGTGCAGGCCGCCGAGATCCCCTCCAGCAACGGCATCGGCACTGCCCGCGGACTGGCCCGGATCTATGCTGCGCTGATCGGCGAGGTGAACGGCACCCGTCTGCTTTCCCCGGACACCTTGGCCGATGCGGTGCGGGAACAGGCCGCGGGCATCGACCGCGTCATGCTGCTGCCGGATCGCTACGCCAGTGGTTATATGCTGCCCGACGAGCGTTTTCCGCTCGGCGGCCCGAGCGCCTTCGGCCATCCCGGACGCGGCGGATCCCTCGGCTTCGCCGACCCGGCCCGCGGTCTGTCCTTCGCCTACATCACCAACTACATCATCGAAGGCGCCCCGGACCCGCGCGCCCTCGGCCTCGTCACGGCACTGAACGAGCTGGTGAACTGACCCGGCTTACTTTGTGCCGCAGTGCGTTCGGAGTTGCGTCGGGCGCGAGATTCGCCCGGGCGTGCCCCACCGCGTGAGTGCCTTTCGCAGCCAGTACTCGCCGCTCCTTGCCCTGGTTGGTGCTGAACGAGGTGCTGCGGGACTGCGTTGCGCTCCGGATATTTCCGGCCGATACCGAGGTGCGGTTCGCCCGGTCGTGTCGGCTCGGTCGGACGGCTTTCAGCGCGGCACCGGATTCGAGTCGCGTGGCGGGATGCTCGGACGAGCGTGCAGTCCGGGATTGCCGTTGGTATCGCGGGCGGTCGGGGCCGGGGTTCGCGCGCTATGCGGGTGCGTGGTGACGTAACTGTTCGAGGGTTCGGGAGAAGTGGCCGCGATGTTCCCGGGCGACGGCCAGGGCGTCGGCGGCGGTGTCGACGTCGGTGAGGACGGGGAGGCGGCGCACTCGGCATCCGCAGCGGCTCAAGGATTCCCGGGTCAGGTCGCCGGTGTGGTCGGTCGACATGGGGATCTCGGCGAGGGTGCGGGCGGGGCGCGGGTCGGTCAGTCCCAGCGCCCACCACCCCCCGTCTGCGGCGGGGCCCAGGACGGCGTCGCCGCATTCGAGAAGTAGCGTCGCCGACACCGCGAGCAGCGCCGGTCCCGCTTGTGGCGTGTCCATGCCGATCTGCAGGACCGGCATCCCCATTCGGGCGGCATCGGCGTGCGCGTTGGCCAGTCGCTGACCGAAGGTGTCGCCGCGCTGCGGGATGAGGTCGAATTCGCGCAGGGCCGTGGATAATTCGTCGGATCGTTCGGCTCGGGTCAGATCGCCCGTCCAGGCGACCATGCGATGCCGCGCGCCGCTGTACCGCACGGCGCGGAGGGTGTCCAGCAGTGCGGCCGCGGCGAGCTGGGCCGCCTCGCGTGGCGAGAAGTCCGGTGTGAGACGGGTTTTCGCGAATCCCGCGATCGGCGCCTTGGCGATCACCAGCAGGGTGACCGGAACGCCCTGCGCGGCGGCAGTCGTGATCATCGCACGCTCCAGAAGTCCGCGACCGCGCGCACGGTGCCGCGCACCGAACCCGACACCTTGGATACACCGTGTGTTCTCGGCCGGTAGCTGATATCACGTTCGACGATCCGCCAGCCCGCATCGCTCGCGCGGATCAGCAGTGCCAGCGGGTATCCCGATCGCGGATGCAGTGGACCCAGCGCGAGCAACCGGTCGCGACGGGCCACCCGCATGGCGGCGATATCGTGCACCGGCAGACCGTGCCGCCGCCGCAATAATCCCGCGACCAGCAGATTGCCCAGCCGAGCGTGCCACGGCCACGCACCCGCGCGCACCGGGCGGCGGCGACCCACCACCATGTCCACGTCGGTATCGAATTCGCCGACTAGGCAAGGTAATTCGCCCGCGTCCATGGACCCGTCACCGTCCAGCACCGCGACCAGTGCGGTATCGGCCGCGTGCACGCCCGCCTCGACCGCCGAGCCGTATCCGGGAACGGGCTCGCTGACGACCCGGACGCCGGCGTCCCGAGCCACCGCGGCGGTGTCGTCGGTGGAGGCGTTGTCGACCACGATCACCCGGTACTCGTCCGGCACGGCCGCCAGCACGCCGGGTAGCGCACCGGCCTCGTTGTGGCACGGGATCACGACGGTGACGTCCCGGGCGCTGAGTGCATCGCTCACATCTGGCACCGTATGCCGCTGACCACCGATTTCGGCCCAAGGAACCGGTGACGAAAGTGTGACGGGGCCCGGTGGCGGCGGCGCCGTGACCGGATTCGATGTGCGGCGCGGCTTAGGGTGAACGGCGTGCAGCAGGTAACTTCCACCCGGCCCCGGCGTGTCCCTGGCGCTCGTGCCGACGTGGCCTGCGCGCTGGCGGCAGCCGTGCTGGTGGCCGCGGCCTTCGCGGTGCCGCAGCTTCGCAGCCGGCAGTGGTCGGAGCATCTTTATGCCGCCGCCGCGCCGATCTTCGGGATCTGGGGGCCGCATATCGGCTGGGGAACCGGCCCGGCCGTGCTCATCGCCGCACTGGTCGTCGTGACCGGACCGGAACTTGCCCGGCGGTTGCCCTGGTGGCGGATGTTGTTGCTGGCCTGGCTGACTTCCGTTGCCTGGATCTTCGCGCTGGCAATGATCGACGGTTGGCAGGCCGGATTCGCCGGGCGGCTCGCGCGGCACGAGGAGTACCTCTACGAGGCCGGGCGGGTTACCGACATCGGCACGATGTTGCGCGGATTCTCCGGCCGCATACTGGATTTCCAGCCGGATTCGTGGGCCACGCACGTTTCCGGGCATCCGGCCGGTGCGCTGCTCACCTTCGTGCTGATGGCTCGCATCGGTCTGCCCGGTGGGGCGTGGGCGGCCTGGCTGGTGGTGCTGGCCGGAGCCGGTGCGGCCGTCGCGGTCGCGGTAGCTCTGCGTGCGCTGGATGCGGAGAACCGAGCCAGGGCGGCGATGCCGTATCTGGTACTCGCGCCCGCGGCGGTCTGGCTCGGCGTCTCGGCGGACGCGCTGTTCGCGGGGGTGACCGCGTGGGCGGTGGCCCTGTTGGCGGTCGCGGCCCGGCGCGGTCCGGGCTGGGCGGGAATCGCCCTGGCCGCAGGTCTGCTGTTCGGCTACGGGCTGTTCCTGAACTACGGGCTGACGCTCATGGTGATTCCCGCCGCCGCGGTGCTGTGTGCCCGAGGTATGCGCGCCATGTGGCCGGCCGTCGCCGCACTCCTCGGCGTCGCGCTGGTGGTCGTTGCCTTCGCCGCCGCCGGATTCTGGTGGCTGGACGGCTATCACCTTGTGGTGCAACGGTATTACCAGGGCATCGCCGCCGAACGCCCGTATTCCTACTGGGTCTGGGGCAATCTCGCCGCTACCGTCTGTTCGGTCGGACTGGCCGCCGCGGCGGCGCTGCACCGAGTGGTGCGGGGCGTGCTGCCCGGATCCGGTGCGTCCGCAGCCGGTGCGACTGCCGACGACAACGTGCGATCGATGCATGGTGTGTCCTCGGCGGGCGGCGCGCCTCCGAGCGGGACGGGCGTGCCCGAGCGGTTACCGGAACACGTTGGGCCCGTGGCCGATACAGCCGAGACCACGGTGACATCGCAGCGCCGGAAAGCCGGAGACGACGAGACCGCGGGGGCTGGTTCGGCGAGCCGGGAAGCCGACGAGCGGAGTCCGCATCGTGCGGCGCTCGGTATGAGTCGCGGCGACGACTCGGCGCGCGCGGGCAGCGGCACGGCCCGGCGGGCGTGGGTGGAACGCCTGAAGGGGTGGCGTGCGGGCATGGACCCCGCGGCACTGCTGGCCGCGGCGGGAGTGCTGGCTGTCGTGGCTGCCGATCTGAGCGGGCTGAGCAAGGCCGAGACCGAGCGGATCTGGTTGCCGTTCGATATGTGGGTGCTCGCCGGGACGGCCTTGTTACCGCAGCGCAACGCCCGGATCTGGCTCGCGCTACAGGCCGCGGCCGCCCTGTCCCTCAACCATCTGCTGATGACGAACTGGTGATTCGATGCGCATTCTGGTGGCCGATGACGATGGCGTGGTCCGGGAGGTGGTGCGCCGCTATCTCGAACGGGACGGTTTCACGGTGGTGGAGACCGCCGACGGTCCGGCGACCGCGGAAGTGCTGGCGCGCAACGAGATCGCGCTCGCGGTCCTGGACGTGATGATGCCGCCGCCGGACGGTATCGAACTGTGCCGGGCGGTGCGCGCCGGACCGCATCCCGATACTCCGATCATCCTGCTGACCGCACTCGGCGAGGAGGAGGACCGGGTCCTGGGGCTGCAGTCCGGTGCGGACGACTACATCGTGAAGCCCTTCAGCCCAAGGGAATTGGCGCTGCGGGTGGCTTCGGTACTGCGACGCGCCCAGCGGACCCGGCCTCCGGCCGAGCAGCCGATCCTGCGCAGCGGCGCGGTCGAGTTGCGGCCGGATGCGCAGGCGGTACTGATCGATGGCCGCCGGGTGGACCTGACCGCTCGCGAATTCGATCTGCTGGCCTTTCTGCTGGCCCATCCGCAGCAGGTGTTCGGCCGGTCGGATCTGCTCGAACAGGTGTGGGGCTGGACCTTCGGCGATCAGTCCACCGTCACCGTGCACATCAAACGTCTGCGCGCGAAACTCGGTGCCGCACATCGGATCGAGACCGTCTGGGGTCGCGGATACGCCTGGGGCCGCCCCGGGGACGAGGACGGAGATCGCTGATGCCCACCGATATCCTCGGGCTGATCGGGTATGCCCTGGCCGGATCGCTGCCGGTGACCGCGCTGGGCGCGCTCGCCCTGCGGCTGACCCACAATCGCAGCCTCACCAGCAGCATGGTTCTGCTGGTGCTGATTCCGACGGTGGCGACGCTGGTCGGGGTGGTCGCGGTCAGCGGAATGATGTTCACCGACGAACTGCGCCGCATTCTGGTGGTCCTGGCCGTGGTCACGATCGTCGCGGTGCCAGCGGCCGTGGTACTGGGCCGGGCCCAGGCTCGTAAGACGGTGTGGGAGCGGCAGATGCGCGAACAGGAACGCGCCGCCGAACGCTCCCGGCGGGAGCTGGTGGCCTGGGTGAGCCACGACCTGCGCACGCCGCTGGCCGGCATCCGGGCGATGGGCGAAGCGCTGGTCGACGGTGTGATCGATCAGCCCGAGACCGTGGAGCGCTACGCGAATCGGATTGTGCTGGAAACCAATCGGCTCTCGGCGATGGTGGACGACCTGTTCGAGATGTCGAAGATCAACTCCGGCGCGCTGCGCCTGCAACTCGAGCCGGTGGATCTGCGCGAGCTGATCGACGAGGTCGCCGCCGCCAATCGGCCCACCGCTGCCCGTGCCGGCGTGAGCCTGTCTGCGCGGCAGCCGGATTCGGCGATCATCGTGAACGCCAGCGACCGCGCCCTGACGCGGGTGCTGACCAACCTGGTCGCCAACGCGATCGAGCACACCCCGCCCGGCGGCCGCATCGACATCTGTTCCGGCATCGACGACGGCCAGGCCTGGGCCCACGTCGTGGACACCGGCCCCGGCATCGCCCCGGAGGATCTGCCTCGCATCTTCGAGGTCGCCTACCGCGGCAGTTCCGCGCGCTCGGCAACCGACATCGGCAGCAACAGCGGTATGGGCCTGGCCATCGCCTCGGGGTTGATCCACGCCCACCACGGCGAGATCAGCGCCCACAACCAGGAAGTGGGCTGCCGCTTCGAAATTCGCCTGCCTGCGCTGGTCCCCGATACCGCGGCGAGTAGTTGAGCGGGTTCGCGCGCCGGGCCTGCGGTCAGCCGCCGCGCCGCGCTATCGCGTGCCGAATTCCGGCTCACCGCAAGAACTTCGGCCGGGCGGCGACGCCACGGCTTCGCGGCTTCAGAATGCGCGGTGGTACTGCTTGGGCCACGAGCAGCGCGGGTCCGCGTCGAGTGTGCGCAGTGCCCAATATGGGTCGCGAAGCAGCGCCCGGCCGACGAACACGGCGTCCACGAGGTCCGGGATCGCCTCCTCGAGTTGGTCGGCGCGAGAGATCAGTCCGGACGTCGCGGTGAGCACACCCGCCGCGTGGAACCGCGGCCCGTACTCGGCGTTGTACAAGGGGGTGTTGATCCGCAGCGCGTCCGGGGACAGTGCGCCCGAGCTGATATCGATCATGTCGACACCTGCGTCGCCCAGCCGGGCGGCGACGTATACCGCCTCGTCTGCCGTGAGGCCGCCCGCCATCAGATCGGTGGCGGGCATCCGGACGAACAGCGGCTTGTGATCCGGCCATCCGGCACGAACGGCCTCGACCATCTCGAGCGGAAACCGCATCCGCCGTTCCAGGTCTCCTCCCCATCGGTCGGTGCGGTGGTTCGTCAGCGGCGAGAGGAACTGGTGGAACAGATATCCGTTCGCCCCGTGCAGTTCGACGGCCTCGTACCCCGCGAGGTGTGCGTTGCGGGAGGCGCGCTCGATGTCCTCGAGCACCCGCGTTCCGTCGTCGCTGGTCATCTCGGCCGGGACGGTCAACCCGGCGAAGGCGATGGGTGAAGGCGCCAGCGGCTGCCATCCGCCGTCGCCGGGGCCGATCGGGTGCCGGGTCCCGTCGTTGTCCCACGGCACGCCGTGCGAGCTCTTGCGGCCCGCGACCCCGAGCTGCACCGCCGGAATCGATCCGATGGACCGGATGGCCTCGGTCAGCCGCCGGTGGCCCCGCACCTGGTGTTCGGACCACAGCCCAAGGTCCTGTTTCGTGGTGCGCATATCGGGGGCCACGCCGGTGCATTCGACCATCACCATGCCCACGCCCCCGGCCGCCCGGGCCCCGTAGTGGGCGATATGCCAGTCGGTCGGGGCACCGTGTTCGTCCGCGGAGTACTGGCACATCGGGGAGAGCCACACCCGGTTGGGCACCGTCAAGTCCTTGATGCGCAGTGCGGTCCAGGCGGTAGATGTCCTGGATGCTGTGGTCATCGGCCGTCGCCTTCCTGCTGGGATCCGGTCACTCGGCGAGCATACATCGAATATCATCGAACTTCGAAGTATGTTAGTCTGGGCACATGCCGCGGCAGCCCGAGCATCCCGATATCGAGGACGTCCAGCTCGCGCGGGTGTTCTCCGCACTGGGGGATCCCGCTCGCCTGCGCATCATGGCCGTGCTCGCCGACCACGCCGACCATCAGCGTGAAGAGTTCATCGTGGACGTGGCCCCCTCCACTCTCAGTCACCACATGAAGATCCTGCGCGAGGCTGGCCTCACCCATCACCGGTTCGAGGGCACCCGCTGCTTCGTCTCCCTGCGCGCCGACACCTTCGAACGCTTCTCCGCCGTCTTGAACAGCACCGTGCAGTTCCTCGCGGCCGACCAGGGGCGAGATCTTCTCGGCCCCGCAGGGCCCGGCAGTGGTGATCGTGCGGGCTGAGCCGTAGCCGATCTACATCAAGTCGATCGACGTGCCCCGGATGGATCGGACGCGGCTATTGCTTGTCCCGCAACGAATCTCGTGCCGCTTTCCGACTGGTACGACACAGTGTGCTTGCTCGGTCAGCCGTTGTGCGGCGACGGATCACCTGATGTTGCGGAGCTTGCCCCGCCTGCGGATCGAAGTGCGAACGGGTTTCGCCCGTGGCCGAGTGTCGCCGAGATCGGTTGTGCCGCTCGGCATGGTGCGCACCGGCCGCGTGCGGCGCGGATTTCAGCGGCATTCGAGGGTTCCCCTACCGGAGAGCGGGCGCAGCGGGACGGTGGCGAAGCGTGAACGGGTGCTGGCAGTGCGCGCGCGTGGGCGATCGGTTGTGCCGCTGGTGTTGTGCGCGTCGGCCGTGTGCGGCGCGGATTCAGTGGCATTCGAGGGTTCCCCTACCGGAGAGCGGGCGCAGCGGAGCGGTGGTGAATTGTGAACCGGTTCCGGCAGTGCTCGCGCGCTGGCGAGATCGATTGTGCCGCTGGTGTTGTGCGCGTCGGCCGCGTGCGGTGCGGATTCAGCGCCATTCGGGGGTGCCCGCGCCGGAGGCCGGGCGTAGCGGAGCGGTGGCGAATTCGGTGAGGCCCGCGGTGGGGGAGATGGTTGCGGTGAAACCCAGTAGTGCGCGGGCCTTTTCGGGACTGGCCACGATATGGCGGACGTCGCCGGGGCGGTATTCGCCGGTGACGGCGGGTGGTTTGCCGTTGTGGGCGCGGGCGAGGAGGTCGGCGACCTCGCGGATGCTGATGGGGGTGCCGGAGGCGATGTTCAGCGGGACGAAGCCGGGGAGCGGGCGGTGCAGGGCCGCGCGGTTGGCGGCGGCGATATCGCGGACGTGCACGAAATCGCGCATCTGCGCGCCGTCTTCGAAGACGCGCGGCGCCGCACCCGCCTCGAGTGCCGAGCGGAAGATGGCCGCGACCCCCGAATACGGTGTATCCCTCGGCATATCGTCGCCGTAGACGTTGTGGTACCGCAGCGCGGTGACCGTCCCGCCCGTCACCGCCGACCAGGCGCTGGCGTAATTCTCCTGCGCCACTTTGCTCGCCGCGTACAGGCTGCGCGGGCACAGCGGGCTGTCCTCATCGATCACGTTCCAGCGCAACGGTTCTCCGGACGACTCGTCGAGGTGGTCGAAGAGTCCGCGATCCAGATCCGCGCGCCGGCGCGGCGGCGGCACCGCAGGCGTCCCGGCGGCGGTGCGATACCGTCCCTCGCCGTAGACGACCATCGAGGAGGCCAGCACCAGATGCCGCACCCCGGTCTCGGCCATCGCGGCCAGCAACACCGCGGTGCCGAGATCGTTGTGACTGGCATAGGCCGGTGCGTCGGCGGCGCTGACCCCCGCACCCACCACTGCGGCCTGATGGCACACCGCGTCGATATCGCGCAGCAGCGCCGTCAGAGTGTCGGGATCGCGCACGTCGACCCGGTGCACGCCGTCCGGCGGGACCGCGCCGGCGCCGTGCGCGGCGGCCAGCATGAGATCCGCGGCCACCACCTCGTCACCCGCCGCGGTGAGTGCCCGGCGGATATGGGATCCGATGAAACCGGCCGCGCCGGTGAGCAGTACCCGCATCGCCTCAGGCCGGGTTCGGTCGTGTGGAGGTCATCCACCGATCCTCGCCCCCGCGGTGCCACACAGCGACATGGCAACGCCGCTCGTAAGGAATTCGTCACAAGCTGCGAGCTGCCCGAACGCTGGATCGGGCGGTGCGGTCGCCCGCGCGCCTACCGCTGGTATCGGCATGTCACGGCGCGGCCGGTAGCAGTCATCGCCGGCGCCGGCTTCAGGTTTGCGTGGTGAACGTGGCCATCATCGCCATGTCCTCGTGTTCGAGGTTGTGGCAGTGCAGCACGTACCGCCCCGGATAGTCGGTGAATCGAACGGCGATCTCGGCGAGTTCGCTCGCGCCCAGATAGACCGTGTCCTTCCAGCCCGCGTCGGTCGCCAGGGGCGGCCCGCCATTGCGCGAGAGCACCTGGAACTGCTCGAGGTGCAGGTGAATCGGATGGTCCAGGTCGGTGGACAGTTGCCAGATCTCCAGGTCCCCGAGGCGCGGCCGGGCGATCGGCTCGCGCGGATCGTAGGGGTGTCCGTTGATCAGCCAGCCGCTCACCGATCCGGAATCCCCACGGCGGAAATCGAATCGGCGCGTGGTGACCGCCGTCTGCCGGTCCGGCCGGGGGATCTCGTTCAGTCGCTCGGGAACGGTGGAGGTGTCCGCGATTTGCTCGGTGACCTCGAAACGCATGACGCGCGTAGTGATTCCGTCGCCGAGATCGTTGTGAATCGTCACCCGGTCACCGACGGCGCATCCGGACAGATCCAGGATCACCTCGTATCGTTCGCCGGGTGCGATCGTCAGCGCGTGCACTCGCTGCGGACGATCCAGCAGCCCGCCGTCGGAGCCGATCTGTACGAAATGCCCCTCACCGCGCGGCATTTCCACCCGCAGTCGGTAGACCCGGGCATTGGACGCGTTGATCAGCCGCAGCCTGTACCGGGCCGTGCCCGCCCGGTGCACCGGCCACGGCACACCGTTCACCAGAATGACGTCACCCAGAACTCCGCGGCCGAATTTCCCGGTCACACCGGGCGTATGCAGGGCCGTGGGGTCCATCGCCGGATAGCGGAAGGCGCCGGTCGCATCGAATGCCCGATCGGTGATCAGCAGCGGCAGATCTCGCTCTCCCGCGGGCAGTCCCAGTCGCTGCTCGGCCTCGTCGACGACCAGGTGCGCCCCGGCCAGCCCGCGCCAGACCGATGCCCCGGTGAAATCCATCCGGTGATCGTGATACCAGAGCGTGGCGGCGGGCTGCCCGGCCGGGTAGATGTAGTCGCGCTCACCGGACATAATGTGCGCCAACGGATCCGAGCTCATCATCATCGGGTCGGGTGCGTTCGTCGCATCGACCGGCAGCAGCAGATCGGTCGGATATCCGTCCGACGCCTCGGGCACATGCCCGCCGTGCAGGTGGACCACCACCGGGACGGGCAGCTCGTTGCGATGCGACACCACCGTGCGGCGACTGCGCGAGGAAACCAGCAGCGGTCCTGGAAAAGTGCCCTGATATCCCCAGATGGGGGTCGAATAGCCCGGCAGGATGACCGCATTCGCGCGCCGCTGGACGATCCGGTAATAGTCGGTGGTCGCATCGCGGCGGATCGGGGTGAGCGCTCGCGGTACTCGCAGCGGCAGCGTGAACGGTTCGGGCAATCGGGCCGAACTGGACAGATGCAGCCGGCCGGCCGGGGTGTCGGCGGCCAGCTGCCAGGCCCCGGCCGCCCCGGCGACGCCGACTGCTGCCGCGATGCGGAACAGGGAGCGGCGCGACAGAACAGCGTTCACCGCGCCGCGACCTCGGCTGTGATCGTGGGCTTCGTCCAAACCCGGACCGTCACCGCGGCCAGGCCCGCGACGAGCGCGACGCCGAGCGGAACATGGACGGCCAGGATCTCCCGATGCCCCAGCCCGATCTCGACCCCCGTGCCCACGGTCATCCCCGCACACTGGAACACGCTGCGCCCGGTGGTTTGCCCGAATCGCCACGCCGCGGCGAAACACAGTGTCATCAGCAGCATTCCGGCCGCCATGACCGGGCCATTGAGCGAATGCGCGTCCAGGCCGGCGTAACTTCCGGCCATCAGACGCCCGGCGAACATCGCCTGAGCCAGGCCGTCCAGGGTGACCACGCCCGTGATCGCACGTAGCAGCCGCTGCCACGCCCGCGCCGTCACCCCTGCCGCCGTGCGCTGAAAAGCCATGCGGGAATGGGGGTTCGGGCCTCGCTGCCGGGGAGCTTGCCCAGCATCGCGGCGGGCCGCAATTCCTCGACGGTCCAGCCCGTCGCGAAACTGTCCCGCAGTTCGGCCTCGGTGATCCGCCGCGGTCCGGGGCCCGGCTCGGCCGCTGAACTGACCGCGAGAATGTGCACGAGTGCGCCCGGCACCGAAACCCGATGCAGCGCTGCGACATAGCGGGCGCGATCCGCGTCGCTGAGGGTGTGCAGCAGCCCGGAATCGAGGACGCTGTCGAATTGCCCGTCGTAGCCGGACAATTCGCGGGCATCGGCGACGGCGAACTCCGCGTCGATCCTGCGGCGCGCGGCCTTGGCCCGGGCGTGCTCGATGGCCGCCGGCGCGCCGTCGATGCCGGTCACCCGATGACCGCACCCGGCCAGGTACAGCACGTTCTCGCCGGTGCCGCACCCGGCATCGAGCACGCGCGGGCCGAACGCGCCCGCGTTCTGCAGTTCCTCGACCAACGGCTGAGCCTGGCCGATATCCCATCCGGCGGCCCGGATATCGGCTCCATCGGGTGGCTGGGTGCGGTAGCAGGCCTCGAAGTATCGGGCCGGGTCAATGGACGGTGTGGTCACGACGCTCCCCTTGATAGTTCAGATTTCCGAATAGTTCAGAAGTCTGAACTTGTATGCTGGGTGCTGTCAAGAGGGACCGGGAGGCGCAGTGGAAGAGGCATCGGCGGACGGCGCGGATGTGATGTCGAGTGTGAGCGCGGAGCAACGACGTCGGCTGACGATGCTCGTGCCGATGGTCTCCGCCTATCTCCGGCGTGCCCGGAACGATATGCCGCCGGTGATTTCGAAGGTGTTCGAGCAGGCCGGACTGGGGCCGCGGCACGGCGCGGTACTGAGCTTCGTGGTGTCCTCCGGGCCCGCGAGTGTGACCGAGGTGGCCCGGCAGCTGGGACTCGGGCTCACCAATGCCAGCCAGCTCAGCGGGGAGCTCACCCGCGCCGGACTGCTACAGCGGCGGAACGATCCGGCCGATCATCGCCGCACACTTCTGTCGGCCGCGCCGGAGTACCGCGCGGCCTTCGAGGAATTCCTCGCCCGGCGCGGTGCGGGATTGTTCCGCGCGATGAGCCGGCTCACCCCGGAGGAACAGCACGGCTTCATCGCCGGTATGCAGGCGTGGGTGGATGAAATAGCTGTGAGCGAGGGGGATCGGGGCGCCGCGCCGTAGCGCAGAGTCAGAGCACGGCCTGGGTCTGCGTGGTCTTGCCGACGAGTGTGCCCGCGTCGTCATGGATTTCGGTCTCCACGACGATGAAGCGACGTCCCGCGTGCAGCGGGCGCGCGGTCGCCACCGCGTAGCCGGACCGGATGGCGCGCACGAAGTTCGTCTTCGATTCCACCGTCGTCGTGCCCTGCGCGCCCTCGGGCAGGTTCAGGAACGCGGACACCGCCGCGGTGGCATCGGCCAGTGACATCAGCACGCCGCCGTGCAGTACCCCGCCCAGCGTGCACAGATCCTGCTGCCAGGCCAGTCGGCTGCGCACGACCTCGGGCCCGTGTTCGAGCACCTCGACGCCGAGTTTCTCGGTGAACGGCATGGTCGTGTGGAACAGCTGGGTTCCCTCGGTATCGATCATGCCGTGAGCTTGCCGCACCGCCGGCCGTGCGTCGATGACCTCGGAGGTAATGGCCGGGCGTCACCGCCCGGCCGGGCGCCTCACGATTCCCGGCGCGCACCGGCCGAGGGCACCGCGACGAAGGTGCGCGGCCGCGCGAAATCCTTCTTGCGGAAACGGATTTCGATATTCGTCACCGTCGCGTCGAGCCGGTCGGTGTCCACCAGGGCGATGATGCTGCCGCCGAATCCGCCGCCGACCATGCGCGCGCCGTGCGCACCCGCCGCCAGTGCCGCCTCGACCGCGGCGTCCAACTGCGGTGTGGAGATCTCGAAATCGTCCCGCAGCGAGGCGTGTCCGGCGGTCAGGATCGGCCCGATCTCGCGCGGATCACGGCCGCTGTGCAGCATTCGCACCACCTCGAGCACGCGGGCGTTCTCCGAGACGATGTGCCGGGCCCGGCGCCGCGGCGCGTCCACGGTGATCCGCTCGACCGCCGCGATATCGGTGATCTCGCGCAACGAGCGCACCCCGAGCGCGGCCGCGGCCTCCTCACATTCCCGGCGGCGCTGGGCGTAGCCGCCACCGGCGTGCTGGTGCGGGGTGTTGGTGTCCGCGACCAGCAGCGCCAGACCGGCCGCGGGCAGATCGAACGGCACCTGGTCGTGCTCGCCCCGGCCGAAGTCCAGGAACAGCGCGTGCCCGGCCGTGCACAACACCGACGCGGACTGATCCAGGGTGCCGGTGGCCGCACCGACGTACGAGTTCTCCGCGGCCCGGCCGATATCGATCAACTCGGCGTCGGTGACCGCCAGGTCGAACAGATCGCGCAGCGCGACCGCCACCGCGCACTCCACCGCCGCCGACGAGGACAGGCCCGCGCCGACGGGCACCGCTCCGTCGAGTTCGAGTCGCACGCCCGGAATCGGATATCCGCGCCGGACGTACTCGTGGACGACGCCGAGCGGATAACGCGCCCAGCCCGTCACGCTCGAATCCGCGAGCCCGGCGATCGGCTCGCCGATCCCCTCACCGGGATGCTGTTGCGACGAAACCGTCACCCGCGCATCGGATTCGGTTTGCGCGGCACATCGCACCACATGCGGCAGCGCGATCGGCAGCGCGTAGCCGTCGTTGTAATCGGTGTGCTCGCCGATGATGTTGACGCGCCCGGGTGCGACCCAGACACCGCGCTCGGCTCCACTCACGACGCGGCGACCTCCCGCAACTCGGCCGCGACCGTCTCGGGGGTGGTGTCGCTGATGAAGACGTTCATCCCGGACTCGGATCCGGCCAGGTACTTGAGTTTGCCCGCGGCGCGGCGGATCGAGAACAGCTGCATGTTCAGCCACCAATCATCGCGGGGGACACCGGATTTCGGAGTCGGTGCCTGATTCCAGGCGGCGATGTACGGCATCTGGGTGTCGAAGCGGTGCGCGAAGCGGCCCAGCACGTCCAGGTACAGCACCGCGAACGCCTCGCGCTGGGCGTCGTCGAGATCAGGGATGTCGGCCACCCGGCGGTGCGGATACAGCTGGACCTCGTAGGGCCAGCGGGCGAACGGCGGAACGAAGGCGGTCCACTCCTCGTTCGCCGCGACCACCCGGATTCCGGCGCTGCGCTCGGCGGCCAGCAGATCGCCGAACAGGTTGCTGCCGTGCGCTTTCCGGTACTCCGCGACGTTGGCCGAGATCTTCGCCACGCGCGGTGTGACGAACGGGTAGGCGTAGATCTGCCCGTGCGGATGCGAGAGCGTGACCCCGATCTCCTCACCGTGATTCTCGAAGCAGAACACCTGGCCGACGCCGTCCAATTCGGCGAGTTCGGCGGTGCGATGCGCCCACACGTCGACCACCAGGCGCGCCCGCCGGGGGTCCAGCCGATCGAAGGAGGAGTCGTGAACGCTGGTGAAGCACACCACTTCACAGCGTCCGTACCCCTCGCGCAGCGCGGTGAGCGGCGAACCCTCGACCGCGTCCGGCCATTCGGTGTGATCGGTGGACAGCGAGGGGAATCGATTCTCGAAAACCGCTACCTCGTAATCGGATTCGGGGATCTCGGTGGCCCGCTCCGGAGTGGAGGGGCACAGCGGGCACAGATCCGCCGGCGGCAGGAAGGTGCGGCTCTGGCGGTGCGAGGCGAGCACGACCCATTCGCCGAGCAGCGGATCGAATCGCGCCTGCGAGTGAGTGGTGGTCCGCGGCAGCTCGCGGGTGTCGGTGGCGGTGCGGTTCACCGGGGCCTGATCGAAGTAGAGGATCTCGCGGCCGTCGGCGAGCCGGCGGCGGGTGGTGATCACCGGCGGGCCCGCCGCGGTGTGAACATCTGGTCAGGTGTGAGCGCCATGCCAACCTCCGATCGGGACAGGTGAGAAGTCGGTCCGGACAGTACACCGACGGAGTGTGAGCGCTCACATCAGGGCCGTGCGAAAACGTCCGGCGGGCCGCCGGGGACGTTCTCGCCGAAGGTCAGTACTCGCTGCCGAACAGGCCGCCCGGACCGTAGGAGCCGGTGTTCGGCGGCGGTGGCACCATCACCCAGCCGCCGCAGCCGGTCGCTTTGAACGCGACGTCGGTCGATTTGATCATCACCCGGACCGGTCGCTGGTGGGTGAGGTCGCTGGCGACGATGTACTGGTTCGGATCACTGTGATCGTTCGGGCCGGGAATCTTCCACAGCCGCTCCCAGAAGCACGCGTGCGCCGGATCGGCCGGTCCGGCCGACTGGTAGATACCGGGGGTGATGTCCACGCCCACGCGATAGAGCCCGTCACCGGGCATGGACTTGGCCGGAGCGGCGCCGGCCGTCCCCGACGCGAGCAGTGTGGCCGTCGAAGCCACGGCCCCGGCGATCGCAAGCGTGCTGGCACGCACGGTGGTCCTCCTCGAACTGATCTGTGCCGCCGGCATTCGGCGGCGCGGCGGGAGTTCCCCGCACCTTCCCGGGGTGTCTATCAGAGTCGCGCGGGTGAATTGATCGAATCGCGGAAATTTGTGGTGTCGCACGACGATGCGCCCGTATCGTTCGCCTCGATCGAACTTGCCCCGACCGCCGAAGGGGTGACGCGGATCGTGCTGGTTCGCCCGCGGCTCCCCGGTAAGGAGAATCAAGCCATGTCCCAGAACGATTCGATCGCCGATCCGCTCGACCGCCGCACGGCTCTGGCCGGAGCCGGTGTGGCCGCGGCCGCGCTCGGCCTCGCCGCCTGTAGTTCGGACAATTCGTCCTCCTCGAAGACGTCCTCGTCGGCCGCTACCTCCCCGGGTGGTCAGACGGCGGCCCCGCTGACCAGCACGTCGGACGTTCCGGTCGGCGGCGGGGTGATCGTCGGCGACACCGTCGTGACGCAGCCGACCGCGGGCACCTTCTCCGGCTTCTCCACCACCTGCACCCATGCCGGTTGCAAGGTCAACAAGGTCGTCAACGGCGTGATCGAATGTCCTTGTCACGGCAGCAGCTTCCACCTCGACGGCACCGTCGCCCATGGCCCCGCCACCCGCCCGCTGGATTCGCATCCGGTGAAGGTGCAGGGGACCAGTATCGTGCGCGCCTGAGGCGCGACCGCCCCGAATCTCGGATGCTGAAATGTTGCGGAACGCTGTGAAACGGGGAGCGGAAGGCGACATCCAACGGGAATGTCGCTATGCTCACCCGTAACAACCGCAACAGCAGTAACAGCTAGGGCGGTACGCCGCCCCGGCTGTGCTCATTGGCACCGCGAGACCGGTACCAGCACGGGATTTGGAGGGCGTTGTGTTCTCTCGCCAGCTGTTCTACCGCAAGCCGAAATTCGTCGGGGCAGGTCTGTGCCTCGTCGTCGCGACCGCCGCCGCCTGTGCGGGACTCGTGCCGACGGCCTCGGCCGCGCCCGCCGCGCCCGCGCAGGCGCCGTCCAACCTGTCGAGCAAACTCACAGGCAAGACAATATTTCTCGATCCGGGACATCAGGGATCCGGGCAGAACTTGTCCCGGCCGGTCAACGATGGCTACGGCGGCACCAAGGAATGTCAGACCACCGGGATGACGGCCGTGGACGGCACGCCCGAGCACACCATCAACTGGAAGGTTGCCAACCTCGTCAAGCAGTCGCTCGAGGTGCTGGGCGCGCGGGTGGTGCTGAGCCGCCAGGACGACACCGGATGGGGTGGCTGCGTCGACGAACGCGCCGCGGCGGCCAATCGTTCGGGCGCCGACGTCGCGATCAGCATCCACGCCGACAGCGCGCCCGCGCAGGAGCACGGCTTCCATCTGATCATCCCGAAACTGCCCGTTCCGGATGCCAAGGCGGCGCAGGTGCAGGCCACCGCCGGGCTGGCCGCCAGCAGATCGGTGCGCGATGCCTACAAGCGGGCCGGGTTCACCGCGGCGAACTATGCCGGGGCCGTCGACGGGATGCAGACCCGCTCCGATATCGCCGGGCCCGCATTGACCGAGGTGCCGGATGTGTTCATCGAGATGGGCAACGGCGCCAACAAGGACGACGCGGCGCAGCTGGTCTCCAACGAGGGCCAGATCAAACACGCGATCGCCATCACGACCGGGCTGGTGACCTATCTGCTCGGGTCCGTGCCCAGCGGGTCGGCCGCCGCCGTTCCGATTCCGCGGTCGAATGCGGCTCCGGCGGCGAACGACGGATCCGCTCCGCAGAACGCCACTCCCGCAGTGAATTCCGCGCCCGCGCCCACGGCATCCGCTGTGCCGCAACAAAGCACGCCCGATACGGGCACCCCGGGGGCCGCCCAGCCGCGGTTGGCCCCCGGAGCCGCCCCGCAGTCCCAGACCTCACCCAGCGCCACCCCGCAGGCGGGCACCGGCCCGGGCGCCCGAACGCAGCCCGGCACAACCAATTCCACCGATCCGAACTCCGCGGCGAACACGTTGATCACCGCCGCGATCCAGTTGCTCGCACCGCTGGCCACCTCTCTGGGGCTGGGAGACGTGGCGAATTCGGAACTGGTCAACCTCGCTTACACCCTGGTGTCGACGTTGATCGGGGCCGCGGGCAACGCGGCCGCCACCTTCACCAAATAGTCCGCGACCCATCCGCGCCCTGCCGCACGAGACGTGCGGCAGGGCGCGTTGTCATCCGGCCGCGCCCGCGGCGAGTGCGGCACGCCAGCTGCCGTATTCGCTGATGTCCTTGCCCGACAGTGCGGCAGCGCCGTCACATCCGAAGGCGGTGTGCCAGGTGCCGTCGTCGAGTTCGACCGCGCCCAACTGCATGGGGGCGGGCAACCGGGCCAGGAAGCGGCCGAGCGCGGCAGGGGAGAGCAGCCATCGTTCCCCGGCCACGGCGACGCCCGCGATATCGTCCGGCCGCCGGGTCACGGCCGGTTTCGGGGGGGCGGTGTCGAGAACGGCCAGCCGGTACCGGGGCGCGGTGCGCACCGGACCCATCCATCGCGCCCCGATGTCGGTGAGCTGATGCGCCAGTGGCTGATCGCGCAGGTGGGCGCCGAAGACGATCAGTTCGTGCGCGGGGGCGGCGCGCGATGGCCAGCACGTCTGCGGTGCGGGCCGGGACCCGTTGTCGCCGTGCGTGATCCGGGAGGCGATGTCGAGGGCGACCGCATCCTCGAAGGGCCTGGCCAACACGGTGACGCCGAACTGCGCCCCGCCCGCGGTCCCCGCGGGCACCGCGACCGCGCACAGGTCGAACAGATTGCAGAAGTTCGTGTAGATACCGATCCGGGAGTTCACCCCGATCGGATCGGCGGCGACCTCCGCGATCGTCGGTTGTGCCGGGGCCGTGGGTGTGAGCAGCGCGTCCGCGCCGGCCAGGCCGGCCAGCGCGCGAGCGCGCAACCGTTGCAGCGCGGCGAGATCCGAGACGAGCCGGTGCGCCGGCACGTCGCGGGCCGCACGGATGATCGAGCGGACCGTGGGGTCCACCGCATCGGGTCGGGCGTCGACGAATTCGCCTACCGCGGCGTATCGTTCGGCGACCAGCGCGCCGTCGTACAGCAGCCGGGCCGCGGTCAGGAAGGGTTCCGGATCCACCGTGACGATCCGCGCGCCGGAGTCCCGCAATCGCCGCACCGTCCGTTCGAAGGCATTGTGCCACAACGGATCCAGATCAGGCAGTGCGTCGAACACGGCCACCACGGGTTCCGGCGGCGCGGCGAACCGCACGTCGGCCGGCCAGGCGCGATCACCCGCGTGCGCCGCGAGCACGGCCATCGCCCGATTCGCCAGGTCGAGGTCCGCGGCGAAGATCGTCACGCAATCGTAGGACCGGCAGGCCGGAACCACGCCCTGGGTCGACACCGCCCCGACGGTCGGCTTGATACCGACGATTCCCTGGAACGCCGCCGGAACCCGACCCGAACCGGCGGTATCGGTGCCGATGGCGATATCGGCCTCGCCGCCCGCGACCGCTATCGCGGAACCCGAACTCGAACCGCCCGAGACGAATTCGGGCCGCCGCAGGTCGGGGACCGCGCCGTACGGGGACCGGGTGCCGACCAGCCCGGTGGCGAACTGATCCAGATTCGTCTTGCCCACCACGACCGCGCCGGCCGCACGCAGGGCCGCGACCGCGGGTGCATCCCGCTCGGGGGTGTAGGCGAACTCCGGACACCCTGCGGTGGTGGGCATTCCGGCGACATCGACATTGTCCTTCACGGCCAGCCGCAGGCCGGCGAGCTCGCCCCGGGCGCTCGCGAGCTGCGCGGCGACCGACTCCCGGGTCGGTCGATGAATCCACACGGTCATGGTCTGGTCTCCTCGGGTGCGGACCTCGCGGTCGGCGCGGCACTGTCGGCGGGGATCGTCTCGTGACCTACGGTCATGACGCGGACTCGGCGAGTTCGCCTGCCGCGCGCCAGGATTGGCGCTCTGCGGCGAAGGCGTGCTGCTGCCGGGTGCGGAACTCCTCGATCGAGGCGGCGTTGTCGGCGAGGAAGCGACGGTGGTCCGCCAGCCGGAATTCACCGTCCTGTGCCCGCAGCTCACCACGTCCGGCGGCGAATTCCGCGCGCAGGTCCAGTAGTTCGGCGGCCTCGACGGGATACCATCGGATGCGGTCGAAATACCGCAGTAGCCAAGGGGATTCGCCGTCGGTGCAGTGGTGCCGCCATACCTGGGTGGTCCGCCCGACGAACTGGTAGCCGCCCGGCCCTTCCATACCGTAGATGCACAGGTACGCGCCGCCGATACCGACCGCGTTCTGCGGCGTCCAGGTGCGGGCCGGATTGTATTTCGTGGTGACGAGCCGATGCCGGGGATCGGTCGGGGTGGCCACGGGCGCACCGAGATACACGTCCCCCAAGCCCAGAACCAGGTATTCCGCGGCGAATACGGTGTCGAAAACCGCATTCACAGTGGCGAGTCCGTTCATTCTGCGGATGAATTCGATATTCCACGGGCACCAGGGCGCGTCCGCCCGGACGCCGTGCATATAGCGGGTGATCGCCTCCCGGGTGGCCGGATCGTCCCACGACAGCGGCAGCCGCACGGTTCTGCTGGGCACCACGAGTTCGTCGGCGGGCGGCAGGAGCGATTCGGCTTCACGCAGCAGCGTGAGCAGCTTCGCGGTCGGCAGACGGTCCGGATCGAAGCGGATCTGCAGTGAGCGCACGCCCGGCGTCAGCTCGGTGATGCCCGGCTCACCGCGCTCGCGCAGATGTTCGTACAGTGCGTGCACGCGCGCCCGGAGCCCGAGATCCAATGTCATATCGCCGTATTCGACCAGTACGCCGTCCTCGCCCGCCCGGCGATAGGTGACCGTGGTCGTATCGTCCGCGTCGGCGCGGGCCAGAACGCCGTCGTCGCCGTCTCGGGCGGTCGAGCGGACGAACGGCCAGCCGGCGCGGCGCGCCGGACCCAGAATGTGCGGCGAGGCGACTCGATCGGCTCGCACGGGGACGAACCGAACCGTGTCGCCCGGGGCGAGCTGGCCGAGCTTCCACCGGTCCGCCGCCGTCACGGTGATCGGGCAGACGAATCCGCCCAGGCTCGGTCCGTCCGGTCCGAGCAGGATCGGGGTGTCGCCGGTGAAATCCAGTGCGCCGACCGAATACGCGGTGTCGTGGATATTGGACGGATGCAATCCGGCCTCGCCTCCGTCGGTGCGGGCCCACTGCGGTTTGGGGCCGACGAGTCGGACGCCGGTTCGGTCGGAGTTGAAATGCACCTGATAGTCGGAGCCGAGGATGACGTCGATGTCGTCGCGCGTGAAGAACTCAGGCGCCCCGTGCGGCCCTTCGGTCACGGCCAGCTCCCAGCGTTGGGACAGCATCGGGCGATCGTCGGCGGGTACTGCCGACCCGGGGGTTCCGGTGGCCGGGCCGAGAGCCAACCCGTCACCGGTGCGCAGTGCCGCGCCGGTGTTTCCGCCGAACCCGCCGAGGGTGAAAGTCGCGGCGCTGCCGAGGTATCCGGGAAGCTCGAGTCCGCCCGCGAACAGTATGTAGCTGCGCATGCCGGGCCCCGCCACCGCGCCCACGTCCAGTACGCCGCCCGCCGGCACCCGCACCGTGCGCCACTGCGGCACCGGAATTCCGTCCACGGTCACCACCGCGGGTGCTCCGGTCACACAGATCAGGGTGGGTCGCTCGAATCGCAGTGCCGGTCCGCTCAGCGTGCATTCGAGGCCCGCCGCGCCCTCGGCGTTGCCGAGGGTCCGATTCCCCAGCCGGAACGACAGATCGTCCATGGGCCCCGACGGCGGCACCCCCACATGCCAGTAACCCACCCGCCCCGGCCAATCCTGCACGGTCGTCAGCATTCCCGGTCGCAGCACTCGGATATCGCAAGGCATTGTCGTCGATTCGGCCGCCGGTGACGCGCTCGCCGCTTCCGGCACGCCGCTCGCCGGTACGGTGTCTTCCGTCGCCCGCGCGGCGCCGGGTGACGTGCTCGCGGCGGTCGATGCGGGCGCGATCGCATCGGCGGGCCCGGGGCTGCCCGTGCGGGTCGCGGACTTGCCCTCGCCGGTGGCGGTCATCCGGGTTTCGTTGTTGGAGAGCATATTCCGGTTCGCGGAGCTGACCGCGCAATCGGTGACGACTGCTGCGGGAGTGGTGCTCGGGGTGCGCTCGGGTGAGCGGTCTCCGGCCGGCCGCTGCGGCGTGTCGAGGGGACGCCTCCGCGGCGCGGCCGCATGTGCGATCGGCGCGAGGGGCTGGGCGGTGTCGGTCATTGCTCGTACCTCCGAGGCGAATGCGGCTGTGCTGCGGTGAATTCGGGAAATCGCCGCTCGTTCAGCGCGAGACGACCATGCGCACGGGAGTCGGATCGAATCCGTTGCAGGGGTTGTTGATCTGCGGGCAGTTGGAGATCAGGACGAGGGTGTCGATCTCGGCGCGCAGGGACAGGCTCTTACCGGGGGCCGAACGACCGTCGACGATGCCCAGGGTGCCGTCGGCCTCCACCGGGACGTTCATGAACCAGTTGATGTTCGAGACCAGATCCCGTTTGCCCAGACCCCATCTCATGCCTTCGGCCAGGAAGTTCTCGACGCAGGCGTGCTGGTGGCGGGTGTGATGCCCGTACCGCAGGGTGTTGGACTCCTGGGAGCAGGCGCCGGCGACGGTGTCGTGATTGCCGACCTCGTCGGCGATCACCGTCATCAGGGCGGTGCCGGTGTCGGTGCGCAGGACGCTGCCGGTGCTGAGAAAGATGTTGCGCTGCGCGGTGATCGTGGCCTGGGCGCTGTAGCGGTCGGCATGGTCGGCGGCCGAGTACAGCAGGCAGTCGACGGCCTGATTGCCGTGCAGGTCGATGATGTCCAGCCGGGAGCCGGCGGGGACGATGGCCGACCAGGGGCTGCGCGCGGGCACGGTCTGATCGAGTGTCACGGTGTGTGCCGAGGTGGTCATGTACGGAATCCGTTTCGGGGAGAGGCGGTTTCGGTCGGCGGGCGGCGCGGCGTTCAGGCCGGGGCGTGCGCGGCGCGCCAGGCCTGTTCGGTGTTCTGCACGGCTCGCCGGTACTCGGGCTCGCCGTCCGGGAGGCGAGCGAGATCCTCGGCGGCGTGCCAGGCGACGACGTCCAGTTCGGTGACCGGGGTCGGGTCGAGGGGATGCCCGGCGTCGGCGATCAGCACCGTGACCGGCAGATGCGTGATCAGGTCCACCGCGCATCCCGCCCCCGCGCTCCCGGTCGGCACGAGTTCGCCGTCCGGGCCGACCCGCACGCCGCGGAACAACGACACCGTCGGTCCGATATCGCGCGGCCCCAGACCGTGTTTGGCGGCGGCGAGCAGCAGCGATCGGCGCGCGGCGGGTCCCGGACCGCACAGCGCGTCGTGCCGCTGTGACGAGTCGGCGACGAGCGTCGCCAGGACGCGTCCCTGGTCGGACAGCAGCGGATGTCCGAGCCCCAGATACGCCTGCCACGGCACCTTCACCGTATCCGCGACATTGAGCCGCTCCCAGGGTGATTCGGCGCGCAGCAGCATGATGTGCGCGCACGCGGAGCCCGCGGGGTCGGACAGCCGGATCCGGGTGCCGCGGTCCAGCACGAGATTCGCGTAGCCGCCAGGCGGAATCCGCTGGGCGTAGCAAATTTTCGCGGCGTCGATCGCCGCGGGCAGCTCGGGCCCGGTGACGCTCGCGGCCGCGGCCTGCGAACGAGCGTGCGCGCGTGCCCCGGAGGTGGATGCGGTGCTGGTCATCGTGTGTCCTTTCGATGTCGTGCGGCGGTGACGGCCCTGCTGATCGCCGCCGCGATCAGCAGGGCCAGGGCCGGGCGGCCCAGATATCCCGGGCGGGCGGCGGCCGCGCACGCGCCGCCCCGGCGGGTCATGCGGGTTGCACCGCGGGCGCGCCGGCCCGAGCGGGCGCGGCGGTGAGCCGGTGCACCACCACGCCGACGGCTATCGTCAGCAGCACGAACAGTGGTGCGGCCCAGAGCATCCACCAGCTGCCGCCGTTGGGTGTGTAGACCGCCGGGCGAGGCCAGGCCAGGTTCACCGCCATCGCGATACCCCAGACGACGGCCAGCAGGTTCACCGGAATTCCCCAGCGGCCCAGGGAGAACAGCCCGTCGTGGGCCCGGGCCGGGCCGCGCAGCCGCCGGATCAGCAGCGGTACCGTCACCAGCAGGTAGGCCAGGTAGAGCATGACGATGCAGACGCTGGCCAGGGTCGCGAAGATCGCCGCGTTGCCGAGGTTCAACACCAGCAGTGCGACGGCGAGCGCGCCGATCACCACCGACGGCAGCACCGGCGTGCCGAAGCGGGGATGCACCGCCGCCAGGCGGCGCGCGAACGGCAGTCGCCCGTCCCGGGCCATCGAGAACATCAGCCGGGAGCCCGCGGTCTGAATCGCCAAGGTGCACACCGAGATCGCGATGGCCACACAGCACAGCAGCACCTTGCCCGCCGGGCTGTCCAGGGTCGCGGAGATGACGTATGCCAGGCCGTCGGTCGAGAGTTTGCCGTCGGTGAGGCTCGGTGCGGCCATGAGCGCGCCGAGCAGCATGAGCCCGCCGCCCAGCGCCGAGACCCCCAGCGCGGACAGGATCGTGCGTGGCGCGACCCGCCGCGGATTGCGCGTCTCCTCGGAAAGTTCACCGGCGGAGTCGAATCCGACCATCACGTAGGCGGCCATCAACGCGGACACCAGGAATGCGGCCCAGTACCCGCCGGGTGCGGCGGTGCCGTGCTCCAGCACGACGTGCGGTCCGCGGCGAGTGTGGGTGAGGAACAGCGCGATCGTGGCCAGCACCCCGACGATCTCGACCGTCACGCCGATGGTGTTGATCCGGGCCATCAACTCGATGCCGACGACATTGACCACCGTGGTCAGCGCCAGCAGGATGCTGCCCAGCAGAACCGCGTTCGCCGCACCGGATTTCGAGGTCAGCGCGGTGTCGTGGCCGACGAGCTGGAATCCGCTCCAGATCGATGGCAGCACCACCTGCAGGGCGATCGCGGCCGCCGCGGCGGTGACGATCTGCGCGATGATCATCATCCAGCCCGCGAACCAGCCCACCGCCTCGCCCGCCAGCCGTCGCGACCACTGGTAGATGCATCCCGAGATCGGATATCGCGCAGCGAGTTCGGCGAAGTTCAGCGCGACCAGGAACTGCCCGGCGAAGACGATCGGCCAGGTCCAGAAGAAGGCACCGCCGCCGAATCCGTAACCGAATCCGAAGAATTGGAAGATGGTGGTGAGGATGGATACGAAGGAGAATCCGGCCGCGAAGGAGGCGTAGCGGCCGAGCTTGCGGTGCAGGACGGGCCGGTAGCCGAACGCCTCGAGGTCGGCGCTGTCGGACGGGGGTGCGGACAAGGTGGTGGCCATGGGCGGGATCCTTCGGCGTCGTGGCCAATATCTATCGACTGATAGTTTTCCGAGTCCGATGGCGTACTCGGTGACGGCGATGTATCGAGTCCGCTACCGCCGGTAACTTTTGTGTTGCTTGAATTTCTGTCAAATGACAGAAATCTCTCTGCCCAGGTGACGGGCCTGCGAGCATGGGGATGGTCCAGAATGGCAGGTGTGACGCAACCCGGACCCGGTCGTCCCCGCCACGAGGCCCGGCGACGCCGCGGCTCGACTCCACGCGCGGAAATACTCGATGCCGCCGCCGAACTGTTCACCACGCGGGGCTACGCGAGCACCTCGACGCGGGCCATCGCGGACGCGGTCGGCATCCGGCAGGCCTCGCTCTATCACCATTTCGGCGCCAAGGACGACATCCTCGACGCGCTGCTGTCGGAAACGATCTCCGCGCCACTGGATCTGGCGGCGCTGCTGGAGGCCACGCCCGAACCGCCGGAGGTGCGGCTCTACGCCCTCGCCTGGTTCGACGTGCGGCAATTGTGCGCGGCGCGGTGGAATCTCGGTGCGCTGTATCTACTGCCCGAACTGCGCTCGGAGCGTTTCGCGGAATTCCGGCTGCGCCGGGCCGAATTGCGCGGGCAGTACGAGCGTCTGGCC
This sequence comes from Nocardia sp. PLKS1-43, assembly GCF_059510335.1. Classification (NCBI taxonomy): domain Bacteria; kingdom Bacillati; phylum Actinomycetota; class Actinomycetes; order Mycobacteriales; family Nocardiaceae; genus Nocardia; species Nocardia sp. PLKS1-43. Next base: position 130,885 of record NZ_JCAJZQ010000007.1, on the reverse strand, counting down.
GCCGACGTGGCCGTCGGCCCCGCGGCCGACGCGCACACGCTGCCGTTCCGTCTGGTGGAGAGCGTGATCAGCATCCGGTCCGATCGGGGCGTCGCACCCCAGGAAGCCGATCACCTGATCCCCGACACGGTGCTGCGCATGCTCGGCCGGCACCTCGACCCGGCACCGGTCCGCGCCGCGGCCGCCGATCTGCTGGACCGCCTCGCCGTATGAGCGCCGGAGGCGCGCCTCGGGGCGGAATCGGGTCGGGAGTCAGATCTCGGCGTCGCTGAGTTCGCGCGGGACGTGCCGCCACACGCCCAGCAGCGCCTGCTCGTCCAGTGGCTCGGGCGCGTCGTGGACGGTTCGCCGCAGAGCCGCCGTGGTCGCCTCGGTGTCCAGGCCGGAACCGATCAGGACCAGGTCGGTTCGGCGGGACTCACCGCGCGACCAGCTGGCCGGTTCGAACACGACGTGCCGTCCGACCATGTGCAGCAAGAACTTTCGCCCGTCTTCCGCGACTCCGAACGCGACGAAGCCCTTGGCGCGGAACAGTCCGGCGGGCGGGTCCTCCAGCAGTGCGACGAGCTTGCGCGGATCGAGATCGGTTGTGCTGGTGAACGATACGCTCTGATAGCCGTCGTGTAGGTGATGGTGGCCGACGTCGGCGTGGTGGTCGTCCAGCAGTTCGTCGAAACTGAGCTGTTCGGCGACGGGGGCGGCGGTCCGTTCGGGCGCGTCGAACAGCAGTGCCGGATCGATCCGGCCGTGCGCGGTCGCGTGCACCGGCACGCCGCGCACCAGTTCGCCGATCTCGCCCCGCAGTCGTTCGAGCTGCGCGTCGGACACCCGGTCGGCCTTGTTCAGCACCACCAGGTCCGCCAGGCGTAGATGTGAGGCCAGTTCCGGATGCCGGGTTCGGCTGTCCGGGAAGTGTTCGGCGTCCACGAGTTCGACCAGCCCGCCGTACCGGATTCGCGGATTGTCGCTGGCGATCACCATCCGGATCAGATTGCGCGGCTCGGCCAGTCCGCTGGCCTCCACCACGATCACATCGACGCGATTGCTCTGCGCCAGACGGGTGAACATCTCGTCCAGCTCGCCGACGTCCACCGCGCAGCACACACAGCCGTTGCCGAGCGACACCATCGCGTCGACCTGTCCCGCCACCAGCATCGCGTCGATGTTGACCGCGCCGAAGTCGTTGACCACCACCCCGATCCGGGCTCGGCGCTGCCGCAGCAGATGGTTCAGCAGTGTCGTCTTTCCGGCCCCGAGAAATCCGGCCACGATCAGTACAGGGATGCGCCGACTCACGCGCCCACCCTACCGAGCCGCGGGCGACCTCACCGCCGCGCGCGTACCGGAATCCACTTCCACATCTCCACCAGCGTCCCCTGCCCGACCTCGGACTCCAGGGTGAGCCCGTCCATCAGCCGGCGCGCGCCGGGCAGGCCCAGGCCGAGCCGGCGTCCCGAACCGCCCGCGTGCTCCAGCGCCGCGACCGTGTCCGGGATGCCTGGGCCCTGATCCTGTGCGTGCACCACCAGCGCACGGCGACCCTGTACGTCGGCGATGGTGAGGCGGATCTCGCCGTGCCCGGCATAGCTGGTGATGTTGCGGGCCACCTCGGAGATGGCGGTGGAGATCATGGTGACATCGGTGGGGGAGAAGCCCAGCCCGATGGCGCAGTCCCGCCCGGCCTGGCGCGCGGTGGCGATATCGGCCGCGGCGGCGATGGGAATCGTGAGCGTGCCGCTCGGCCCCGGGAATAGGACGAATCGGGACGCTGCGGCAGAGGAACGCGCGGCGATGGGCACGGATGCCCTTCCTGGAGGCGCGGACTCCCACCAGTGCACGCTGCGCCCCTTTCTCGATCCACCCGCGCGGCCGGGCGATCCGATCCTGTCCCGGACCCGCCACCTGCGGGTGGGAACGCACATGCCCCTGGATCCACCGATGGCGAATCATTGAATCCACCCGACCGGGGCACTCGACAGTAACCGTTGTCGACCGGGCCGGACAGGAATACCGCATATGCGCCGAAGTCCGACACACCAATTCTGCCCCTTCGGCGTGCGGAGCTCAATGTGGTCCCCGTGCGGACTCCGTGATGCCCCCTCTCGGTGACCGCGTCGAGATCATCGGAACGGCCTCACATCGCGTGCACCTCGGGCAGTACCGCGGCGACCCCGGCCAGCCGTTTCTCGTCCCACGGCCCCTGCGGGGCGAGCAGTACGTGGTCGATGCCCAGGGCGGCCAGCTCGCGCATGTGCTCGACGAAGTGCTTCTCGTCACTCGGGTCCAGATGGGTGCCGATGGTCTTCTCGATCTCGTCGAAGTCGCGCCCGGCCTCGTCGCAGTGCGCGCGCAGCACGTCGAGTTTGTGGGTGATGTCGTCGGCATAGCCCGCACTGGGCATATCGAACAGGCTGCAGGCGTCGCCGTACCGGGCGACCAGTCGCAGCGTCTTGCGTTCGCCGCTGCCCGCGATCAGGATCGGCGGGCGCGGGCGCTGTACCGAATTCGGCGAGTTGAGCGGCCGAGCCAGCTCGTAATGCTTTCCGCGGAAGGGTGTTTCGTCACCGTCCCACATCCGGTGTGCGATCTGCAGCGTCTCCTCGAGCATCTCGAACCGCTGTCCCAGCGAGGGGAACGGGATGCCCAGTCCGTCGGTCTCGAAGATCCGGTCGAGGGTCCGGGGGTCCACCGCGGCTCCGGCGCCGATGCCGAAATACGTTCTGCCGCCGCTGAGTACGTCGAGCGTGGTGAGCGATTTGATCAGCACGCCGGGGTGGCGGTAGGCGACGGAGGTGACCAGGGTGCCGAGCTTGATGCGGTGCGTGATTCCGGCCAGGAAGCCCAGTGCCGCATACGCTTCCAGCATGGGGGACTCGGGCGGCTGCCCGGACAGGCCGATCTGGAAGAAGTGGTCCATCACCCACAGGCTGTCGAATCCGGCCTCGTCGGCCTGCTGGGCCAGGTCGGTCACGGTGGGCCCGAGGCGGCCGGCGGTGACGGGCCAGGAGAAGTCGGTGATGCCGATGCCAAGTTTCATCGCGGTCCTTCGATAGAGTCGTTAGCCGGACAACGACAATATCGTGAGTCGGCTAACGAACTCAATACCCTACGCTGAACGCATCATGACCACCGCCGACGCCGAAGATTTCCTCACCGTGTACTGGTCCGCCAAACGCGCGGTGACGATGGCCGCGATGTCCGCGTACGCGCGGCACGGCGTCTACGAGGGGCAGCAGTTCATCCTGCGCAGCCTGTGGTCGCAGGACGGGCTGACGCCGGGGGAGGTGGCCAAACGGCTGGGTCTGTCCACCCCGACGATCACCCGGGCGACCACCCGGATGGAGGCCGCCGGCCTGCTGCGCCGCGAACCGCATCCCACCGACCGGCGGCTGGTCCGGTTGTATCTGACCGAGCGCGGCCGTGACCTCGAGGCCACCATCGAGGACGAGATGGCCCGTCTCACCGATCGCGCGCTGGACGGATTCGACGATGCCGAACGCGCGGCCGTGGTGCGGGCGCTGGACCGGATCCGGCGCAACCTCGGCCCGGAGGCCGCCGAATCAGCGGAGGGCTGAGGCGAATTCCGCTCAGCCGCAGGCGTTGACCCATTCGGACAGGCCGTCGGCGAACAGCTGGCGTTTCCAGATCGGCACCTCGTGCTTGATCCGGTCCACCAGGTCGGCGCAGGTGCTGAACGCCTCGGCGCGATGGGCCGCGGCGACCGCGACGACGATGGCCGCGTCACCGATGTCCAGGGCGCCGATGCGGTGCGCCGCGGCGACCGGCAGCCCGGTCGAGGCCGTGACTTCGGCGCAGATCCGGTGCAGGAATTTCGCCGCGTCCGGATGCGCGGAGTACTCCAGCGACGAAACCGACTGTCCGCCATCGTGATTGCGGACCTTTCCGGTGAACACCACGACCGCGCCGTATTCGGGCCCGGTCACGGCCGCCTCCACCGTGTCGGGCGAGAGCGGTCGATCGCTGATCGTGGCGAGGCGAACGTCGGGTCGCGGATCAGTCATGGCTGCCTCCTCCGGCGACCTGGGCCAGCAAGTGGTCCAGCAGCGGCTCCAGCACGCTGATGCCGTCGCGTACTCCGCCCGGCGATCCGGGCAGGTTGATCACCACCGTGCGGCCGGCCAGCCCGGCGATGCCGCGGCTCAACGCGGCCAGCGGGAAGCTCGCGGCTCCCTTCAGGCGGATCTGCTCGGCCACCCCGGGCAGTTCGCGATCCAGCACGGCGAGCGTCGCCTCGGGGGTGGCGTCGGTCGGCGAGGCTCCCGTTCCGCCGGTGGTGATCACCAGACCCGGCCCGCCGGACAGCGCGTCCGCCAGACCGGCCGCGATGTCGGCGTCCGCGTACACCAGCGGACCGCGCACCGAGAACCCCAGTCCGGCAAGCCAATCCCGCAGCACCGGGCCGGTCTTGTCGACCCGGGCGCCGGTCGCCGCGCCGGTCGAGGCCACCACGACGACCGCCGTGCGAGATCCGGTGGGCTCGGCCGCCTTCCCGGTTCCGGACGCCGCCTGTCCGTGCGACGTTGCGTGCGTGCTCGTTTCGTGCGCGGCCCGGGTGGGTGCGATCACGACGTCCGGCCGAGTCGCCGAATCCGCCGAGCCGGACACCGGATGAGCCGAATGCGTCGTCGCGTCCGGCGGGGTAGGCGTGCGCGCTTGGGCCGGACCATCCGGGCGTTCCCAATGTCCGCGCTTGCCACCGTCTTTGGTGAGCAGCCGGACATTGTTCAGAACGGCGGCGGGGTCGACGGCCTTGACCATGTCGTGCAGGGTCAGACCGGCGACGGCGACCGCGGTGAGGGCTTCCATCTCGACTCCGGTCGGGCCGGTCGTCTTGGCGGTCGCCTCGATGGTGATGGTGTCGGCGGTGAATCCGAAGCGCACGTCGACCTTGGTCAGGGCCAGCTGATGACACAGCGGGATGAGTTCGGAGGTCTTCTTGGCGCCGGAGATTCCGGCCAGCCGTGCCGTGGACAGCACATCGGCCTTGGGCATGTCGTCGGCGCGCACCAGCCCGATCACCTCGGCGGTGGTGCGCAGCTCACCGGCGGCGACGGCGACGCGGGCGGTATCGGCCTTGGCGCTCACGTCGACCATGCGCGCGCGGCCCTCCGAATCGACGTGCGAGAGTTCGTGTTCGCTCACGCCTCCACCTCGCTGGCCCTCGGCTCCGTCGTACGCGAAGCGCGCTGTGTCCACGGTTCACTCGCAAGCTCGCTCACAGTTCCCGGACCTTCACGATCGAGCCCGCGGCCAGTTCGGTGACCTCGGGGGCGATATCGATCAACACGTCGGCATGGGCCATCGCGGCGACCAGATGTGAGCCGGGTCCCGAGGCCAGCCGGACACCGTCGCCGTCCAGGCGGCCGCGCAGGAACTGCCGCCGGCCCGCGGGCGAGCGCACCGGGTCCAGCAGTGCCACATCGTGTGCCGGCACCGGCGGCAGGCCCGCGAGCGCGCGCAGAATCGGCCGCGCGAACACCTCGAAGGACACCATCGTGCTGACCGGATTGCCCGGAAAGCTCAGCACCGGAACGCCGTCGAAGACCGAAAGCCCCTGCGGTCCACCGGGTTGCACCGCGACCGAGCCGAATTCCCCGCCGCGCGTGGACAATACGTCCTTGACAACCTCGAAATCGCCCTTGGACACCCCACCGGAGGTGAACACCACGTCCGCGCGAGCGGTTCCGGCCGAGAGACGGCCGGCGAACTCGGCCGGGTCGTCGCGGCTGTGCTCGACCGAGACGACCTCGGCGCCGTTCGCGCTGAGCGCCGCGGCGAGCGCGATGCCGTTGGAGTTGTAGATCTGCCCGGGCCGCAACGTAACTCCCGCGGGCATCAGCTCGTCGCCGGTGGTCAGTACCGCGGCGCGCACGCGGCGGAACACCGGCAGCCTCGGCAGGCCGACCGCCGCGAGGGCGGCGATGTGCCGGGGCCCGAGCGCCGTTCCCGCCGACACCAGCAGTTCCCCGGAACGCACGTCGACACCCGGTTCGCGGACGAAATCCCCGGCCTTGCGGCCGCGTTCGATCGTCACCGTGTGACCGTCGGTGCGAGTGTCCTCGACCGGCACCACACAGTCCGCGCCGGCGGGGATCGGCGCGCCCGTCATCACCTTCATCGCGGCACCGGGCGGCAGCGGCGCTTCCCCGGACTGCCCGGCGGCGACCACACCGGCCAGCGGCAGGGTGACCGGTGTCACCGAAACCGACGCGGCCCGTACGGCGTAACCGTCCATCCCGGAATTGCGGAACACCGGCAGATCCAGCGGCGCGTGCACATCCCGGGCCGGCAGCCGTCCCAGCGCGTCGGCCATCGCGACGTCCTCGACGTCGCGAATCGCCAGCGGACGCAGCATTTCCTCGACTCGGCCGAGGTGTTCCTCGACCGACCGGGCCAGTCCGGTGGGCGGTCCGGCGCGCCCGCCGCCGCTGATCGAATCGCTGCGCGATAGTGCCATATAAAGCACTGTAGTAGCGGCCTCGTTCCGGACAGTTCGAACGTTCCTCCTGAGCCCCGGTGGCTTCGTGCGGCAATAATGGGTTGTGTGAGTGTGGTCGTCATGGGGATTCCCGCCGTCCGCCGCGGGCTGCCTCCGTCGGCGGGACGGCCCGATACTCCGCATCTCCTGGACAGATTCGGGCGCATCGCGCGTGATCTGCGGGTATCCATCACCGAAAAATGTTCGCTGCGCTGCACCTACTGCATGCCCGAGGAGGGGTTGCCCGCCATCCCGGGCGACGAACTGCTCTCGGCCGAGGAGATCGTGCGCGTGGTCACGCTCGCGGTGCGCCAACTCGGCGTGCGCGAGGTGCGTTTCACCGGCGGCGAACCGCTCATGCGCCGGGATCTGGAACAGATCCTCGCGGGCGTCCACGCGGCCGTGCCGCAGACGCCGCTGGCGATGACCACCAATGCCGTCGGGCTCGAACACCGGGCGGCCGCGTTGGCGCGGGCGGGCCTGGGCAGGGTGAACGTCTCGCTCGACACCGTCGACCGCGCCGCCTTCGCCCGTCTGACCCGCCGTGACCGGCTCCCCTCGGTGCTGGCCGGAATTCGCGCCGCCCACCGCGCGGGCCTGGCCCCGGTCAAGGTCAACGCGGTGCTGATGCGTGAAACCCTCTCCGGCGCAACGGATCTGCTGCAATGGTGTCTGACCGAGGGCGGTGCGCTGCGGTTCATCGAGGAGATGCCGCTGGACGCCGATCACGAATGGGCACGCGCGAATATGGTGACCGCCGCCGAACTGCTCGAGGTTCTGGGCGAACGGTTCACCCTGACCGCGGCCGGGCGCGAGGATCCGGCCGCGCCCGCCGAGACCTGGCTGGTCGACGGCGGCCCGGCGACCGTCGGCATCATCGCCTCGGTGACCAGGACGTTCTGCTCGGACTGCGATCGCACCCGGCTCACCGCCGACGGCAAGATCCGCTCCTGCCTGTTCAGCGACGAGGAATACGATCTACGAGCGCCGCTGCGCGAGGGCGCGACCGATGCCGAACTGGCCGAGCTGTGGCGCGGCGCGATGTGGAACAAATGGGCCGGACACGGTATCGACGCCGCCGATTTCGTGCCGCCGGAACGGACGATGGGAGCGATCGGTGGTTGAGGTCCGATATTTCGCCGCGATCGCGGACGCGGTCGGCAAATCGAGCGAACACCTCGACCTCCCCGCCGAGGCCACCGTCTCCGACCTGCGCAACACCCTCTCGCACACCTACGGCCCCGCCCTCGACCCCATGCTGAAGGTCTGCGCCTTCCTGATCGGCGACGAACTCACCCGCGACGCCACCACCCGCCTCACACCCCGGGTGGACGTGCTGCCCCCGTTCGCGGGGGGCTAGGACCTCACCGGCCGTAACGCGGCAGCTCGTCCGTCTCCACGGTGAAGCCGAACGGCTCCGGCAACGGGATAGGATCCCCGTAGTTGCCGTCGAGGCGACCGTGATAGTCCCCACCCCGCGGGTGGGTGTACAGCTCCCATCGACCCGAACCGGGATCCAGGACCAGCAGGGTGCGAACGCCTGCGACGCTGTACCAGCCGTTCTTACGGATGATCTGTTGCGGCTTCTCACTCCGGGAGGTGACTTCGACCGCGAGTTCCACTTCTTGCGGGTCGATCAGCCAGTCGTCATCATTGCTCCAGCTTTCGGGCAGAACGACCAGGTCCGGAGTGCAGTAGTCGTCTTCGTCGCCCGGCATCGCGATCGACGACATCTCGTAGGGAGCAAGACCGGCGGGCAGCCGTGGTTCGATTCGGCGGCGGATCAGCAGCACCGTGCCCGCGTGCTTACCGCGCGGTGTCGGTGACATCACCAGATTTCCCCCCAGAATTTCGACGCGCAGGCCCGTACTCTGCTCGATCTCTTCGGCGACAACGCGGAGGTTGCCCGGACGTGGACGAGTTGCAGCGGAATTCACCGACGATCACCTCTTTGCCGACGACTTGTGCTCACCATAGCTCACGGCGTCGTCCCCTCGCCCGTGCCACAATTCGTGCGCTGACTTCGGTTTGTGGTCGAGTGCTGCGAGTCAGGGCTGGTCGTCCATGAGAGCGATGGCGCGGGTCTCGGGAACGCCCAGCAGCAGCAGGCTCGTGATCGCCGCGGCTCGGGCGCCGAGGGGTCGGTTCGACAGGTCGCTGTCCGCGATGGCGAACACGACGCCGTAGGCAATCTGGCTCGCAATGCCCGCCGGCAGGTGGTGTGCGAACACGCCGGTGTCCTGGCCCTGTTTGACGAGGTCGGCGAGGAGGTTATCGACCGGTCCGAGCAGGCCGTGGATCGCCTCGCCGTATTCGCCGCGGCGCAGCGCCAACAACACCCGGTACCGGTGCGTCACCGGCCAGACGCGGGCGATGAATTCGACCCACGTCGCGTCCGGTTCCGCGTGGGAGGCGCCGAGTTCGGTGAGCACGGCCGTCATCTCGGTGACGGCTCGTTCGGTGAGTGTCCGAATCAGGTCGAGGCGCGAGGGGAAATGGCCGTAGACCGTGCGACGAACGACGCCGGCGGCGGAGGCGATGTCGCCCATTCCGGCGTCGGGGTTCTCTCCCAGCACATCGAGGGCGACGTCGAGGATGCGATCGCGCGTCTCGTTCATCGAGCGCACACGGGAGGACTCGGCGGGCACGGCACCATTGTTGCACACTGGTGTGCAACAAAGTAGATTGCACACTGGTGTGCAATGAAGAGTTGCACTGCGCTTCCAAGCTCAGGAGAAGAAGGCAATGACCGCACCGACACCGCCGGCCTCGACCCTCGTCCGCCCGTTCACCGTCTCGATCCCGGATTCGGAGATCGAGGACGTGAAGCGGCGGCTGGCCAGAACTCGATGGCCGGATCCGGAAACGGTGAGCGACTGGTCGCAAGGGGTTCGCGTGGAGAACGCCAGATCTCTGGTCGACTACTGGGAACACGGCTACGACTGGCGACGCCTCGAGTCCGAGCTCAATCGCTTCCCCCAATTCCTGACCGAGATCGATGGGCTGGATATCCACTTCATCCACGTCAGGTCCGAGAATCCCGACGCGATGCCGCTGTTGCTCACGCACGGGTGGCCGGGCTCGATCCTCGAGTTCGGGAAGCTGATCGGCCCGCTGACCGATCCGGTGTCGTTCGGCGCGGACGCCGCCGATTCATTCGACGTCGTCATCCCGTCGCTCCCCGGGTTCGGGTTCTCCCAGAAGCCCACCGAGACCGGATGGACCGTCTCGCGCATCGCCGGCGCGTGGGCGGAGCTGATGAAGCGTCTCGGCTACCCGAGATGGGTTGCGCAGGGCGGTGATTGGGGTGCGGTCGTCACCACCACTCTCGGGGCTATGCAACCCGAGGGGCTTGCCGGAATTCATCTGAACACCCAATACGCCTTTCCCGCGCGGATACCCGACACCCTGTCGCCCGAACAGCGCTACGCCGTGCAGACCCTCGCCCGCTACACCGGCGAACTCGGTGGGTCGAACCACCTGCAAGGCACGAAGCCGGAGACGGTCGGATTCGCCCTGGCCGACTCGCCCGCCGGTCAGGCAGCCTGGATCTACGAGAAGTTCCAGTCCAAGACCGACAACCAGGGGCTCGCCGAGGACGCCCTCGGCATCGACGACATGCTCGACGCGATATCGCTCTACTGGTTCACCAACAGCGCCGCGTCGTCCGGGCGCATCTACTGGGAAAACCGAACAGCCACCTTCGCCGGTCCGAAGCTGACGCTTCCGGTCGCGGTGACCGTCTTCCCGAAGGACATCCCCCGCCTGCCCCGAAGCTGGATCGAAGACACCTACAGCAACCTGATCCACTACGGCGAGGCCGACAAGGGCGGGCACTTCGCGGCCCTGGAACAGCCCGAGATTCTGGTCGGCGAAATCCGCGCCGGCCTGCGCACTCTTCGTTCCTGACGTAGGCGCGCGAGTTCAGGAGCCGCCGCCCGCAGCCCGCACCGCCCGGCCACCTGGGCCGGCACGGCCCGATCCTCGACTGGCTCGACGCGCTCGGCTACCCGCGCCCCGCCGAGGAGAGCGTGTGGTCGACTCTGGACAGTCTTCACCGAGGCCACGGCGCGAGAGATCGGGCGACTGCTGCATCAGCTCTCAACCGCGCGACGCGAACATGCTTGTCGCGCAACCGATTCCAAGGAGCCTGTGGCATCTGTTGCCGTCTCTCGGCGCTTCCGGGCAACCGATGAACCGCGCGTCGAGAAACTGTGTGTTCGACTCACTTCCACCAGGTGTCGAAGGGCGTGGCGGGGACGGTGCGCTTGTGGCGGGTGTTGCGGAAGATCGATTCCAGGCGGTCGGATACCTCGGGACTCACCTCGCGGCCTTCGAGGTAGTCGTCGATGTCGGCGTATTTCACGCCGAGGGCCACCTCGTCGGGGAGGGCGGGGCGGTCGTCCTCGAGATCGGCGGTGGGGACCTTCTCCCAGACGCTCGGGGGCGCGCCGAGATCCTGGAGCAGGGCCGCGCCCTGACGTTTGGTAAGGCCGGTCAACGGCGTCAGGTCGACGCCGCCGTCGCCGTACTTGGTGAAGAATCCGGTCAGCGCCTCGGCCGCGTGGTCGGTACCGACGACCAGCATGTTCAGCTGGCCGGCGATGCCGTACTGGATGACCATCCGCTCGCGGGCCTTGATGTTGCCGCGCACGAAATCGCGCAGGCGAGGCTCGTGGCCTTCGCTCGCAGGCAGGTCGCTCAGACCGTGTGCGACCTCGGCGGCGACCGCGTCCGCGCCGGGTTTCACATTCACCTCGATCGAGCGATCGGGCTGGATGAAGCGCAACGCGACCTGCGCGTCATGTTCGTCGGCCTGGACGCCGTAGGGCAGGCGCACCGCCACGAAGGTGGCCTCGTGATCCTCCTCGCGCAGTTCCTGGACCGCCAGCTGGCACAGCCGACCGGCCAGCGTGGAGTCCTGGCCGCCGCTGATGCCGAGCACGAAACCCGTTGCGGGCGTTGAGCGCAGATAGTCCTTGAGGAAATCGACGCGCCTGCGCACCTCGACCTTCGGCTCGATGACCGGCTGAACACCCAATTCGGCGATGATGGCCTGACGAAGAGTACCCACGCCCGTCACTGTACCGAGGCATCGGCGAGCACCCAGCGGACCAGGCGTTCCCAATTGTCGGCGACCTGTTCGGTGCTGTATCCGAGCACCCGGATCTGGTGCAGGACCAGCGCGGCGTCCAGGGCCGCGAGCAGGCTGTCGGCCAGCAGTGCGATGTCCCCGGCCGCGCCGGCCTCCCGGAGTAACAGTGCGACATGGGATTTCGTGACGTTGTACGGCGGACTGGAATACCGGCTCGAATCGTCCGCGGCACGGCGCATCTCGCCCTCGACCTCGATGCCGGCCAGTCGTGCCCGGCCGAAGGCGATCAGTCGCTGCGCGGGCGGTGCCCCCGGACCCAGCGGTGGCGGCCCGAACATGTACGCGGCCTGGAATTTTCGCTCGGACTGATCGAGCAGGGCCAGCATCAGGCCCGAGCGGGAACCGAAACGGCGGAAGACGGTACCCTTGCCAACGCCCGCGCGTCGAGCTACCGCGTCCATCGTGACGTCGTCCGCGCCGAATTCCCGCACCAGCTGTTCGGCGGCGTCCAGCAGAAGTTGCCGGTTGCGGGCCGCGTCGCTGCGCTCGGCCGCGGTGGCGGTCACGGGCAGCAGAGCCAGTGCTTCGGGAGGCATCTCCAAGGCGACGGCCTCGATCGGCAGCCCCGTGGGACGATCGTCACCGGGTTCGCGTGCGCATGGATCGTCGGCGGCTGTGTCGTAGTTCACGGGGTGGCCCCCCTAGGGACGGAATGAAAGCGGACCGTGGTCCGGTTATTCTACCGTGACAGCGGTGGTGGTGACCGCCTCGGCAATTCAAGGAGTGATCATGTCCCAGACTCGTCTTCTCGCACTCGTCGGCAGCCTGCGCGCCGGATCCATCAACCGGCAACTCGCCGAGGCGGCCGCGCAGACCGCCCCGGAGGGTGTCGAGGTCGTCATCGCCTCCGGTCTCGACGACATCCCGTTCTACAACGAGGACCTCGACGTCCCCGGCAGCGTGCCCGCCGCCGCGACCGCCCTGCGCGAGGCCGTCGCCGCCGCCGACGGCCTGCTGGTCTTCGTTCCCGAGTACAACGGCTCGATCCCGGCCGTGCTCAAGAACGCCGTGGACTGGGCCTCGCGTCCCTACGGCGCCGGTTCCATCAAGGGCAAGCCCGCCGCCGTGGTGAGCGCCTCGATCAGCCAGAACGCCGCCAAGTGGTCGCACGGCGACACCGTCAAGGTGCTCGGCGTGGCGGGCGCCTCGGTGGTGGAGAGCGCGCATCTGCACTTCGGCGTCATCGGACAGCGTTTCGGCGAGGTGCACCCCCGCGACGACGCCGAGGCGCTGACCGAGCTCGCCGCCACCGTGCACGAGCTCGTCGAGGCCGTGAAGAACTCGGTCAACGCCTGATCGCGTGGCCCGCGAGGGCCGATGCCGAGGTCTGCGCACCGGGCCCGCCCTGTCGGATTCGACGGGGCGGGCCTTGTCTGTTCCGGGGTCGGTGAGCCGGGAGGGGCAACTGTTACCGGTGGGAACGATGTGTTAGCTGGGAAGAAGCTACGCGACGAAATCGTGATCTGTACCACAGCCGTGTCGAGTTGCGAATCGACTGTCCAGGTACTTACGCCGACCGAATTTCACCTTTGTGACTCGCAACATCTCGTGTTGTAGGATTCTGTCGGCCACTAGGTGTAGTGTCTTGGGAGCTGGAAGACGGTACGGCCGCAGGGTCGTCCGGGGTCGTCTGACCTGGGGGGCTGAGCCCACTTCCAGGGGTTTGCGCACGTGAGGCGAATCGCACTCGGCCCACGCATTGCATACGGATTCAAGGCTCAGGTTCAGGTTCGGTTCCAAGGCCCGATGAGAGAGGGACATATGACCATCACCGTCTACACCAAGCCCGCATGCGTCCAGTGCAACGCCACCTACCGCGCCCTCGACAAGGTCGGTATCGAATACGAGGTCGTCGACATCTCGGAGAACCCGGAGGCCCGCGACTACGTGATGGCACTGGGTTATCTGCAGGCTCCGGTCGTCGTGGCCGGTGACGATCACTGGTCCGGATTCCGTCCGGATCGGATCAAGTCCCTGGCGGTCGCCGCGGCCTGACCCGCCGGTCGCCGGTTTCCGGCGAGGGAGGTAGCAGGAAGGGAGTGCTCCAGATGGCCGAAACGCCTGATTCCCGCAAGCGTGGGGAAGCGCCCCGCGGGAACGCACCCCTGGTCTACTTCTCGAGTGCGTCGGAGAATACGCACCGCTTCGTCGAACGGCTGGGCCTGCCCGCCGTTCGCATTCCGCTCCACACTGCCGATTCGCTTCGCGTCGACGAGCCCTACGTGCTGATCTGCCCCACCTATGGGGGAGGCCGGCACGTGCTGGGCGGCAACAGATCCGAGAAGGACTTCGTGCCCCGTCAGGTGGCCGGGTTTCTGAACGATCCGCACAACCGTGCGCTGTTGCGCGGCGTCATCGCGGCCGGCAACACGAACTTCGGCGATACGTACTGCTATGCGGGAGAAGTGATCTCGCGCAAATGCGGCGTTCCGTACCTGTATCGCTTCGAACTCATGGGAACTGCCGAGGACGTCGAACGCGTCCGAGAGGGATTGGGATTGTTTTGGCAACGACAACAGCACCTGCCGGTAAGTCGGCTCGCCTAGAGCGTCCGGTCGCCGCGGATACCGCATCCACCGAGGGCCTGGACTACCACGCTCTCAACGCGATGCTGAATCTCTACGGTCCGAACGGGGAGATCCAGTTCGACAAGGATCGCGAGGCCGCGCACCAGTACTTCCTGCAGCATGTCAACCAGAACACCGTCTTCTTCCACAACCTCGACGAGAAGCTCGACTACCTGGTCGAGGAGAACTACTACGAGTCCGAGGTGCTGGACAAGTACAGCCGGGCCTTCGTGAAGAAGCTCTTCCAGCAGGCCTACGCCAAGAAGTTCCGCTTCCCCACCTTCCTCGGCGCGTTCAAGTACTACACCTCCTACACCCTCAAGACCTTCGACGGAAAGCGCTACCTCGAACGTTTCGAGGACCGCGTCTGCATGGTCGCGCTCACCCTCGCCGACGGCGACGAGATCCTCGCGAAGCAACTGGTCGAGGAGATCATCGACGGCCGCTTCCAGCCGGCCACCCCGACCTTCCTGAACTCCGGCAAGAAACAGCGCGGTGAGCCGGTGAGCTGTTTCCTGCTTCGCATCGAGGACAACATGGAGTCCATCGGTCGCTCCATTAATTCCGCTTTGCAATTGTCCAAGCGCGGCGGTGGAGTTGCGTTGTTGCTCAGCAACATTCGCGAGCACGGCGCGCCGATCAAGAAGATCGAAAACCAGTCCTCGGGCGTCATCCCGATCATGAAGCTGCTGGAGGATTCGTTCTCCTACGCAAATCAGCTCGGGGCCCGGCAGGGTGCGGGGGCGGTGTATCTGCACGCGCACCACCCGGATATCTACCGGTTCCTGGACACCAAGCGGGAGAACGCGGACGAGAAGATCCGCATCAAGACGCTCTCGCTGGGCGTGGTGATTCCGGACATCACCTTCGAGCTGGCCAAGAAGAACGAGGACATGTACCTGTTCTCGCCGTACGACGTCGAGCGCATCTACGGTGTGCCGTTCGCCGATATCAACGTCACCGAGAAGTACCACGAAATGGTCGACGACAAGCGGATTCGCAAGTCGAAGATCAACGCCCGCGAGTTCTTCCAGACCATCGCCGAGCTGCAGTTCGAATCCGGCTATCCGTACATCATGTACGAGGACACGGTGAACCGGGCCAACCCGATCAAGGGCAAGATCACCCACTCGAATCTGTGCTCGGAGATCCTGCAGGTCTCCACGCCGTCGGTGTTCAACGACGATCTGTCCTATGCCACTGTGGGCAAGGATATTTCGTGCAACCTCGGCTCGCTCAACATCGCCAAGGCCATGGACTCACCGGATTTCGGGCAGACCATCGAGGTGGCCATCCGGGCGCTGACCGCGGTCTCGGACCAGACCCACATCTATTCGGTGCCCTCGATCGAACAGGGCAACAACTCCTCGCACGCGATCGGTCTGGGACAGATGAATCTGCACGGGTACCTGGCGCGTGAGCGGGTCCACTACGGATCCGAAGAGGGCGTGGACTTCACGAACATCTACTTCTACACTGTCGCCTACCACGCGGTGCGCGCCTCGAACAAGCTCGCCATCGAGCGCGGCGTCGCCTTCGGCGGCTTCCCGGAGTCCAAGTACGCCAGCGGTGAGTACTTCGACAAGTACACCGAGCAGGCGTGGGAGCCGAAAACCGAACGGGTGCGGCAGATCTTCGCCGAGGCCGGGGTGCACATCCCGACCCAGGAGGACTGGCGCGAGCTGAAGTCCTCGGTCATGGCGCACGGCATCTACAACCAGAACCTGCAGGCCGTCCCGCCGACCGGCTCGATCTCCTACATCAACCACTCCACCAGCTCGATCCACCCGGTGGCCTCGAAGATCGAGATCCGCAAGGAAGGCAAGATCGGCCGCGTCTACTACCCGGCCCCCTACCTGACCAACGACAATCTCGACTACTTCGCCGACGCCTACGACATCGGCTACGAGAAGATCATCGACACCTACGCCGCGGCCACCCAGCACGTCGACCAGGGCCTGTCCCTGACCCTGTTCTTCAAGGACAGCGCCACCACCCGCGACGTCAACAAGGCCCAGATCTACGCCTGGCGCAAGGGAATCAAGACGTTGTACTACATCCGCATCCGCCAAATGGCTTTGGAGGGGACCGAGGTGGAGGGTTGCGTCAGCTGCATGCTGTAGCGGATTCGCCGAGCGTTGCCCGAAGTTCGGGGATTCGCCGGAACCGGCGGCGGTAATGCCTCATGGTTTCGGGACCGTGATGATGGTTTCGATCCGTCGGAGCATTGCCTCGTCGGCGTCGAAAGCATCGCTGAAGTCTGCGAGGGCAGTGAGGAAGTGCTGCGCCGCCTCATCGGCCCGATGATCGGCCGGCGCTGTCAGCAGAGCCAAACCCGCCGCGCACTCCCGGCTTCCGCGATCCACGTCGTCGACCATCTTTTTCCACAGGGATTCGGCCGGTGGATCGGGATTCCGGAAATAGCGCCTGGCCGACGTGACGAGCCCGGTCAGATCGGTGCATTCCGGGCGAACGGTGATCAGCGCGTCGTCATTGCCGGACTCGAGCGCCGGGCCCGCGACATCGGCGAAATTCTGCATGTCCCGCTCCATCCGCGGGCCGATGTCGTCGCTGTACTCATCCCATGCGGCCACCTGGTTCGCCAGGACGTACGGGGAAGCGAGGGGTACGGCCAGCTGTTGTACCGCGCCGAAATCGACGGTCTCGTCCGAGCCGGAGGCAATGGTTCCCCGTACTGTCACCGCGACCGACACGCCGACTATCGCGAGGAACAGTGACGCGGTGGCCAGCCGCCGCCGGATCGGGATCGAGGGCGAGCGCGGGTGAATCGGGCGATGCTCCCGGATGCCCGGAATGCGGCGGATCGCCAGAACGAGCGCGGCGACGACCGCCGCTTCCACGACTCCGGCGACCAGCGCCACGGGCAGCCATTCGCGCAGTGGCACGGCGAGTCCGGACCGCACGTCGCAGAGAGTTCTAGTGGTCGCCAAGGGAGCGACGCACCCGTCCACGGTGATCAGCGCCGCGAGACCGGCCGTGCCGGCCCACACCCCGAGTTGCGTGGCGACCAGCGCCGCGAGCAGAGGCGCTCGCGAACTACGTGCCGTGGCAACGGCCGCACCGACCACGACACCCAGTGCGGTCGGTATCAGGAACCACGCCAGGTAGATCGCGATCGCCACCCCGAGGGACCGAGGGCCCGGCGGATCCACGGTGTGCATTGTCATCGCGAAGATTACCGCGGTACAGCACGACGTGGCCGTCCCCGCGGCCGCTGCCGCGAGAACGCCCCGCAACGACGGCAACGCCGGAACAGACGACGGCACGATCCGTTCGCTCGCCAGCAGGAAACGCGATTGCCACGCCGCACGGTCTCCGGAGACGGATGTGGTCCACAACAACAGCGGCGAGCCGGCGATCACGGCCACGGCTGCCATGACGAGAGGAGCATGCGCGACACTCTGGCCCAGGTACAGCAACGCGTTCAGCACGCGCAGCGGGAAACCGACCGGCAGTTGGACGAGCAGGCCGGTCAACTGCACGGAATCCGCGTCGAACATCCAGGTGGTGAGCATCCACGCGTTGTCGTCCCACCACCAGAGCACTGCGGACAGCACCACGAAGCCGGCGATGACGTTGATCCAGAACGGAATTCGCATCGACCGGCCCGCCCACGCCGTGACCCAGAGTTCCGCGCTCTGCGTGGTCCACAAGCCGTAGAAGATGCCGATCGGTATCGGCACCAGGAGAACCGCCGGGTGATTCGGGAGCCAGTCCGCGATGGTCGCCCGGTTCAGTACCAACTCGCCCAGGGAAAACCCGATCCCCAGGCATAGGCCCAACTTCAGTCCGGACCCGTGCGGTCGAGCGGTCACGGCGGCGAAAATCGTTGCGCGCCAGACCGCGAACCCGACGATGCCGGTGACCAGTGCGGCGGCGACACCCGAGGAAATCGGCACCATCATTGGCCGCATCGTGGACACGAGGGCCAAGCCGGACATCCGGCCGCTGATGAGTGACGCGGCCATCCCCGTCGCGACGATCGGGAGCCCGAACATTCCGAACAGGACGGACGGGTCGTCGAGTGCGCGCCGGCGTACCGTCCACCGCGGGTGGGTGACGAACAGCTCCTTGATGCTCGCGGCCATGCGGCGCAGCGGATTCGGCTTCGGACCGGGGTCGGGGATGACCCATCCGCGCGGGTCGGCGCCCCACCGCACCGCCGTGCGGTCGGCATACACTTCGCGGGCACGCAGTACATCCGCCCTGACCAGATAGACGAGGGCGACGATCACGCCCGTCATCGCCAGGTTGCGAACGCTGAACGGAATATCGCTGTGCCACCGGTACGGTCGCGTCAGCCACCAGATGGCCCACAGCAGATAGGGCAGCAGGGCTGTGACGAGATACGCGCGCCAGAGCGCGATCGTGGAGTACGTGAGGGTGACGTCACGGTTGTAGATATGCCCCAGCTCGTGTAGTACCACCGCGCGAAACCGCTGCGGCTCACTGGCGATATGGGCGAGAAGCCCGCCGTGCAGCCGGACCGTGGGACGTCGCGTCCGGCCCGTCACCACCGCGCCCGCCGATAAGGCCGAGGGATCGACCACGAATCGCACCGGCTGCGTGATCCCGGTGGCGGAGACCAGCTCTCGGAGCATGGGGGACAGATCCGCGTAGCCGGACAGTTTTTCGACGGTAATGTCGCGGCGCCCAGACCGCGTCCGGGTGAGTACCGCGGTGACGAGGATCGCGACCAGTAGCAGCGCGGCAACCGCGGTCAGGGGAATCCACCAGGGCTCGGTGCGGCCGAAACGGGTTTCGCAATCCGAGTACGCCGCGTGCTGCCGCCGCATCGCGTCGAATATCGCAATTGAGCCGTTGTTCGGATCGCCGCCCGCGGCCAGGAGGCAGCCCCAGCTGGTGAAGCGGCTGTCGACGAACTCCTCGGCCATGGACGCGGTCGTGACCACGATCAGTACGGCCAGCAGGATGAACCGTACCGCTGTCCCCGCCGCGATGGCCCGGTCGTCGAATCGCGGTGCGGCGGACGCCGACATCACTCGCTGATGGCCGGCGAGCCCGTGGGTGGCTCCTGCTCCGGAGCCGTCGCCAACCTCGCGACGACGCCATCCGAAATCTCCTGTGCGCGACCGGGTTCCAGTCCTCGCTCGGCTGCCAGCTCTTCGACCAGGCGACGTACCTCACCGAGTTGCTCTCGGGACAGTGCCGGAATGGTCGTGGGCGCTCGCCTGCTGCGCAAGACCTTGCGCGTCAAGCTCTTCAGTCCCTTGAAGGCCCCGTCGATCGCGTCACCCGCGATGCGATGTGCCAGTTCGTCGAGGGCCAGCCAGACCACGGGTGTCGCCAATGCCGTGAGCTCTTCGACGCCGAAGCCCAACGGCTCGTTGCGGCCGCCACCGCGTCGCAGGCGGTGAACGACACTGGCATCGCTGTGCAGCGCAAGCCCATCGACGATGAACAGCTCGTTGATCGCGACATCCGCGATCACGTCGCGCACAACATCGCGAACCACATACTCGACCATATGCAAGCCCCACCCGTCCGAATGGCGAATCGGCAACCAGGTTACCCCGCCGCCGTGTCGCATGTTCCTCGAACGACAGGAAACATGATCTCCCCGTTGAGGTTTGGGCGATGGCTCGCTGTGGCGCCCGGTCGCGGAGCGGTGTGGCTGCCGGAACGGCGACTTCGGCTCACATTCGTTGGCCGGGTGTGGGGTCGCCTGACGGCACGATGCCTGGGTGAACCAGGCGAATGGTGCTGTCGGCCGACACCCTCGGGTACATCAGCGCCGACGGTCGATGAGGTTGTCGATGAAGGCTGCAGGCTCGTGATGCGGGCCCGGAACGCGGTTGCCGGAAGTGGTGATTTTCGATGTTTCGGCGTTCGGGCCTATGAAGGTGTAACCTGCATCCGGGCGTTGTGCGTCCACGCGTCGATCGGGCAATGTTGCAGGTCGCAGCGGTGCCTGGGTGGGCATCGGGCGCGAAGTTTCCGACGGTGAAGTGCCGGCGATGAGGAGGTGGGTGGCTGTGCGTAGCGAACCCCCCAGTCGAATGCCGCGCGGCGCCGTCCTGCTGTTCTGCCGATAGAGCTTTCGGTGGCGAGGTCGGTGCCTCGCGGTGATTCGCGATCCCGTACCCACTCGCTGTATGCCGAGGTTCTTCTCATGTCGACCGATGTGTTCTTCGTCGCTCCCGCACGCTCCGATGCGCCGGGTGACGATCGTTCTGCTGTGTTCTCCGGCGCCGAAAGTCTGTGTGCCGAGGCTGAAAACACTGTCACCGCAGCACAGTTGGGGAGGGCCGAAACCGCCGTCTCCGGCGCAATCGTGGGCGCGGAGTCCGATGCGACGGCGGTCGCCGAAACGGCAGCCATCGGGACGGATGCCACTGAATCCGTTGTCGCCGAAGCTGTTTCGGATGACGTATCGTTGCGGGATTGCATCGATGCGCGGCAGGTCGACGCCGCGCTGACGTGGTTGGAGAATCGCCCGCCGCACCGGATCGCCGATGAACTCGCCCGCCTGGACGCCGTGCACGCGGGTATCGCGTTCCGGTTGCTGGACAAGGACCGGGCGCTGGCGGTCTTCGAGGAGCTCGAACCCGTCGATCAGCAGCAGATCCTGGCCGGGATGCGGGATCAGAGCTTCCGCGATCTGGTCGAGGGCATGGATCCCGACGACCGGGCCCGGATGCTGCGTGAGGCGCCGGCCACCGTCGCGAAGAAGGTGCTGGCCGGGCTGAGCCCGCGGGAGCGGCGGATGACCGCGGCGTTGCTCGGATATCCCGAAGGTTCGGCCGGACGCTATATGACCCCGGAAGTCGTTGCGCTGCACCGGGATCTCACCGTAGAACAGGCGCTGCTGGTGGTGCGTGCGAAGGGGGCGCACGCCGAGACCGTGTACACGCTGCCCGTGGTGGACGGCGGACGCAGGCTCACCGGCATCGTCGAAATGCGGGAACTCGTCCTCAGCGATCCGGACCGCATGTTGACCGAACTCGTCGTCACCGCACCGGTTTTCGCGCGCGCGACCGATGCCGCGGAGAAGGCGGCGCGGCTCATGCGGGAAACCAATCTGATCAACCTGCCGGTCGTCGACAGCGAGGATCGGCTGGTCGGCTTGCTGACGATCGATGACGCGGTCGAGGTCATCGAGGCCGCGGACAGCGAGGACGTGGCGCGTCAGGCCGGGGCGAGCCCGTGGGCCGGCCACTACATGGCCGCCGGGGTCTTCCAGCTGGCTCGTTACCGCGCGATGTGGTTGCTGTTGCTCCTGGTTGCGGCCACGTTGACGGTTACCGTGACCGACGCGTTCGAGGTCACGCTGGCCCGCGCCGCGCATCTCGCGCTGTTCATTCCGCTGCTGATCGGCGCGGGCGGCAATGCCGGTGCGCAGGCGGCGACCTCGTGCGTGCGCGCACTGGCCGTCGGCGAGGTGCGGGTGTCGGATCTGCTGAAGGTCATCTGGCGCGAATGCCGGGTCGGCCTGGTGCTGGGTTCGATGCTCGCGGTAGTCGGCATGGTCATCGGAGCCGTGTTCGTCGGCGCGCAGATCGCCGTGGTCGTCGGCATCACCCTGGTGATCATCTGCGGCTGGGCGGCGACCATCGGCGGCACGATGCCGTTGCTGGCCAAGAAGTTACGGATCGACCCGGCGGTGATCTCCGCCCCGATGGTCACGACCCTGGTCGATGCCACCGGCCTGATCATCTACTTCACCACCGCGAAGCTCGTCCTGGGTATCTGATTCCGCGCTGCTCGGTACCAGGTTGGCCGGATAGCGGTATCGAATGGCTTTCTATCGGTAGCAAGCCACACCCCGCGCCGATGACACTGTCCCCATGCGGAGGTCTTCGAGGCAGCGTGTCTCGATGCCGCGGTTCGCGAAATGGAGACAATCATGGCGACGTTCGTCCTCGTGCCCGGCGGTTGGAAAGGTTCCTGGTCGTACGAGTCGGTTGTTCCGTTGCTGGAGAGTGCCGGTCACGCCGTGCACGCCCTGACCCTGACCGGGCTGCGGCCGGACGACCACACCGCGACGGTCGCGACGGCCAACCTCGACACCCACGCCGACGACGTGGTGCGGTTCCTCGAGCGCGCCCACCTCACGGATGTGACGCTGGTCGGTCACAGCTACGGCGGGATGGTGATCGCCGCCGCGGCCGACCGCTCGGGCGGCCGGATTTCCCGTCTGGTGCACCTGGACGCATACGTCCCACGCGACGGCGAGTCGTGCTGGTCCGCGATGAACGAGTACTTCCGGCATGTGATCGCCTCCGGCGCCGCGGGCACCGGCTATGCCGTCCGTCCGCCGGGCGACGGCGATCCCCGCCGCCGCCCCCATCCCCTCGCCGCGTTCATGCAGACGATCCGGCTCACCGGCGTGCATGCCCAGGTCCCGCGCCGGGAGTTCGTCTACTGCTCGGGCTGGGAGGATCACACGCCCTTCGCGGGACTGCGCGCCCGCCTGCAGGCCGACCCCGAGTGGCTGGTCCATGACCTGCCCACCGGCCACGACGCCATGCACGAGGCGCCGGGGGCTGTCGCCGAACTTCTGCTCGCCGACGGCGAGTTGTGACGCCGCGTCGTCCTGGCGGACGCATCGGCCCGGTCATCCGCCCTGCGACAGTGAAACCGGGAAATGTTCAGCGCGCTGAATGCGATTGCGCACCAGTATCTTCCGCTGTCTTCGAACTTC
Source organism: Nocardia sp. PLKS1-43 (assembly GCF_059510335.1). Lineage (NCBI taxonomy): Bacteria > Bacillati > Actinomycetota > Actinomycetes > Mycobacteriales > Nocardiaceae > Nocardia > Nocardia sp. PLKS1-43. Next base: position 107,978 of record NZ_JCAJZQ010000007.1, on the reverse strand, counting down.
GCGCGCCGGAACCTCGTGAGGAGTTTTCCGAGAAGTGGCGTCCAGCCGTGAAACCGGTGAATGCTTTTCTCATCGTCTGCGGCAGTGCGTGATTCGGCCTCGTTCGTCGAGGGCTTGCGCACTGGGTTACGAAGCAGGGGCCGGGGCGTGCGCACTCCGGACCGCAAACCAGTTGTGTGCCAGTGCACGTGAGGTCATGCTGGATGCGTACGACCGATGTGCGGATCGGTCGCTGATGCGTTCCGGGGGAGTGCCATCTCGAGCAAAACCATTGCCGCCCAACGCCTGGGCGTCGACTTCGGCCGGGTCATCCAGGGGGCAGCGGCCGAACCGGGAGACGCGGACACCGTCTTTCTGTCCGGCGGTTTCGAGCAGGCGATGATGACGCCGCCGAGCCCCGGCGCCTTCGAGGTGCTCGCGCGCATCGTGCCGCGTTTCCAGGGGGCGTGGGTTATCTCGAAGTGCGGACCGCGCGTCGAGCAGCGGACCCGGCAGTGGCTCGATCATCATGATTTCTTCGCCCGCACGGGGATTCCGCGGGAGAATCTGCGGTTCTGCCGGGCTCGGGCGGACAAGGCGATCCACTGTGCGGAGTTGGGGATCACGCATATGGTCGACGACCGGATCGACGTGCACACCGCGCTCCGGGGCCTGGTGCCGAATCTGTTCTGGTTCGGCGCGCAGACCCAGCCGCCGCCGGAATGGGTTCGTCCCACCCGCACCTGGCTCGATGTGGAAGCCGCGGTGGTGCAGAGTTGGGGCGGGTGAGCGGGCGGCCGGTGCGCTCGTTCGTCGGTCTGGCAAACTGTGAGCGCCTCGGCGGGGCCGGTGGGCGCACGCGAATTCGATGTGGCGAAGCGCATTTCGTCGTGACCAGCGACCCCGATGTGGATCTCCGCACAGTCGCGCGGGTATCCGCAGGACGGTGGAGACACAAGGTGTTGTGTTGTGCAGCGCCGAGTTCCACTAGGAGTAGTGTTCCAGCGTATAATGTCAGGCGATGCGGAAGGGTGAGTGAGCAGGCGTGAAGCTGATCGATCGAGTGTCTGCGATCAACTGGAATCGGGTGCCCGATGAGAAGGATGCCGAGGTCTGGGACAGGCTCACCGGCAACTTCTGGTTGCCCGAGAAGGTTCCGGTGTCCAATGACATTCCCTCGTGGAATACGCTGACCGCGCATGAAAAGCAGCTCACCATGCGGGTTTTCACCGGTCTGACGCTGCTGGACACGATCCAGGGCACGGTCGGCGCGGTGAGTCTGATCCCGGACGCGCTCACTCCGCACGAGGAGGCGGTGTACACCAACATCGCGTTCATGGAGTCGGTGCACGCCAAGAGCTACAGCTCGATCTTCTCCACGCTCTGCTCGACCCGCGAGATCGACGACGCCTTCCGCTGGTCGGAGGAGAATCGCAATCTGCAGCGCAAGGCCGAGATCGTGCTGGACTACTACCGGGGCGACGAGCCGCTGAAGCGCAAGGTGGCCTCGACGCTGCTGGAGAGCTTCCTGTTCTACTCCGGTTTCTATCTGCCGATGTACTGGTCCTCGCGCGCCAAGCTCACCAACACCGCCGATCTGATCCGCCTGATCATCCGTGACGAGGCCGTGCACGGCTACTACATCGGCTACAAGTATCAGAAGGGCCTCGAGCAGCTCACCGAGCCCGAACGCGAAGAACTCAAGAACTACACCTTCGAGCTGCTGTTCGAGCTGTACGAGAACGAGGTCGAGTACACCCAGGATCTGTACGACGAGGTCGGTCTCACCGAGGACGTCAAGAAGTTCCTGCGCTACAACGCCAACAAGGCCCTGATGAACCTCGGTTACGAGGGCCTGTTCCCCAAGGACGAGACCGAGGTCAACCCGGCCATCCTGTCGGCGTTGTCGCCCAACGCCGATGAGAACCACGACTTCTTCTCCGGTTCGGGTTCGAGCTACGTCATCGGCAAGGCGGTCAACACCGAGGATGAGGACTGGGAGTTCTGATCCCGCGTTTTGCGGACGAACGCACACGCGGCGGCGGGGCGATCGGGAGGTTGCCCCGGCTGTGATCCGGCGCTCCCCGGAATGATTCGCCCCAACGGGCGGGTGTGCGCCTCATCTCCCCGAGCGGGTCGGATGTCGTAACTGCTTGTCGGCGTTCGGAATTCGTCCCGGACGCCGGTGCGGTCGTGCGCCGCTCACCCGGTGACAGTGCACAGCGATCACACAGAAACTACCTGGCTGGGGGACAGCTTCGGCGGTTACTGTCGGTAACTGGACAGTAATTGGGACAGGAGCGGGGAATGATGAACACTTCCGATCCGGTCGTCGGGCCCCGAGCTTCCGAGGCGCTTCGGCAGCCGATGGATTCGCGGAGGGGGAGGGCGATGACCACGACCGCGCCGGTCGTCCTGCTGCACGGGCAGCCAGGGGATCATTCGGCCTGGAACGGTGTGCTCGAGCGGTTGCCGTCCTCGGTGCGGGCGCTGGCGTGGGATCGGCCCGGATACGGTGGCAACGAATGTCCCGCGGGCACTCTGGAAGACAACGCTGTTTGGTTGCTGGATCAGTTGGACCGCGCCGGAATTCACGATGCGGTGCTGGCCGGGCACTCCTATGGCGGCGGTGTCGCGCTCGCCGCGGCCGCGATCGCGCCGGAACGGGTGCGCGGGCTGATCTCCATCGCCGGAGTCGGGCCCGACTGTGCCACCAGATGGGACGAGATACTCGCCGCGCCCGTCGCCGGACCGGCGCTGGCGCTGGCGATGTGGTCGATGATGCCGCGGCTGGCCCGGTGGCATCGCACCCGTCGCCCGCAGGCCGTCGCGGCTTGGCACGCGTTCGGCGACATCCGGCACGAGTACGGCCCGGTGTGGCGCACCGTCCTGCTCGAACAGCGCGAACTGTTCCGCAGCCTGGACCACTGGCTCGAGCGCCTCGACGCAACCGATATACCCGCGTTGATCATCGCCGATCCGACCGATAAAGTCGTCCCGATCTCGACCGCACGCGCGCTGCACGACCGGTTCCCGCGATCCCGCCTGGAGCTGGTCGCGGGGGATGGACATCTGCTGCCGCAGCGGATTCCGGACGTCATCGCGGCGAAGATAGGTGAATTTGTCGATTCGGTGGGCTGAGCATGTCTCCGCGGGTGCGCGCGGACGGCTGCGCGCATATCTGAGCGAACACGAGCTTCGCACCGCACCACCACCACCGCCGCCGATGACCCCCGGACACAGCTTGCTCCAGCGCGTGGCCGACGAGGTGCGCTGGTCGTTCGCACCGCCGCGGTACTGGCTCGAGGGCGTCGGGGTGAACATCGTGCTCTCGCTGCTGTATCTGCTCTACTCGCCGCTGGCTCACCCGCATCGCCAGTTCGGCTGGGTGGTCCTGGTCGGAACCTATTTCGCCACCTTCATCCTGGCCGATGTCACCACGACCAATGTGCTGGGCCTGGACGCGCCGCGAGTGCGCGCGAGCCTGGCCGCCGGCATGTCGATGCGCGGCATCCTGGTCACGAAAAACCTTGCGCTGCTTGTCATCGTGGGCCTGCCAACCTTGGCCTTGACCGCGGTCCTCGCGCACGCGATGCGACCGGACCAGCTCGTCGGCACCCTGTTCGTGGTGACGCTGCCGCTGCTGTGCTGGCTCGGCGTCGGGAATATCGTCTCGGTCCTGCTGGCCGTGGAGACCCGGACGCTGGTGCGGCGGTGGCGCGAACGGCGCAACCGGACCACGCTGCTGTGGCTCGCTCACCTGGCGCTGCCCTACGGCGTCTACTACCTCGTCGCCCCGATCGATGGCACCCAGCACGATCCGTTGCTGCGTCTGCTCCCGCACCTGGATCGAAATCTGCGCTTCGTCTGGAACGCCGGAATCGGCCTGCTGGTGTGGATCATCGGCACCGCGATCGCGGTGGCCATCGTGCGGCGTCGCGGGTTGCGTATCTACTGACCCGGGCCGATGACCGGCGGGTGTTGCCGGATCAGTCGTTCACGTACGCGTTGAGCGAGGTGCGCAGGTCCTCGATCAGGGCGCGGGCGGCGGTGAGACCCGAGCCGTGCCAGATGGTGTCGTCCACGACGAAATCGCGCTTGTCCGAGACCGCGCCGAGTTCCTTCCAGTCGTCGCCGCGCATGACCTTCCGGCCGTAGCTCTCCCCGGCCTGCCCGTCGAACATCACATAGATGATGTCGCCTTCGACCTTGGCCCGGTCCTGCTCGCTACCCAGGCTGCTCACCCGATAGGACGCATCCCGCTGCGCTTGCGGGCGTTGTACGCCCGCATCGGCCAGCACACGTCCGGCAAAGGTATCCGCACCCTGTACTTGCGCATCGGAGGCCCCGAACCGCAGGACCGAGGCCTGCGAGAGCGAGGCCGCGATCGCGGTGCCGGTGTCGTGCGCGTAGGTGTGGTAGTCGGCGATGGCCTTCGCGCCCGCGTTCGCCCGCCCGAGTGCGTCCGCGAAGGCGCTGAACGAGGTCTGCCAGCTGGGATCCTTGCCGATCAGCACCGTGGGTGCGGCCGCGCGCAACGCGTTCAGATCACCGTCGCCGACCGTGCCGAGCACCAGATCCGGGTGCATCGCAGCGATTTTCGCGACATCGGGTGCGCCCGCGACGCCGACGCTCGGCACGATCTGCAGGCCGTAACCCAGGTACGAGGGCTGCGGGCTGGGCCCGGCGAGCGTCGTCGCGCCGACCACTCGCTGCCACAGGCCCAGCGCGCAGGCCGCGTCCAGGGCGGCGGTGTCCAGGACGACGACTCGCTTCGGGTCCGCCGAGACCTGCACCGGCCCAGCGGGGCCGGTCACCTGGCGGGTGCCCGAGGGCTGATCCGGATCGCTCGGCAGCGGGCAGGCGCGGGTGGTGTCGCGTTCGACGCCGACCACGTCGGCGCCGGCGATATTGGTGGTGGTGCGCACGATCGAACTCGCGTTGTCGCCGGAACCGTTGCCGCAGGCGGTCAATGCGGCCACGGCCGCGGCGAGCATCAGGCAACTGCCGCGCAAACGTCGCGTGCGGCGGCGGGCGCGCCCGTTCTCGCGTATACCCGCAGCGCGCGGGCGCTCGGCCGGGTCGGATGTTCGCTCGCTGCGCTGGCTCACGGGCATGCGGGAAGGGTACACATGCGCCGCCTTCGCCGGCATGTGCGGGCCCTGCGCGCTCACCCGGGCCGTCGGCTCCTCGTCCGCCGCGCAGACGTGGGGCGTGACACCCAATTACGACACAGAGTAGGACCGGGCGTGATGCCTGCGGCAGCACGGTTTACGATCCGTAGTAGCGAAAGCCACCGTCGTTCGCCGTGCGCCTGTCCGCCGGGCCGGAGCCAGACGTACGACAACGACCAGAAGGCATACCTTCAGGAGGATCAGTGACTGCTGTAGAGCCCCAGCCAGTCCCCCAATTGGAAGCGACTCGGCCGTACCCGCAACGCCTGGGGCCCAAGGGGTCGTTCATCTACAAGTTGGTCACCACCACCGACCCGAAGGTCCTCGGGGTGATGTACCTGGTGACGGCCACGTCGTTCTTCATGATCGGCGGGCTGATGGCGTTGCTGATGCGTGCGGAGCTGGCTCGTCCGGGTCTGCAGTTCCTCTCGCCCGAGCAGTTCAACCAGCTGTTCACCATGCACGGCACGATCATGCTGCTGTTCTATGCGACGGCGATCGTGTTCGGTTTCGCGAACATCGTGCTGCCCTTGCAGATCGGCGCGCCCGACGTCGCGTTCCCGCGTCTGAACGCGTTCAGCTACTGGCTGTACCTGTTCGGCGCGAGCATGGCGACCGCCGGTTTCGTCACCCCCGGTGGTGCGGCCGACTTCGGCTGGACCGCCTACACCCCGCTGTCGGACATCGTGCACTCCCCGGGCGTCGGCGCCGACCTGTGGATCCTGGGTCTGGCCGTCTCCGGTCTGGGCACCATCCTCGGTGGCGTCAACATGCTCACCACCGTGGTCTGCCTGCGCTGCCCGGGTATGACGCTGTTCCGCATGCCGATCTTCACCTGGAACATCGCGGTCACCAGCGTGCTGGTGCTGCTGGCGTTCCCGCTGCTGACCGCGGCGCTGTTCGGCCTCGCCTACGACCGGCACCTGGGCGGGCACATCTACGATCCGGCCAACGGCGGCGCCATCCTGTACCAGCACCTGTTCTGGTACTTCGGCCATCCCGAGGTGTACATCATCGCGCTGCCGTTCTTCGGCATCGTCTCGGAGATCTTCCCGGTCTTCAGCCGTAAGCCGATCTTCGGTTACACCACTCTGGTCTACGCGACGCTGGGTATCGCGGCGCTGTCCATCGCGGTGTGGGCGCACCACATGTACGCCACCGGCGCGGTGCTGCTGCCGTACTTCTCCTTCATGACCTTCCTGATCGCGGTTCCGACCGGCGTGAAGTTCTTCAACTGGATCGGCACCATGTGGCGCGGTCAGCTGACCTTCGAGACGCCGATGCTGTGGTCGGTGGGCTTCCTGGTGACCTTCCTGTTCGGTGGTCTGTCCGGTGTCATCCTGGCCAGCCCGCCGCTGGACTTCCACGTCTCGGACACCTACTTCGTGGTCGCGCACTTCCACTACGTGCTCTTCGGCACCATCGTGTTCGCCACCTTCGCGGGCATCTACTTCTGGTTCCCGAAGATGACCGGCCGCATGATGGACGAGCGCCTGGGCAAGTGGCACTTCTGGGCCACCATGGTCGGCTTCCACACCACCTTCCTGGTGCAGCACTGGCTGGGTGCGGAGGGTATGCCGCGCCGGTACGCCGACTACCTGCCCACCGACGGGTTCACCACGCTGAACACCATCTCCACGATCGGCGCGTTCATCCTGGGCGCCTCGACCCTGCCGTTCGTCTGGAACGTGTTCAAGTCCTACCGTTACGGCGAGGTCGTGACCGTGGACGATCCGTGGGGTTACGGCAACTCGCTGGAGTGGGCGACCTCCTGTCCGCCGCCGCGGCACAACTTCTACGAGCTGCCGCGCATCCGGTCCGAGCGTCCGGCGTTCGAGCTGCACTATCCGCACATGGTCGAGCGGATGCGGGCCGAGGCGCACGTCGGCTGGGGCTCGAAGTCGCACACCGTCAAGGAGCTGGACAAGGTGCCGAGCTGATCGGCTGATTCTCCGCAATGACCGGCGCGGCGGTCGTCTCATCCGAGACGGCCGCCGCGTTCGGTTTTTCCCGGCGGTGATTCCGGACACGGTGCCGTGGGCCGTGTCCGGCCCGCCGGAAACAGCCTGAGACAATGAGGGGCCGTCGTCGGCGGCCGAGCATGTCGCGAGAGGGAGACAACGTGAGCACGTCCGAGCCTGAATCCGGCAACCACGGACCGTCCGTGGTCGCACAGGCTGCCGCGGGGACGACGGTGCTGATCACCGTCACCGGTCCCGACCGGCCCGGCGTCACCTCGGTCCTGCTCGCGGCGCTGGCGCGCAACGGGGTGAGCCTGCTGGACGTCGAGCAGGTCGTGATCCGAGGTCGGCTGACCCTCGGGGTGCTGGTGTCCTGCCCGGGCGATCCAGAGGGCCTGCAGGACGAGCTCGAGGACGCGATGGTCACCGTCGGCATGCAGGTCGAGGTCGAGATCGGCGCGGAATCCGCGGCCGGGACCCGGTATTCGACGCATGCGATCGTGGTGCTGGGCAGCCCGGTGACCGCGCGGGCGTTCAGCGTCATCGCGCGCAAACTGGCCGAACAGAACGTCAACATCGACGCGATCCGGGGCGTCGCGGACTATCCGGTGACGGGGCTGGAACTGACCGTGACCGCGCCCGCCGAAGAGTCCGCGGAGACACGGCTGCGCACCACCCTCGCCGAGGTCGCGGCCAAGCAGAACGTCGATATCGCCGTGGAACGCGCCGGTCTGGCCCGGCGCGCGAAGCGGCTGATCGTCTTCGACGTCGACTCCACCCTCATCCAGGGCGAGGTGATCGAGATGCTCGCCGCGCACGCCGGGGTCGAGGACGAGGTCCGCAAGGTGACCGAGGCGGCGATGCGCGGTGAAATAGATTTCGCCGAATCGCTGCGGCAGCGGGTGGCGACCCTGAGCGGGCTGCAGGAGTCGGTGATCGACGAGGTCGCCGAGGCCATCACGCTGACCCCCGGCGCCCGCACCACCATTCGCACGCTGCGCCGGCTGGGCTTTCGCTGCGGTGTGGTCTCCGGCGGTTTCCGTCAGGTCATCGAACCCCTCGCGCACGAGCTGGAATTGGATTTCGTCCAGGCCAACACCCTCGAGGTGGTCGGCGGCCGCCTGACCGGCAAGGTGATCGGGGAAATCGTGGACCGCCCGGCGAAGGCGGTGGCGCTGCGGCGTTTCGCCGCCGAGGCCGGTGTGCCGATGGAACAGACCGTCGCGGTGGGCGACGGCGCGAACGATATCGACATGCTCAACGCGGCGGGTCTTGGCATCGCGTTCAACGCCAAGCCCGCGTTGCGCGAGATCGCCGACGCCGCGCTGTCGCACCCGTATCTGGACGCGGTCCTGTTCATCCTCGGGGTCACCCGCGACGAGGTCGAGGCCGCCGACGCCCGTGACGGCCTGTTGCGGCGCGTCCCGCTGAACTGATCGTGTCCGAGTACGGACTTCCGGCCTGGGAACGGGTGGCGACGTCGCGGGTCGGCAGGGTGCCGGGTGGTACCGGAGTGGGAGGACGAGTTGTCCGAATTCGCATGCGATGAGCCGCAATTCGGTTCGCCGGGTCCGGAGATGACGGGCGGGGCCGCCCTGGTATCCGCGGAGCTCGACGACGGATTCGTCGCGCGGCATGCCGAACTGGCGCGCGGGTACGGGGGTGGTGGTGATCCGCAGGATCCGGCCCTGGTCCAGGCGATGCAGATGGTCCTGCACATCCCGAAACAGGACCCGCCACGCCGGAGCGCGCTGCTCGCGGCGGCCGCGACCGCCGCGGTCGCGTTGTGCATGGACCCTCGGGTCGGCCCCGGCGGAGAGTGGGAGCAGCGGTATCTGACCTGGAAACGTTCCCGGATCCGCAAGGTGGCGCGGCGGGCGCGGGGTGCGCAGTGGCTGGCCGCGAACGAGGTCGACGGGCTCACCGTGCAGGTCGAGGGCGCGCAGGCGCGGGCGCTGGTGCCGGGTCCGGTCGGCGCCATCGATCAGCGCATCCGCAGATTGCAGATCGGCGGCACCGACCTCGAATCGGACGATCCCGGTCCCGCCGATCCGGAACTGCCTGTGTTGTGGCTGGATTCGGAGCTGGGCATGACCGTCGGAAAGGCCGCGGCCCAGGTCGGTCACGCGAGCATGCTGCTGGCCGGTGCGTTGTCGGTGGAGCAGGTGTTCGAATGGGCCGCGCGCGGCTACCGCTGTGCGGTGCGCGAGGCCGGTCCGCACTGGCCCGCGCTGTGCCGGTTGGTCCGGGAGGGTTCGGCCACCGCGGTGCGGGACGCCGGATTCACCGAGGTCGCCCCCGGATCGATGACCGTGATCGCCGTCCCGCCGGGCGTCTCGCGCTGACTCGTGACAGTGTCCAATCTCACCGGCTCGATGGCGAATTCGCGGCCATTTCCGGCGCGCGGCGAGATATGACATCTACGTGCAAACGGACCATGTTGGGAATGTTTCGGGCGCGTGGTCCAAGATGGAGCCCGTGCCGCAACCGGATCCCGATCTACTCATCGATTTCAACCAGGTGACCGTCCGGCGGTCGGGACATACGCTCGTAGGTCCCCTCAGCTGGCAAGTGGAGCTCGACGAGCGCTGGGTCGTGCTCGGGCCCAACGGCGCCGGTAAGACCTCCCTGCTCCGAATGGCCGCCGCCGAACTCCATCCGACCTCGGGTACCGCCCATCTGCTGGGTGAGGTGCTGGGCCGGACCGATATCAACGACCTGCGTCCGCGCATCGGACTGTCCTCGGCCGCGGTGGCCAGCCGGGTGCCGTTGGACGAGAAGGTCAGCGATCTGGTGGTGTCGGCGGGCTACGCCGTGATGGGCCGCTGGCGTGAGGAATACGACGACGTCGACACCGATCGCGCGGTGGACATGCTGGAAAGCCTGGGCGCGGAACATCTTTCCGACCGCGCCTACGGAACCCTGTCCGAGGGGGAGCGCAAGCGCGTTCTGATCGCGCGGGCGCTGATGACCGATCCGGAACTGCTGCTGCTCGACGAGCCCGGCGCCGGGCTGGATCTGGGCGGCCGGGAGGAACTGGTGGAGCGGCTCGGCGATCTGGCGTCGAATCCGGACTCGCCGGCCACCGTGCTCGTCACCCATCACGTGGAGGAGATTCCGCCGGGCTTCTCGCACGGCCTGCTGCTGAACGAGGGCAGCGTCGTCGCCCAGGGTTTGCTCGAGGACGTACTGACTGCCGAGAACCTCAGCAAGGCGTTCCGGCAGTCGATCACGCTGGATCGCATCGAGGGGCGTTATTTCGCGCGTCGGAGTCGCCGGCTCGGGCGGCACCGCGCCTGAGCGACCGTGCGAACGCGCCGTATCGCCCGGCAACCGATCCTGGTCGGCCGGACTCACCGGGTACAGGGCCGTCCGAGGGGTGAGCCGGGCCTGGCAAAGCGGGGGACCAAGCACCCGTTAGGGTGCGAAGGGTGAGTGAGACTGTTGCCGTGAGTGAACCGAGGACACCGCGCGCCCCGCGCCGCGCGAACCCGACGACCGGCACGGTGTGGCTGTGAACGATTCCGCGCCCGTGGCGCCCAAGGACGCGTCCACGGTCATGTTGGTGCGTGACGGCGAGTCCGGGCCCGAGGTGTTCCTGCAGCGGCGCGTCAAGGCGATGGCGTTCGCCGCCGGGATGACGGTCTTCCCGGGCGGCGGGGTGGATCCTTCCGACGCACAGGCCGAAATCACCTGGGCCGGTCCGGGGCCCGCCTGGTGGGCCGAGCGGTTCGGCGTCGACGACGCGCGGGCGCAGGCGCTGGTGTGCGCGGCCGTGCGCGAGACGTTCGAGGAATGCGGTGTGCTGCTCGCGGGGCCGACGGCCGACACCGTCGTCTCCGATACGTCGGTGTACAGCGACGCGCGTGCTCGCCTGGAGCGTCGCGAGCTGTCCCTGGGCCAGTTCCTGGCCGGCGAGAATCTGGTGCTGCGCGCGGATCTGTTGCGGCCCTGGGCCAACTGGATCACCCCCACCGTGGAATCGCGGCGGTACGACACCCGGTTCTTCGTCGCGGTCCTGCCGGAGGGGCAGCGTGCCGACGGGGCCACGTCCGAGGCGCAGCACGTCGTCTGGTGCACTCCCGCTGAGGCCCTCGAACGGTGGAAGGCCGGTGCCGACGTGCTGCTGCCGCCCACCTGGTCCCAGTTGGTCGCGATCGGCGAATTCTCCTCTACCGCCGAAATCTTCGCCGCCACACCGGAGTTCGAGCCGATCCAGCCCGTCCTGACGACCGTGGACGGTAAACCGCGGCTGCAATTCCCGAACAACGAACGGTACTTCGCCGATCTCCCGGACGGGTCGCGGCTGCGCGGATCCCAGCCGGCCGACTGAACATCCGCCGCGTCGGCGTCGTTTCCGAGAGCTGTCGTCCGGTCGCTATGCTGTCGGCGGACGCCGTGTCCGTCGCGCGGCCGGACCGGGAACGTGCAACCGGAACCAGCGGCCCGGACCTCGTATCGCCGATGCGGGGTCGCTCCGGACGCGGTGCCGCCCGTGCGGGATCGAGGGCCCGGGAGTTGCGCTGCCGGTCCTGGATGCGAGCTTCCCGGGGCGGAAGTTCCGGATGCGGGTGCAGCCGGTGTGGCGGCGAGAGTTCCCGATGCGACGCTGCCCGGGTGGCGAGTGTGCCGGGAGTTGTGCTGCCGGTCCGGGATGCGAGCTTCCCGGGGCGGAAGTTCCGGATGCGGGTGCCGCCGGTGTGGCGGCGAGAGTCCGGACGCGACGCTGCCCGGGTGGGGGCGAGTGGTCCGGGAGCCGTGCCGCCGGACGGGGATCGAGCGACCAGTAGGCTCGTGCCCCGTGGCCGAATTCGTGACCGTTGACCGACCCGAGGCGGGTATCGCCGTGCTGCGCTTCGCGCGGCCGCCGATGAATCTGATCGACCTGCAAGTGGCGCGGGAGCTGGCCGCCGAGGCCGAGCGGATCGGCGCGGACGCCGAGGTGCGCGCGGTCGTCGTCTACGGCGACGAACGGGTGTTCTCCGCGGGCGACGAAATGGCCGAACTCGATCGCCTCACCCCGGAGCAGGCGGCGGCGCGAGCCGCGGATCTGCAGGCCGCGCTGGGCTGCCTGGCCCGGCTGCCGCAGCCCACGGTGGCCGCGATCAGCGGTTACGCACTCGGCGCCGGATTGGAACTGGCGCTGGGCGCGGATCGTCGCATCATCGGCGACAACGTACGTCTGGGCCTGCCGCAGATTCACGCGGGTCTGATCCCGCTCTCGGGGATCCGGCGACTGAGTCTGCTCATCGGGCCCGCGCGGGCGAAGGACCTGGTGTACACGGGACGCTTCGTCGAACCGGAGGAGGCCGCCGCGCTCGGCCTGGTCGACGAGGTCGTCGCCCCCGACGACGTCTACCTCGCCGCGATGCGCTGGGCCCGCCGGTTCGTCTCCGGTCCGGCTCGTGCGCTGGCCGCCGCCAAGGCCGTCTTCGAGGCCGGAACCCACGGCCACGACCGGGCTCGCGGGGAGTGGGCGGAGCTGTTCGGCACCGAAGATCGCGGCATAGGAACAGGTTCTTATCTGGTCGCTGGTCCAGGATCGGCGGAATTCGTCGGCCGCTGACCGGATCGGGGCGGGATCCGGCTGCCGACCTCGGAAACGGTCGCCGGATTCGGCCGAGCCGTTCGCCACGGGCCTGGTGAGGATGCACACGTGAGGCTGGGCTACCCTTTCCGATCATGACCGCACGTCATGACGACCCCGCGCCGAACCCGCACGCCACCGAGGCGCAGGTCCAGGCCGCGCTTTCCGATAACAAGCTCGCCCAGGTCCTCTATCACGACTGGGAGGCCGAGACCTACGACGACAAGTGGTCGATCTCGTACGACGAGCGCTGTATCGCGTATGCCCGCGGCCGCTTCGACGCGGTGGTGCCCGATGCTCCGCTGCCCTACGAACGCGCGCTGGAACTCGGCTGCGGCACGGGATTCTTCCTGCTGAACCTGATGCAGTCCGGGGTGGCGAAGTCCGGTTCGGTGACCGACCTGTCACCGGGCATGGTCAAGGTCGCCACCCGCAACGGCCGGAACCTCGGCCTGGATGTCGACGGCCGGGTCGCCGACGCCGAGACCATTCCCTATGAGGACGACACCTTCGACCTGGTCTGCGGCCACGCTGTGCTGCACCACATTCCGGACGTCGAGCTGGCGCTGAAGGAATGCCTGCGCGTGCTGAAGCCGGGCGGACGGTTCGTATTCGCCGGTGAGCCGACCACGATCGGCAACTTCTACGCCCGCAAGCTGGGACAGATCACCTGGAAGGTGACCACCGAGGTCACCAAGCTGCCGTTCCTGTCGGACTGGCGGCGTCCGCAGGAGGAACTGGACGAGTCCTCCCGGGCGGCGGCCCTCGAGGCCGTGGTGGATCTGCACACCTTCGATCCGTCCGAGCTCGAGGACATCGCCCGCCGCGCGGGCGCGACCGAGGTGCACGCCGAGACCGAGGAGTTCGCCGCCGCGCTGTGGGGCTGGCCCGTGCGCACTTTCGAGGCCGCGGTGCCCGACGAGAAGCTGACCTGGCGTTATCGCATGGCGCAGTACCGGGCGTGGCTCGGCCTGAGCAAGCTGGACGAGAAGGTGCTGCGGCACGTCGTGCCCCGGCAGTTCTTCTACAACGCGATGATCACCGGGGTGAAGCCGGGCGGCGCGGGAAGGTAATGCGGCCGGGCGGGATGCGCTAGTGGCGTACCGGTTCTCCCATGCGGACATCGAGTATCTCGGGGGCGCCGCCGGTCGGGCGGCCCTGGCCGAGGTCGGCGTACTGTCGCTGAGCACATCGAGCCTGCTGGGCGATCTCGAGCGGGTGCGGCGCGGCCACGGTGATCGTGCCGCCGCGCTGGTGGAAACGGTGCGTCTGCGCCGTCGCGCCACGGCGAAACTGGCCGGCGCGCAGGATTGGCTGTTCACCGACGAGGCCTTGCAGCAGGCGACGCCCGGTGTGGTCGCGCGGCATCGGGCCGGTCGGCTCGCCGGCCGCCCGGTGCACGACCTGACCTGTTCGATCGGCGCGGAACTCGCCGCGCTGCACGAGGTCTGCCCGGCGGTGATCGGCAGCGACCTGGACGACGTGCGCCTCGCGATGGCCGCGCACAATCTCGCCGCCGCTCCGAATGTGCTGCTGGCCAAGGCCGATGCGCTCGTACCGTGCAGTGCCGGGACCGTGCTGATCGCCGATCCGGCCCGTCGCGCGGACGGCCGCCGCACGCACGATCCGGCGCAACTGCGGCCACCGCTGCCGGATCTGCTCGATGCCTACCGCGGCCGCGATATCGCCGTGAAATGCGCTCCCGGACTGGATTTCGATCAGTTCGCCGAGTACGAGGCCGAGGTGGTCTCACTCGACGGCGCGGTGCGCGAGGCGTGCCTGTGGTCGCCCGGACTGGCCGAGCCCGGCGTCCGCCGCCGCGCGACGGTCCTGCGCTCGGACGGCGGCTCCTGGACGCTCACCGACAGCGCCCCCGACGAACTGCCGGAACGACCGCCGGGGGAGTGGATCGTCGATCCGGACGGCGCGGTGGTGCGCGCCGGTCTGGTCCGCCACTACGCCGCCGAAAACGGCCTGTGGCAACTGGATCCACGGATCGCCTACCTCACCGGCGACCGCGTGCCCGAAGGGGTGCGGGGGCTGCGCATCCTGGATCGGCTGGATCTGCGCGAGAAGACACTGCGCGCCGAGCTGCGCCGCCGGGACTGCGGCGCGCTGGAGATCCTCGTGCGCGGAGTCGATCTGGACCCCGACGCCCTGCGCGCTCGATTGAAGCCGCGCGGGTCCGTCCCGTTGACGCTGGTCGTCACCCGAATCGGCCGCACTCCGGCGGTATTCCTCTGCCGGACGCCTCCCGCCCGCTGAGCTCGTTCCGAAGAGGACTGGGGCACAGGTGAATTCGCCCCGGCCGGCGATTCGCTACGTCTCGGGTTTGAAAACGTATATCTGCCCGACCCGTGCGGTCACCACGACCTCGCCCTTCTGCCCGACCGAGGTGCCGGTGGTGGTGCCCTGAGCGCCGGGCAGCACGGCCGAGGCGACGGTGGTGCCGGTGCGGGTGTCGAAGGTGACCAGGTTCAGCGCGTCGCCGATCGGGGACACCACGTATCCGGTGTCGCCGGCGGTCTGCGCGGGACGGCCGCGCAACTGCAGATCCTTGCGCTCCCAAGCGATCCGGACCTTGTCGCCGTCGTCGCGCAGGGCCAGCAGATGCCCGTCGTCGCCGCCCGGTATCAGCAGGCCGTCGTTGTCCGAGACCGCGCCGCGCGGCGCGAAGCCCAGCGGCTGCACCCATTTGGTGTGCCCGTTCGCGGTGTCGACGGCGATCAGGCGACCGCTGTTGTCGCCGACGTAGACGGTCTTGCCGTCCGGGGAGAGCGTCGGGCTGGTGGCGCTGCCGCCGGTCAGGATGTCGGCGCTCCAGTCCTGCTGAATCCTCTTGTCCGCGTAGCGAAGTGCCACGAGTGAGGCGTTCGCGGATCCGCGCTGCCACACGGTCACGTAGAAGCGCTCGGAGTTCGGGTCGATGGCAGAGACGTTGGCCACCGGACATTGCGGCCCGCCCGAGCCGCAGTCGTCGAGGCCGTCGCCGTCGGCCGGGCGCGGCAGGTCCGGATGGGCGAGCAGATCCGGTTCGCCCAGCAGCTGGAACGACGGGACCATGCGATCGCCGGTCTGCCGGTTCAGCACGTCGACCTGGCCGGATTGGGTGACCGACAGCACCCGGCTGTCACCGGTGAACTGCACCGAGACCGGAACACCGGCCACCGGGGTGCGCCAGCGCGGCTCACCGAGCGAGTTGATCGAATTCATCGCGCCGTCGTCGCCCACGTAGACGTTGGCCAACTCGTCCACCGCCGTGACGGAGTGGATCGCGTCCACGCCCAGCGGATTGCAGAAACGTTTACGGCCCGTGGGCATCTGGAACGAGAACAGCGCGCCGACGGGGCCGGGAGCGCCGACGCAGGCGTTGTCGATACCGGTGGTGACGAACAGTTGCCCGTCCGGCCCGACCGTCGTGGGCGTGAGCGCCGGCCCGCCGATCGGCCTCGACCAGCTCAGCGTCAGATGCCGCGATCCGGTGACCGACGTCGTACCGCTGTTGCGCCCGTCGTGGAAGGACGAGGGCCAGCCGTGGCCGGGGCCCACCGTGATGTCGTCGAGCGTCGTTCCCCCGCAGCCGCTCAGGGTCAGCACGCCGACCGCACCGAGGGCCGCGGCGGCACGGAATGCCGGGCGGCGCACAATGGTACGGAGATCGTGCGCGGGTCGCCGGATGCTGGTACGCACCTGACCTTGTCTCCCATCTGCTCGTACGGGCTTGCACGAGACTAACCGCCCCGGCGAGCGGGCGGTGTGCCGCCTCACGCAGTGGGTCCGGTTCGGCTGGATTTCCGCGGACGGCCAGGGTAGGGGATCGGCCGATCGCGACCGAAAGTACCCTGGTAGCTCGACGACGACACCGCGGGACGACAGGATCGCCCGATGGCTGCGAGGAGCACTTCGTGACGAGCATGTGGGGCGCACCGTTGCGTTCGCGTTGGCGGGGTTCGCGCCGCCGGGATCCGGAACAGGCGCGCTTCCTGACCGTGGCGTCGCTGCGCTGGGTGCTCGCCAATCGGGCGTATACGCCCTGGTATCTGGTGCGGTACTACCGGCTGCTGAAATTCCGCCTGGCCAACCCGCACATCGTGCTGCGCGGCATGGTCTTCCTGGGACGCCGGGTCGAGGTGCACGCGACGCCCGAGCTGGGACGCATGGAGATCGGCCGCTGGGTGCACATCGGCGACGGCAACGCGATCCGCTGCCACGAGGGTTCGCTGCGCATCGGCGACAAGGTGGTGTTCGGCAAGGACAACGTCGTGAACACCTATCTGGACATCGAGATCGGCGCGTCCACGCTGGTGGCGGACTGGTGCTACATCTGCGACTTCGACCACAAGATGGACGACGTCACCATGCCGATCAAGGATCAGGGCATCGTGAAGAGCCCGGTGCGCATCGGTCCGGACACCTGGATCGCGGCGAAGGTCACCGTATTGCGCGGCACCCGGGTCGGCCGCGGCTGTGTCCTGGGTGCGCACGCCGTGGTCAAGGGCGACGTTCCGGACTACAGCATCGCGGTCGGCGCGCCCGCCAAGGTGGTCAAGAACCGCAAGGAAGCCTGGGACGCGGCCGCCGACGCGCGCGCTGCCCATCAGGCCGCGCTGGCCGATATCGAGCGCAAGAAGGCGCGGAACGGTAGTGCTGCACAGGTGGAATCTTCGAGTATCGGCGCGTCCTAGCGAGGCGGGCCGCAGCGGGGTGAATCTGTCGGTGGCGGGCGGTAGCGTCTGAGCCATGAACCGATACGCCGCTCTTCTGCGAGGTATAACTCCGAGCAATCCCGCCATGCGGGGCGAGAAATTGCGCGGCGTATTCACCGGGCTGGGGTTCGAATCGGTCGGGTCGGTGCTCGGCAGCGGCAATCTCGTGTTCAGCGCCGAGGAGACCGATTGCGCCGCACTGGAATCGACGATTCAGCGCGGATTGTCCAGTGAACTGGGAATCGGCGGCGGCACACTGATTCGCACGCGCGCGGAGATTCAGGCGCTGATCGAATCCGATCCGTTCGCGGGTATGACGCATTCGCGGGAGACCTATCTGATGGTCACCTTCCTGAAGAATGCGGACAATCCCGGTCTCGGCGCCGAACCGCCCGCGGATCTGGCCGCACAGGTGAAGCTCCGCGGGTACGACGCGAAGGTGCGGGCGCTGCTGACGGTGATGGACAACAGCACGCCGGGTACGCCGAATCATATGGTGTGGCTGGACAAGACCTTCGGCAAGGAGGTCACCACCCGCACCTGGGCCACGGTGCAGAAGATCTACGCCAAGTTGTAGCGGCACGGACCGCACACGGTCCACGGGGCCGGCCATGTGAATACCGGGAGAATTCGTCTCGGGGGACCGCAATCGAAATGGATTGCAGAAGAACGAATTTGTCGTAAGACGCCATCTCTCGGCAGGTCGGTGCCGAACCTTTCGGGTTCGCTCGATGCGCGCCGAGTTTCGGCGTTGTCATCGAACCGTAGGGGGATTCATGAGGATTTCGATCGCCGTCCTGTGCGCGGTGGTACTCGCATCCGTTTCGGCGGTGGGCCCGGCGTCGGCTCAACCGCCCGGCCCGCCCGCACTCGTGGTGGCACCGAAGCGGATTCACCGCGATGCGGCCGGATCGGTGCGTCAGGTCGTCCCGGACAGTCCCGTTCCGCGACTGGGCGCGGCCGGCGGTGCCGCAGAGGCGGCCCTCGCGCACACGAGTGCCGTCGGGCAGCTCTTCGGTGCGGCCGCGTCGGGAAAACTGTTGGTGCAGAAGGTTTCTCGTCGGGGCGGCGGTAGCACTGTGCGGCTCACGCAGTCGATCGACGCGGTGCCCGTGTACGGCGCGGCCGTCGCGCTTGCCCTGCGGTCGGACGGCGCGTTGCTCTCGGCGAGCGGCGCACTGGCCGAACGCGCCTCGGGCGGTTTCCCGGCGGCGCGGACGACTCCGCCGCCGAGCGCCCGGGAGCGTGCGCTCGCCACCGTCGCCGAACTCGCGCACGTCCCGGTGCCCGCGGTGCGGGTGCGGACCGGATCCGCGGCCTGGTTCGATCCGGAGCTGACCGGCAGCGGTCCGGACAAGACCGCGGTACCCGCATATCGTTTCGAGGTCACGGCGGCCGGTGCGGGATGGCGGATATTCATCGCGGCCGATCCGTCCGGCACGGTCCTGGACGCGTGGCGGACCGGCGCGAATCTGGCCCGCGTGGTGTGCGATGCGAATTTCCACGGCGCGCCGGCGCAGCTCGGCATTCCGTGCGGCGCCGACGGGTCGTATCCGGTCGTGCGCGCCGAGGGGCAGGATCGCGTGCGCGGAAACGAGGATGCGAACAAGGTCTACGACTGGATCGGCGATACCGAGAAGTTCTACGCGCACTACACCGATCTGGGCAGTCTCACCGATCTGATCGGCATCGATACGCACGACGGACGGGGTAGGGCGCTGCGCGCCCAGGTCCGGGTCTGCCCGGATACGTGCCCGTACGCGAACGCCTTCTGGTCCGATGCCGAAGGGTTCGTGATGGGCACCGCGGTGCTCGGGCTGGACGTCGTCGCCCATGAGCTGACCCACGGTGTCACGGAGAAGACAAGCGATCTGGACTACGTCAACGAGTCGGGGGCGATCAACGAATCACTCTCCGACGTATTCGGCGAGTTCACCGAATTGGCCACGCGCACAGCGCATTCCGACGTGGATCGCTGGAAGATCGGCAACGGTACGCAGGTTGGGGTCGTCCGGGACATGAAATCTCCTGCCACCGTGGCAAATCCGCAGCCCGAGACCTATCGCGGACCGGGCTGGGCTCCGGCCACGTATTCCGATCGCAACCGGGTGCCGGATCTGGGCGGGGTGCACATCAATAGCGGTGTCGGTAACAAACTGGCCTTCCTGATCACGGACGGTGGCGCCTTCGGCGGCCGGAAGATCCGGGGAATCGGCCTGAAGAAGGCCGCCGCCCTGTACTGGGCGGTGCAGACCGAGTTGTACCCCAGCGCCGACTATCCGGCCCTGGCGGACACCTTGCTCACGGCTTGCCGCGACACCGTCCTGGAGAAGTCCGGCGGCTTCACCGACACCGACTGCGACCAGGTACGCACCGCCGTCGAGGCGGTCCGCATTCCGTTCCGCGAGGACCGCGCCTGAGTGCCGAGCGTCCTCGCGCATCCCCGGTGTCGCTCGGCTCAGCTTCGGACCGGCGCGAAGTCAGGTTCGGCATTCGGAGTGATCCGCTGCTGCACCCGGTACGAGCAGGGCCCGGGGGCTCTCGTCACGGGATCGGCACGTCGCGTGTTGGAACGAATTGCCGTCGGTGGGAGCCGGTCGGGTGAATGAGCCAGGGATTTGCTCGAACATGGTTACCCTCTGTTCGTGGGCATCGAATGGTCGAGTGTCGTCGCCGCGCCTCGTCACGAGGTATTCGCCTGGTTCGAACGTCCCGGGGCGTTCACTCGGCTCGCCCCGCCATGGCAACCGGTGGGCGTGCGGTCGGAGGCGCGATCCCTGGCCGACGGACGTGCGATTCTGGGCCTGCCGGGCGGACTGTCCTGGGTGGCCCAGCATCGTGCACGCGATTACGATCCGCCGCACCGGTTCGTCGACGAGTTGGTGACAGACGGGCTCACCACACTGCCCGTGGGATTGCTGCCCTGGCGGCACACCCATGAATTCGAGGTCTTGGACACGGACCTGACCCGAGTGGTGGACCGCGTCGATTCTCCGGTGCCGGAGTTCGTCCTGCGAGCGATGTTCGCCTACCGCTCCCGCCAGCTGTCCGACGATCTGGCGGCCCACCGGCGTGCGGCCGAGCGCGGCCTGCCGCCGTCGGTCATCGCGGTCACCGGTGCGCGTGGCCTGGTCGGATCCGCGCTCACCGCAATGCTGAGTACGGGTGGCCATACCGTGATCCGGCTGGTTCGCCGTGCACCGTCCGGACTCGGCGAGCGCAGATGGGACCCGTCCGATCCGGATCCGACGCTGTTGGAGGGGGTGGACGCGGTGGTGCATCTGGCCGGAGCCTCCATCGCGGGCCGGTTCACCGACGCGCACAAGCGCACCATCGCCGACAGCCGGATCGAGCCCACCAGACGGCTTGCCGACGTGGCCGCGCGGTCCGGGGTGCGCACCTTCGTCAGCGCGTCCGCGATCGGTCTGTACGGCGCCGACCGAGGCTCGCAGGAGCTGAGTGAGAGCAGTTCGACCGGTACGGGCTTTCTCGCGGATCTGGTCACACGCTGGGAGTCCGCTGCCTCGGTGGCCGCGGATCGCATTCGCGTGGTAACCGTGCGCACCGGGATCGTCCAGTCGCCCCGCGGCGGCGTGCTGCGTCTGCAGCGCCCGCTGTTCGCGGCCGGGCTCGGAGGACGCATCGGTGACGGCCGCCAATGGTTGTCCTGGATCGGAATCGATGACCTGGTCGACATCTACCACCGGGCACTGTGGGATACGGACCTGGCCGGCCCGGTCAACGCCGTTGCGCCGCACCCGGTCACCAACGCCGAATACGCCCGCACCCTGGCCCGCGTGCTGCATCGCCCCGCCCTGCTCCCGGTCCCCGAATTCGGCCCGGCGCTGCTTCTGGGCGCCGAGGGCGCCCGCGAACTCGCCGCCGCCAGCCAGCGCGTGCGGCCGGTGCGATTGCTGGATGCCGGACACCGATTCCGCACCCCCGAACTGGAATTCGCGCTCCGCCACATCCTCGGACGCACCCTCGATACCCACACCCATGCCTGATTCCGCCACGGGCGGCCCGCCGATCCGGTAGTTCGGTACAGCCCCGGCCGCATCCGAACCCGCGAGCGGATGTCGACAGACGCATCGTTTATGCGTCGTTCAAAACCCTTTCGTGCAGGTGATATCCGCGGCTGAGCCACGATTGCCCGAAATCTGTCGAGAGAACGCATCGAATTTGCATCGAAAGCTTGCTACAGTGAGGTATCCAGTCGAATCGAAGGAGGACGGTGTGATCATCGATCGACCCCGGTGGCTCGGCCGGTCGGCCGCCACGCTCGGCGTTGCCGCGGCGACCCTCGCGGTCGCCGGTCCGATGGCATCCGCGGCCCCTCCCGCGCCGGTTCCGCACCTCGAACTGGGGCGATATCTGGGCACCTGGTATCAACTGGCTGCCGTGCCGCAATACTTCAATCTCGTCTGTGCCCGTGATACGCGAGCCGTGTACGGCCTCG
Organism: Nocardia sp. PLKS1-43; assembly: GCF_059510335.1. Taxonomy (NCBI): domain Bacteria; kingdom Bacillati; phylum Actinomycetota; class Actinomycetes; order Mycobacteriales; family Nocardiaceae; genus Nocardia; species Nocardia sp. PLKS1-43. Next base: position 86,112 of record NZ_JCAJZQ010000007.1, on the reverse strand, counting down.
ACCCCCGCGGCGACGTATCGGTGCACAACAGTTGCACCACCTGGAACGGCAGCGCGAACCAGATCGACGGCACCGCGGCCGTGACCGACCCGGCTACCAAAGCCCAACTGCACGTGAGCTTTCCGGGGGTGCCGACTCAGGACCGCCGCGACGGACCGACCAACTACGTCGTGACCGCGCTGGGCGGTGACTACGACTGGGCGCTGGTGACCGATCCCGCGCGCATATCCGGCTTCGTACTCTCGCGCACGCCGGCGCTCGACCCGGCGCACTGGGCCGCGGTCCGTACGGCCATCGCGGCGGCGGGTGAGAACAGCTGCACCTATCTGACCTCACCCACCACGGGCGGGCTGGGCACCATCGCTCCGCTGTGCGCCGCCTGACGAAAGGCCCAGTGTGACAAAGGTTTTCCCGCTCGCTGATCGTATCTGCCGTGGAGGTGGAGTTCGATGACCGTCACGATCGCCCTGTTCACCCGCGATCTGCGCGTGCACGACAACCCGACGTTGCGCGCGGCCTGTCGCGAGGGCGCCGCGGTGGTCCCGCTGTTCGTGCTGGACGATCGGATCATCGCGCGGGAACCGGTGGCGCCCAACCGGATCCGCTTCCTGCTGACCGCCCTGAGCGAGCTCGACGACGAACTACGCGCATTGGACGGTCGACTGGTGATCCGGCGCGGAGACGTTCTGGAGGAGGTGGATCGCGTGGTCGCGCGCACGCACGCCGAAAGCCTGCACATCGCCGCTGATGTGAGCTGGTACAGCGGCGTGCGTGAGCGGCGGCTGCGCGAGCGGCTCGCGCACCGCGACTGCCTGCTGTACACCCATGACGACTCGCTGACGGTAGCCACACCCGGCGACCCGACGCCCGCCACCGGCCGCAACCATTTCGCTGTTTTCGCGCCGTATTTCCGGCGCTGGATGCAGACTCCCGTGCGCCGCCCGCTCGCACCGCCGCGACGATTCGTGGTGCCGTCGTACCGGGGCGCGGCCCTGCCCCGGTTCGATCAGCTGTGCGACGAACCGGGGTCGCCGCAGATGATCGCGGGCGGTGAGACCAGTGGCCGCAAACTGATGAAGCAGTGGCTCGCCGGGCCGGTCCGGAAATACGATTCGATGAGTGACGATCTCGCGGCCGACGCGACGTCGCGTCTGTCGCCGTACCTGCATTTCGGCTGTATCTCTCCGACCGAGCTGGTGCATCGGGTCGATTCCTCGACGCCCGGCGGCCACGCCTTCGTCCGGCAGCTGGCCTGGCGCGATTTCCACCATCAACTGCTGGCCGACCGGCCGGAAGCCGGGTGGACCGACTATCGGCGCGGGCCGGTGGAATGGCGCGACGATCCGGACGCCGCCGAGGCCTGGCGTACGGGCCGCACCGGATATCCGGTGATCGACGCCGCGATGCGGCAACTGCTGGCCGAGGGATGGATGCCGGGCCGGGCCCGCCTGATCGTGGCCGCCTTCCTGACCAAGACCCTGCGTATCGATTGGCGCATCGGTGCGGCGCATTTCCAGCGCTGGCTGACCGACGGCGACGTGGCCAACAACCAGCTCAACTGGCAGTGGGCGGCCGGCACGGGTACCGACACCCGTCCCAACCGCGTGCTGAACCCGCTGCGCCAGGCCGAACGTCACGATCCGGATGGTGAGTACGTGCGCCGCTGGCTTCCCGAACTGGCGCATCTCCCCGGCGCGTCGGTGCATACGCCGTGGCGGTCCGATGTCCCGCACGACGTGTATCCGGCGCCGATCGTCGAGGTCAACGGTATGTAGCTCGCTCCGACCGGTCGGATCGCCGCCGCGCCGATCCGATATCGGCTCGCGAGGCGGGATATCGGCGAGGATGGTCCCATGGACGACTGGAATGCGAAGACCATCGCAGAGTTCCGCGCCAACGAGGGCCGTGTCGGTGGGCCGTTCGAGGGAGCGCCGATTTTGTTGCTCCATCATCGTGGCCGCAAGAGCGGGCGGGAGTCGGTGACTCCGATGATGTATCTGGCCGATGAGCACGACCCGGATCTCGTCTACGTTTTCGCGTCCAAGGCCGGCGCGCCGACCAATCCGGATTGGTACTACAACCTCACCACGGCAGGGTCCGCGCAGATCGAGCGCGGCACCGAGACCTATCCGGTCATCGTGCGCGAGGTCACCGGCGCGGATCGGGACCGGATCTACGCCGAACAGGCCCGCCGTTATCCGGGGTTCGCCGAATACGCGGAGAAGACCAAGGGCATCCGGACGATTCCGGTGGTATCACTGCGCCGCGCCTGAGTCGCTCAGTCACCCGAACGCATTGCCGTGCGCAGGGTTTCATGGTCCAGCGGCGGCCCCGGCAGCGGATGTGCGGCCGCACTGCGCAGACCGTCCAACAGGATGCCGAGGTGCCGCCGCCAGGCATCGGGAGCCTGCTCGCGTACTGCCTCGGTCGCCCGCACGGCCGACCACAACATCAGTCCGATATCGGTGACGTCGACATCCGAACGCAGCGCGCCGGATTCGCGACCCCGCGTGATCAGTTGCTGAAACAGCTTGTGGCCCTGATGTTTCGCGATTTCGATGGGGCTCTCGGGCGGTAGCGACCGCACGCAGATATCGGTGAAGCCGCGGTCGTGGGCCTGCCATGCGGCCAGCGTGGTCAGATGTTCGACCAGACCTGTCCACGGATCGGCGGCCGCCAGTGCGGCCTCGGCGCTGCGCACCGACTCCCGCACCTGCTCGAGCAGCGCTTCGCCGATCAACTCCTCCCGGGTCGGGAAGTGGTTGTAGAGCGTGCCGATGCTGACACCGGCGTCGCGGGCGATCGCGTTGAGCGAGGCGTCGAGCCCATCGGTGGCGAACCGCCTCCGGGCCGCCGTGACGACCTTGTCCCGGTTGTCGCGAGCGTCCCGGCGGCGCGGTCGCGTCTCGGCGCTCGCGATACTCCCTCGTCCGGCCGCGTCCACCATGATTTCAGCCTAACAACTCGAGCGCCCTCTCGACTTTCGCGCTAAGTTGAGAAGGTGCTCAACTTGAGTACCTTCTCAACTTCAGGAACAGGAGTTCGTCATGTCTCATCTGGCTGTGTTCGGCGCAGGCCCCGCGCTCGGTCTGTCCGCCGCGCGCCGCTTCGGTCTCGCCGGGTATTCGGTGACGTTGATCGCGCGCAACGGCGGCACACTCGACTCGCTGCGGCAGAGGCTGGCCGTCGACGGCATCGCCGCCGATGTCCTGCTGGCAGATCTCGCCGACGACACTCAGGTCGATACCGCACTGGCCGATCTACTCGCCCGCCATGGCATTCCGGACGTGGTGCTCTACTCCCCGGGCGGGGTGGAACGCCTCCCGGTGGATGCGCTCGCCCTCGACGCGGACACCCTGCGATCCTGGCTGCCGCTGAATCTGACCACACCCGTCCGCATCCTGCACGCCCTGTTGCCGGAGATGGTGCGGCGTGGATCGGGCGCGGTACTCGTCGCACAGGGCAGTTCCGTGCGCGACCCGCAGCCGGCGTTGGCCAGTGTCGGCATTCCGCAGTCCGGGCTACTCAATTACCTGCGTTCGGTGGCTCAGCAGGTGTCCCAGGCAGGGGTGCGCGTGGGTAGTCTGCAGATCGGCAGGCTCATCGAGACGAGCGCGGCGCAGCGGTTGTACGACTCCGGGCATTTCGCCTCGGTCGAGCCGAACGAGGTCGAGCGGGTCGGGCCCGACGTACTCGCCGACGAGCTGTTCGAGATGGCGACGACCGATGCGGAGGTGGAACGCGCTGCGTGAGAGTCCGCCGCGCACGACAGGGCCCTCCGGTCGTTCCCGGAGGGCCTGTGGGGTGCGGCTACGCCGCTCGTCGTTGTTCGGCGGCGGGAGCCGCGGGGACCTTCTCGGTCTCGGCGAACCCCGGACGGCCGGTGCCGATGAAGGCCACCAGCCAGGACGCGACCGCGATGAATCGGTTGCGGAATCCGACGAGGTAGAACAGGTGCACCGCGAGCCAGGCGGTCCACGCGATGACGCCGGTGAACTTCAGCTTGTCGCTGACCTTGGTGACCGCGCTGAACCGGCTGATCACCGCCATGGATCCCTTGTCCCAGTAGACGAAGGGCGTGCCCGGCTGCTTCTTGCGGCGGATGATGTCCGCGACGTGGCGGCCTTCCTGCATCGCCGTGGGCGACTGGCCGGGGTAGCCGTTCAGCGACGTCATATCGCCGATCGCGTAGATGTCGGCGTGGCCGCCGACCGTGCAGTCCTGATTGATCAGCAGGCGCCCTGCGCGGTCGGTCTCGCAGCCGGTGGCCTCGGCGAGCAGTCCGGCGAATCCACCGGCCGCCACACCCGCCGACCACACCACGGTCTCGGCGGCGATACCACGCTCGACGCCGTCCTTGGTCTTGACCGTGACCTTGCCGTCCTCGATATCGGTGACGAACGTGTCGAGCAGCACCTCGACGCCGTTGCGGCTCAACGACTCCCGCGCGTATTCCGACAGGCTGCCGCCGAACGGGGGCAGCACGGCACCGGCGCCCTCCACGAGAGCGACCGAAATCTCCTGGTGGTAATGCCTTTTCGCGAGTTCCTTGAGCTGGCCCGCGACCTCGACGCCGGTCGGCCCGGCGCCGACGACCACGAAGCTCAGCAGCCGCTCACGAGTCTGCTGATCGGCTCCCGCGGCCTCGGCGAAGACGCGCTCGATCTGAGCACGCAGCCGCTTGGCGTCGTCGATGGTCTTGAGCGAATAGGTCTTCTCGGCGAAATCGTCACGGCCGAAATAAGATTGGTTGGCTCCGGTGGCCGCGATCAGCGAGCCGTACCGGATCTTGCGCGCGCCCTGCTCGGTCTCGTAGGTGAGCACCGCCGCGTCGGCGTCGACCTCGACGACCTTACCCAGCCGCACATCCGCACCCTTGTGCCGACGCAGCACCTGCGCGATCGGCGGGGCGATGTCTGTGGCCGGGAGCACACCCGTCGCTACCTGATACAGCAGCGGCTGGAACAGATGCTCCGGGGTGCTCGAGATGAGGACGTAATCAACCCCCGACTTGCTCAACTGCTTCGCGGCGGCGAGCCCGCCGAAGCCCGATCCGACGATGACGACATCCGCGGCTTCGATACCCGCATCCACGTTTTGCATGACAGCCTCCTTCTGTCATTAGTAAACGCGATCCGGAAGGGGACTGTTCCACGGGTCAGGGCGCATAATTCAGATGACTCTTATCTTGATCTTTCATGAATGGAGACCGTGATGGAATTACGGCAACTCTCGTACTTCGTCGCCGTCTGCGAGGAACTCAGCTTCAGTCGGGCGGCATCGCGGTGCTTTATATCGCAATCGGCTATCAGTCACCAGATCGCCAGACTCGAACACGATCTTGGTGTACAGCTCTTCGAACGCTCCACGCGATCGGTCGTTCCGACCGACGCAACCGCTCGGCTACTTCCGCTTGCGAAACAGATGCTGAGCCTCGAATCGGCCATTCGCGCTGCTGTGCGGGCCTCGGGGCCACGAATTCGCCTGGCCGCCAATATGTCATTCGCAACAAGATCGCTCTCCGCGATCGCCGGGGCGCGCGATGCGCATCCGGGGGCCGAGATCGAGTTCGTCATAAAGCCCTTCCGGCAGCGCATCAGTGCGGTAGCGGATGGCGATTGTGATCTTGCTCTCATCCGGGGCAGCGTCGATCAGCCCGGTCTGACGGTCGAACAACTGTGGGTCGAGGACCTCGTACTGGCGGCCTCGACCTCTCACCCGCTCGCCGGACGCGAGGACGTCACGCTCACCCAGTTGGGGAACTACCCGTTGTTGCTGCCGCCGGAACAGGAACAGGTGCTGCTGCACAATGTGATCCGCGCCGCATTCGCCGACCTGCCGATCCGGCCGACCTTCGGGCCGCCCATCCCGCCGGACCACACGGCCACGATGGAGTTGATCAACCGGCCCGACGCCTGGACCATCCTGTACGCGAACACCGCGGTCGAGGGAATCGCGCGACTGAATCTGGCCGGCCGCCCGCTGCGGGTGCCGGTGTCCTCGGTCGTGCGCAGTGATGTGCGGCCCTCACCGATTCTGGTGACACTGCTGGCCGCACTACACAGCTCCTGAGCCGCGGATCTCAGCCTCGGGTCTCGACCCGGTGGAAGAGATGTTCGACCAGGGTGATCAGCGAACGCAGGCAAGTGCCGCGGTCGCGAGCGTCCAGGGCGGTCAGCGGGGTGTTGGGCTCGAGGTCCAGGGCATCGCGGATCTCGCTGAGCGGATAACGCTGCGACCCCTCGAATTCGTTGACCGCCACCGAATACGGAACGCCGCGCTCCTCGAGCACCGCGAGTACCTCGTCGGCCTTGTCGATTCGCCGGGTGTCGACCAGGACCAGCGCGCCCAGCGCGCCGCGGGACAGCTCCTCCCACAACGGGATGAACCGTCGCTGCCCCGGCGTGCCGAACAGATACAGCGCCAGTTGGGGATTCAGCGTGATGCGGCCGAAATCCATTGCCACGGTGGTGGTCACCTTACCTGGCAAACCGGCCATATCGTCGATGCCGACACTGGCCTCGGTGATGGTCTCCTCGGTGCGCAGCGGCCGGATCTCGGACACGCTGCCCACGAACGTGGTCTTGCCGACACCGAAGTTACCGGCGACCAGTAACTTCACCGACCGGGTCACGGTCTCGGGCACATAGTCGACGGTGCGGTCGGGAACCGCAGACTCAGACGGCGAGAGCGCGGAGCCCATTGAGTACCTCCTCGAGCAAAGCAAGCTCCGGCACGGATTTCGCCGGGGCCGGTGTGGCCAGGTGGCCGCTGTCCAGCAGGTCGGATGCGAGGATCTTGACCACCGAAGGTGGCAGATCGAGGTAGGCGGCGATCTCGGCGAGCGAGAGCACGCGGCGCCGACTGCACACCCCCAGGACCCGCAGCGCATCCGGGCTCGTGCCCGGTGCTGGATCCTGAGCTGCCACAACGAGGGTCACCAGGTCGAGTTCACGACTGGGACGTAGACGACCGCCTGTACGGACATACGAACGCACCAGATCCGGGTCGCGCCGGTGGTTACTCATGTCACCGGCCGCTAGTGCTGGCGCGGAAGGCTACCGAGCTCCCGGCCGACTCGACCGGCGAGTTCGTTCATCCGGTGGGCGACCATGCTGACATCGACCTCGCTGGTGGTCGACACGCCGATGAGCGCACCCTCGCCGGCCGCGGTGATGAAGATCATCCCGTCGTCGTACTCGGTCATGTTCTGCCGCACCGCGTTCGCGGTACCGCAGAACTCGCCCAGGGCCTTGCCCAGTGAACGCAGCCCGGAGGAAGCGGCGGCGAAGCGTTCGGCGTCGTCGAGGCCGATGTCGCCGACATGGGCGATCCGCAGACCGTCTTCGGAGAGCAGGACGGCGAAGCGAACGCCGGGAACGTGGAGATCGTCGAGCATCCAGGCCAGTTTGTTGCCGTCGGTGACGGCTGTACCGGGTGTGCCCATCAGGATGTCATCCCTTCGCTGTGTTCGTCGAATGCGGCGCGGCCGCTCTGGGAACCGCTGTGCCACGCGGTCGCGATCTCGGGGCGGGGCAGCGCGGTGGTTTCGGAGACAGTGCCGTCCTCGGCGCTGGCCAGTCGCGCCACGCTGGAGACCGAAACGGTCCGGCGGCGGCGGCGCGGCAGTCCGCCCGGGGTGATCTCGTGCACGGTCGAGGTGGTGACTGGTTCCGGCTCCTGGATCGACACCGGCTCCGGCTCCCGGATCGGGGCGGGCGCGGGTATCGGCGGGTTCGGTTGCACCGCAACAGGTTCCACGGGCGCGGGTGCGGATACCGCCGGCACCGCCGGATCAGCGGCGGACTGCTCGGTGGTCTTGCGCTCGGTCAGCAGGGTTTCGGGAACGAATACCATGGCGCGCATACCCCCGTACGCGTTGGGGCCATCGACGTAGACGCTGAAGCCGTAGCGTCGGGCCAGGGCGGCGATACCGGGCAGGCCGACTCGCGGGGCGGGGCCGAGCTGGTGGATGTCCACGGCGCGTTCTCCGGCCAGGATCTGCCGCGCCTCCTCCATCTGCTCGGCGTTCATCCGCACACCGGCGTCATCGATGATGACGGTGACGCCGTGGTGGCCTTCCTGGAAACTGACATCCACGAAGGAGGTCGGTGGGGAGTAGCGCAACGCGTTGTCCAGCAACGTCGCCAGGGTGTGCACCAGCGGCTCGACCGCGCGGCTGATCACGACCCGGTCGAGCTGTCCGGGCCGGACGCGGGTGTAGTCGCGCACGCGGCCGATGGCGCCGCCGACGATGTCGGTCAGCGACTGCTGCGGCCAGCGGCGTCCGGGCAGACCACCACAGACGATGACGTAGGACTGCGCCTGACGGATCATCTGCTGGACGTTGTGGTCGATCCGGGAGAGCGTCTCGTAGACCTCGTCACCGCGGTGGCGGCGCAGCGCGTCGCTGACCACCTGGCCGACGTCGGCGCCCAGGCTCACCACCGACGTGCCGAACGAGCGCACCGCGGCACTGGTGGCCTCGTGGGCCCCGGCCTGCACGTCGTTGCGGACCTTGTCGGCCTCCGCGCGGGCGGCCTCGATCTCGGCCCGGCTGGCGCTCTCGGCTTGCGAAATAGCTTGTTGCGCTTCGAATTCCGCCTCGTGGCGGGTCCGGTCGCGGGTCTCGGCCTGCACCATGTGCAGATCGGAGATGTAGCGCTCGGCCAGGCCGCGCAGCAGCCGGGGGAAGCGCTCGTTGCCGGTGGGCAGTTCCACCTGGCTGTCCGAATGTCGCGTGGACTCGACCGCGAAGGGCATCGTCGTGGTGACGAAATACTCGAGCGCGTCCTCGCGCGAGGTGACCTCGCGGGCGGCGGTCTCGGCGCGTGCGCGCTGCTGAGCCGCATAGTAGACCGCGTAGACCGCCGCGCAGACGGCCAGGAGGAGCACCACGGCGAGGATCCACGAAATCGTCACGGCAGTAGATTGATTCATCAGGTTTCCTCTTGCCGGGTGCCCGGCCGCCTCGCCTTCCTCAGCTCGTCGGCCGCGTCTTGCCCGCGACCGGATTCATGCCTGTCAACTTCTCCGAACAGGGCAGGCGAAAACCTACCCTTCGAAAGCTCGAAATGCCGCCGGGACAGGCGATCTCGCGACGGCACCGCCGGATCAGGACCCAACCGCTCCTGTAACCCGACGACGGCCAACATTAGCAGTAATTCAGGATGACAGCGACCGAACCGTTACAAACTCTTGTGATCGAAAACAACAGTGGCCCCGGCTGTTTCCAGCCGGGGCCACTGTAGTGCAGTTCGAGCTGACTAGCCCTTGTGCGACTTGACCGCTTCGGTCAGCTGCGGAGCGACGTTGAACAGGTCGCCCACGATGCCGTAATCGCTGATCTCGAAGATCGGGGCTTCCTCGTCCTTGTTGACCGCGACGATGGTCTTCGAGGTCTGCATGCCCGCGCGGTGCTGGATCGCACCGGAGATGCCCAGCGCGACGTACAGCTGCGGGGAGACCGTCTTACCGGTCTGGCCGACCTGGAACTGACCCGGGTAGTAGCCGGAGTCGACCGCGGCGCGGGACGCGCCCACCGCGGCGCCGAGCGCATCGGCCAGCGGCTCGACGACCTTGTGGAAGTTGTCCTCGCTGCCGACGCCGCGGCCACCGGAGACCACGATGGTGGCCTCGGTGAGCTCCGGACGGTCGCCGCCGACCACGGGCTCGCGGGAGGTCACCTTGGTGACGCCCTCTTCCTGCGCGGGAACCTCGACGGACACCTTCTCGCCGGCGCCGGCCTGCGGGACGGCCTCGACCGCGCCCGGGCGCACCGAGATCACCGGCACGTCGCCGGTGGCCTTGGCGTCCACGGTGAACGCGCCACCGAAGATGGAGTGCACGACGGTGCCGTCGGACTTGACGTCGATGACGTCGACCAGCAGACCGGAGCCGATGCGGGCGGCCAGGCGACCCGACACCTCCTTGCCCTCGGCGGAGGCGGCGACCAGGATCGCGGCCGGCGCGGCCGATTCGCTCAGCCCGGCCAGCACGTCGACCTTCGGGGTGACCAGGAAGCCGTCGGCGTCATCGGATTCGGCGACGTAGATCTTCTCCGCACCGGCCGCGGCGAGCGCGTCGGCGAGTTTGTCACCGGTTCCGGCCGGGCCCAGCACGACCGCGGCCGGGGTGCCCAGTGCGCGGGCGGCGGTGAGGAGTTCGGCGCTGACCTTCTTGACCGCGCCTTCGGCGTGCTCCACGAGCACGAGTACTTCTGCCATTGTTCTCTTCTCCTGGGGGTTGCTCGGGGTCGGCATGAGCGGTCAGGGCCGGAGGCGGTAGCGAAGCGTCACCACGCAGGCCCCCGCTCATGCCGCAGAGGGCGCAGCGTCAGATGATCTTCTGACCGACCAGGTAGGCGGAGATCTGGTTGCCGCCCTCACCCTCGTCGACGATCTTCTCGCCCGCCGTGCGCGGCGGCTTGGGGGTGACTCCGGAGACCGCGGAACCCGCGTTGGCGACGCCGACGGTGGCCGGATCCACGCCGAGGTCGGCCAGGGTGAAGGTCTGCACTTCCTTCTTCTTCGCGGCCATGATGCCCTTGAAGGAGGGGAAACGCGGCTCGTTGATCTTCTCGGTGACCGAGACGATGGCGGGCAGGTTCGCCTCGAGTTTGAACACGCCCTCGTCGGTCTCGCGCTCGCCGGTGATCTTGTCGCCGTCGACGGTCAGCTTGCGCAGGTGCGTCAGCTGGGGGATGCCGATGTATTCGGCGATGATCGCGGGCACCGCGCCGCTGCGGCCGTCGGTGGCCTCGTTACCGGCGATGACCAGTTCCACACCCTCGACCTGGCCCAGCGCGGCGGCCAGCACGTACGCGGTCTGCACGGCATCGGAGCCGTGGATCGCGTCGTCCTTGACGTGGATCGCCTTGTCGGCGCCCATGGACAGCGCCTTGCGGATGGCCTCGGTGGCACGCTCGGGGCCCATGGCCAGGACCGTCACCTCGCCGCCCTGCGCTTCCTTGATCAGCAGGGCCTCTTCGACGGCCCGCTCGTTGATCTCGTCCAGGATGGCGTCGGCGGCCTCGCGGTCGAGGGTGTAGTCGCCATCGGTCAGCTTGCGCTCGGACCAGGTGTCGGGAACCTGCTTGATCAGTACGACGATGTTCGGCATTGGTCTTCGTCGACCTCCTGTTCTGGTGGACACGTGAAAGTGGGGTCGCACGAGGGCCGTACGTCCACGGAAGTAGCTCGTTTCGGGAGATTACCCTACGTTAAGTTACTCATGGGTAACTTACGGTGTGATGTTCTCCATCGCCACCTCCGCGCGTCGGTGTGATACAGGCGACCGCTAACGTCTGTCGGATGAGTGAGGCCGTTTTCTCTGCTGCGGAAGCCAGCGCGGTGGACCCGTTACCGCTGACCGGTGAGCGGACCGTGCCGGGTATCCCGGAGGAGAACTACTGGTTCCGCCGGCACGAGATCGCCTACCTGCGACTGCTTTCGCGCTGCGCCGGCCGCACCGTGCTCGAGGCCGGGTCCGGGGAGGGCTACGGCGCGAACGTGATCGCCGATGTCGCCGCCAGGGTGATCGGCCTGGACTACGACGCGAGCGCGGTCGAGCACGTGCGCGCGGCGTACCCCCGGGTGGAGATGATCCAGGGGAATCTGGCCGAGTTGCCGCTGGACGACGATTCGGTCGACGTCGTGGTGAATTTCCAGGTGATCGAACATCTCTGGGATCAGGCGCAGTTCCTGCGCGAATGTCTGCGGGTGTTGCGTCCCGGCGGTGAGCTGCTGATCAGCACGCCGAACCGGATCACCTTCTCGCCCGGCCGCGATACGCCGCTGAACCCCTTCCACACCCGCGAGCTGAACGCCGCGGAGATGGCGGAACTGTTGGTGGCGGCGGGTTTTCGCGTCGAGGTGATGACCGGCGTGCACCATGGGCCGGAAATCGTCACGCTGGACGATAAATGGGGCGGATCGATCATCGACGCGCAGATCGAGCGCGCCCTGGCCGGGCAGCCCTGGCCCGCCGACCTGGCCGCCGACGTCGCCGCGGTTCGCAGCGAGGATTTCGCAATGGACATCGCCCCGGCGGGCGCCGGGCCGGAAGGCGTTGGCGGAGTGTGGGATCCGCGCATCGACGCGAGCCTGGACCTGGTCGCGATCGCGGTGAAGCCGTGACCGGCGCATCCGGCGCGCAGGCACGGTCCGTGCCGGGACAGTTCACCCTGGTGCTGCACTCGCATCTGCCGTGGCTGGCCCATCACGGGCGCTGGCCGGTGGGGGAGGAGTGGCTCTACCAGTCCTGGGCCGCGTCCTATCTTCCCGTGGCGCGGGTATTGAGAAACCTTGCCGCCGAAGGCCGTTCGAATCTGCTGAGCCTGGGTATCACGCCGGTGCTCGCCGCCCAGCTGGACGATCCGCACGCGCTGGCCGGTATGCACCACTGGCTCGGCAACTGGCAGTTGCGCGCCGACGAGGCCGCGATGGCCGGGAACGTCGCGCTCGGGCGCCACGAGCACGGCCTGGCCGCGGCCGCGCTGGCCGATTTCGAACAGCGCTGGCGGCACGGCGGTTCGCCGGTGTGGCGGGAGCTGATCGATGCCGGCGCGATCGAACTGCTCGGCGGGCCGCTGGCCCACCCGTTCCAGCCGCTGCTGGATCGGCGGCTGCGCACCTTCGAACTCGCCGAAGGACTGGCCGACGCCCGGCACCGCTGGGGCCACACTCCCGCGGGTATCTGGGCTCCCGAATGCGGTTTCACCCCGGGAATGGAAGCGGAATACGCCGCCGCGGGCGTGACGCACTTCATGGTGGACGGTCCCGCCTTGCGCGGTGACACCACCCTGGGGCGGCCGGTGCGCGATTCGGACGTCCTGGCATTCGGCCGGGACCTGCAGGTGAGTTATCGGGTGTGGTCGCCGAAATCGGGATATCCCGGGCACGGCGCCTACCGCGACTTCCACCATTACGACCACGCCACCGGACTCAAACCCGCGCGGGTCACCGGCAAGCAGGTCGAGGGCCCGGACAAGGCCCCCTACGATCCGGAACTCGCGGCCGCGGCGGTGCGCCGCGACGTGGCCGACTTCGTGACGACCGTGCGCGAGCGCCTGATCGCCGAATCCGCCCGGATCGGGCGGCCGGCGCTGGTGGTGGCCGCGTTCGACACCGAACTGTTCGGGCACTGGTGGCACGAGGGTCCGCAGTGGCTCGAACAAGTGCTGCGCGCACTGCCCGAGGCCGGGGTCGAGGTCGGCACGCTGGCCGGCGCCCGCGCGAAGGGGTACGTGGGAGAGCCGGTTCAGCTCGCGGACTCGTCCTGGGGTTCGGGCAAGGATTGGCGGGTCTGGGCCGGGGACCAGGTGCGCGATCTGGTCGAGCTGAACGCCGAGATCGTCCGTTTCACCCTGGACACGCTGGACAAGCTGCGCGCCGAGGCGGGCGGTGCGCAATTGCGCGATCCGATCGCCGATCAGCTGCTGCGCGAGGTCGTGCTGGCGGTGTCGAGCGACTGGGCGTTCATGGTCAGCAAGGATTCCGCCGCCGGATATGCCCGCGATCGCGCGCACCGGCATTCGCACGCGGTGCGGGAGATCGCCGCGGCTGCCCTGGCCGGACAACTGGCCAAGGCACGGGATCTGGCGGCAGGATGGTACGCGGCCGACGGACTCTTTCCCGCGTTGGACGCGCGGCGGCTGGGCCCCGCGGCGCCGGTGGTCCCCTCGGCGGGCGATCACACCCAACACAGAGGACCAGCATGAAGATCTTGATGGTGTCGTGGGAATACCCACCGGTCGTGGTCGGCGGCCTGGGGCGGCACGTCCATCACCTGGCCACCGAATTGGCCGCCGCCGGGCACGAGGTCGTCGTGCTGGCCCGCCGTCCGATGGGCACCGACGCCTCCACCCACCCCACGCACACCTATATCGAGGACCGGGTGCTGGTCGTCGCGGTCGCGGAGGATCCCCCCGCGTTCGACTTCGGCGAGGACATGCTCGCCTGGACCCTCGCGATGGGGCACGCGATGGTGCGCGCGGGCGTGGCGCTGAGCAAGCCGGGCATCGCCGAGGGCTGGACGCCCGATGTGGTGCACGCGCACGACTGGCTGGTCGCGCATCCGGCCATCGCACTGGCCGAATACTTCGACGTACCACTGGTTTCCACCATTCACGCCACCGAGGCCGGGCGGCACAGCGGCTGGGTGTCGGGCCGGGTCAACCGGCAGGTGCACTCGGTGGAGTGGTGGCTGGCCAACGAATCCGACGCGCTCATCACGTGTTCGGCCTCGATGCAGGACGAGGTGGAGCGGCTCTATCACCCCGAGCGGGTGCCGCTGCGGGTGATCCGCAACGGAATCGACGTGGGGGCCTGGCCTTTTCGCGCCCGGCTGCCGCGCTCGGGTCCGCCGCGGCTGTTGTACGTCGGGCGGCTGGAATACGAGAAGGGCGTGCAGGACGCGATCGCGGCGCTACCTCGGATCAGGCGCGCACATCCCGGGACGACGCTGACCGTCGCCGGTGTGGGCACCCAGTTCGAATGGCTGCGCGAGCGTGCCCGGGTGCACCGGGTGGCGCGGGCGGTCAATTTCGTCGGCCGTCTCGACCACGAGGAGTTGCTGGGCTGGCTGCACGGCGCCGACGCGGTCGTATTGCCCAGCCGCTACGAACCTTTCGGCATCGTCGCGCTCGAGGCCGCCGCGGCGGGGATACCGCTGGTCACCTCGACCGCGGGCGGGCTCGGTGAGCTGGTGGTGGACGGCGTCACGGGTGCTTCGTTCGCACCCGCCGATGTATCCGGCCTGGTCGAGGCCGCGTGCGCGGTGCTGGATGATCCGCGGGCCGCGCAGGATCGCGCCTTCGCCGCGCGGGAGCGGCTGACCGCCGACTTCGCCTGGGATGTGGTCGCGGCCGAGACGATCCTGGTCTATCAGGCCGCCAAGCGCCGGGTGCGCAATCCGCTGGGACGTCCGGTCGTCGTCGAGCGGCCGCTGCCGGAACGGGATCCGAATTCGGAATAACGCACTCGAATGATCCCCGGCCGGGTGCTACCTTCTACTCGTTTCGACGAACGGTCGCGGACCGGTTGCGCACGGGGAGGATTCGGCTGTGGACAAGCTGCAGTGCGACTGGTGCGGGGTGCAGACACCGCCCGGCACGGGGCATACCTGCCCCAGTTGCGGTGCGCCGCTGGACGAGGCGAACAAGGTCAGCGATTCGGGCTGGCGGGAGGCGCCGCGACTGCGCGATATGACCGAATTCCGGTTCGGCGGCAGCGTGTGTCAGGTCGAGGGTGAGCTGGTCCCGGTAGCCGAGATCGCGCTCGGGCCGGGCGATCAGGTCTACTACGAGCATCACGTGATGCTCTGGAAGGACGAGACCGTCCCGATCTTCGCGCTCAATACCGGTGGCGGGGTGAAACGTTCGCTGGCCGGAATGCCGCACGTCATCACCGTGTCGCAGGGGCCGGGCCGGATCGCGTTCTCCCGGGATTCGCCCGGCGAGCTGGTGGTGCTGCCGATGCATCCGGGGATGGAACTCGATGTGCGCGAGCACGCGTTCCTGCTCGCCTCGGGCAGCATCAACTATTCGTTCGTGCGGATCAAGGGACTGGCCAATATCCTGCACGGCGGCAACGGAATGTACATGGACCGCTTCATCACCCAGGGCTATCCGGGGCTGCTGATGCTGCACGGGTACGGCAACGTCTTCGAACGGAATCTGCGTCCGGGCGAGAAGATCCTGGTCGAGCCGGGCGGATTCCTCTACAAGGACGCGTCCGTGCAGATGCAGGCGGTACCGCAGAACATCAAGGTCGGCTTGTTCGGCCGGATGTATCTGGCCGAGATGACCGGGCCCGGCCGGGTCGGCATCCAATCGATGTACGTTCACCACCGGTCCGGGTAGGCCGAGATGAACGCCTACACCTGCCTGTTCTGTCGTCAACCGAGCGATCCGAACGCGAGCACCTGCCCGAATTGCGGTGCGCCGGTGGATATCCGGGCCGCGGTGAGCGCGTCGGGCTGGACCAAACAGCCCGCGGTCCGCGATATGACCCGGATCCAGTTCGGCCAATCCCGTTGCCAGATCGAGGGAACGCTGGTCCCGGCGGCGGATTTCGCTCTGGCGCGGGGTGATTGGATCTACTTCTCGCACCACAACCTGCTGTGGGTCGATCCGAACGCGCAGTTGGACCGGATGAGCCTCAAGGGCGCGTGGCGGCGGATGATGGGCGGGCTGCCGCTGATCATGATGACCGGTCGCGGGCCCGGACATATCGCGCTGTCCGGTACGCACGCCGGGGATATCGTGGTACTGCCGCTGGCGCACGGTCAGCAGATGTGGGTGCGCGAGCACCGATTCCTGGCGGCCGGCGGCAACATCTCCTACGACTGGTCCAACAACAACGTCTGGTTCGTCACCGGCAGCGGCGACGACCGCAAGACGCACTACCCGCTGGGCATGTTCGGCGATATCTTCAGCGCCCAGACCGGTCCCGGGCTGCTGTTGCTGCACGCGCCGGGCAATACCTTCATCCGCGATCTCGCGCCGGGGCAGAGTCTGCTGGTCAAGCCTTCCGCGCTGCTGTACCGGGATCTGTCGGTGACCGCGCATCTGCATCTGGAGTATCCGCACACCCGCGGGCTGGGGTGGTGGCGCAGTTTCAGCTATCGCAGCATCTGGTTGCGGCTGGTCGGCCCGGGACGTGTTGCGGTGCAGTCGGTTTACGTGCCCGAGGAGGAATCCGAGGCGATCCGGTCGCATTCGCAGGCGACCGTGCGGCGTTGGTGACATCCCGGGGTGATTGTCCCGGACAGCCGTCGCGCCCGCCCGGATATCGCCGGACGGGCGCGAATCACGCTGTGCTCGAACGTTTTCGAGCGATGTGTTTCGGGTGGATCAGCAGTTGGGCAGCTTGGTCCCGAGCAGGCTGCCCAGCAGGCATCCGACCTTACCCGCGAGCAGTGTCTGCAGGATGCCGGTAGTGCCCGCGCCGTCGGCGGAGCCGGTGGCGGCGATCGGAGCCGGCATCGTCTGCGCGCCCGCGGTGGTCGCGGCGACGGTGCTGCCACCCGCCACGAGGGCGAGAGTCACTGCGGCGCTTGCGAAAACACGTTTCATGTCTTATTAATCCCTTTTCACCCGGCCGACCGGACGGTCGGCGACACCCGAGTATATGAAGCATCCGCTTCCTGCAAAAGCTCCTTTTCCGAAGGTCGGATCACATCACATTCGGCGTCCAGCATGCGGCGGGCGCGCGGTACCACCAGTCCTCGATTGATCGCGAACCACGCGAGGATCAATGCGGCGAAAGGCAATTGGGATACGAGTCCGGATTGTGCGATCTGCCCGGATGTGAAGCTGTAGATCACGACGATCCGCAGCGCCGCGTCGGCCAGCAGGACAACGCCCAGCGAACCGTTGATCGCGCGATAGATCGTGCGGAACCGGGCGGAGCTCACCCAGAGCCGGTCGTAGGCCGCGGTGCGCAGCGGGTCACCTTTCGTGGCAACGGGCTCGAGCGCCACTTGCATCATCGGCCGATCGGTCCAGGTCGATCCCAGGATGACCAGTCCGGCGACGGCGAGGTAGAACGAGCCGCGAGCCAGGACGAATCGAGCGTCACCGCTGATCGAGGTGACCACGACGCTGGTCGCGACCTCGGCCAGCACGATGACCGCGAAGGTATCGATCGGGAGGCGCGACGCGCTGCGCAGCCGGGTGAATGCCAGATCGGCCGCGGCGACCACCGCGCCCGCGATCGCGCCCGCGACCATCGAGATCCGGTCGTCGCCACCGGCCAGATGGCAGCCGAAGAGGGCGATGAGCGGGATCGTGGTAGCGAGAAGTGCCGTCCGCCAACGAAATTCGCCGGTTTCGATGCGCCCGCCGAACGCCTTGGCGCCGAGCAGAATTCCACCGACGGTCAGGCGTAGCGCGGCGGACAGCCCGGTCGGTGCGAGCGCGAGGTAGATCAGCGTCGGCAGCAACATATCCGCGAAGAGATTCACGACGGTGATCGCGAGCCAGGTCGCCTTGGTGCGTTTATCGGGTTCGGGCATGGGTTCGATTCCCCCTGGTATCAGTTCAGCTGGCAAGTATCTTAGTTGCCAAGATAGTTAAAGGCTAAGATATGATCGGGCCATGACGCAAGTGCCGCAGGACCACACGCTGCTGGGCCGCGAATTCGCGGCGGCGATGGTCAACTTTCACGAGGCGACCGGAAAACTGTTGGGGCTCAGCGCATCCGAACGCAAATGCATGGATCTGCTGTCGGCCCTCGGGCCGGTCAGCGCGGGGGTGATCGCCGAACGCACCGGGCTGACCACCGGGGCGGTCACCGGACTGGTCGATCGCTTGGAAAAGGCCGGGTACGCCCGCCGCACTCGCGACCCGGGCGATCGGCGCAAGGTGCTGGTCGAGTTGGTTCCGAACAGCCGCGTCGATGCGTTGCTGGCCGCGGTGTTCGGGCCCTACGGGCAGGACATGGCCGGACTGACGGGTCGGTACAGCGCCGAGGAGTGGGCCGCCATCGCGGACTGGGTCGAGCGAGTCACCGAGATTCTGCGGAGCAATACCCGCCGGATCGGCGAGCCCGGTTTCGCGGACACGATCGAGAGTTGACAGGATATGGGGGATGGCGGATTCGCCTCGGTTGCGACCCGTTCGGCAATCGCGGGCGAACTGGACACAACCTCGCGGTTAACGTCGGGTGTGATGCTCGTCTCGTTCACCGGACTGGCATCGGGGCGACACTCAGCGGATGCTCAGGGGCCGATTCGAGCTGGCTTCATCGGATCATGGCGACAAAGGCAGTGTCAGACCCCGCCCTGCTCTCACCCGAGTCCGCACCCGCCGCGGCTTCCTCCGCGCCGGTGCACGGCGCGGCCGCCGGGGACGGCCGCCCACAGTACTCGCTGGTGGTGTCCTCCGACGCCGAGCACCGCATCGCCGCACAGCGGCTGCGCTACCAGGTCTTCGCCGGGGAACCCGGATTCCGCATCCCCGAGCGCGCCGACGGCCTGGACGCGGACTCGTTCGACGACCACTGCGACCACCTGCTCGTGCGCGACGAGCTGACCGATCAGTTCGTGGGCTGCTATCGGATGCTGCCGCCGGACAAGGTCGCCGCGGCGGGCGGTTACTACACCGCCACCGAATTCGACCTGAGCGCAATGGATCCCGAAGGTCAGCGGATCGTGGAGATGGGCCGGGCCTGCGTGGTGCCCGACCACCGCAACGGCTCGGTGGTGACGCTGATGTGGGCGGGCATCCTGCACTACATCCAGCTCACCGGCTACGACTGGGTGATGGGTTGCGCGTCGGTGCCCATGCAGGACGCGCCCGGCGATCCCGTCGGCGCGAATGTGCGCGGAGTGCGAGACCTGGTGCTGGCCAAGCACGGTGGCGATCCGGCCCGGTGGGCGCGCCCGCTGAATCCGGTCGTGGTCGACGGCCGCACCCTGGACGAGCTGGAACCGCCCGCGCGGCCGAAACTTCCGCCGCTGCTGCGCGGATACCTGCGCCTGGGCGCGGACATCTGCGGCCAGCCCGCGCACGACCCGGATTTCGCCGTCGCGGACTTCGTGGTCCTGCTCGGCCTGGACACCATCAACCGCCGGTACCTGGAGCGCTTACAGTCGGCGGCCTCGGTCATGGATGGGCGGTGAAATTCGATGTCCGCGTTGGTATCTCCGGGATCCGCAGCGTTATCGTGCCCGCCTGCGGAAGCGGTGCACGCCTGGATGCCGTCGAGTCCGTGTGAACCCGGCTGCGTCGAGACCGTCGCCGAGGGCGGGTCGCTGCGCGTCGCCGCGCGGGTGATGGGTGCGTTCGGTCTGCTGTTCGCCTTCCCGGTGGTCAACCTGGCCACGCCGCGCAGTCGCCGGCGCACCCTGCACCGTCGCTACGCGCGTGCCGTATTGCGTTGTTGCGGACTCGGATTGCGGGTCGTCGACGAGCGTGGCGCGACCTGCGAGTCGAGTGAGTCGCCCGCCGACCCGGCGCTGCTGATCGTGGCCGGGCATGTCGGCTGGACCGATGTGCTGGCGCTGGCCGCGGTTCAGCCGATGGGCTTCGTGGCTCGTGCGGATCTGATCGAGTGGCCGGTACTCGGCCGTCTCGCGCGACTGATGCGGGTCATCCCGATCGAGCGGGAACGGTTGCGCGGACTGCCGGACGTGATCGGGTCCATCGCCGCGCGGCTGTCTGGGGGTGAGCACGTCGGGATGTTCCCCGAGGGCACCACCTGGTGCGGCCGGGCGCACGGCCGGATGCGCCCGGCGCTCTTCCAGGCCGCGGTGGACACCGGCACGGCCGTACAGCCGATCCGGATACGGTATCTGGATCGAACCGGTGAGCTGTCCACCGTGCCCGGTTTCGTCGGCGTGGACACCTTCCTGGACTCGGTCGCCCGGGTGCTGCACTCGCGCGGCGTGGTCGCCGAACTGACTCTGCTGCCGGCCGAACCCGCGGGTGATGACCGACACGATCTGGCCCGCCGCTGCGAACGCGCGATCCGCGGTGACGAGACCCCGATCATCGACGCCGGCGCCACCGCCCTTGGGACCGGACCGACCCGGAAAATCGTCTCGGACAAGGATATTCACCACCCCGTCACGGTCTCCTGAGGCTTCGCGCGCAGCCTCCTGCACCCTTCCGGCGCCCGGTGCGACACCGGGCGCCGAACTGTGTCCCGGTTGGGCGTGCCGGACGCTCTGGCACCGCTGCCGGAACCGATCTCGCCACCCTCGCTGACCAGCCTCTTCGCGTTTCGGACCGGGCACTTCGTATTGCGCACTGACCGGGTGCGCCGGCTCGAGCAATACTGGGGGCCGCGGCCTACTCGATGCGCCGACGTTGAATCTCCAGCGTTCGGCGCGCGACGACCTGGCCGCTGGAGAGGCACCTCATGACCTCGCACGTCACCACCGGGGCGACGTCCGCGTCACGCTCGAATCGAGGCCGCGACAGTTACGACGATCTCGAGCCCTGGTTCGAGAAACTGGCCGCACTATCCGAGAACGATCCCGAACGCGCCCGGCTACGCAAGGAGATTGTGGACCGCTGCCTGCCGCTGGCCGACCATATCGCGCGCCGCTACAGCCGGCGGGGGGAAGCCTTCGAGGATCTGTTCCAGATCGCGTCACTGGGCGTCGTCCTGGCGGTGGATCGTTTCGACCCGTCGCGGCAGAGCACGTTCATGTCCTTCGCGGTACCCACGATCATGGGGGAGGTTCGCCGTCACTTCCGGGACCACACCTGGATGGTGCGGGTACCGCGCCCGGCCAAGGAACTCCAGGCCGCCATCGGGCCCGCGACCGAACGCCTGGCGCAGCGGCTGCACCGGATGCCCACCGTCACCGAACTGGCCGCCGAGCTGGACGTGGACCGGTTCGAGATGACCCAGGCCCTGCTGGCCGCGAACGCCTACAGCGCCGACTCGATCGATAATTCACCGAGCGACGCCGATCAGGAGCCCAGCACCGCCCGGGTCATCGCGGAACTCGGCGACGAGGACGACGGTTACCAGCTGACCGAGGACTCGCTCGCGATCGGCCCGCTGCTGCGTGAACTCCCGGACCGGGAGCGAATGGTGTTGCGGCTGAGGTTCTTCGAGAATCTCACCCAAACCGAGATCGCCGAGCGGATCGGCGTATCGCAGATGCAGGTCTCCCGGCTGCTGTCCAAGACGCTCGCGGGCCTGCGTCAGCGAGCGCTCGCCGACTGAGGTCCGCCGCCGGCCGGTCGGCCGAGTTCGACGATCGCGGTCAGGTCGGCTGTGTCCCAGCCGTCCCGCGCGACGCGCAGATACGCCTCGCGGGCGGCCCGGGTCAGCGGAAGCTGGTAGTCGTCCGGGACGAGGTCGAGGGCGTGACCGAGATCCTTCGCTCCGAGCACGGTGGTGAACCAGCCGTCGTGTCCGGGGTCGAACAGGCCGTCGATCCGGTTGTGCACGCCCGCCGGGACCATCGGCGATTCGCGCAACAGGTCGGCCAGCGCCTGCTCCTCGATACCGGCCGCGCGGGCGACGCGGGCGGCCTCGGCCACCACGGCCAGGCCGGTCATCAGCAACTGATTGTTGACCAGTTTGACCACGCCCGCACGGACCGGGTCGTCGCCGGTGTCGATCGGCCCGGCGAACAGCTCCCAGACCGGCCCCAGGGCCGCCCGTGCGGAGCGTGCGCCGCCGATGACGAAGGTTGCCTTGCCGGCCGAAACCGCTCGAGGCGCACCGAGAATAGGTGCCGCGACCAGTCGGTCACGGTAGAGCCGGTGCAGTTGCGTCAGGGTGTCCGCGGACACGGTCGACATGACGGCCACGACCGTGTCCGCCCATTTCGGCCGAGCCGTGCCTTCGGGCGCCGCGACGTCCAGCACGCTGCGATCATCGGCCGTGCAGACGAAGACGGCATCGGTGCCCGCCGCGATGTCGTCCGGAGCCTCGAGTTCGCGTGCGCCGCGCTCGACCAACCCGTCGGCCCGGCCCGGCGTGCGGTTCCACACCTCGACCTCATGTCCTGCGCCCAGTAGCCGCTCGCCGAGCGCGTGGCCCATTCTGCCCATTCCGAGAACTGTCACATGCACCGATGCCCCTCCTCCGGGATCGCTCAGCTGTCGCGGTTGAAGCCGAGTTCGTCGACGATCGGGCCGACGGGAACATCCTTCTCCTGTTCGGCCAGTCCGGGATGAGTGTGGGTGCGCCGGCGCGCGGCCCGATCGGCGGGGTTCGTGCTCGGCCGCAGGTCGACCGATTGCAGGACCTCGGTGACGTTGGCATAGGAGACCACCGGTATCGCGCGCAGGGCGCGGACGGTGTCGGCATCGGCGTGCGCCCGCCTCGCGCATTCGACCAGTTGCTCCTTCTCCGCCGGGAAATGCGCGTTGGACAACGCTTTTCGCACGCGGTCGGAATCGGTGGTCACCATGACGAACCTCCTGCGACTCGGAAGCGGTGCTGACGTTTCGGTCTGACCGCGGTACCCCGTGCCGTATCGGGCCAAACGTCGTATCGAGCGGGGTACACGGAATTCGGCTGGGGCGGCATCCGGGGCGCTCACCTCTTCGCGGTGCGAGCGACGACGCGGATCGTCTTCAATTCCGGATCGGCGGCGTCCGGAACGTTCATCCCCGCCTCGACGCCGGTCCGCAGATATTCGAGCACGGCGGCGTCCAGACATTCGCCGGGAACGACGGCGGGGATACCGGGCGGATACGGAGTGAGCTGTTCGGCGGCGATACGTCCGGCGGCGTCCTCGACCGGGACCATGTCGGTGGGGCCGAAGAACGCGTCCCGGGGCAGCATCACGCTCTCGAGCTGGAGCTCGTTCGGGGACGGCAGCCGAATTCCGTGCGGTGCGGGATCGCCGACCTGTGCGCGCCAATCGGTCATCGCCCGCACGAGTTGATCGATGCGCTCGGCGGTGTCGGCCATGGACAGACTCGCCAGCACTCGTCGATGGTCGCTGAGACCGACGTCGATCCCGCGATGTTCGCGCAGCCAGTCGGCCGCGGCGTAACCGGTGGCGCCGGTGGCAGACACGTCGGTCAGCACCTGCAACCGATCGAGGTCGTGCGATGCCTGCACGCCGAGCAACGCGTCCTCGAGGACCACGACGTCAGCGACGGCGTCGAGCCCGTCGCGGGCGCGCCGGGCCAGGTCCAGGGCATGACCGAGCGATTTCCTCCCGTATTCGACCATCTGCCTGCGCCAGCCGTCCAAGGCCGCGTAGACGAGCACGTTCGGGCTGGTGGTCATCAGCAGATCCGCGCATTCGCTCAGGCGCGTGGGGTCGACGAGGTCGCCCTGGAGATGGAACACCGACCCCTGCTCGAATCCCATGCCCATCTTGTGCACGCTGACCACGCACACGTCGGCGCCGGCATCCATTGCCCACGTGGGCAATTCGTCGTGGAACGGCAGATGCGCACCCCACGCCTCATCGACGATGAGCGGTTTGCCGCGCTCGTGGCACACCTCGGCGATGCCCGCGATGTCGGCGCAGGTGCCGTAGGGGCTCGGGCTCACGATCAGCGCGCCGGCGGCGTCGGGGTGTCGGTTCCAGGCCCGGCGTACCTGTTCGGGCGAGGGCGGGTGGGAGAAATGGCGGTCCGCGTCCCAGCGCGGTGCGATCCACCGAGGCTGCACACCGGAGAAGATCAGCCCGGCGACGATCGATTTGTGGCTGTCGCGGGCCACGAGCAGGCCGCCGTCCTGCCCGCCGGCGACGGCCATCATCGCGGCCTTCACCGACAGGGAGCTTCCGCAGGTGGAGAAGAACGCGGAGTCGGCGCCGACCGCGTCGGCCATCAGGGACTCGGCCTCGGCGAGGTATCCGCCGCGAGACAGCCTGTCGTCCAGGCCGGGGCTGGCCAGCACGTCCGAGCCGAACGCGTCCTGTCCGATGACCTCGATCGTCCGGCGGTCGGCGCCGCGGCCCTGCCGATGTCCGGGCGGGGTGAATCCGTAGCGGCCGCGGCGATGGTAGTCCGCCAGCGCGGACAGGATCGGAGCGTGGGAATGGTCCATACCGGCGACCTACCCGTTCCCGGCGCGAACACACTCACCGAGGTTGTCCGCGAAACCATCCGCCGCCGGGTTCGACCGCGCGATTGCGGGTATTGCGCTCGACGTCGCGGGTTCCGGCTAGTGCCACTGGCGCATCGACGCAAGTGGCGCCGTCCGGCACCCGCACGCCCTTCGTCACCAGCGCGGGGTTTGCAGGAAGCGGGTCGCGGGCCGGCTCGTCGAGGTAAGGAGTTGTTCATGATCGTCATCGGAATCATTCTTCTGGTTCTCGGTTTCATCTTCGGGATCCACATCCTGTGGATCCTCGGCATAATCGCGCTCGTGGTCGGATTGGCCCTGGCGCTGCTCGGGGCGCTGGGACGCCCGGTCGCGGGCCGTTCCCACTACTTCTAGCCGATCCGCCAGGATGGTCCGACCCCGACATGGCTGATGAATGAAAGGTGGCCCCGGAAGATCCGGGGCCACCTTTTCCGGGTGCCGATCACCGGTCCAGCGAGGGAAGCACGGTTTCGCGGACCACGAGCAGCAGTGCCGCGGCGACCGGGATCGCCAGCAGGGCGCCGACGACACCGAGCAGCGCTCCGCCGAGCAGTACCGAGACCACAGTGACCAGCGCCGGCACCCGTACCGTGCGGCCGATGATGCGCGGCACCAGCAGGTAATCCTCGATCAGGCGCAGCGCGATGAAGAAGCCGACCGTCGCGATCATGACCGGGAACGACACCGTCAGCGAGACCAGCGCGACGATGACGCCCGCGACGGTCGACCCCACGATGGGGATGAGATCCAGCACCGCGACCAGCACGGCGAGCACCAGCGCGTACGGAACGTCGAAGGCGAGCAGCCAGATGATGGTCGCGACACCGGTGATCAGCGAGATCAGCAGGTTTCCGAGGATGTACGCGCCGACCTTCGCGAAGATCTCGTCGCCGATGAGGATGGCGCGAGGCCGGCGTTCGCGCGGGAACAGCCGGTACGCACTGCTGCGAACCCGGGGGAAGTCGGCCAGGAAATAGGCCGTCAGCACGAAGACGACCACCGTCGCGGTCACCGCCCCGAAGACCGCGCGCCCGATGTCCAGGACTCCGCCGGCCAGCCGGGACGATTCCGAACCCAGCGCGTGCCGGACCTGATTCTGCAGGTGGAACCGCGAGTCGAGGCTGCCGACGATCGGGTATCGCTGCGCGAGATGTTGCAGGTACCCCGGCGCGTTGTGCGCGAACGCGGCCCCCTGCGAGGCCAGCGGTGAGATGACGGCGGCCAGGAATCCGGCGATCAGCCCGAGCACGAGCAGCAGGACCAGGGTGACCGCGGCCCACCGCGGCAGCCGATGCCGGACCAGCCACGACACGGCGGGCTCGAGCCCGATCGCGAGGAACAGCGCGACCGCGATCAACATCAGCGCCTGCCCGGCGGTGAGCATGGCCTGGATCAGGGCGTAGGTCACCGCGACTCCGGCGGCGCCGGTCAATCCGACGATGAACGGCGAGCGGCGATCGAACAGCCGACCCGGCTGCCCCAGCGGGTGCGCCGGGGTGCTCGCCCGTTCCGCCGCGGCCTCCGCTTCGACGATCGGCTCCCCTTCACGTGATGAATGCGGTTGTCCCACAGCGGATTCGTGACCGGCGTCCGCCGCGTCGAACTCGTCTGTCATATCCGTTCTCGGTACTCAGTCGCCGGCTTTGCGACTCCAGTCGCGAACCATGTCGCGGACGCGATCGAAGACCGCCAGGGGCGGACCGGCGATGAGGTTGGCCACCGCGCTCTCTCCGCCGCTCGGGTGCGGCCGGGTGGGAGCGATGGCCTCGGCGGCGCGCACCAACGTTGCGAGCCGGGTGAGTTCGGCCCGGCCGCAGTGTTCGGCGAGGTGGTTGAACTCCTCTTTTTCCTCGTTGCGCGCGTGCTCGATGACGCTGTGCGCGAATTCCTGGAATTTGGTGTCGAATTCGACGTTCTCCACGCCCAGCTCGTACAGGTCCGACAGCACTTGCTTGGCCTCGTGCTCCTCGGCCAGCCGACTGTCGACGACGCCCTGATCGATGCCGGACTGCCGGACGAACGGGTGCACGATCTCCTCTTCGGCGCTTTCGTGCACCGCCAGCAGGCGGACCAGGTCCTCGAAGGGCTCCCGCTTCGCGGTGCTCGGCGTCGACAGGATGCGGTGGAGCAACTGCTCGATCTGAACATGTTGTGCCAGAAGCAGATCGATGACGGTGGCGTCGGTGTCGTTTCCCATCTGATTCCTCTCTCTCGGGAGTGTCCTTGCGACCTACCCGCACGCGGGGCACTCACACCGCCCAGTCCGCACCGCATCGCACATCGATCGATCGGATTGGCGGGTGCGCTGCCGGGTAGTGCCGCGATGGATCGACTGGCGATTACCCCCGGAGGAAGATGTGTCACAAGTGACGGTCGGTGTGCTGGCCGACCCCGATCTGCCGGTGCGGCTCGCCCGACACCTGGTCACGGATCTGCCCGATGAGCTGCGCGCCCGCGGCGGAGACGAGGTCGATTGGCGGGTCGAGACCCTGGATGCCCCGTTCGAGGCCATGTATCCGGGGGACGAATACCTCATCGACAAGGCCCGTCACCATGTGCGCGACACCTCGTGGGATCTGGCGCTGTGCCTGACCGATCTGCCGGTGCGGGACGACACCGGGGTGCGGATCGCGACCATCGACAGTGTGCATCGCGTCGCACTGGTGTCCGTCCCGGCCCTGGGCGGTCTGCGATTGCGGCATCGAGTGACCGCGCTGGCCGCGACCGTCGTCGGCATGCTCGCGGTGCCGAACCGACCGCCGGCGGGCCTGTCACCATTCCTGGCCGCGCGATCGCGCCGGGTACGGATCTACGGCCCCGACTGCTCGGAGGTGAACGTCTATCGGCCTCGCCTGGCGGGAACGGTGACGTTGCTGGCCGGTATGGTGCGGGCGAATCGCCCCTGGCAGCTGGTGGTCGGCCTGTCCACGGCGTTGGCGGGTGCGTTGGCGGGCACGGCTTTCGGGGTGCTCTACTCCAGTATCTGGCAGCTGGCCACCGTGCTGGGGCCGTGGCGCCTGGCCGCGATCACCATGGTCGCGCTCGTCACATTGACGGTGTGGATCGTATTGGGACACAGCCTGTGGCAACGGCCCGAACACGACACCGTGCGCGCTCGCGACCCGGACCGCACCCTGCGCAACATCGGCACGCTGACAACCGTTGCGGCGGGGGCGATCACGTTCTTCGCCACGTTGTATCTGCTCACGCTCGGCGCGGTGGCGCTGACCGTACCCCCGGCCTACCTCGGCAGGGTGCTCGCACGGCACGTGGATGTGCGCGACTATCTCACGATCGCGCTGATGGCCACGGTGCTGGGCACCATCGCCGGTGCCGTGGGGTCGGGCCTGGAGGACGACGTCACGGTACGCAAGGCCGCTTACGGTGGCCGCGAACGCGAGCGGCTCCATCGAGCCGAGCAACTTCGCCGCGCGTCCGAAAGCTGACGGCGGCTGTCCCGCAGCAAGTTTCGCTCTGATATCCGCATCGCCGACTGGGGGCCGGGCCGGCAGCCGGCGACCGCGCCGGCCGGGCGCGAGGCCGGGCGACGTCCGTCGCCCGGCCTCGCGGTGAGCCGTCATCGACCCGCGGTCGATTCCCGCGGCTCGTTCGTCAGTGGCCGCCGTGGCTGTGCTGACCGCCCTTGGCCTTGGCCTCGGCCGGCTGCGCGTCGGCGCCCTTGCGCCCCGCCTCCCGCGGATCGGCGGCGTTGCGTTCGCCGAAGCTTCCGGTGCTCGCCCGGCCACCGCGGCTCGCCTGCTCCTCGGTGTCCGAACGGTTCCCGAACTGACCGGGGTTGTTCCGGTCCGCCATTGCTGACCTCCTTCACGGTCGGAATACGCGACAACCGTTGCCGCGCTGTGGCTTCCGTCGCCACGACAACGCGCTACCCGGCCTACGCCGCACTATGCGTACCGACACCGATTCATTCACATCGCCGGTGTGAAACGGCGGTCGCCAGGGCCGGAGTGTGCCGCCGACCTCGGCAAACGGAGCATTTGCCAGGTTTGTGCCGGAGCGTCCTGGGTATTCTGTGACATCGACAGTATTGAGCCCTGCGGACGATGTGGTTCGTCGGCTCCGAGCAGTCGCCGGGGCAGAGGAGGACGCAACGGCATGGGTACGAGGTTCAGTAGTGGCAGCTTGGCGGCCACCGAGGAGTTCCTGAACAGGAACTACACGACGATGCAGATCGGAAATGCCGCAGAAGCGCCGATTCGCAGCGATATCACCCGCGATGTGGTCGGAACGGTCAATCTGGACCGGCTGGAGCTGGGGTTCGACATGCGTTACGACGCCGATCCGCTGGGCAAGATCTGCCTGTGCGGGGTGGAGACGGGGTCCATCGAGGAGAACTACCGCGACGAGGGCGTCACCGACTTCTTCCAGCCCGGCGAGATCGGCATCCTGACACCGCCGGATCTGCCGTATTCCGGTGTCATCCATCGCGCCCGCTACACGATCACGATGTTCGAGCCGCACGAGCTGACTCGCGTCGCCTCGGCCGAGCATCCCGCCGCGGCTCAGGTGGCCCTGATCGGGCATCGCCCGGTGTCCGTGGCCGCCGGAGCCCGGCTCAGCTCCGCGATCGAGCACGTACGACAGCTGGCCGACGGGTACGACGGCGAGGTGCCGCGGCTGGTGGCGGCCACAGCCACGCAGTATCTCGCGGCGACGGTCCTGGATACGTTCCCGAATACCGCCGACGCCGGCTCCGCACCAGGGGAAATCGCGGATGGCCACCCGGCCACCGTCCGGCGAGCGATCGCGTATATGGAATCCCATATCCTCGACGACATCGCGGTCGGCGATATCGCCGCGGCGTCCTATGTCACGACGCGGACGCTGCAATTGGCGTTCCGCCGTCATTTCGACACCACTCCGATGGAGTATCTGCGCCGGATGCGGCTGCACGGTGCGCACGAGGAACTTCTGGCCGGATCCGTCGACGACGGCGCGACGGTCGGTTCGATCGCGGCACGATGGGGTTTCGGACATCCCGGCCGTTTCGCCGCGCGGTATCGGCGGTATTACGGGCACGCCCCGGGTACGACCCTCGAGAACTGACGCTGACCCGGGCTCGCACGGAAAGGAAGTCGATGAGCGTTCCGGGTTCCGCGAAATTCGTTCCCGACGGTGCCGATCTGGCGGGGCTTCGCGAGGCGGCGTGCGGATGTCGCGGTTGCGAACTCTATCACGCCGCGACCCGCACCGTCTTCGGCGAGGGCCCGTCCGCAGCCGGGATCGTGATGGTCGGGGAACAGCCGGGAGATCAGGAGGACCGGCAGGGGCATCCCTTCGTCGGCCCGGCCGGTCGGCTGCTGGACCGGGCGCTGTCCGAGGTCGGCATCGACCGGGACGAGGTCTACCTGACCAACGCGGTGAAGCATTTCAAATTCCAGCAGCGCGGTAAGCGGCGAATTCACCAGCGGCCCAGCGCTTCCGAGGTGACGGCATGTTCGGCGTGGCTGACCGCCGAACTCGACGTCGTCGATCCCGCGCTGGTGGTTTGCCTGGGCGCGGTGGCGGCCAAGGCGATCCTGGGAAACACGTTCAAGGTCACCGAACACCGCGGCGAGGTCATGACCTCGCCGCGGTATCGGGTGCTGGCGACGGTGCATCCCTCGGCGATACTCCGGGATCCCGACCGGGAACGCGCTTACGACGCGTTCGTCGACGATCTACGGGCGATCCGCTCCGCCGCGTGAGGTCGTGCGGCGCGTTTCCGCGTGAGGTCGTGTGGCGCGTTTCACCCGGGGCCTGCGCGTCGATCAGTGGCCCTGCCGCTCCGGAACCGAGGGCAGCCGCTGATTGGTGCGTCGCCGTTCCAGCAGCAGCCAGGTCACTCCGGCGATCGCGCAGACCGCGCAGATCACCGCGCAGATCACCGCCCAGCCGGCGAAGCCGTATCCCGCCGCGGTGAGCGTGAGTGCGAGTGCGACCATCGCCAGTCCGCACAGGATGATGCCGGGAACGTTGTAGTTGTCCTCGATTCCTTCGCCGGCGTGGTGCCTGCGCGGGAGTCGTCGTGGATTGCGGCGGGCGGTCGCCGGATCGATACGTCGGTTCTGCGGTTCGGTCATCATGTCTCCCACAGGGTGGTGTCGACAGGGAATCGGCTTCGATGCGGCATGTCAGTCGGGCGGTTCCGGGACCTGCTCGCGCGGCTCGCTCGGTTCGTCGGCCGCGGTTCCGAGGTCTTCGGCATAGGTGTGCGCACCGAGCTTGCTGGTATCGGATTCGCGCAGGCCGGCCACGAGATCCGCTTCCTGCGCGTCCCGGTCCGGCGGCTGCGGGGCCGTCGCGGTGCCGGTGAGATCGGGCTCCTCCTCGGCGAGGCGTTCGTCGAGCGGTCGCGTCCGTGCCTGCTCCGAGGCGGTCATGCCGTACTTGTCCACTCCCGACCAGTGCTCGGGCGGATCCATCGCCTGTTCCAGCGGATCCTGCCGAAGTCGGTCCTCATCGAGATCCTCGGCGCTGTTCAGCGCGGCCGGGTCGGTCTCCACCGAGTCCGGTGCGCCGGTGTCCTGCGGCGGGTCGTAGGTCTCTCGGGGATCGGTCATGGCTTCCTCCTTCCGACCCGAACGGGCTTCCCGCAGCCGGCGTCGTCAAACTCGAAACGGTCGTACCGGGACGAAGGCGACATTCTCGCGATCGCGCGGGTACGGCGGAATCGATGGCCGACCTCGCGCAGGTTTCGACCCGGGGTTCATCCGGCTATACCGGTCTGTCGAGGCAAATCCGCCATTCGTGTACGAGAGGACGCACCATGAGCACGTCCCCAGATCCGGCCGATACCGGGCAGTTCACCGAATACGTTCTCCGCTTCGCCGTGCCCGTCACCATGACCGAGGAGTTCGCGCCCGCGTTCGGCCAGCTCATCGGCGCCATCGAGCCTATGCTCGGCGCCATCACCGACCGTGGCGGCGCGGTCCGGATCACCCGGAACGGCGTCGATATCAGCAACGTGCTGTAAGCCGGCCGATCGGGCCGCACAATTCCAGGTGCAGACACCGGACCTATCGAGGGAAAGTCGGAGCGCCATGACGGATATCAGCGTGGAAACGTCCAACGGAACCATCGACGCGGTGCTCGAGACGCCGTCCGGACAGGGGCCCTGGCCCGGCGTGGTCGTCGTCCACGACGCCTTGGGGCTCCGCGACGCGCACCGCGAGATCGCGCGGCGGATCGCCGACAGCGGCTACCTGGCGATCGTGCCGAACCTGTATGCCCGCGGCGGGATGATCCGCTGTGTGCGATCGATGTTCCGCGATCTCATGGCCTACGAGGGCCGGACCTTCGACGACATCGCGGCCGCGCGCGAACTGCTGGCGGGGCTGTCCGACTGCACCGGCGCGGTCGGCATCGCCGGATTCTGCTCCGGCGGCGGGTTCGCCCTCGTCGCCTCCACCAAGGGCTTCGGCGCGTCGGCGCCGTTCTACCCGCCGCCCCTGCAGGGCAAGTACGCCGAAATCGTCGACGGCGCGTGTCCCATCGTCGCCAGCTTCGGCCGGCGCGATCCGATGAACCGGGGCAGCGGCCCGCGCTTGGAAGAAGTGTTGGCCGAGAAGAGGATTCCGCACGACATCAAGACGTATCCCGATGCCGGGCACAGCTTCGCCGACCGCGTCCCGCTGCAGGCGGTAGCTCGCATCGTCGGCTTCGGCGCGGACGAGGAGGCCGCGGCGGACGCGTGGCGCAGGGTGTTCGCGTTCTTCGGTCAGCACCTGCGGTGACCGCGAAAATTCTCGCCGGTCGCCCGCCGATGGACGGCCGGCGAGCCGGTGCGTTCTCCAACCGGCCCGACAGCGCGAACAGGCCGTCCTTGATGGTATCCGTCGCGGCCTTGTCGTGGTTACGGGCCGCATCAGCGAGCCGTATACCGTCCTCGGCGCCGAGCCGTGCTCCGGCAGTGGGGGCTTCGTCGACTTCGATGGATGAACCGAACGGAGTTGGGATCCGGCGTCGGGTTCGGCCGAGATCGGCCGGGTTGGCGATCTGGGGGTGTGGGCCGGGGGCTGTGTGGTGGGAGATGGTCGGTGGTTTGTGTTGGGGCCGAAAGGGTTTCCCGACGTTTGGGTGAATCGTTCGGGGTTCACCGGGTTCAAGGGGTTGGCGGCCACGTCGCAGGCGAGAGTTGTCGCGCGCTGCCGGCGCGACCGGCGGTTCGGATTTGCCGTGCCGCACAACGTCATCGGATACATGGACGGACCGCTCGGGACCGCCGTATGCGACACTGACGCTGTGCAGCCCAAGCGTAGGATTCACTTCGTGGGCAGCTTGCCCGCACAGTTGGACAGTCCAGGTAAGGCGATGGCGTTCGCCGTCGACACGGCGGGCGAGTTCCTGGACGGCGTGGTTCCTGGCGGTGAGGCGGATCCATACCGCGCCCAGTGGTATATCAGACCCATCATCGACCGGCTCGATGACATCCCGGCGCTGGAGCCCGTGCGCCGTGGTGATTGGTCGACGTTGCGTTCCCGCAACACATTTCGGCTTCGGGCAGGCCGATCGCTCACCGAAGCCGATGTCGACGCCGCGCTGGGCTATGCGGACGAGACCGGGCGTGCCCTCGAGGCGTTGGCCGATGCGCGCCGAACCGATCCCGGACTTCGCTTGCAGGTAGGTATACCGACGCCCTTCGTCATCGGTTTCATCGCTTTCGAGGCACGGATGCTCGTGTTGCGTCGAGGTTCGGCCGGCGGCGGTGAGCGGGGCTTCCCTTATTACCGGCCGATCCTCGACGCTACTGTCAGGGAGATCGTCCGAATTCATAAGATGTTGGGGGACAACGTCGTATTCCAGCTCGAACTGGCCGCGGAAACGCTCCTGAGTGCATACACACCGGCGGTCCTGCGGCAGGGCCTGGCCGCCGCGGTGGGTCGGGCGATCGCACGCCTCGTGGCACGAGCGCCCTACGAGGCCCATTTCGGAGTACATCTGTGCTACGGGAGCCTCGACGACAAGCCCGCCGTGGTGCCGAGATCGACGGCTCCGGTCGTCGCGCTGGCCAACGCGATAGCGCGGTACTGGCCTGCGGGAAGGCATCTCGATTTCGTCCACCTGCCTATCGGCGACGGCAGACAGGCGCCGGTTCGGCCACGGTACTACGCGCCACTGGCACGCCTCGAAATGCCTGCCACTACCCGTGTTATCGCCGGGCTTGCGCTTCCGACGCAGCCGCTCACGCAAGCACGACAGGCGCTGGCGGCGGCGGAGTCGGCCTACGGCGGTCTGTTGGACGTCGCGGCCCCCTGTGGTCTGGGCCGCTATACGACCGTCGACCGGGCGCGGTCCGCGGTAGCGCACGCAGTCGCCTTGGCTGAAACCGATCTCTGAAACAGCCTGCGGTCACAGTTGACTACCCGTGTCCGTCGCCGGTAGTCCAGCAGTCTCGGAACCGACTGTGCGCCCGGGAAAGTCGGCCGATATCTCGGCCTCCGCAGAACACGCGAGAGTGTTGTACTCCGACGCGGACCATCAGTTCCGAAAGATCGGCGTCGGCTGGAACCTCGGCAGTGGCATGAACACCGGTCGCGACGAACGCTTCGACAGCGCGGGGCGCGAATCGGGGCCGGCCGGCGGCGGCAGTGGGGAGGTGCTCGCAGACGTGTCGCTGAGTGCTGGATGCTGGATGCTGGATGCTGGATGCTGGATGCTGGATGCTGGATCGTATTGTGCCGGTGCGCGGTTCGTCGATGGTTCGGGTCGGCGGATCTGTGGAGGATACTCGCCTGGGGTGGCGATCGGCTACGGTTACGTCCGTGGTCGAAGGAACCGAGGATCCAGCGCTGGGAAACGACCGAACGCCGCACCCGTTCGAGGATCAGCTGACCTCCGCCCGGGTGTATGACTACCTGTTGGGCGGCAAGGACAATCTCGAGATCGACCGGGGGATGGCGCATCAAATGCTCTCGCGCGCTCCCGAACTCAAGACCTTGGCGTGGTTCACCCGTAGTTTCATGCGCAGAGCCGTCGAGATGGCCGCGCAGGCAGGTATCCGTCAGTTCATCGATGTCGGCTCGGGTATCCCGAACTCGCCCAACGTGCATGAGGTGGCTCGGGAGATCGAGCCGTCGGCGCGGGTGGTGTATGTGGACTACGACCCCGTCGTAGTCGCCCATTGCGATGCGCTGCTGGCCAAATCACCCGGTGTCGCCGCACTGCTGGGAGACGTCCGTCGTCCCCGCGACATCCTCGATCAGCTGACGGATCGTGCCCTGATCGACCTCGACGAGCCAGTGGCCATTCTGCTCATCAGTGTGCTGCATTATGTGATGGACGACGAACGCCCCGCCGAGATCACCGCCACCTTCCGTGATCAGCTGGCATCGGGCAGTTATATGGCGATCGCTCACGGCTCCAGTGATTCCGACCCAGAGATACTCAGGGTGCTTACTGGGACCAACGATACTTCAGCCCAAGTCGCCTTTCGGTCCACCGCGCAGACGGAGGCATTCCTCGACGGCTTCGAGTTGTTCGAACCTGGTGTGGTGCCGGTACAGCGGTGGCTGCGCCCTGGATTGCCGGACACTCGAATGGTGATGCTCGGTGCCATCGGACGTAAACCCTGAGAGCCCGATGGGACAGGAGTAGTCTCAAACGCGCCAGTTTGTCGGTCGCCTTCACTTTCGAGCGTGAATCAGGTTCTGTCCCAGTCGATCAGAGAATGAAAAGATGAAGATCCTCAAAATTGTCGCTGGTGTAGTGTCGACGGTCGCTACGGTCGCCGTGGTCGCGACCGGTGCCTCTGTTGTCGATGCTCCTGTCGCCTCCGCCGCTCCCGGCACATTCCTCATCACCAGGGATGTCCCCACCCTGGACGATCTCCAGAACCAGGTCGTGTTCCTGATCGAGACACCCGCCTCCGACGAGGCCAAGGCCGCCAATATGGAAGGCGGCATGAAGGCGGTCGTGGTCGCGCGCACCCTCTACAACCTCGGCCTGTTCCGACCTCCGCTCGGGTCGAACGAGGTCACCGGTCCCGAAACCCAGAACGGCAATGTGCACACCGCCATGCTGCGCAGCAAGACAGCGGGACGACCGGATCTGGTTGCGCGGGTGGTGTGGAAGCGTATCGATGGTGTCTGGAAGCTGTCCAACAGCTCCGTGTGCGAGGGCGTCAAGGCCGTGGGGCTGGCGATGTCCTGTGACTTCTGACCGGCTCCCAGCGTCGTGATCGACATCCGTGGACTCACCCTGAGCTACTCGGGCGTGACCGTCCTCGAAGTCCCGGAACTGAGCGTGGCCGACGGTGCGCTCACCTACCTGATCGGTCTGAACGGCACCGGCAAAACCACTCTGCTGCGGTCTATCTGCGGCATCATCGCGCCTGCCACCGGCACCGTCCGGGTCGACGACACCCTCATCCGGGCCCATCACTCCACACCGGCAACTCTCGGAATGCACCTCAACTACCGAGCTTTCGACCCACGCCACACCGCACGGCGGCACCTGCGCTGGATCGCGCGCGCTCGCGGACTGCCCACCGGCCGGGTCGGTGACGTCCTCGAGATCGTCGACCTCGTCCGGGTCGCCGATCGCCGGCTGGCGCACTATTCGCTCGGGATGCTCCAACGTGTCGGCATTGCCGCCGCATTGCTCTGTGAGCCTCGAACTCTGCTGCTCGACGAACCTCTCAACGGCCTCGACATCGCGGGCATCCGCTGGATACGCGAACTACTGCGC
The DNA here is from genome assembly GCF_059510335.1 of Nocardia sp. PLKS1-43. Taxonomy (NCBI): domain Bacteria; kingdom Bacillati; phylum Actinomycetota; class Actinomycetes; order Mycobacteriales; family Nocardiaceae; genus Nocardia; species Nocardia sp. PLKS1-43. The sequence continues at coordinate 49,900 of NZ_JCAJZQ010000007.1, read as the reverse complement.
CGCCTCGCCGATGCCGGGACCTGTGTCCTGGTTGCCACGCACCTGCTCGATGAGGTCGAACGCAACGCCGACCACATCGTCATCCTCGGGAACCGGCGGGTTCTGACCGACCAGCCGTTCGCCCATGTCATGGACACCCTGGGGCCCGGAGAGACCAGCCTCGAAGACGCCTACCTGCGAATCGCCGGCCCGCCAACTCAATTCACGTCCGGCGTGGCCCCATGAGGAGCCCCGGGCCGATCACCCTCATCCGCCGCGGCGTCGCCGCTGAATGGACCCGCACCACCGGGCGCAGCTTCCTGTGGACCGCCGCGGTGCCCCTCACCTTCGTGCTGCCGTTGGTCATCACCTTCGGAATCGCCGCTGTCGCAGAACGACTCGCCGCCCTCCCCGGGCAGAGTTACGTGGCGACGGTCTCCACCACCAACTCCGTGTACTGGGTCATCACCTTCTCGGTGTCGATCATGATGGTCACCGCCGCCTACGCCCACGCCACCCAATGGCTCGGTCAGACAAGCGATCTCAATGTCTTCCTGTTTCCCCGGGCATGGACGGTCGCGTTGGCCCGGTGGATCTACTACGGCGCCATTGCAGCGATATCGACAACCGTTCTACTCATCGTCGTCATGGTCACACTGCCACACCAGTTCCCCCACATCTATGCAGCTGTGAACCTCACCGACTCCGCCGGTATCCGGTTCCTCTGGACCGTCCCGACCTACGCGTTCGCCGCATGCGGAGTAGGTGTCGCGGTCGGGTCGCTGATTCGCACTCCGTCCGCCGCGGTCGCCGTTCTCCTGTTCTGGGTCTACGTTGCAGAGAACGCCATCAATCTGCTACCCCATGGATACACCCTGCAGGCCTACGCCCCGTTCCTCAACGCCGTCGCGGCGACCGGCCAGGAAGTCGCCTTCGTCCCGCGTTTCGGCCGCACCGGATCTCTGCTCTACTTCATCCTCGTCGCCGTCGCCCTCTTCGTCATCACAGCCGTTCTACCGATCCTCATGCGCCGGACGTCCAGGCGTCGTAGAACGCTCGCCGAATCAGACACGACCTGAGCCGGGCCTCACGAGCCCGGCGACGCCGGTTGTTCTCGGCCGCGCGATTATCCGGAGACCGGGCGAACCTCGAGCGGAAGTTTTCCCGGCACAGGGATCGGCCCCATGACTCGCGGCAACTTCTTGGTTGTGGTGGGCCGGAACTCCCACTTCGACAGCAGGCCGTAGAGAGTCGTTTGCAGTTCCACCCACGCGAAATTGTTACCGATGCACATCTGCTTGCCCATGCTGAACGGAACGAAGCTCCTGCATTTCGACCCGGAGTTCGAGGCCGGCCACCGATCGGGGTCGAAAACGTCCGGCTCGGCGAAAATGTCCGGATTGCGGTGGATGGCCGCGATGCTGTAGCCGATATTGGTCCCGGCGGGAAATGTGAAACCGTCGAGTTCGACCGTGGTGACGCTGCGTCTGGTCTGCAGCAGTGCCGAATGGGTTCGCGTGACCTCGTTCAGGAACCGGTTCAGATAGTCGAGCTGGTCGAGGCTGCGGGGGGTGAGATCTCCTGCGGCGGAAATCTCTTGCTGCAGTTTCGAAGCCACTTCCGGATGCTGGGACAGCTCGTACAGAGCCCAGGTCAGTGCGGCGGTCGAGGCGTCGATTCCGCCGAAGAGGATGGTCATGGCCTGCTCTACCAGGAACTCGTCACTATGGTTCTCATCATCTGAGGAATCCAGCAGGATGTCTATCAGGTCGTTCCGGCGGTCACCGCTGGCCCGGCGCGCCACGAGCAGCTCCCGGCAGTAGTCCCGCAGCTGCGTTCCAGCAGACAGGAATTTGCGGTTCATCGGTAATGGCAGGCTCGCCAGCCTTTTCGGCAGCACACTGCCCACTATGGCGCCTGCGCCGATATCCTCGATGAGACCCGAGATGAGTCGTAGCTCCTCGGTATCGGGTTCGTGCGAGAACATGGACCCCAGCAGGTTGGCGATCACCACCTCCAGCATTGCGGAACGGACCTCGACGATCTGGCCTGGTCGCCACGAACTCGCCAAGACCTCCGCGTTACGCTTCATGACGTGCGCGTAGCTTTCCAACTCTGTTCGATGGAACGCCGGTTGAAGCAGACGACGAATATCGTTGTGCCGCTGACCGTCCGCGACGATCAGCGATTCCCCGAATATGAGACGGATGCGTTCGAACAGAAGCCCTCGCTCGTAGGCGTCGGAGTTCTCCACCAACACCCTGTGGAGTAGATCGAAATCGGTGATGACATGGACAACGAGATTTCCGATCTCGACACGCGCTATCTTCCCGACGGCGGCCAGATCCACCATGAACTGGACCGGATCACGCCACAGTCTCCAACCGTGTCCGACAACAGGCAAACGTCCAGGCCCGCACGGGACGTCACAAAGGTCCACAGTATCTCGCCCCTCTTTCAGCAGATCCGAGGCCGAGGACTTCGGAGGATCCGATCACCATCACACAGGCCCGTTGCCGATCCACACGATACCTTAGCCCGAACTTTGCACGACGGAGGGTTGGCAAGCGAAAACACCTGTCCCGCAAGGCATGATGACACTTGCTGACGATCCTTCGAAGGTCCGGGAACCCGCTCGGTCCAGCCAAAAGGCACCAAACACCCCGGGATGCCTCACCTCTCGCCTGCCCCATCCCGGTGATCCATCCGGCAAGCGCCGCGAGGGCTCTGTCGATATCCTCAGCGTCGTAGCTCTCCTTCATCGCCGCGATCGCGCCCGGGTGCGCCGATTTCCGCAGTGCCGCAAGCGCATTCGCAGCAACGCTGCCTGCGGGTTCCGGTGAATACACCCCGTAGTACTCGCGACCCGTTCTCGATGCCGGCCAGCGCCCTGCGTCTGGTCGGGTGATCGCGGTCAGCAGATGGCTTGAAAGGGGCGTGGCCTCCCGGAAATGGCGAGACCCCGGGGATATGCCCGACGCCGAAGTGGCAGGTAGGGATCGTTCCGGGGTTTCTGTCGGCCGGCATACGCGACGTCGCGGGTGCTTGTCGGACCACCGACGGCTACGCAGAAGTGGAATGAGTTGTCGCGCTGTTTGATCGGCTGATGCTGCGTTCCCGAACGCCCGCTCAGCGGTATGGGCGGACGTTGTAGGTGCGGCCAGGCTGCGGTTCCCGCTACCTGTGTGAGCCTGTTCGGGGTGACACAGTCGGTCGCCCTGGGGAACGAGGACTGGGGCGGGCGTGACCAGCTCGCGGGTTGATCTCCGGCGCAATCCGAGCTATTTTATTTACGTTCCTGTTCCGTTTCATAAATAGAGGTGCGCATGCCCGGTACACGCAACGCGGAGCCTGCTCGGGGCAGGCCGCGCGATGCCGGCCGGGACCGGGCGATCCTCGGTGCGACGCTGAGACTGCTGGTCGAGGTCGGCTATGACCAGTTGTCCATCGAGTCGGTCGCGGCCGCGGCCGGGGTGGGCAAACCCACGATCTACCGACGCTACGCGGGCAAGGCCGCATTGGTGGCCGCGGCAGTCGAGCACCGCGCGGCGCGCATCCCACCCGCGACGCGGACCGGCGATTTCCGGCAGGCCCTGCTGCAGATCGTCGGATGGCTGGCCGAGCAGATCGCCGAGCAGGAGATCGGGCTGCTCGGCGCGCTGTTCGCCGGCATGCGCAGCGATCCGGACCTGGCGGCGGAGATGCGCAGGATCCTGCGACGCGACGAAGCCGCCATGACCGAGCAGCCGTTCGGCGGCGTGCAGGGCGAAGACCTCGCTCCCGGAGCGGCCGCTCTGTTCGCCGAGATAGTCCCGGCGCTCGTCGTGCACCGGCTCGTATTCGTCGGAGAGCCCTGCGACCAGCGCTTCGTCGAACACGTCGTCGACGACATCCTGTGGCCGCTGCTACAGCCATCCTCGACCCCACGGAGGTAACCACCGTGATCGTCATCACCGGCGCGACCGGCGCCCTGGGAGGCGCCACCGTCGAGCACCTGCTCGAACGTATCCCCGCGGACCGGATCGGCGTCAGCGTCCGCGATGTCGCCAAGGCGCAGCATCTCGCCGACCGCGGCGTGCGTGTCCGGCGCGGCTCCTACGACGACCCGGGCTCGCTACGCGACTCGTTCGAGGGCGCCGAACGGGTACTGATCGTCTCCCAGAACGATCCCGATGCCGACGGAATCGGCCTGCACCGCAACGCGATCGACGCCGCGGTGACCGCCGGCGCGCAGCGCATCCTCTACACCGGCCACCAGAACGCGCGCCGCGACAGCCCGTTCGACCCGGCGCCCGAGCACGCCGCCACCGAAGCGCTGCTCGCGCGGTCGGGTGTCGCTTGGACCTCGTTGCGCAACGGCTTCTACACGCACAGCCTCGACTGGCTGCTCGGCCCCTGGCAGCAGAACGGTGTCATCATCGCGCCGGCGGACGGCCCCGTCTCCTGGACCGACCGCGCCGACGCGGCCGAAGCCGCCGCGATCATCCTCACCGCGCGGCGTCCCTTCGACGGCCCCGTCACGCTCACCGCGCGTAATGCCGTCACCTTCGCCGACATCGCCACGACCGCAAGCGAACTCACCGGCCGCGGCATCACCCGAGTCGTGGTCGACGACGAGCAGTGGCTCGCAGACAAGATCGCGAACGGCACACCCGAGCCCATGGCCCGCATGCTGCTGCGGTTCTTCCACGCCGCACGAAAAGGCCACTTCGCCGATACCGACCCACTGCTGGCCGAACTCCTCGGCCGCGAACCACATACGGTCGCCGACCTTCTCACAGACCGGACCGGCGCCTGAGTTGACGCTGTAAATCTGAAACATGTTCCGTGGAAGTATCACCTGCTACCAGATGGGTCCGCGACTGGCAATGTTGTGGTTCGCGGCCGGTGCCTACAGCCTGGCCGACGTCACCCGGCGCATGCGGCACAAGAACAACACCACCACACTGGACGTCTACAGCCATCTGGTGGACGGGCAGCGGACAGGGGCGTCCACGCTTGGTGAAGCCCTGCATGACGGGCTGCGGGAATACCGCAGGACGGTCACCGGGTTACGAATCGTGGGTAAATCGTGGATAAATCGCAGAACCGGAAGGGATCCCCCCAAGATGCGCAGGTCAACGGTCGGTTAGGCTTACACGGTCATGAAGTCGGTCTTCCCGGGTCCGGTCGGTGCGGTGCCCCAGACGGTCTACCTCGACCATGCGGCCACAACACCCATGTTCCCCGCCGCTGTCGAGGAGATGACGGCTGTCCTGGGTGCGGCGGGCAACGCGTCGTCGTTGCACGGGTCCGGGCGCGTCGCGCGGCGACTGCTCGAGGAGGCGCGCGAATCCATCGCCGCCGATCTGGGGGCGCGGCCCTCGGAGGTGATCTTCACCTCGGGCGGCACCGAGAGCGACAATCTCGCGGTGAAGGGGATCTACTGGGCGCGCCGTGACGCCGACCCCAAGCGCACAAGAATTCTGGTCAGCGCCGTGGAGCACCACGCGGTGCTGGATGCGGTCGAATGGCTCGAACAGCACGAGGGCGCCCGGGTGAGTCTGCTCGAGGTCGACCGCGATGGGCTGGTCTCGCCCCGCGCGCTGCGGGAGATCTTGACCAAGCACGCCGGTGAGATCGCGCTGATCTCGATCATGTGGGCCAACAACGAGGTCGGCACGATCGAGCCCATCGCCGAATTGGCTGCCGTGGCACAGGAATTCGACGTCCCACTGCACACCGACGCGGTACAGGCCGCCGCCCAGCTGCGCATCGATTTCGCCGGGAGTGGCGCGGCCGCGGCGAGTTTCGCCGCGCACAAGGTCGGCGGACCGCACGGCGTCGGCGTGCTGCTGCTGGGCCGTCAGGTGGGCTGCGTTCCGCTGCTGCACGGCGGCGGTCACGAACGCGATCTGCGCTCGGGGACCTCGGATGTGCCCGGCGCGGTCGGCATGGCCGCGGCGCTGCGCGAGACCGTGCGCGGATTACCCACGCGCACAACAGAGTTGATCCGCCTGCGGGAGAACCTGATCGCCGGCGTGCGGGCCGCGGTTCCCGACGTCGTGCTGAACGGGCCCGCCGAGCTGCGGCTACCGGGTATCGCGCACTTCACCTTTCCCGGCTGCGAGGGTGATTCACTGCTGATGCTGCTGGACGCGGCGGGGATCGAATGTTCCACCGGATCCGCGTGCAACGCCGGGGTGGCCGCGCCGAGTCACGTCCTGCTGGCGATGGGCGCGCAGGCGCACGAGGCGCGGGGTTCGCTGCGATTCTCGTTGGGGCACACCTCGACCCGGGCCGATGTCGACAGAGTTCTGGAGGTGCTGCCGCCCGTGGTGGAGCGTGCCCAGGCGGCGGGACTGGCGAGTGCGCAGGGAGGTTCGCGATGAGAGTGCTCGCGGCGATGAGCGGCGGCGTCGATTCGGCCGTCGCGGCCGCACGCGCGGTGGACGCGGGTCACGAGGTGGTCGGTGTGCATCTGGCGCTGTCCGCGACCCCCGGGACGTTGCGCACCGGCTCGCGGGGCTGTTGCTCCAAGGAGGACGCCGGTGATGCCCGCCGGGCCGCCGATGTACTCGGAATCCCTTTCTATGTCTGGGATTTCGCCGATCGCTTCAAAGCGGACGTGATCGACGACTTCGTCGCCGCGTACGCCGCGGGCGAGACGCCGAATCCGTGCCTGCGCTGCAACGAGAAGATCAAGTTCTCCGCCCTGGCCGACCGGGCGGTGGCGCTGGGGTTCGACGCGGTGGCCACCGGCCATTACGCCCGCCTCGAGGACGGCGTGCTGCGGCGCGCGGTGGATGCGGACAAGGACCAGAGCTACGTGCTCGCGGTGCTGACCGCCGAGCAGCTCTCGCGTGCGATGTTCCCGGTCGGCGACACTCCGAAGCCGCAGATCCGCGCCGAGGCCGCCGAACGCGGTCTGGCCGTGGCGAACAAGCCCGATTCGCACGACATCTGCTTCATCCCGTCCGGTGACACCCGCGCCTTCCTGGGTGCGAAGATCGGCATCCGGCCGGGTGCGATCGTCGATTCCGACGGACATCGGCTCGCCGAACACGACGGCGTGCACGGGTTCACCATCGGCCAGCGCAAGGGTTTGGGCCTGCCCGGCCCCGCCGCGGACGGCCGTCCCCGCTATGTCACCGATATCGATCCCGAATCCGGGACCGTGCGCGTCGGCGGCGCGGACGAGCTGAACGTGTGGACCGTGCGAGCCGATCGCGCGATCTGGACTTCCGGCGAACGTCCCGAGGGGCCGATCGAGTGCATCGCGCAGGTCCGCGCGCACGGCGGCACCGCGCCCGCGATCGCCGAGGCGGCCGGCGACGGTCTGGTGGCCCGGCTGCGCGAACCGCTGACCGGTGTCGCCCGAGGTCAGGCCGTGGTGCTGTACCGCCCCGATACGCTCGGCGACGAGGTCATCGGCAGCGGCACCATCACCGGGGCCGACCGCGAACGCGACCACGGCACCGCCGAACTGGCGTCGGACACCCGTCGGTGAGGATTTCGCGACCGCTGCCGCGCGGCAGCGGGCGGTGGCATGTGATGGATATCGAGCGGCGGCGTGCGATGGATGCCGCGTGGTCCGGCATCGACCGAGGGGATGTGCGATGAGCGCGGGGCAGGTCGAACAGTTGTTGCGCGGCGGTATCGCGACGGCGGTCGGGTCGTGGCCCGGTACGGATTCGCGCGAGGCCGCCGCGACGATCGTGGGTGAGCTGGGAGATCTGGCGCACCTGGTCGAATTGCCCGGTCGCGGAACGGGTTCGGACATGATCGGGCGGTCGGGCGCGCTGCTGGTCGATATGCCGTTCGACGCCACGACGCGGGGATATCGGCTCACGGCGCGGGCGGGCGCGGTGTCCCGGCGGGCTCGCGATCTGCTGCGGACCGATCTCGACGCACTCGAAGAAGCTTGGGCGGGTACGGGTTCGGCGGGGGCCGGGCGGACGGTCAAGGTGCAGGCGGCGGGCCCGCTGACATTGGCGGCGCAGCTCGAGCTGGGCAACGGACATCGGGTGCTCACCGATTCCGGTGCGGTGCGCGACCTTTCCGAATCGCTCGCGGAGGGACTGACCCGGCACGTTGCCGAGGTGGCCACCCGGCTCGACGCGAAAGTCGTTGTGCAACTGGACGAACCGTCCGCTACCGCGGTGCTGGAGGGATCGCTGCCCGGAACCAGCGCGCTGGATTCGGTGCGTGCGGTCCCCGCGCCCGAGGCGCTGGCCGTGCTGGACTCGGTGATCACCGCGGTGCCCGCCCCGGTCCTGGTGCACACCTGTGCGGACCGTCCCGCTCTGGAGTTCTTGCGCGCGAGTGCCGCGGCCGCAATCGGTTTCGATCTCGCCACGATCCGTACCGCCGACCTGGACGATATCGGTGAACTGCTCGAGGCCGGAAAACAGTTGGCGCTCGGCCTGATTCCCGTCCAGTCCCCGACGGCCCCGGTCGCCTGGCGCGAACCGGCCGAACCGGCGGTCCGCCTGGTCGACCGCCTCGGCGTGGGCCGCCGAACCCTCGCCGACCGCATCCTGATCACCCCCGCCTGCGGTCTCGCGAACACCCCGTTGATCTGGGCGCGTCGCGCGTTGTCCCTGGCGACCGAAATCGCCCGCGCCTTCGCGGAAGATCCCGAATCGCTGACCTTCGACTGAGCGGCACGGACATCCGGCCGCGGTGATCCGCGCCGAGTCGTCCCTGTCGGGCGGGTCGGGTGGTCTGCTGAGTGCCGGGTCCTGTTGGGCCGGGTTGGCACGTGGTTGTTCGGCGAGGGGGCGTGCCTTGTCGGGCGGGGCGAGGATCTGCCGAGTGCGGGGTCGTGTCCGGACGAGTCGTCACGTGGTTGTACGGCTGAGGGTGTCGCGTCCTGTCGGGCGGGTCGTGGGTCTGCTGGGTGCGGGGTCGTGTGCGGACGAGTCGTCACGTGGTTGTATTGCCGCGGGTGTCGCACAGGCGTTGGGCCGCAGGGCTGTTCGGCTCGGCGATCGTCGCGGCGTGCGGACGACGGTGGCCGCTGGATGTTCGGCGGAGTTACCGCGCCGCCGGGGCTCCGCTGCTCAGGAGCCCAGGGGCGGGCGTGCTCCCGGATGTGCGACCTGCCAGTGCCGCGGTTTGCCGGGCGGGTAGCTGACCGGGATCTCGTCGCCGGGGCTGGGCCACTGGTTGACGTCCCAGGCGTAGCGGCCGTAAACCGTCTCCCCGGTGACCGACGGGCCGGCGAGGGTACCGGTGATCGTGACGTACTGCTCGCCCTGCGCCGCGGGCCGGGGGCTGACGCCCGTGACGTACAGGGTCCCGAACTCGGCGTTGGCGCGTGGTGCCCCACCGCGTCCGCGCAGGTACAACATCACCGTGGCCGCCAGCGCACCGGCGATCACCACGACGAACACGATCTGCAGCAGCATGGTGACCATGCTAGGCGTAGCCGGCGGCGGGCCGCGCCGGGCGACCACGGCGCGCGCCTGCCCGGCTCAGTGTGCGGTCAGTTCACTGGTCCCGGTCGACGTGCGACGCAGCTGCCAGACGGTGGTGCGGCGGGACGAGCGGCCGTTGCCCCGATCGACCAGGGTCCGGTTACTTGTGGTGTAGATCAGTTGCGCCCCACGGGTGTTGGTCTCGGGATTCTGGAACAGCTGGACGAGCCGGTCGGCGGTGTCACCGGACAGGTCGGTGTCGATATCGTCCACGGCCAGCACGCGACCGGTGTCCAGGGCGTCCAGCACGCTGGGCAGCAGGCGCAGCAGGGCCAGCGTCGCGGTGGACTCGTCGGCGATGTCGAACGGCGTGTCGATGCCCTCGTGCACCAGGCCGAGGCCCGCGCCGCGCCGGGTCACCATCCGGGTGTAGAGCGTGTCGCGGGCCGCGCGCAGATTGCTCAGTTCGCGTTCCAGGGCCGTCGGGCTGAGCCCGTGCGTGCTCTCGAACTGCGCCGCATGCCCGGGCGATGCCAGGCAGGCATCGAGTTCCTTTGCCGCACCGGCGATTTCGGTGTCCAGATCGCGCAGGTAGTCCGCGTACATCGCGTCGGGCTCGGCGATGAGCAGATCCTCGATACCCAGTTCGGCCGAGCGCAGCAGGGTCAGCAACCGGGCGGCGGTCTCCGGTGAGCGGGACAGATGTCCGGCCAGGCGGCGCGCGATGGCCTGCGCGTCCTCCCGCCCGCGCAGGACGTCCAGCTGTGCGGAGAACCAGCGGTAGGCCGGCACCAGCGCCTCGGCGTACATCTGCCCGGCCAGGCTGAGCAGCAGCGCGTTCGGGCGCACCAGCGGCGCCAGCGCGCCGATGCCGTAGCGCACCGGTTCGAACTGCGGGCCGATGCGGATCTGCTCGCCCTCGCGCTCGAAGACGATGCGTTTGCGATTGTGCGGGTGGCTGTGCAGCCATTCCGCGCACACATCGGCGTTGTCCAGCCGGAAGCCGTACGTGTAGGGGACGCCCTCCGCGACGAACGTCGCGGTGAACTCCGAAGGGCGCTCGGCGAATCCGAGATGCGGGCTGCGCACCGGACCGGCGTACGGGTCCCAGCCGGTCACCGAGTTCAGCACCGCGTCGCGCATCTGGCCCAGCGCGTCGATCAGGCTCGACTTGCCCGAGGCGGCCGGGCCGTGCACCGCGGTCACGGGTGCCGGCAGTGCCCCGGCCCGGGTGCCGACCAGCCGCAGTTCCTGCGGTTCGGCCAGCGATCTGTGATTGGTCACCTGAAAGTTGCGCAGCACGGATGTGATCCTGCCGCCCGCCGCCGGAGGCTTCGACACCGGGCCGGTGTTGACATGCAACCATCTGGCTGCCTAATATCTGGATATGCATCCGGATGGTTGCATATGGAGGATGGTGATGTGGACGAGGTGTTCAAGGCATTGGCCGATCCCAGCCGCCGCCGCTTGCTCGACAGCCTGAACGCGGACAACGGTCAGACGCTGCGTGAGCTGTGCGCCGGGCTGGCGATGACCAGGCAGGCCGTCAGCAAACATCTCGCGGTGCTGGAGGCGGCGAATCTGGTCGCCACCCGCCGTCGCGGCCGGGAGAAGTTGCACTATCTGAACGCCGAACCCATCAACGCCATCGCCGATCGCTGGATCAATCGCTACGACCGCGGGCGAGTGCACCTGCTCGCCGACCTGAAATCCACATTGGAGAGCGTGACCATGACCGAATCGAACGAATTCGTCTACACGACCTACATCAAGACCACCGATCGTCAGCTGTGGCAGGCGCTGACCGATCCGGCCTTCACCAGCCGCTACTGGGGCGCGAGTTTCGACACCGACTGGCAGCCCGGCTCGCCGATGATCTGGTCCCAGCGCGGCTGGACCGGCAAGGACCCCGAACAGGTCGTGCTCGAGGCGCGGCCCTACCGTCTGCTGTCCTACACCTGGCACACTGTCGACCAGGCATTCGCCGACGAATTCGGTTTCAGCGCAGAGGATTTCGAGAAACTGTCCAGTGAACCGCGCTCGCGGGTGCGCTTCGAGATCGAACCGCTAGGTGAACAGGTGAAACTCACCGTGGTGCACGATGGATTCGGTCCCGGCAGCGCGATGCTCGCGGGTATCACCGAGGGCTGGCCCGCAATCCTGGCGAACCTCAAGACCCTGCTGGAAACCGGCGAGGTACTGCCCGAACCTCGGCAGCCCGATCAGGCGTAGGCTCGCCGCGCGCGAGTTTCGACCACCAGCGGCGGCGAGGCCGGGGCGGTTCGGTGCGGCGGCGGATCGGGAGAAGGCGATATCCGAAGGCGGCGAACGAATTTCGTCGCGACGATGGACGGAGCAGCGTGGACGACGAGACGTTCCTGAACACGACCGCCGACACGCTGCGAGGACTACCGGGTGTCACCGCGGTGGCACTGGGCGGGTCGCGGGCGCAGGGCGTCGCTCGCCCCGACAGCGACTGGGATCTGGCCGTCTACTATCGCGGCGCGTTCGACCCGGCGGACCTGACGGCCGTCGGCTGGCCCGGACGAGTCTCCGCGCTGGGGGAGTGGGGCGGCGGCGTCTTCAACGGGGGTGCGTGGCTGACCATCGACGACCGCCGCGTCGACGTGCACTATCGCGACCTGGACGTGGTGGACGCGCAACTGCGTGCGGCCGAGACGGGCAGATTCCGGATCGAGCCGCTGGCCTTTCACCTGGCGGGTATCCCCACCTACCTGGTGGTAGCCGAGCTGGCGATCAATCGCACTCTGCGCGGCTGCCTCCCACGTCCCGCCTATCCGGACGCGTTGCGCCGCAACGCCCCACCTGTCTGGGCCACCCACGCCCAGCTCACCCTCGATTACGCCGCGGCGAACCACGCTCCGCGCGGCCGCCTCACCTCCTGCGCGGGCCAGATCGCAGTCGCCGCATCCTGTTTCGCACACGCAATTCTCGCCGCCCGCGGCGAGTGGATCACCAACGAGAAAACCCTGCTCGCCCGAGCCGGACTCACCGTCGTGGACGAGGTCGTCGAAGCACTCACCCGCGATCCGCGGGTCCTGGAAGACGCGATCGGAAACGTGCGGACGATCTGCCTGACCGAACTCGAAAAGATCTGCGGCAGTACAGATTTGTGAGCGTGATGCGGGATGTGACAGACACCGCGGCGCGGGCCGCCGAACGGGCCGGTAAGCCGTTGCCGATCGCGCGGGCGCATCGGCGGCAGTCGGAGATGCGACCACACCTGTTGTCCGCGATGGTCCAAAGCCTCGGCCACGCAACGCTTTCGGTCGATTCGAACGCGGGTGCACCTCGTGCCGAGCGTGCGGTGCACCGTCCTCACCACGAAGGGATTGCGAAACCCGCGCCGGTGCAACGGCTTCCGGTCAGGGCAGCATGCCGTAGGCGCGGGTCGGGGTGATGCGGGCGATCACGCGGCGGTCGGCGACCATGGCTCGGCGGTAGTCGTCCCAGTCGGGGTGTTCGCCGGACAGGGCACGGTAGTAGTCGATCAGTTCGGCGACGGTGGCGTCGGCGGGGTCCGCGGCGACGGGGGTGAGCTCGACATCGCCCTCGATCACCGCGTAGGCCCAGAAGTCCTCGCGGGTGATGTGCAGGGCGGCCCAGGGCTCGCGCCGCAGGTTGACGTATTTCGCCCGGTCCGCGGTGATCGAGATGCGGATCAGGCCGTCGTCGGCGAGCCAGTGGGTGACGTTCGACAGCTGGGGCCGGCCGCTGCGGCGAACGGTCGTGAGCACCGAACGGGTGTGTGCGCGGGCGAAGTCCAGGGCGGTGGCGAGTTCCATATGGCCTGCAACCCGCGCGGCGCGGGCGGTGTTCCCGCGAATCAGGGCTTGCGCGCGACGGCCGCGTAGCCGGGAACCTGGGCGTCTCGCGATTTCGGCGGTTCGATGGGGGCGCGCCACCGGTGGATGGGCACCACTCCGGGATCGAGTAGTTCGAGGCCATCGAAGAACCGGGTGATCTCGCTCTTGGTCCTGGGCTGGCAATGCATTCCGCGCTCCCGGTACACCTGAGCCGTCGCGCCGACGCCCTCCGGATCGAAGTCCGCCGTCAGATGCGTCATGACCAGGTGGGACCCGGGCGCGAGTGCGGCCGTCAGGGCCGCGATGATCTCGTAGGCGTCGGGCACGAAGTTCATCAGCGCGATCACCGACAACCCGATCGGCTGGTCGAAATCCAGGGTGTCGCTCGCGAAGTCCAGGATCTCCCGCGGGCGGGTGGCATCGGCCTGGATGTAGGTGGTGCGCCCCTCGGGTGTCCCCTTCATCAGAGCGCGGGCGTGGGCGAGCACGAGCGGATCGTTGTCCGCGTAGACGACTCGCGCACTGGGCGCGTGTTCCTGCGCGATCTGGTGCAGATTGGGTTCGGTGGGGATTCCGGTTCCGATGTCGAGGAATTGCCGCACACCGGCCTCGGCGGCCAGATAGCGCGTCGCGCGGTGCATGAAACCCCGGTTCGCCTGGGCGGCGATGCGAACGTGGGGCAGCGCCGCGAGCACCTGCTCGGCGGCCTCGGCGTCGACCTGGTAGTGATCCTTTCCACCCAGGTAGTAGTCGTACATCCGGGCGATGTGCGGCTCGTTCGGATTCACGTCGGATGTCACTGCCATCAAGTCAAGATACAAGACCCGCAACGGCTTTCGAATCGGAAGCCCGGCAGGACGAAGGAGGCCGGCGGCAGGCCGGGCCGCTGTCCGTGATTTTCGCTTCTCGGGGGCGTCGCAGGTCGCGCCGAGTGTGTCGGTGGGTTGGGCTAGTGTTCGACCCGTGAACGAGCTGACCAGGGAATCGGTGACATCGGAGGTATCCGGTAGCGAGATCAGCGCGGCCACCGGCGACGAGCGCCTGCAGTGGCAGGAGCTGGCCGAACAGGTGCGCGAACACCAGTTCCGCTATTACGTGCGCGACGCGCCGATCATCTCCGACGGCGAGTTCGACGCGCTGTTCCAGCGCCTGCTGGCACTCGAGGAGGCGCATCCGGATCTGCGCGCCCCCGATTCACCGACACAGCTCGTCGGCGGCGGTTTCGCCACCGAGTTCACCGCGGTCGACCACCTCGAGCGCATGCTCTCGCTGGACAACGTCTTCGACGCCGACGAGATGCGCACCTGGATCAGCCGGGTCGAGGCCGAGACCGGCCCCGGCATCCACTACGTCTGCGAAGTGAAGATCGACGGCGTCGCCCTCAACCTGGTCTACGAGAACGGGCGGCTCGTTCGCGGCGCCACCCGGGGCGACGGCCGCACCGGTGAGGACGTCACGCTCAACGCCCGCACCATCGACGACATCCCGACCGAACTCACCCCGACCGAGGAGTTCCCGATCCCCGCGCTGCTCGAGGTGCGTGGTGAGGTGTACTTCCGGCTCGAGGACTTCGAGAATCTCAATGCCGCGATCGTCGCGGAAGGTAAAGCGCCGTACGCGAATCCGCGCAATACCGCCGCGGGTTCACTGCGCCAGAAGGATCCGGCGGTCACCTCACGGCGGCGGCTGCGGATGATCTGTCACGGATTCGGCCGCATGGAGGGCTTCAGCCCGGCCTCGCAGCACGAGGCGTACCGGGCCCTGGAGGCGTGGGGCCTGCCGGTCTCCGCGCACACCGTGCGGGTGCAGGGCGCCGACGCGGTGCTCGAGCGCATCGCCTACTGGGGTGAGCACCGGCACGATATCGAGCACGAGATCGACGGCCAGGTCGTCAAGATCGACGAGATCGCGTTACAGCGCAGGCTCGGTTCCACCTCCCGCGCCCCGCGCTGGGCGATCGCCTACAAATACCCGCCGGAGGAGGCCACCACCAAACTCCGCGACATCCAGGTCAACGTCGGCCGCACCGGCCGGGTCACCCCGTTCGCGGTGATGGAACCCGTCGCCATCGCGGGCTCGACCGTGGCGATGGCGACCCTGCACAACGCCGCCGAGGTCGTCCGCAAGGGCGTGCTGATCGGCGATACGGTGACCATCCGCAAGGCCGGTGACGTCATCCCCGAGGTGCTCGGGCCGGTGGTGGATATGCGAGACGGCTCCGAGCGCGAGTTCGTGATGCCTACGCACTGCCCCGAATGCGGCACCGAACTGGCCCCGGAGAAGGAGGGCGACGCCGACATCCGCTGCCCGAATCAGCGGCACTGCCCGGCGCAGTTGCGCGAGCGGGTGTTCCACATGGCCGGGCGCGGCGCGTTCGATATCGAATCCCTGGGCTACGAGGCCGCGGTCGACCTGCTCAAATCGGGCGTCATCGCCGACGAGGGCGACCTGTTCGACCTGTCCGAGGAAAAGCTGCTCACCACAACGCTTTTCGTCAACAAGAACGGCGGCCTCTCGGCCAACGGCCGTCGCCTGCTGCAGAATCTGGATTCGGCCAAGAACCGTCCGCTGTGGCGGGTGCTGGTGGCGTTGTCCATCCGGCATGTCGGGCCGACCGCGGCGCGCGCCCTGGCGGCCGAGTTCGGCAGTATGGAACGGATCGAGCAGGCATCGGGCGAGGAGCTCGCCGCGGTCGACGGCGTCGGTCCGACCATCGCGGCGGCACTGATCGAATGGTTCACCGTCGACTGGCATCGCGCCATCGTGGACAAGTGGCGTGCCGCGGGCGTGCGCATGCAGGACGAGCGCGACGCCTCGATCGAACGAAATCTCGAGGGTCTGTCGATCGTGGTCACCGGTTCGCTGCAAGGCTTTTCGCGCGACGAGGCCAAGGAGGCCATTCTGGTGCGCGGCGGTAAGGCGGCCGGTTCGGTCTCGAAGAAGACGGCCTTCGTCGTCATCGGCGACGCACCCGGTTCCAAGGCGGCCAAGGCCGAGGAGCTGGGGGTGCCGATCCTGGACGAGGAGGGATTCCGCACGTTGCTCGAAAGCGGTCCCGAAGCGGTGACGCCCGCCGAGCCGACCGAGGATGGATCCGACGAGGCCGCCACCGGAGACGAGAACGCGGAATGAGCGCGCGAACCACGCAGCTGACGATCCTCGCCGCGCGCGAGGAGGAGTTCGCCGACGTCGGCGCGTTGACCGTCGGCGTCTACGTCGGCGAGGGGCATGTGCACCCCGAGAGTCCTTACGTCGCAGAACTTTTCGACACGTCCACGCGTGCGCGCTCGGCGCAGGTGCTGGTCGCGTCACGGGCGGGCGAGGTGGTCGGTTCGGTGACGATCGCGCGCCCGGGGACGCCGTTCGCCGATATCGCACGCGCGAACGAGCTGGAATTCCGGATGCTCGCGGTCGACCCGCGAGCCCGCGGGGAGGGGATCGGCGCCGCGCTGGTGGGCGCGGTGATCGACATCGCCCGAGCGGAGGATTTCGACGCGGTGGTGCTGACCACCATGCCTGAAATGGCCGCCGCCCGCCGGATGTACGACCGGATCGGCTTCACCCGTGTGCCCGAACGGGATTGGGCGACCGAGAAGGGCCTGCCGCTGACCGTCATGCGTTTGGCGTTGTAGCCCTTCGCATTTCGCCGGCCGGGTGAGCGCGCCGATCGGGCGAGCGCTCAGCCGAGAACGGTGGCGACGATGCCGGAGAGATAACCCAGCCGGGCGATCTCGGAGGGGCGGAAGTCGGGCCCACCGGGCCGGCCGAGCATCAGCACCCTGCCGGTGTTTCCCAGCGGTGCGGCGGCCAGCTTGGTGTCCATGTCCTTCCAGATCTGCGGCACCCAATCGCCCTCGCCGTCGAGGGCGACCGGCTTCTCCAGGGGCATCCAGGGAGCCGTCGCCGCCTGTGTTTCGGGCGCGCTCTGGCTGCCGACCAGCCGATACGCGCCCTGTGGGCCCATGTCCAGGACCGTGCTCCAGCCGACGCGCAGCACCCGCGGCAGACCGTCGACGAGCACCTGTAATCGATCGTCGCGCGCCCCCGCGACCTGGTCAATCAGTTCGAGTTCACGATGCGTGTCCAGCACCCCCGAATACGGGCGCAGGGAATCGACGCGGACGTCCTCTATCGATTCGGCCGCAGTGATCAACGTGTCGGGCAGGGCGCCCGGGGTGACCTCGACGACGATATCGTCGATGGCGTAACCGGCCCCGCGCTCGACTACGTCGAGTGAGAGAATGTCCGCGCCCACCGAGCCCAAGGCGAGGGCGAGAGATCCGAGACTTCCTGGGCGATCCGGAAGTTGCACGCGGAGCAGAAATGACACGTGCGTCCCTTCCTTCCTGTGCGACCGAAACTTTCGGACGGATACCCGAGCCTGGTCATCTTTACACCCGTGATGGCGGGTAATCGACTCGAAGTTTCCGCGGTGACCTACGTCACTCGCATTGTGGTCCCGATCGGCCGTTCGTGCCACTGAAGCCTGGTGGACGTTGATCGGTCAACCCGATGTCCTGAAGGGCACCCAGTTCTGCCGACCACCGTCAACGCCAACAGCGAAGGCCGCGGCCCTGCCGGAGCGAAGCGGAGGCCAAAGACAGAGCCCTGCGGGTGGACTCGCTAGGCTATCGGTGTCAACCGGCGCGATCGCCTCGCTGCCGGACCTGTTCAACGCTCGAACCTGCCGAAAGGGGTCCCGCGGTGCCCGCCATCTCCCGCGACGAGGTTGCCCACCTCGCCCGGTTGTCCCGGCTCGCTCTCACCGATGAAGAGCTCGACCTGTATGCGGGCCAGCTGGATTCGATCTTGAGCCACGTGCAGGTGATCTCGGAGGTCGCCGCCGACGTTCCCGCCACCGCGTCGCCGAACCCGACCACGAATGTGACCCGTGCGGATGTGCCGGTCGAGTGCCTGACGCCCGATGAGGCGCTTTCGGGCGCTCCCGCGGTCGACGAGCAGCGGTTCCAGGTTCCGCAGATTCTGGGAGAGGGCGAATGAGTGGTCAGGGCCGGAGGCGGCAGCCGAGCGTGACCACGCAGGCCCCCGCTCGTTCGCAGGGAGGTGCAGCATGAGTGCGGCAGATCTGACCCGGTTGTCCGCGGCCGAGCTGGCGGAGCAGATCCACGCCCGCGAGGTGTCCTCGGTAGAGGTCACCGAGGCGCATCTCCAGCGCATCGCCGAGGTGGACGGGGAGCTCAACGCCTTCCTGCACGTCGCGGGTGAGCAGGCGCTGCTGACCGCGGCCGAGGTGGACCGCGCGATCGCGGGCGGCGAGGTGGCCTCGGCGCTGGCCGGTGTGCCGCTGGCGCTGAAGGATGTGTTCACCACCATCGACATGCCCACCACCTGCGGATCGAAGATCCTCGAGGGCTGGGTGTCGCCGTACGACGCGACGGTGACGAGCAAGCTGCGCGCGGCGGGCATCCCGATCGTCGGCAAGACCAATATGGACGAGTTCGCGATGGGTTCGTCCACGGAGAACTCCGCCTACGGCCCGACCCGCAACCCATGGGACACCGAGCGGATTCCGGGCGGTTCGGGCGGCGGTTCGGCGGCCGCGCTGGCCTCGTACCAGGCCCCGCTGGCCATCGGCACCGACACCGGCGGCTCGATCCGCCAGCCCGCCGCGGTGACCGCGACCGTGGGCACCAAGCCGACCTACGGCACGGTATCGCGCTACGGCCTGGTCGCGTGCGCGTCCTCGCTGGATCAGGGCGGCCCGTGCGGTCGCACGGTGCTCGATACCGCGCTGCTGCACGAGGTCATCGCCGGATACGACCCGCGGGATTCGACCTCGCGCGACGTCGCGGTGCCCGACGTGGTGACCGCCGCACGCGAGGGTGCGCGCGGCGATCTGCGCGGACTGAAGGTCGGCGTTGTGAAGGAACTGCATTCGGACAGCTATCAGCCCGGCGTGCTGGCCTCCTTCGACGCCGCGGTCGCCACGCTGAAGGATCTGGGTGCGGAGGTGCTGGAAGTGTCGTGCCCCAACTTCGAGCACGCGCTGCCGGCCTACTACCTGATCCTGCCCAGTGAGGTCTCCTCGAACCTGGCGCGCTTCGACGCGATGCGCTACGGCCTGCGCGTCGGCGACGACGGTCAGCACAGCGCCGAGCAGGTCATGGCTGCTACTCGCGAGGCCGGATTCGGCCCGGAGGTCAAGCGCCGCATCATGATCGGCACCTACGCGCTGTCCGCGGGATATTACGACGCCTTCTACGGGCAGGCGCTCAAGGTGCGCACCCTGATCGCCCAGGACTTCGATCGCGCCTACGAGCAGGTCGACGTCCTGGTCTCGCCGACCAGTCCGTTCACCCCGTGGAAGCTGGGGGAGAAGGTCAACGATCCGCTCGCGATGTACCTGTCCGATCTGTGCACGCTGCCGACCAACCTGGCCGGGCACTGCGCCATGTCGGTCCCCTCGGGGCTGAGCGCGGACGACAATCTCCCGGTCGGTCTGCAGATCATGGCCCCGGCCCTCGCCGACGACCGCCTCTACCGCGTCGGCGCGGCCTACGAGGCGGCGCGCGGGCCGATTGCCTGATCCCGCAAGGGATTTCGGCCTCACGAAACGGTCAGCGGCAGCCGTCCAGCGCGGTGCCCTGGTCGATGCCGTAGCGGTGGCCGTGTCCCGGTGCGGGAGCCAGGGCCGAGAGCAGGTCTGTGCCGGTCTGGATGAAGGTGATCAGCGGAATCCAGGGCGGGTGTGGCGCGTCGGGCCGGGTGTCGGTGAGATCCGGTGCGTGCCATAGCAGTTCGGATGACCACTGGACCACAGGGTCGGACGAGTTGGCCAGGATCCGCGCGCCGGCGTGGTGGACGCGATCGGCGGGCGGGCCCGCCCAGAGCGCGGCACAGACGCGGTGGCGTTGATCGGCGTCGTCGGTGAAGATCGAACTTCCGGCGGTCGCGCCGAGGCTTTGGCCGTAGATGTACAGGCGCGGTGGGTGTCGCAGGGCGGCCAGTCGTCGTTCGAGCGCGGTGAACAGGGCTCGCTGCGACTGTTCGGCGGCGCTGCGGCCGAACAGGTAGCCGACCCAGCTCGGCGCGTCGGAGTACTGCACGGCGACCATGGCGACGTCGCCGCCGAACCGGCGTGCCAGACCCGTCACCGCGTGTTCGTCGACCCACCCCGATCCGGTCGGGACCATGACGACGAGATTCGGTCGATGCAGCGCACCCGACCGCTCGAGTTCGCGGATGGCCAGGGCGACACGGGAATTCAGGTCCGGCGCCGAATCGAGCCCGGCGTAGACGCGGATCGCTCTCCCGGCCTCGGCGGACATGAACCTCCGCCCCTGTGTCCCCAGTGACGACGGGTCGAGTACTGGTTCGCCACCGGCCGAAAGGCTCTCGGAGAACGGTTGCGCGCCGGCGGTACTGGTCGGCGCATCGGCTCGTGCGTGGGCGTCCCGCCGCCCGTCGGCCATCGCGGGCATCAGCGCCACCTGTATCGCCAGCGCCGCGACGATCGTCAGCGTGAGGTTCCGTGCCCGCATCGCAGATCGAACGGCCCACCGCAGCGCTCGGACGACTCCGATCAGCGCGAATGTGACCAGCAGCGCCACGGCCGCGCATTCGAGCCAATATCCGGCGCCGACGTCCGGGAATCCCATGGCCGCCCGCAGCCGGTTCTGCCACCACTCGGCCCGCGTCACCGCGAGCGCCACCGCCAGTGCGCAGCCTGCCAGGACCGCACCGCGCACCCGATGCCATTCGGCACTGAAAAGCCTGTGTCGCAGCGTTTTTCGTGCGAGCGCGCCGACGCCGATGGACAACGCCACGAGCACACCGGTGAGCAGCCCCTGCGCGATCGAGGTCCGCGGCAACAGCCCGGGGGCCAGCGACACCAGCGTCCCGGACGCCGCCGCGACCACCGTGCCCGTGCGCGGCATCGGAAAGCGCCGTCGCGTGCAGGCGCCGGCGGGTTCGCTGCCGATTCGAACCTCGGCAGTCGATGTACGCGTCGGAACCTCTTGTACTCGTGCGCAATTCGCTGGTGCGTCCGGCCTCATCGCGTTGTCTCCGTACGGTCGTCCGAGGTCGGTTTACGCCGTCGTCTGCCGCGCACGATCTCGGCCAGGAGTAGAGCGACGGCGCTGAGCACCAGGGCGGCAGGTGCGCCGATGGCCAGGAACTGATAACCCAGGTGTTCGCCCGCCAACCGGATGCCGAACAGGTACTCGGCGCGGGGCGTCGCGTAGTTCTGGCGACGGGAGTTCAAATCCACGGCGGTTCCGGCGACGGCGGCCATCGCCCGGCACTGCGCCCGGTGCAGACCGTGGCGGTCGTCGCAGGCGGCCAGCATGCGCTGTTCGAGGACGGCGTCGATCGCCTGCCGCGCCCACGGACCGAGCGGCTGCCCGCGATCGTCGGCATAACGCAGCAGGTCGTACCCGAGATCGTGGGCCCGGCATGCGGTACGGAATTCCGCAGGCAATCGCACCGGCGAGGAACAGTCACCACCCGGATCGACCAGCAGCCCACCGGCGAGTACCGGCCGATACCCGCGCTCGGCGGCGAAATCCGCGGGCAGCACCGCATTGCCCGGATGCGCCCCGGTCAACTCCGCCACAGCCACCCGGGCCGCGGAATTCTCCCCGACCGGACTCCCCACCGCCGCCCCCGCAACCGGCTGCCCGACAACGAACACCGCCACCCCGACCGCACCGATTCCGGCCGGCCCCCACCACGACGATTTCCGCACACGCTGCCGAACACTCGTGGCGAGTCGTGCACCGGATGCCCGATCATCCGAACGAAGCGATGGCTCCACATCCGCGCGACCTCCACCCGTCGCCTCCCGCAGTTCGGAGTCACGCGTGTCTTCTGCGCCTCCGGGCCCAGGCGCGAACTCCGGGCTGTTGATGGCGGGTTGGTGATTCGAGCGATGTGGTGGTGCGGGGGTGTGTCGGGTCTCGGGGGTGTGGGTGTGGTTCTTCGGGCGCCGCGATGGTTCCGCGCCCCCGGGCCCTCGGCCTGCCGGTTCCGGCAGTGATTCCGAGTCACGCTCGGTTTTACCCCTTCGGCTTCCGGAACGGCGGACGGCTTCGATGTGGTCGATGAGGGCCTGGTCATTGGAGCGATGTGAGGGTGCGGGCGGCTCACCGATCGGTGTGGTCGGTTTCGAGTCTCGCCGCGGTTTCGGCGCTCGGTCTGTCTCCTCGCGTATGGGTTCGGGGTGGCCGGTGGGGGAGTGGTATTGCGAGCGATCCGCTGGTCTCATCGCCAGGGTGGACGGGTATTCGATTGGTGCAGAGGGCATTTCGCGGGCACTGCTGGTCCGGGCGTCCACCGATGCCGACTCGGGCGCCGGAGGTGGGCCCTCATGTGCCGGCGCGGCAGGCGAATTCGTCGCAGCCTCGGCAATCGGGTTCGACAACTCTGGCGGGCAATGCAATTCGTGCAGGGCTGATTCGCGGTGGTCGGCGGGCTCGGGGAACGCGGCTTCAGCGGGTTCGGGGCCGACGTTCTGCGGGGGTGCGGCATGGGGCTCGCTCATGGTTGTGAACGTATGAATCTCGGGGTGAATCGGGCCTCACGCTGGGGATCTGTTCGTGGGCCGACGTGCTGGGGGAGACGGCGACATCTCTCGTACCGGGGTAGGGGGGTGAATTCACCCGGCGGTATGAGGGAATTCGGTGGCGGGGGTTTCTAGGGTCATGGGTATGGCTCGGACGATGCGGATGCTGGCGCGAACGGCGCGGGACCCGAAACGGCTGCGATTGTGGTTCGACGTGGCCGTCGGCGTGGTGGCCGTGATCATGTTCTCGGTGGCCTGGCCGACGCTGCACCTGACGCATCAGGTGCCCGCGGCGGCGCAGCCGTTCATCGCGGGTCTCGCGGCGCTGCCCGTCGTGCTGCTGCGGGTGAATCCGGCTCTGGGCTGGGCGATTTCGGCGGGTTCGGCACTGCTGATCGCGTTGGCGATTCCGCATCAGCCAGGGAATCACCTGCCGTTCCAGGTCGTGCATATCCTGGTGTTCTTCGCGCTGCTGTTCGGGGTGGCGGTGCGTGCGCAGATACAGATCGTGCTGGTCGCCTGGCTGTCCTCGGCGCTGCTGTTCGGCACGACGATGGCGGGCGCGGACGAGTCGGTCGCCTCGTCGGCCTTCGGCTGGCCGATCGCGATGACAGGTCTGGTCCTGTTCGGTCTGCTGGTGCGCTGGCTGGTGCTCTCCCGCCGGGCGCTGGTCGAACAGGAGGAGGTCAGCGAGCTGGAGCGGGCCCGCCGCACCGTGCTCGAGGAGAAGGCGCGCATCGCCCGCGATCTGCACGACGTCGTCGCACA
Organism: Nocardia sp. PLKS1-43; assembly: GCF_059510335.1. Classification (NCBI taxonomy): domain Bacteria; kingdom Bacillati; phylum Actinomycetota; class Actinomycetes; order Mycobacteriales; family Nocardiaceae; genus Nocardia; species Nocardia sp. PLKS1-43. The sequence goes on along the minus strand of NZ_JCAJZQ010000007.1, from coordinate 26,399 downwards.
TCACATGTCGATGGTGGTGGTGCAGGCGCAGACCGCGCCCTACCGCGTCTCGGACGTATCACCCGCCGCGCGTGCGGAATTCGAATCGATCGGCGCATCGGCTCGGGAGGCGCTGAACGAGGTCCGCAGCATGCTCGGCGTACTGCGCAGCGACGGCCAACTGCCCGACCACGCACCGCAACCCACGGCCGCCGACATCCTCCTGCTCCTGGAGAGTGCGCGCCGGGCCGGTGTCGCGATCGACTGGACCGTCGAGGGCCCGTTGCACACCGTGCCGGACACGGTCGGTCTGGCGCTGTACCGGATCGTGCAGGAATCGCTGTCCAACGCCTCGCGTCACGCCCCGCACACGGCGGTACGGGCGAACCTGACCATCGGCGAACACCTGGTGGAGCTGCTGGTCGTCAATGGCCCTGGCGATTCACCGGCCGACGGCACCCCCGGAACCGGCATCGCGGGTATGCGCGCCCGTGCCGAGGCCATCGGCGGAACTCTCACCGCCGAACCGCGCCCCGACGGCGGCTTCGAGGTCCGAGCCGCACTCCCGTCGACGCCGTCCATCGTCGCCGCCCCTTCCGCGGCGTCCTGAGCATGCGAGACCGAGACGCAACGGCATCGGCCGTGCCGATCCACAGTGGACTCGGGCCACGCCTGCGGGGCGAGACGGTTGCGCGGGCGAGGCGGCTGTGGGGGCGAGACGAGTGCGGGGGCGAGATGGACTCCGGGAGCGAGACGGCTCCAGGGGCGAGATGGACTCCGGGAGCGAGACGGCTCCGGGAGCGAGACGGCTCCGGGAGCGAGACGGCTCCGGGAGCGAGACGGCTCCGGGAGCGAGACGGCTCCGGGAGCGAGACGGCTCCGGGAGCGAGACGGCTCCGGGAGCGAGATGACTCCAGGGGCGAGGCGGCTCCGGGGCGAGACGACTGCGGGACCGAGACTGCTGCGGAAGCGAGGCGGCTGCGAGGGCGAGGCGACTCCGGCGACCGATCGGCGTGCCTGGTGGTGGGCCCGCCGTGTGCTCGGGTGCGGCAATCACCTACCGGTCCGGCTCGGGGCGGGTCGGTTGTCAGGTCGCGGCTTCGGCCGATGTGAGCCACGAGACCACATCCTGCTGCCGTCCGGCGCGGCGTCCACGTGCGGCCGAGGCGACGAGGATCGGCTCTGGTGACCGGTCGGCACGGCCCAGGTAGATGGTCGGCCCGCCGTGTGCCGGGTTGCGGTCCTGGGGCGGGCAGCCGGTCCGGCCTGAATGCGCGAGCCGGTCGGTCGGCAAGGCGCAAGGGTCATCTGTATCGCCACGATGCGGGCGTGCGTCCGTGTGACAACCCGGTCGTGAATCGCGTCTACCAGCACTTTCGCCGGTTATCGCGGAGACCGCGAACAGGTGTCGCAGCGACGGTTCGCCGCCGGGCCGGAAATGAGCCGGAGAGGCCCGGGAACTGGTGCGGCGGATCGATAGCGCACATGGGAGACTCGTCACGATGCTCACCTACTTCCAAGCCATCGTGATCGGCGCGCTGCAAGGCGTCACCGAGTTGTTCCCCATCTCCAGTCTCGGCCATTCGGTGCTGGTCCCGGCGTGGATCGGCGGCAGCTGGCAGGAACTCGTCCAGCAGGGGGATTCCAAATCCGGCACCCCGTACCTGGCGTTCGTGGTCGCCCTGCACGTCGCGACGGCGATCGCGCTGCTGGGGTACTACTGGCGGGACTGGCGCGACATCATCATCGGATTCGTGCAGACCCTGCGCACCCGCCGCATCGAGACCTCCACCCAGCGGCTGGCCTGGCTGATTGTCATCGCCACCATTCCGGTCGGACTCCTCGGCCTGGTGCTGGAGCATCCGCTGCGCACACTGTTCGCCAAACCGATCTACGCGAGCATCTTCCTGATGCTCAATGGCGTCGTATTGATCGTCGGCGAGGGGCTGCGCCGCCGCAACGCGCCGTCGCTGTCGGATTACGGACGCAAATTCGCCGAGGAGGAGGCGCAGGCCGGCCATGCCGGTGATGTGCTGACCGAGGAGCATGTCGTCTCGAACGAGCGCCTCGCGTCCTTGAGCGTGAAGGACGCGCTCGGTATAGGTCTGGCCCAGTCCGGCGCGCTGCTGGCCGGATTCAGCCGTTCGGGTCTGACCATGGTCGGCGGTCTGCTGCGCGGACTCGACCACGAGGACACCGCGAAATTCGCCTTCCTGCTCGCCACGCCGGTGATTCTGGCCGCGGGCGTGCTGAAACTCCCCGAACTGGCCGGCCCGCAGGGACGCGACATCATCGGCCAGGCCGTAGTCGGTGCGATCGTCGCCGGTTTGGCCGCGTGGTTCGCGGTGCGCTTCCTGGAACGGTTCTTCAAGACCCGCACGATGCTGCCGTTCGCGGTGTACTGCCTCGTCGCGGGTCTGCTGTCGATCATCCGGTTCGTATAGGCGCGAGCCCGTGCCCATCACCGTATTGATCGCCGACGACCAGGCGATGGTTCGGCAGGGATTCGGCGCGCTGCTGGCCGCGCAGCCCGATATCAGCGTCATCGGTGACGCGGCCAACGGACAGGTCGCGGTGTCCGAGGCGAAACGCCTGCGCCCCGACGTGGTGCTGATGGATGTGCGCATGCCGGAGATGAACGGCCTCGACGCCGCCCGCGCCATCCTCGCCGCCGGATTCGATCCGCCGGTTCGGGTGCTGATGCTGACCACCTTCGATATCGACGACTACGTCTACGAGGCATTGAGCTTGGGCGCCAGCGGTTTTCTGCTCAAGGACGCCCCCGCCGAGGAGTTGGTGCGCGCGGTGCGGGTGGTCGCCGACGGTCAGGCGCTGCTCGCCCCGACGGTGACCAGGCGGCTCATCGCCGACGTCACCCGCCGCCGCGCCCGCCGCACCCCGTCCCCGGCATTGAACGCCCTTACTCCGCGCGAGCGCGAAGTACTCGAACTCATCGCCCGCGGCATGTCGAACAACGAGATCGCCGAGACCCTGTTCGTCGCGGAACAGACCGTGAAAACGCATGTATCGAAGGTGTTTTCGAAGCTGGATCTGCGCGACCGCGCCCAAGCGGTGGTCCTGGCCTACGAATCGGGTCTGGTGACGCCGGGCTGAGTTCCCGATCAGGAAGTACTGCGCCCAGGTCGAGTAGGATGCGGCTGGCATCGACTCATACCGCCCTCCCCGCGCACGCGGGGATGAGCCCGTCGCCGGAAGGGGGTCGTAGGTGCTGCGCAGCGGTGACGTGTTCGCCGGTTTCACCGTCGAGCGACTGCTCGGCCAAGGTGGCATGGGTTCGGTGTATCTGGCGCGGCACCCGCGATTACAACGGCAGACCGCGCTGAAACTGCTGAACCGGGAATTGTTCGCGGACGCGGAGATTCGCGCCCGTTTCGAGCGCGAGGCCGATCTGGTCGCCCAGCTGGATCATCCGAACATCGTCGCGGTCTACGACCGCGGCGTGGAGGACGAGCAGCTGTGGATCAGCATGCAGTACATCGATGGCGTCGACGCGGCCGCGGTGAATCCGCATACGCTGCCGCCCGAGCGAGCGGTGCAGATCATCGAAGGCGTCGCCGCCGCACTGGATTACGCGCACGGCAACGGCGTGCTGCACCGGGATGTGAAGCCCGCCAACATCATGCTCGGCCGGGATACCAACGGTAAGGGTGAGCGGGTCTATCTCACCGATTTCGGCATCGCCCGGCTGCGGGAGGATTCCACCCACCTGACGCAGGCCGGAATGTTCACCGCCACACTGGCTTACGCCTCGCCCGAGCAGATGACCGGCTCGCCGCTGGACAACCACTCCGACCAGTACGCCCTGGGGTGTGCGCTGTACTGGCTGCTGAGCGGGACCGGGCCGTTCGATTCGGAGGATCCGAACGAGCTGATCCACGGCCATCTGCTGCTGCCGCTGCCGCCGGTGAGCGCGCGTCGTCCCGGGGTGAATCCGGCGATGGACCTGGTGCTCGCGCGGGCGATGGCCAAGCGGGCGCCCGATCGGTTCGGCAGTTGTGCGGAATTCGCCGCGGCGGCGAAGCAGGCGCTGACCGCACCGGTTCCCGCGGTCCCGCCCGCACCGCCGGTCGCCGCGGTGCCGCCCGCCGCGGTGCGTCCGGGAATGCCCCTCGCCCCCGCCGGGGCGCCGCCCGCGCGGCAGGCGATGAACGGTCATCCGGTGGGGGTGGGAGTTGCGGCGCCCGCCGTGCCCCCGGTGCCGCCGCCTGCGGGATTCGCGCCGAATTCGGCTGTGCCGCGACCAGTTTCGAGGCGGACGTCCAACATGCTGATGTGGCTCGTGCTCGGTGTGGTCGCCTTGGTGATCCTGGCCGGTGTGGGGTTCCTCGTGCTCTCCAGCGGTTCGCATACCGGTGCCGCCGCCGGGCCGAAGGCCACCGGCCCCGCCACCGCGCCGGGCGCCGCCACCCCGACGGTGACGCGGCGCTTCGACGCCGTCACCGCCGTCCAGCAGAACTTCCCGACCCTGCTGCCGCAGGGGGATTCGAATACCGGGGACGCCTACCAGGGCCGGGTGTCCTGTCAGCGGAGCCGGCCAGGTCAACCCGGCAAGGTATTCCAGGGCGATCCGGTGACGAGCGTGATTCGACGCAGCAATCCGCTGGGCTCGGCGAACTGGATCGGCGCTTGGGAGTGCACCTCGCGCCAGACCTCGCTCGGTTACGCGCTGGCGGTCTTCGACAGCCCGGCCGCCGCGCAGGCCGCACTGGCCGCGGCCCCGATCACGCGGACGGCCACCGGCAACAAGAATGAATCGGCGTTCACCGTCCGCAACTGGATCGTGCCCGAGGACATGCGCACCGAGACAGCCGAGATGCTCGTCTCCTTCGAATCCGATCCGACCCGGGCGAATACGCTGCTGTACGCATTCGACACCGGGCCGGTGGAGATGATGGGCGATACCCCCGCGCACGAGGTGCTCGCCAAGTGGTGGGATCAGACTCCGCTGTAGAGCCCGGCTACGGCTTGCGTGCGACGCCCGCGTAGGCGGATACCTCCGCGTCCACTGTCTGCGCGGGCGCGATGCCGTCGGGCCGCCAGCGGTGTGGCACCTCCACGCCCGGATCGACCAACTCCAGTTGCCGGAAGAACCGCGTGAACTCCTCCCGCGTGCGCACCTGGCACGGCATGCCGCTGCCACGGTAGATGCCGACCACGGTGGATATCGCGGCCGGATCGAAATCCGGGGTCACATGCGTCATCACCAGATACGAGCCGGGTGCCAGCCCGGCCATCAGCGTATCGACGATGTCGTAGGCGCCGTGTTCGTCGGGGACGAAGTGCATCAACGCGTTCAGGCTCAGCGCCACCGGTTGGGTCAGGTCCAGCGTCTCGGTCAAACCCGGCGCGTCGAGGATCGTCTCGGGCATCGTGACGTCGGCGGAGACGTAGTTGGTGCGGCCTTGCGGTGAGCTGACCAGCAGTGCTCTGGCGTGCACGAGCACCAGCGGGTCGTTGTCGACGTAGACCACTCGCGCCTCGGGCGCGACCTGCTGGGCGACCTGATGCAGACTCGGCTCGGTCGGGATTCCGGTTCCGATGTCGAGGAATTGGCGAATGCCCGCCTGTGCGAGAAACCGCGTCACGCGGTGGATGAAAGCTCTGTTCTCCCGCGCGGCCACCCGCACCCCCGGCCAGATGCCGACGACCTTTTCCGCCGCCTCCCTGTCCGCGCGGTAGTGATCCTTGCCGCCGAGGTAATAGTCGTACATGCGGGCGGTATGGGGCTGATCCTTCTGTAGGTCGACGGGGGAGCCGGGTTCCACGGTTCGGAGTTCCTTTCGCAGTCGAGGCGACACCAAGGTAGCAAGCGCCGAAGGGTGGGCATCGCGTTCACCCCTTGGGCCCCTGCGTATTCGGTTCAGCGGCGTTCGGACCGAGGGTATGAAAGTGTCGTCTCTCATGATCGGCGGACAGCGGACGAGGATGCGGTGGCGGCCCGAGCCGGGCGGTTGGTGACATTGATGGCGGTCGCGTTCGGGTTGACCGCCGTGATCACCCGGCTGCATCTGATGGCCTCCGGATCAAATTCATCACCATCGCGATCGGCGCGCGCGGCAGTCCCGCGCCGAGTCCCAGGAGCGGCCTGCCGACGCGGCGAACGAGGTCGTGCCCGCCGCGTCGTGAGGCTTGCGTCGTCGGTTACGTGTGATCATTCACCTTGGCCACGAACGCATCCCATTCCGCCGGGGTGAAGATCAGTGCCGGGCCGGTGGGGTGCTTGGAGTCGCGTACGCCGACCATGCCTTGATCGAGGTGTGCGACCTCCACGCAGTCGCCACCGAGTTGACTTCGTCTGCTCTTGAACCACTCAGCGGTGGACAGGTCGATGTTCATGTCGCGTACTCGCTTTCGATCGCTTGCAGAAGCGCTCTGGACTGGTGTTCGTCAAGTGATGCTGCTTCGATATCCGACAGGGCCTGTCGGTACCTTTCGATCTCCGCTGGTTTGTCCAGATACAAAGCCCCAGTATAGTTCTCGATGTAGACCACCGGAGGTTGAGCAAGTGTCGGATTGAGGTGGCTCGGGAATTCGAGCAGCACGAACGAGTTCACCTGGAGTCCCATATATCCCTCGTTCGAGAGCGGAACAATGCGCACTGAGATATTCGGACTCATGCTGAGTTCGTGAAGATGATGTACCTGGTCCTGCATTACCGATGGGCCACCGATTCGGTGACGCAGCGTTGCCTCACTGATCCATATCTCGAAAATTACGGGATTCGCCGAATTACTCAGGCGCTGCTGGCGTTTGGTGAGGAGTTCTATGTGCTGGTCGATCTGCTCGGTGTTCAATTTCGGCAGGTAGTCCAATGCCATTGCGCGGCGGTAACCGGCTGTCTGCGCGAGTCCCGGTATCAGGGTGAGTTGGAACGAAATGATCCGGCTCGCTGATTCCTCGAGACTGAAGAACAGGTCGCGGTTGGGCAGGATCGCAATACTGTACGGCTGCCACCATCCCTCCTTGCGCGACTCGTCCGCCAGCCACAGCAGATTGTTCAGATCCTCGTCACCGACCTCGTAGACGCGGCACAGCGCACGGATGGTCGGCTTCTTGACCTCCGAGGTGCGGCCGTTCTCCAAGCGCCACAGGGTTTGTCGGCCGATCTCGGCCAGTTCGGCCGCGGCGTCTCGGGTCAGGTCGGCGGACGCCCGCAACTCGACCAGCCGTCTGGCGAGCAGCCTGCGTGGCACGGTGGTCGCTTCGATCGTCATGAGGCCCCCTTTGGCTGTGACTGTTGCGTTCAGATTGATTGGAACGTTTTCCGTTGGCGACGAATGTCTTCGGCTCGGTCTCCAGCCGGTACGACACGGTGTGTACTCGATGTGTGCCGGATGGTGCGTGAATCACCAAGCCGCCGTCGGATATTCGTCTGCAATCTACGTCTTCGGAGAGTGCTGCCATGACTGTAATGACTACCACCGACAAACTGGAAACCCGAGCAGATGCCGGACATAACCCGATGCGCCCACTGGAACACGGCACATCGCAACAATCCGTTCCGGAATTCACCGTGCTGGAATTCCGAAGCATGAACGGTGCCCTGAAACAGTGCAGAAACCTCTGTGCGCGAGAAAGATCGCGCGGGCGAACAGCGCATCGGAACCCGTCGGCCGCCCCTGCTGGATCGCAGCGGCCATCAGGGCAGCCGCCGAGCCTCCCTGCTACTCGGCCTCGCCCGTGGGGCGTCCCGCCGTGCCGCCGAACGCATGACGCGCGGCCGAATCGCCGATACGCGGCTTACCGCGTCGAGTCCCGGCCGGGTCCGCGCCGCCGCCGAAACGACAACAGGCGCATGCCCTTTCCGGGGCACACGCCTGTTCACTGGGCCTGTCCGGGACCGTCGGAGCGCTGCGGAACCGGTATCAAGCAGATCTGCGTATCGCGGACTTCACCAGGGCACGGTTCCGGCGTCGTCGAAGAATCCGCCGGTCGGTCCGTCGTCGGGCAGGGTGGCCAGACGAATCGCGATCGCCGCGCCCTGCCGCGGCGTGCGGACGCCGCGGAACCCGTTGAGGTCGGTGGCGGTGAAACCGGGGCAGGCGGCGTTGATCAGGATCTCGGTATCGCCCAGTTCCTTGACGTACTGGATCGTGACGGCGTTGAGCAGAGATTTCGACGTGGCGTACGCGGCGGATATCGGCCCTACTTCGGTGCCGGGCGTGGACTGCAGCGTGAGCGATCCGACGCTGCTGGACATGTTCACGATCCGCGGCGAGGCCGATTCCCGCAGCATGGGCAGCATCGCGTTGGTGACGCGGATGACCCCGATCACGTTGGTATCCACGACATCTCGCACGGTCGCCGGATGCACCTCGGTGGGCGCCTGCGGCATGCCCCCGGTGATCGCGGCGTTGTTGATCAGGACGTCCAGGCCGCCGGCGTGCTCGGCGATCAGCTCGGCCGCGGCGGTGACGCTCGCGTCGTCGGTGACGTCCAGCGGTACGCCGAACGCGTCGGTCCCGGCCGCGCGCAGCTTCTCCACCGCGCTGTCGCGACGTTGCGCATCCCGCGCGCCCACACCGACTCGCCACCCGAGCGCGCCCAGGCCCGCCGCGATCTCGTATCCGATTCCCTTGTTCGCGCCGGTCACCAGCGCGATCGTCGATTCACTCATACCGTCGATGGTGGTTCGGGCCCGGGTGGTGCGTCCAAGACCTACCGAGTGGTCAGCGATACCGCACGGGTATCGGACGTGGTGAGCCGCGGATACGATGGTGCGGTGGAGACGCGGGAGTTGCGATATTTCGTCGCGGTCGCCGAGGAGTTGCACTTCGGGCGGGCGGCGGAGCGGCTCGCCATCGCGCAACCGCCACTGTCGCGGGCGATCCAGCAGTTGGAGCGACGCCTCGGAGTGGTTCTGCTGCAACGCAACTCGCGCTCGATCAGCTTGACCGAGGCGGGGTCGGTGCTGCTGCGGGAGGCGCGGGCCGCGCTCGACGCGGTCGCGGCCGCCGAGCGCCGCACCCGTCGCGCGGCAGCCGACCGGGCCGGGGTGGTGCTGGCCACGAAGGCCGGAGCGGCCAGCGAACTGTTGCCGAAACTGCTGAACGCGTATGCCGCCGAACCGGGCGCCGTCACCGTCGAGGTGATGCTGTGCGGGCCCGGCGAACAGGAACGGCTGCTGCGGGACGGGCGCGCCGACGTCGCCCTGCTGCACCGGCCGTTCGACACCATCGCAGGATTCGACACCGAGGATCTGCACACCGAGCAGCAGATCCTGGTCCTGCCCGCGGGCCACCCCCTCGCCACCCGCTCACACATCTCCTCGGCCGAGGTTGCCGCCCTCACCGGCCTGCCGCTGCCGCGCTGGCCCCGGCCGGATGGCAGCTACCCGGACGGCCCCGGCCCGAAGGTGCGCGACCACACCCAGCTGGCCCAGCTGATCGCGCTCGGACGAGCATGCGCGATCATGCCCGAGTCGGTGCGAACCCACCTGGGCGAGGGGCACGCCGTCGTGCCGGTTCCCGACGCACCGGCCGTCACGACCGTCATCGCCTGGCCGCCGTACAGCAGATCCAAAGCCGTCGCCGACCTCGTCCGCGCGGCGGTTCGTCTCTAGCCGCACCTGTCGGCCGGCCCAGACCTGAACAGCATCGCGCGGTCCGAAATCAACTCCGGAGAGCCGCTCGAGGAAATCGTGCCGGTTACTACCCTTCGCAATGATGGAGCGGCTGAAAGTGTTGCGGGGGAAGGGAATCACCTCGCGCCCGGGGCGATGGTGCCGGCCCTGAAAGGCTGTCACCGGACTGATGCGCTGATTGCCCACCCCGGTGACCAACTTGCTCGGACCGTTCGAAGGCAAGGGAGTCTGGTTGATCGGTAGGAGCCCGTCGTCGCAGCCGGGCAATCGGTCGTAGACCATCCGTATCCGGCGAACATCCCCGATCCCGGCACACGACAGTTGGCATTGCGGCACAACCTCTTCCACGGCCCGAGCGCTCGTGTTCGGGCTTGCGCGCGGGCTGTGCGTCCGGCCGCCACCGGGCGAGATGTCCAGTGCGCCGGCCCAGCTAGTGGGTCCACGAGTTACCGAGTGCAGGCCGTCCGGTCACCGCCGGAGCCTGGATGTCGTGGGGCACGATCGAGGACGGCGCGGGTTCGTGCACTGTGGTGAGTTTTCTGCAAGTGAACTGCATGACGTCGAGATAGCCGTCGCGGAAGTAGTCGGCGCAGCCGGTCATGGAATCGAGGTAGGCGTTATAGGTGTCATCCCCGGCCAGCTCGATAGCCTCGTCGCGGTGCTCGCGCAGACCGTGGGCCCAGCACTGCAGGGTGGTGGTGTAGTGCGGTCCCAGTTTCCCGATTTGGGTGACGGTGAATCCGGCATCTGCCGCGTACTCGGTGACCCCGGTGGGGTTGCGGCCGATCGGTGGCGGGAGTTGACCGGCCGGGAAGAGGGTTTGCGGGGCACCCAGGAAATCGGTGTGCGTGCAGCGTGTCCGGTGGGCGTCGGAGTGATCGTGGTCTGGTGCCACGACGGTCTGCACCAGCAGCACTCCGTCCTCGGGCAGGGTCCGGTAGGCGAAATCGAAGAAATCGGGGTAACGCTGCGGGGCGAGGTGTTCCAGTGTGCCGATGCACACGATGCGGTCGGGTCGCCGGTCGAATTCGGCCCAGCCTTGCCGCCGGACCCCGCCGTAAGGGCGCCCGCGGATCAGCCGGTCGACGAGTTGGTCGCGCACATACCGGTACTGGTGGCGGTTACCGGTCAATCCGATCGCGTTGACACCGTAGGTGTCCATGGCGCGCAGCATGGTCGAGCCCCACCCGCAGCCGACGTCCAGGAGGGTCATCCCCGGCCGCAGATCGCATTGAGCCAGTGCCAGGTCGATCTTCGCGGACTGGGCTCGTTCCAGGGTGTCGTCCGGGCGGGTCCACAGTGCGCAACTGTAGGTGCGGGTCGGGTCCAGGAACAGGGTGAAGAACTCGTCCGGGAGTTCATCACGGGACCGGACTCCACCCAGCGCGGGTGCATCAACAGTCACGATGACCGCCCCTTCGTGCATTCGAGGGTCAACACGCCGGCGCCGGAAGATCCGTGGTCGGGCCGGTATCGGGTGGGTGCGCAGCGTGTCGACCCCAAGACACCAGCCGAACGCGCGGTGCGGCGGGGTTCGAGGTAGGTGCGCATCGTCAGCTCGTCTCTCGGTATCGGCGTGTCGGCGGGGAGCCTTTCATCGAGGTTGCCCGGCCGAACCTGTCGAGATAAGGGGCGGAAGACCTCATCACCATGACCGTATGCCCGCTCATCAGCTGTAACAGGTCGTTGTGGCGCGAGGACGTTCGTGATCCGAACTTGTGGCACGGCAAGTAGCGGGCGAATCTCGGCCGAGCCGGATCTCGCACCTCTATCCGCCGCCGCGTGGTCTGTGGGGCGGGCAAGCGCAGTGCCATAGCGTTGCCTACCCCTCACCGGTCCGGCCCGCTGCCGACGTCAGCCCTGGCCGGTCGCGGTGTCCTCGTCCATGGCGCCCGGGTTGTAGGCCAGCAGCTCCCAGCAGTGGCCGTCCGGGTCGTCGACCGCCCGGTTGTACAGCCAGCCCATGTCCTGGGCCTCGCGCGGTTCGGTGGCACCCGCGGCCAGCGCCGCGTCGGCCAGGCGGTCCACTTCCTCACGCGAACCGGCGGCAAGCGCGTTGATCACCTCGATCGGACCATCCGCGGTGTCTCGCTTGGTGAAGGTAGCGAACGTTTCTCGCGTCATCAGCTGCACCACGACCGCGTCGGCGAAGACCACCTGCGCGGAGGTGTCCCCGGTGAAGTCGGGGTTGATCGTTCCCCCCATCGCCGTGTACACCTTCTTGCTCGCGTCCAGGTCGGTGACCGGCAGGTTGACGTAGATCTGCGTGAATGCCATGACGTGCCTCCAATGTTCGGTGTGCCGGCGCTCCCGGCGACACCACAAAACCTAGGGGCGCACCTCGACCTCGGTCTTGTACAGGAGCGACAGCATCTCCTCGTCGTCGGCGCGGCGCAGTTGGGACGCCGTGCGGCCGGTGAACCTGATCAGCGAACGCGCCAGGTGCGGCTGATCGTGATACCCCGCCCGCTGCGCGACCTCGATCGCCGGCACCCCCTGCCGCAGCAGCAGCACCGCCTGTCTCGCCCGTTCGATTTGCCGGATCGCGCCCTGCGTCAGCCCGGTCGCCGCGGCTACCCGTCGTTGCACCGACCGTGGAGTGACCAACGTCGTGGCATCACCGCGGAGCACATCGGTGACCAGCGGATCACGCACCAGCAGTCCGGCGCGCACCAGGCGGTCGACGAAAACGTCGGCGTTGTCGTAGGACGGGGTTTCCCACTCCTGGCCCTGCAGTACGAACGAGCGGGCCGTGGTGTGCGGACTCGACACCGCGGTGTCGACCAGCCCCGGCACCGGCATCGGGGCCAGGAACGCACCGTGCCGGAAGATGATCCCGAGCGTTCGGCCTGTACTCGGCCCCAGCTCCAGCACCGTGGGAACGGTCTCGGGACCGCGGACCGAAACATGCGTCTGTCCACGGTCGCGCCACACGACGAGTTCCCAGTTCGAATTCGCCACGGACCGCATCCGCGCCGGTACCGCCCCGGCGCCCGGCTCAGCCCGATAGACCCGCTCGACATACGGGGAATCGCACGGGCGCTGCTCGACGCCACCGGCCGATTCGAGGCTCACGGCCAAGAAACTAACATCAGCGGCCGTCCCGCCGGGTCGGCTTTGCCCAACGGGAGGGCGCCGACCCGCCGCCGGTCGGTTCGGTGGTGGTGTCGATACCGACGTCGAGCGGGCACGGTCTACCCGGCGACGACGCTGCCGGTGACCGCTGGCAGCCGGGGCGCACCCTTCTCGGCGCAGGTGGTCGAATCCTTCGGCGGAGCAGGGCGATTCGCCGACATCGACGAATTATGTTGTAGCAGAATGGTTTTGCCGGAGCGGAAGCTGCGCTGCGGCCGCCGGGGGGAGCGTCACTATTCCGAACCCATCTGCCCTGCCGGATGATTCCTGCCCGGGTCGAGCCAACTGGCGACCGCATACCAATCGGCAGAAGTCATTCCCGGCCGGGTACCTACCTCGGCGCGGTCGGAGAAATGCGGGCATCGGCACCGACTCGTCGTCGGTAGCGACTTGCTCCCGCACAGGAGGCACTGAATGTAATCCATCAGGTGATCCGATTTCGATTTGGCCGAATGGGTTTGGGCCCGTTGGAGGTCCACACCGTTGTGGACCGTCGTCGGCATCGTTGCCGGACGGCGGGATGTCGAGCACCCACCTGAAACGGGTATTCGGGAAGCCGTGGATTCGCTACGGTTCCGACCGGTCTGCCGGGCACGGTCTATCGAGGCCGCCTGGGCGGCATCGAATTTCAAGCCGTGCGCGTGGTTTCCGGTCCCGTCGAATGCTGGACCACACGCCGATCACCCGCGGTAAGTGTGGGCAACCAATGCCGAACGCAGGTGCCACAGCCCGCTCGCCTGGGTGGTATCGAACCCGGTGAGCTGACCGATTCGCTTGAGCCGGTAGTCCACGGTGTTGGTGTGTACGTGCAGTAGGTGCGCCGTGTGCTGGCGGTTCAGGTTGTGCGCGATATGGACCTGCAGCGTCTCCAGCAGTTCCGGATGCTTGTCCAGCGGATCGAGCAGCGACCCGAGATGTTCGCGACCGGGGCCGGGGCGAGTGAGCTGGTATTCCAGAGCCAGGTCGTCGAAGTGATACAGACCTGGTCCCGATCCCAGCCTGGCGACGATGTCGAGCAGCTCGTGGGCTTGGTCCGCGGCGGTGGGCACGGTGTCGGTGGCTGCGGTGACCATGGTGGCGGTGATGGGCACCCGGCCGGCCCGTGACAGATGCCCGACGAGGTCTTCCAGAGCGGCCTCGGTGATGTGCGCGGCGGGAATGAGCAAGGTGCCGCCGTCGGTCGACAGCAGCGACAGCACGGTGTCGTCGCAGCGAATGGCCAGTTCTGCCTGCACGCGCCGGAGTTTGCGCCGGGCAACGACTTTCGCGTCCAGCGCCGGATTGGACTCGTCCGGGTGGGCAGGAATGGCGAGGGCTATTACCCGGTAGCGGGCGGCGATGTCGATGCCACACTCGCGAGCCATGGTCGAGGTGGGGTGCCCCCCGAGCAGCGCCGAGGTGAGCGTATGCACCGCGGTGTGGTGCTCCGATACGACCGCGCGCAGTTCGCGTACATAGGCCACCGAGACCACCGTGGTCATGGTGTCGAGCATCTCGACCACGAGTTTGGCGCCGTCGAGAATGCTTTGGTAGTCGGTCGTGCTGGGGCCGAGTATCGGCTCGGTGTTGGCTGCGCCGGAGGCACGCTGCTCGGCCGAGGCGGTGGACACCACCAGATCGAAGCCGATCTTGAAGCCCTCGTGGATGGCGTGGTGAATAGTACCGATGGGCACGCCTTCGCGAGCCCATTGCGCCGCGGCGTCCTCGAGTCGCCCGGTCTTTTCCGTGATGTTGCTGCCATCCAGCATGCTGACTGCCAGTTCCAAGCACACGCGGGTGATAACGGTGATGTCGCCGTGGATCGCGTCACCGGGCAAGGTACCGCAGGGGGCGACGGTTTTGACGAAATGACCGACCATCCGCCGGGACAGACCCCGCACGTCTTTCAACGGCAACGACATCGGCCGACCGGATACGGTAAGTCCATTCTGGTGTCGAGGGGCGGCAGACATGGTCCAACTTCTTCCTTCCCTCCCCGTTAACTGGGCTATTGCACGAGCGTAGCCAGCTCGGGACGCTCGAGGAAGAACTACTCCGAGTCACGTGACGTTTAGCAGGAGCGGCGAGCAAGCGATAGTGATCGCTCACAATGCTGGTCCCTCGAGCTGCACCAGCAGGCCCTTTGCGCCGGAACAGGCCGGTAGGACCAGGCGCACTGCTGTGTCCGCTGCGCGCTCCTGGCCGCTGGAACAGCGCGGATGGAAACCGAGACGATGTTCCGCCCGGAAGCGCTCCGAGCCTGCCCGTCCCTCGGACTCGGTGCTAATCCGCCCGGCTCGGTGCCCTGGTCGTCCAGGAAGGCATCCGACGGGACTGCTACCCGAAGAACGCCGCGGCCTCCTCATGCCGGTGTGCCGGAACGAGTTTGAGTTGTTTGGTGGCTTCGGAGAGGGGGACGAGGCCGATTTCGGTGCCGTGCAGGGCGACCATCTGGCCGAACTGGCCGTCGTGCACGGCCTCGGTGGCGTGCACGCCGAAGCGGGTCGCCAGGACGCGGTCGAAGGCGGTCGGGGTGCCGCCGCGCTGCACGTGGCCCAGCACCGTGGTGCGGACCTCCTTGCCGATGCGGCGTTCGATCTCGACGCCGAGCTGGTGGGCCACGCCGGTGAACCGTTCGTGGCCGTATTCATCGATGCCGCCCTGGCGCAGGGCGAACGAGCCCTCGCCGGGCTTGGCGCCCTCGGCCACGACGCAGATGAAATGCGAATCGCCGCGCTGGAAACGGCGTTTGATCATGGTGCACACCTCGTCGACGTCGAAGGGCACCTCGGGGACCAGGGTCAGATGCGCGCCCGCCGCGATACCGGCGTTCATCGCGATCCATCCGGCGTGGCGGCCCATCACCTCCACCAGCATCACGCGCTGGTGCGATTCGGCGGTGGTGTGCAGGCGGTCGATCGCGTCGGTGGCGATGGTGACAGCGGTGTCGTGGCCGAAAGTCGTATCGGTGCAATCGATGTCGTTGTCGATGGTCTTCGGCACGCCGACCACCGGGACGCCCTCGTCGGCCAGCCAGCTGCCCGCGGTGAGCGTGCCCTCGCCGCCGATCGGGATCAGGGCATCGATGCCGTTGTCGTCCAGAGTCTGCTTGATCCGGCCGAGGCCGTCGCGCAGCACGTCGGGATTGGTGCGCGCGGTACCGAGGATGGTCCCGCCCTTGGTGAGGATCCGGTCGGTGCGATCGTCGTTGTGGATGTGGATCTTGCGATCCTCGAGTAGCCCGCGCCAACCGTCCTGGAACCCGACGATCGCGTCCCCGTAGCGGCCGTTCGCGGTGCGGACGACGGCTCGGATCACCGCGTTCAGTCCGGGGCAGTCTCCGCCTCCGGTCAAGACTCCGATGCGCATGGCACCTATCTTGCCGTATCTTTGGCCGCCGCTCCGCTCCGGCGGGTTTTCGGCGCTTTGAGGCTCGTCGTTCAGCCCTCGAGACTCGGCCTTCGGCCATGCGCTTCGAGGGCTGAACGACGAGCCCGCGCCGAAAACCCTTGGAGCTGGCGTTGCTGAACCTATCGCTTCGCGGGCGACTCCCAGCGGACGGAGACGCTTCGCCGCTGGGCGCGTCAGCCGTCGCTTCGCTTCGCTTCGGCGGGTTTTCGGCGCGGCCTGGGTCGAACCTTCGGGGTTGTTGTTGGTGAGCCTGTCGCTTCGTGGGCGGCTTCCAGTGGGACGGATGCGCTTCGTCGCGGAGTGTCGGCTTCGGGGCTCGGCCTTCGGTCATGGGCTTCGAGTGCGCAGTGTTGCACGGTAGGGGAGCAGACAGAGACGCTTCGCCATGCGTACGTCGGTTTTGGCGTGCGCCGCTTGGGACGGGTCTTCAGGGCCGGACCCGTACCGGGCTCTATTCCGGCTAATGCGCGCTCGCGCAGGAACCTGTCGGGAGGTCGTTCAGGTGCTGGGTGAGCAGTGGGACGATCTTGTTCAGCATCGCGGTGCCGTCCTCGAAGGATCCCGAATTCGCCTGGGCTGCGATCGCGACCGCCATCTGACCGCCCGAGGTGGTGACCAGGCCGAATTGCCGGACCAGGTAGTTGCCGGCCGGGTCGGGGCCCCAGCCGCCCTTGAAGACGACGTTCTGGAGATGGCCCAGGCCCCACTGCTGGCCGGGAACCACCTTGCCCATCAGATCGGTGAGGGTGCTCGCGTTGGGCAGGCACGGTAGGTGCGAGGCGAACCGGGCCTGGTCGGCCAGCGCCCAGGTGGCCTGGCCGAATGCCGAATAATCCGGGCGGGACCGGGTCGGGGGGACCTTGGTGGTGCTGTCGCCGCCCTGCTGCAGGATCTTCTGCACGGCCTGGGCGGCCTGGTCGGGGGTGCCGAGCGATTGCCACAGCGCGTCGGCGGCGTTGTTGTCCGATTCGGTGATGGCCGCGGACATGGCGTAACTGGGGGTGTTGCCGTTGCTGTTCAGTACGGCCAGGGTCAGCGGCACCTTCATCGTCGACCAGGCCGGGCCGGAGGTCCAATCGCCCATGGACGTCGCGGTGTCGCCGCCGACCGCCATGACCGACATCCCGGCGTGCCCGCCCAGGGTCGGCAGCAGCGACGCGAAGTCGGCGGCCAGCGATCCGGGCAACGCGACCACCGGACCGGGACTCGAGCTGGTCTGATGGGTCACGACCGGATCGAGTGGAGTGTCTTCGGCGGCCTTGGAGCATGCCGCGCTCGCCAGTAGGGCCAGCCCGCATACGGCCGCCCCGAGGCTCCTGCGCCACTTGCCCGGCTCTCTGGGTACCTGCAACCCGGCCACCTCCACCATCGCGCGGCGACCCGTGTCCGGACCACCGTTCAGTCGTGGCATTCTGTGCCGTCACGCCCCCGGGGTCAAATGCACCGAGTCGCGATGGCGCAAATGTGACGTAACGCGTGACGTTTCGTCGGATCGGTGAACCGTCCGCCGCCCGTTCGCGGAAACGAAACTACTTGCGCCGGAACGGTTTCCGGTCAGTACACGTACACAATGGCGTTGTCGCCGCCGGTGCAGGTGATCAAGCGGCCGGTCGCCTTGCAGGTCATGGTGTACGAGCGGCCCGTGGTCGGGCTGACCGCGACCACCGAGGTCGGCGACTCCGAGCTCGAATCGGCGGCCTTGGCGTACGCCTTGCGGACCGCCTCGGCGAAACCGCAGGTCGTCTGCGAGTTACCCGAGGCCGACCGGGTGTACGCGGTGTCGTGCCCCGACGAACTCGACGAGCAGGCCGTGGATCCTTCGGGCGGAGTCGAGGTCGCCGCGGTGGTCGTTGTGTCCGCGGTCTGCGTGGCCGGTGCGGCCATCGGCGCCGTGGTCGCCGTGACCGCGCCGGCGTGCTGGGCGGCCGAGGAACTCGTCGTGGGAGATTTGCCGAACACCTGCCAGCCGACCACGGCGACTCCGATGACCACCGCCGCGCCGAGGAAGCCGAGCACCAACGGCACCGCCACCGAACGCTTCTTCGGTTTTATGCCGCGATCCTCGTAACCTGTTGCGGCCTCGGCGTATTCGTAGTCCTCGGGGTAGACGCCGTTGTCGTCGGGGCCGTAATCGAGCACGGAATGCGGTGCGCTGGTGTCGTATTCGCCCGAGACGTAATCGTTCTCGGCGTACTCCCCGTCGGCGTATTCACCATCGACGTATTCGCCGTCGGCATATTCGCCGTCGGCATATTCGCCGTGGTCGTATCCGCTTCGGCCGTAGTCGTTTTCGGCGTACTCACTATCGTCGTATTCGCCGTAACCCTCGCCCGAGGCGGTAGCCTCCGGATCGTAATCGTCGTATTCGTCCTCGTAACCGTCCTCCGTGCGGTACGCGGTCTCGTCGTCGTAGCCGTACTGCGAATCGTCCTCGTACTCGGCGTAACCCGCGCCGATCACCCCTGCGGCGGCTGCGGTGGCGCCGTGCGGAAGCAGTTCGGTGTGCGGCGTGGGATCGACCGATTCCGGTGCTCGCAGAGACGATTTCGGCGCCTGGGCGAAAGGCTCGGGCTCCTGCGGCGGCGGGGTCGATGCCGCGACGGCCGATTCCGGCGCCCGCGGCGGCAGATCCGGCGCCGGCGGGACCGGCTGCGGCGCTCGTTGCGGGAATTGCTGCGTCGGCGGGATCGGCTGCGGTGTGCGCTGCGGGAGTTGTGGCGACCGGATCGGTTCCCGGCCTTGTTGCGGGGGTATCGATTCGGCCTGCGATACCCGTTGCGGCAGAGCCGGTTCCGGCTGTGACCCACGTTGCGGCAACTTCGGCGATTGCGGGGCCGGTTCGTCCGAACGCCGCGGCAGTCCCGGTGGCTGCGGTGGTTTCGGGGCGAACTGGAATTCCTCCCGCGGCATCCGGGAGGGGTCCGCTGGCGTGATCACCGGGAGATCGCTGCCGGTATCGTGCTCGTCCGGATCGGTCGGCGCGATGATGCGCAGCGACCCGGTCGTCTCGTAACCGCGTGGCGCAGGAGCGGGTTCGTCGGGAATGTCCTGATCCGCGGAGGTCGGGACCGGCCCGCGAGCCATCGCGTTGGTCGTCTCGTCCGCATTGGACGGTATGCCCGTGCCCGCGCCGGTCCGCATGACGGTGGTCGCCGAACCGGTGGCCGGGGGAATCTCCTCGCGCGGCTGGGGCGCGGGCTCGTACTGCTCGTCGCCGCGCGGCTGGAACTGCGCCGCGATCGTCGGCCCGTCGGGGCCGAACGGCTGGAACGTTGTGGGCCGCAACACCGGCCGTGACGCACCCGGACCTGGTGCGACGCGTTGCGGCAGCGGCGGCAGCGGCCCTGCCTGCACGGCGCCGGTGTCGTCGGGCCGCGGCGGCTCGACCGGGGCCGGGGCGGGCGGCGGCGGTGGCGGCGCGACGGCGGTTTCGCGCTCGCCCGACAGACCCATCGCGGCACGAGCGGCCCCGGCGAATTCCCCGGTCGTGGCGAACCGGTCGTCGGGCGATTTCGACATGGCGTGTGCGAGAACGGCATCCAGCGCCTCGGGCACGTCCCGGCGTTGCAGGCTCGGGCGCGGCGGTGTCTCGGACAGATGCGCGCGGATCAGCCCGCTCACGTTCTGCACCGGGAAAGGCGTTGTGCCGGTAAGGCATTCGTACAGGACGCAGGCCAGCGAATAGGTGTCCGAGCGGCCGTTGACCGGCCCGGAGTCGAACCGCTCGGGCGCCATGTAGGTGTACGAGCCCGCCGTGACGCCGACCATCGTGGTCGCGCTGTCACCCTCGCTGCGGGCGATGCCGAAATCGGTGAGGAAGGCGAAATCGGTCGGTGTGACGAGGATATTGGCCGGTTTGACATCGCGGTGCACCAGGCCCGCGCCGTGCGCGGCATCGAGTGCGGTGGCGATCTGGTCGATGATGTGCACCGCGCGCTCGGGCTCCATCGGCCCCTGCCGGCGCAGCAGGGCGCGCAGATTGTCGCCGCGGATCAGGCGCATGTCCAGATAGAGCATGCCCTCGATCTCGCCCGCGCGGTTGATCGGGACGATGTGCGGATCGGCGATGCGCGTCGCGGCGTGTGATTCGCGGCGGAACCGCTCGCGATAGCCCGGATCCTGGGCCAGCTCCTCGGGCAGCAACTTCAGGGCGACGACGCGATCGTTGTGGGTGTCGTACGCCTCGTAGACCTCGCCCATGCTGCCGCGGCCGAGCATGGAGCGCAGCTCGTACGGACCGAATCGGCCGCCGGTCCGCGGCCGCGATGCGTTCACCGGTGAAACCTCCGTCCCTGGGCAGGGTGCGACACCCGTGCCCGGCTGCCTCACCGGGGTTGCCTGCCCCGCTACGCCGACGATTCTCCAGGTGCGACTACTCCGTGGTCAAACGCGAACACGATCGCCGCGGCGCGATCTCGTAACCCGAGCTTTCCGAAAATGTGTCCGACGTGGCTCTTTACCGTGACCTCGGAGATCCCCAACTCCGCGGCGATCTCGGTGTTCACCCGCCCGCGACCGATTCGCTGCAGCACCTCGTACTCGCGAGCGGTCAGCTCGTCCAGGCCCGAACGGGTCTTCACCGGAGTCGGCGCGACGGTCCGATATGCCGACAGCACTCGTCCGGTTACCGACGGATCGAGCCACGATCCGCCGGCCGCGACCGTGCGCACCGCGCGAATCAGATCCTCGGCGGGGGAGTCCTTGAGGATGAATCCGGCAGCGCCCGCGCGCAGCGCGCCGGAGAGCAGTTGATCGTCGTCGAACGTGGTCAGCACCAGAACCGGCGGTGCGTCGCTGCGTGAGCGCAGGATCCGGGTGGCGTCGATGCCGCCGACGCGCTTCATTCGCAGATCCATCAGTACGACGTCGACGGGCTGCGCGGCGAGCGCGGCCGGGACCTCGTCGCCGTCGGCGCATTCGCTCACCAGGAAACCGTCGCGGCGGCGCAGGATCCGGCGCAGGCCGCCGCGCACCAGTTCCTGGTCGTCCACGACGAGAACGCCGAGTGCGTTCTCCTCGGACGGCGAAGTACCCGGAATCACATACCCTCCTGGAGTTTGCGGGTCAGAGCGGTGAACGCGTCGCGCACGGGCCGCAGATGATCGTCCGAACCCGAGACCGGGCACGTCAGGCCCGGTGAGGCGTCGGCGATCGGGAATCCGGCGCGCACCTGCCACTGCCCGGCGCTGGGTCCGGCGGTCAGGGTGCCGCCGATGAGAGTGGCGCGCTGGCGCATACCGGAGATGCCCATCCCGCGGCCGCGCCGAGTGGGGACCGGGCCGGTGAGGGTGTTGGTGACAACCGCGGTGACCTGCGTACCGGTGACCTCGATGCGCAACGTTGCCGCGGCGTCCGGGGCGTGTTTGGCGATATTGGCCAGGGATTCCTGGCTGATCCGGAACAACGCCAGACCCGTCGTCGCCGAGACGGTCGTGACATCCCCGGACACCGAGTAATCCACGTTCAGGCCCGCACCCAGGAAATCCTCGACCAGAGCGGGGATATCGTCCATTCCGGGTTCGGGGGTCAGGCTGGACGGGCGCTGATCGAGCAGGCCCACGGTGTGCCGGATGTCGGCCATGGCCTGGCGGCCCAGCCGTTCGGCGTCGGTGAGCGCGTCGATCGCCTCCTCGACGTCGCGATCGGTCTGCAGCGAATGACGAGCCGCGGTGAGATGCAGCAGAGTCACGCTGAGCGAATGCGCGATGACATCGTGCACCTCCCGGGCGATCCGGCGGCGTTCCTCGTCGGCGGCGCGGGCGGCGCGGATCTCCTGATTCTCGCGTTCCTGGTACAGGTACATCCGCTGGTACTGCATCATCAGCCCGACCAGCGTGCCCAGCACGACTCCGATGACGTAGTTGGGCAGCGGGTCGATCCCTGGGCCGACGATGTGGAACAGCAGCAGTTCCAGCAACGCGATCGCGGCGAACGGCAGGCTGATCCGCTTGCTGGCGATCGCCGCGACCTCGCCGGCGACGACGACCAGTACGAACGGCGAGGCGTCCAGCGTCACCGGCTGCAACAGGAACAAGCCCTGCGCGATCAGCCCGACGGCGCACAGCGGCCCCGGACGCGGCGGGACGCCGAAGATGGTCAGGATCGGGAAGGCGAAGGTGACCAGCAACAGCGCCAGGATGGGCAGGGCGGTCGGGAAGTAGCCGTGCCGCTGGATCACGGCGGTCACCGCGGCGATCGACAGGGCCAGATCGGCGGTGAGGATCACCGCCGGGGGATAGTCGAACGGGAGTTCGGCCATGTGCTGGTCGAATGTGGCGCGCGGGTCGTGCCAGAACTCCACGACCCGCTGGCGCGCGTGACGCCATCCGACCACCGCACGCCACAGCACCGTGGTCAGCAGAACCGCGGCCGCGGTCAGCACGACGATCCGCAGCACCTCCATGCACCAAGGCTAGCCAGTCGGTGTGACACCGATCATCGTTCCTGGAGCGGGTGCCGGCTCCTACCGGAGTAGGAGCCCAACTCACGCCCTCGGCACGACGATTCGCCGAGATCATCTCCGTAGCGTCGACACCACAGCGTTCGGCGGACAGATGCCGGGCACGAGAGGGAAGGGGTGAGCGCCATGACCTGGCAAGATTTGCACGCCCGTACCGAGATCCTGGATGTGGTGCTGACCCGCGCGGCCGCCGATCCGGCGAATCCTGGCCTGCTGCACGGACTTCCGGACATCGATCGGCTGTTCGGCGGGCCCGCCGGCGTGCTGGCCGCGCTGCAGTACCGCTGGGACAACCACCTGCACGTCAAGCTCGACCTGGCGTTGCTGGAGGGACGGTCGGCCGCCGAGGCATACCTCGAGCTGGCCGCCGAACAGCCGGTGCTGCGCGCCGTACTCGACGCCCAGGACGTTCGCCGGTGGCATCCGTCCGAGGTGCTCGTGCGCTGACGCGCACCACGACTGGAGACAGTGCCCGGTGAGCGGGCCGAAACGAGGAGGGGAACACCGATGTTGGAATTGACCGATGTCGTCAGGGAGTACCGAGTGGGGCAGCAGCGGGTGCGAGCCCTCGATGGCGTCAGCCTGAACATCGCCGCGGGCGAGTTCACCTCCGTCATCGGCCCGTCCGGGTCCGGGAAGTCCACCCTGCTGCATCTGCTGGGCGCGCTGGACTCGCCCGATTCCGGGTCGATCACCTTCCAGGGCGAGGAGATCGGCGACCTCGGTGACGACCGGCAGTCCGAATTCCGGCGGCACCGTGTGGGTTTCGTCTTCCAGTTCTTCAACCTGCTGCCGACGCTGACCGCCTGGGAGAACGTGGCCATCCCGAAACTCCTGGACGGCACCGGATTACGGAATGCCAAACCGAGAGCCTTGGAACTGCTGGACCTGGTCGGGCTGGGCGAGCGCGCCGAGCATCGCCCCGCCGAACTGTCCGGCGGGCAGATGCAGCGCGTGGCCGTGGCGCGGGCGCTGATCATGGACCCGCCGCTGATCCTGGCCGACGAGCCCACGGGCAACCTGGATTCCAAGACCGGCGCGGCCATCCTGGAACTCTTCGGCATGATCACCGAGCAGGGGAATTCGGTGGTGATGGTCACCCACGACATGGGTGCGGCGCACTACTGCGATCGCGTGGTCACGTTGCGGGACGGGCGAATCGGGTCGATCACCGCCGGTGAGCACGCCGCCGAGCGACGTTCCGTGGATGGTCATCCGGCGGTTCGCGCATGATCGCCGCCGCGTGGGACCGCTTGCGGCTGTTCAATATCGGTGAACTGCTCGCGCATCGCGGCCGCACCCTGATGGCGATGATCGTGATGGCCGTCTCGGCCGGGCTGCTGGTCTCGGTGCTGAGCATCTCCGGCTCGGTCACCGGCTCGGTCGGCAAACTCACCAGGGCGCTGGGAGGTAAAGCGGCACTGGAGGTCTCCGGCGTCACCGACGGTGGATTCGATCGGAGCCTGCTGCCGCAGATCCAGGCGGTGCCCGGAGTCTCGGCGGCGGTGCCGATGGTGCGGGCCAGGGTCGGCGTCGGCGCGGACCGCACGCTGCTGATCGGGGCCGATGCGAGCGTATCCGCGCTGGGCAGCGCGCTGGCCGGGCCGATGCGTTCGCAGGCGATCGAGCTGCTGTCCGTACCGGACGGCGTACTGGTCGGCGCCGGTCTCGGACGACACGAGGGGGAGCGGTTCACCCTCGGGGTGGCCACGGTGACGGTGGCGGGCGTACTGGACGACCGAACGTCCGGGCAGCTCAACGGTGGCCAGATCGTCGTGGCGGCACTGCCGGTGGCCCAGAAGATCCTCGGCCGCTCCGGTCAACTCGATTCGATCGAGATCGTGCCCGCGCCGGGAGCCGATGTGGGGCAACTGCGTTCGGCGCTCACCGCGGTGGTGCACGGCCGGGCGGTGGTGGCCGACCCGAGCCTGCGCACCGCGCAGGCGGGCGGGGCCATCCAATTGGTGCGCTATTCGACCACGATGGCCTCGGCCGCCGCGCTGATCGTCTCCGGATTTCTGATCTACAACGCGATGAGTATGGCTGTGGCGCAACGGCGTCCGGTGTTGTCGCTGCTGCGGGCCATCGGCGGGCGGCGCGGGCCGATGGTGCGTGACCTGATCGCCGAGGCCGCGCTGCTCGGCCTGATCGGCGGCGGTATCGGCGCGGTGTTCGGAATGTTCATGGGACGCACCGCGATTCATCAGGTGCCCTCGGCGATGATGGCCTCGGTGCAGGCGCGGATCGAATACCTCGTGCCCGGATACGCGATCCCGGTCGCCATCGCGGCATGTGTGCTGGCCAGCACCGCCGCGGCCGCGATCGCGGCGCGGCAGATCTACAAGGTGCAGCCGATCGAGGCGCTGGCGCCGGTGGGCGTGTCGAAATCCGACGTGGTGAATCCGCTGTTGCGTTGGGGCGCGGTACTTCTCGGCGGCGTCATGGTCACCGCGGCGATCCTGATCGCCCGCGCGGACATCGGCCGGTTGTCCCTGGCGGCCATCTCGCTGTCGATCAGCGCCGCGGTGGTGCTGTGCTTCGCCGCGACGGAGCCGATCGTGCGGTCCGCGGCGATGGTCGCGCGCGTGTTCGGTGCGCCGGGGGCGTTGGGCGCCACCACGATCGAGCGTGCGCCACGCCGGGTCTGGGCGACAACCATGACGGTGATGATCGGTGTGACCGCGGTGGTCGCCATGGGCGGCGCGTCGCACAATCTGGTCGATTCGGCGACGGCCAACTTCGCCGACCTCGCGCGCCGGGACGCCTACGTGAGCACGTCCTCGCTGGCGGAGTTCCCGACCGGGCCGCTGCTGCCGACGGATCTGAAGGCCCGGATCCGGGCGCTGCCGGGGGTGGCCGACGTGGGTTCGGCCCAGATGGCCTTCGCGACGCTGGGGCGTGGCCAGGTGATGCTGCAAGCCTATGAGCGCGGCGTTCCGGCCGGACCGGTCGCCGAACTCCGGCCCGGTGTGCAGGACCGGATGGCGCGCGGGGAGGGCGTGGTCGTGTCGGGGGATGTGGCGCGGCAGCTGGGCGTGCACGAGGGGTCCGAGCTGGATCTGCCGACCCCGACGGGTATCCGCAAAGTCCAGGTGCTGCAAGTAATTCCGTACTTCTCCGCGATCACCGGGACGGTGCTGCTGGATCTGGACATGTTGCGGCAGTGGTACGAGCGGCCCGGGGAGACCATCCTCGGCATCAGTTACGCGCCCGGTGTGAATCCCGCGGCCGAACTCGACCTGCTGCGCCGGAGCGTGCCGCCGGGACTGGCGGTGGACACCGGCGCGGGCGCGGTGGCGGCGGTGTCCGGCGGGGTGAAGCAGGGCACGTCGCTGTCCGGCTCGATCCTGTGGATCGTGGTGCTGGTCTCGACGATCGCCCTGCTGAACACGCTGATGCTGTCGGTTCTGGAGCGGCGCCGGGAGCTGGGCGTCCTGCGCGCGATGGGCACCAGCCGCCGGTTCATGCTGCGCGCGGTGCTCACCGAGGCCGCCGGCATCGGACTGACCGGTGCGGTGCTCGGGCTGGCCGTCGGCGCCGCGGTCCAGTACCTCGCCGACATCGCGTTCGGCCGGGCCATGACCATCCCCGTGACCTATTCGCCGAGCCCGATGCTGCTCGTATACGCCTCGGCCGCACTCGTTCTCGCGCTGCTGGGTTCGATCCCGCCCGCGCTGCGCGCGGCCCGCATGCCGATCATCGAAGCCATCGCGGACTTGTAATTCGGCCTCCGCATTTTTGGCCTCCGATTCGCTCCGGCGGGGTTTTCGGCGCTTTGAGGCTCGTCGTTCAGCCCTCGAGACTCGGCCTTCGGCCATGCGCTTCGAGGGC